>NZ_JBFHFC010000007.1:0-144501 GCF_041583835.1 Thiomicrorhabdus sp. | reverse complement strand
CTGAACATGTCGAGAATTTTCAACGCGACTTCTTCCGCATGGTTGGCGGCCTTGTCTGGATTGTCGCCCAGGTTTTCCATCAGGATGATGAATTCGTCGCCGCCGATGCGCGAAACCGTATCGACGTCTCGAACTGCACCGGTAAGACGGTTTGCCACTTCTTTGAGCAACAGGTCACCGATCATGTGACCTTTGGAATCGTTAAGAGTCTTGAAGTTGTCCAAGTCGATAAAGAACAGGGCGCCGCACTGCCGGCTTCTCTGGCTGTAACGAATGGCGTGCTCGAGGCGATCCAACAATAGTCTGCGGTTTGGCAGTTTGGTCAATGGATCGTAGAAAGCCAGACGTTGAATCTCTTCCTGAGCCTTGTGACGTTCGGTGACGTCGGAGAAGTTGGCGACGAACTGGGTGATTTCGCCTTGTCGGTTGATTACGGCGGTAATCGTCAACCACTCTAAAAAGATGTCGCCGCTTTTACGCCGGTTCCAGATTTCACCTTGCCAGAAATGGTTGTTCAGGATGCTTTGCCACAGTTCGCGGTAGAAATCTTTATCTTGGACGCCCGATTTCAAGATGCGCGGCGTCAAGCCGATGACTTCATCCTGCTCATAACCGGTAAGTCTGCAGAAAGCCTTGTTGACTCTTAATATCCTGCCTTTGATATCGGTAATCATGATGCCTTCTTGGGTCTCGAAAGCAGTGGCCGCTATGTGCAGTGCTTCGTCCAAGGCTTTTTGGGCGGTAATATCGTTAAAGCTGACGACCGAACCTTCAAGACGGTTATCGATGTACATAGGTTGGCTGGAAACCGAAACTAATATTTCTTGCTGATCTTCTTTTTTGAAAATCATCTCCCCTTGGTAGGATTTTCCTTGAAGGGTAGCACTTTCGATCGGGCAGTTGTCATGCCTATCAAATAAAGGATTTTCGATACCGTGGAACAGTTTGTGTGCGTTTTTGCCGAGCAGCTGTTTTTCATTGAAACCGAGCAGTTTTTGGGCGGACGCATTGGCGGTCGTGATCATGCCTCGGGTGTCGGTAACATACAGCCCTTCACCCATGGTGTTGTTGATTCCTTCGAGATAACTGCGATAGTGGTTTTGTTGTCTTCTCGAACTTAAGATTCGCCATAGACCGTACGCAAACAGCAGCATGATCAAGGACATGATGGTGCCGTAAGACCAAAGACGCTGATAACTGGTGGTAATCTCGTCGGCTTGACCTAAAGAGATCAAATAAGACATGTTTTGGTGGTTAAGGTCGTGAATCGGGGTGAACGTCAGAACATAGTAGGTGTGGTTCAACGGATAAGCTTTAGCGAAAGCTTCGCCGCGTTCAAGATCCGTATTCAGGCTTGGATCTTCGTGTGCGATGCGGCTGACATCGTACATGGTTTGCGTCAGTGGTAGCGGTGTTTGCGGCAGAATTCTATAAGGGTCTTCCTCCAGCCATTGCGGCGAGATCGTACTCGGAGAATAGATGTAGGAGAATTGTTTGAAACGTTTGGCTTCTACCAGTTTTCGGTTGTAGAGAATGGTGAACTCGTGTTGCGGGTTGAATAAAGCGATCTCTTTGCGCAGCGACTCGAATTTCTGGCTGAGCTCGACACTGCCGAGATGACGGCCTTTATAGATAAGCGGGAAGACATGGCGTAGACCGGAAACGATTTTACCGCTTTCATACGCGGAAACCGGTTTTAAAGTCGCATTAGCTTTAACGACGGTCGGCCGTGCCTCGCTCAGATCGTCTCCGAATCTGTCCGGTTGGTGAAAACGCAGGAAACTTTTGTTGTCGGCCGTATGAAAATGCAACTGGAAGTGGCCGTCGTTTTGCGTGAGGCGTTTTTGGTAATAAGGATAAAGAAGACGATATAGATCGATTCGAGCCTGTTGTGCCTGCTTAGGGTCCTGGGCTTTATCCAACAGTTCAAGCACCGCCGGTTGGTTGATTTCAGATTGAAAACGGGCTTCGACACCGCGTTGAAACATCTTAGTGGCCGCTTGCCAGGCGATATTCTGTTTCGCGATGCGTTCGTCCAAATAAGCCTGGGTATCGGTTTTATAAACCAGATACAGACCCTGAAACAGAACCGTCCAGACCAGCAGGCTGATCATGATAGAAGTGAACAAGTCCTTGATGTTATTTTGTTTGTTATGACGGTTCCACATTATTTGGAACGCCTCAAGGTTGCATAGTCAACGTTGCTCTCGCGGTCAATGGTTTTAAGTTCTTCAAATAAAGCCATCGAAATCGGACTGAAACCGGTAGAGCCTAGTCCCCAAGATTCGCTTGGCTGGTATTCCAACATAGCCTTTTTCACCTGTTCAAGTTGTTGGGTCGACAGGGTGTCGGGATTGCCTGCAATAATAAATAACGGCATCGGCTGCGAAGTCTTGAGAATTTTTAGACCGAAATCGGCGTAACGTTTGGCGACGAATTTCGCCAAGCCGCCGATTTGATATTCATTGCGCATTAACGATAAAGCGACTTTTTCGTGAGAGCCGGTAAAGTGGTAGTCCATTTTCGACAAGTCCAGCCCTTCTTGCTTTAAAAGGCGTTCGCTGAGCAGCCAGCCGCAAGTCGAGAGGGGTTGTGTCAAAGCGACTTTGGGATTAGGAATATGCTTCAGTTCGCCAACGCTTTTGATTCCGTCAATTGGGGCGGCCAGCACACACTGATGATGTTCCAGTTTGGTTTGTTGGTTGACCGAAACCAGAGGATAGATTCGATCGGTTTGTTTGCCTAATTCAAGGTAGACCAAAGGGCCGAGTTCGACAAAGTCGACTTCACCTTTTTGAAAGGCTTTTAAAATCTCTTCGTAGTTGTGATAGAGCTTGACGATAACCGGGCGGTGCAAAGTCGTTTGAAGCAATTGCGTCAGAGACTGGCTTTTTGCCATATTCAGTTTTGCATTGCCCATCGGTAAGGGGGCAAAATACAAGGTTGAGTCGGTTTTTGGCTGTTCACCGGCATTGCCGTTGATGGAAAACAGCGTTATGAGGGAAGCCACCAGAAAAATGGAAATCCGTTCCAATATGGGTTTTATGTTCATTCTATTGAGAGGGTGGTGGTTCGGCACACTATTTAGTATTAAAAAAATATCTATCTGGCTGCCATACTAGCACAAATAAACAAAGAATAAAGCCCAAAAACCGCGTATTTATGGTGGGTTTTGCCTTTTTTTGATCTTCAATTTGAGGCAGGTTAAGTTTTTACCGTGTCGAGGTGTGTTAACTTGTGGTTATGTTATGCTGGCGGTAAAATCTTTCGATCCTTTTGGGCGAATAAGATTATGACTAAAAAGGTGCGAAACAGCCTGTTTATAAAGGTTTACGAGGGATCGAGCACGAACCGGAAGTCGTAATGTAAGCGACGGAATTGTGCTGTAGAAAAGTAATATGTAAAAGGGAACGGTATGGAAAAAACACAGGCACAGATCTTGAAGCACCACGGGGGCAACGGCGAGCATGCGAGGGAAATGATCACCTCCACCTATGAGCGACGTCACGACATCGAATTTTGGGAGTTTTGGAACGCTCAGATGGGAACGGTGATCAAACCGGGCGAAGGTCTGTTGGACTTGGGCGCGGGTATCGGTCAGTTTATGAACGATTTGGCGTTGCGCTATCCGCGAAACACGGTGTTGGGAATCGAAGCGGCACCTTATATGTTGACCGCTCAGATCGCGATGGCGGAAAACTGCCGTATGTTGAAAGACGACCTTAACGAACCGCAAGCGAATATTGCCGACGAAAGTCTGGCCGCCGTGATGGCGAATATGCTGGTTCATGAATTGCCTCAACCGGTCTTGATGTTTAAAGCGGTTTACCGTTGGTTAAAACCGGGTGGACGTTTCTGCATCATCGATTTGGTTCGTCAACCGCTGGCGGACTATCTGACGCATCGATATCCTGAAAAAACCTTGTGGACCGAAGAAGTTGGTCGCGACGAAGTCGAAGATGTTTTTGACCACTTCTTGGAACACAATCGTTATCATGCGGATGACATTCTGTTTATGTTGACCAGTTTAGGATTTAATGTGATCGAATGCACGCCACAGCGCGACGGCCGATTTGTACGCATTGTCGTCGAAAAATAAGTTCATTAATCGAACGGGGCGGCCTAAAAATAGGGCCGCTCAGTTCCTTTCCATTTTGCTGTTTTCAGGTTTTCTTCTTTAATTTTTCTTTAATCACTTGTTAATTTAAGTCGATAAACCACAGATGTTTCGCTTCTATAAATGGCCCTGCTTGCTTGGCCTTTTTAATCGCCGAAAAATTCTGAGGCGGCTCTGGATAAACGAATCCAATAGGCGTAAGCTAATTGGCAATTATCGAACACGGTTTTATTGCTGTCGTTATCCATTTACACCTTTCTAATCCGCAATCCGATAGGAGAGTTCCATGCCTTTTGAGACGTCTTTTTCTTCCTGCCGATTCATCCGATTTTTTAAAGATTTAGGGATAGAAGATATTCCTCTGGTGGGCGGAAAAAACGCCTCTCTCGGAGAAATGTATCAAAGCTTAGTGCCGCAAGGCGTACCGATTCCGAATGGGTTTGCTATCACTTCGGCCGCGTATCGCGCCATACTTGACGAAAATGATTTATGGACTAAGTTGCACGAGATCCTGGACCCGTTGGATGCCGAGAGTACTCAGGATTTGCAGCGTCGCGGCGCTCAAGCGCGTGAACTGATTTACAACGCTAAATTGCCCGATGCGCTGTATGAGGAAATGGTCGTTGCCTATGAAGCTTTGATTGCCGAATACGGACAACAGGTTTCTTTGGCGGTTCGCAGTTCGGCGACGGCCGAGGATTTACCGACCGCCAGTTTTGCAGGGCAGCAGGACACCTATTTGAATATTTCCGGCTTAAATGCCTACATCGATGCCTGTAAGCACTGTTTCGCGAGTTTATTTACTGACCGTGCGATCCACTACCGAATCGATCAGGGCTTCGGACATTTCGATGTGGCCTTGTCGATCGGTGTGCAGTTGATGGTACGTTCCGATATTGCGGCTTCGGGCGTTATGTTTTCGATCGATACCGAAACCGGTTTTAAAGATGTGGTGTTGATTACCGGTGCCTACGGTCTGGGTGAAAACGTGGTTCAGGGGGCGGTCGATCCAGACGAATTTTATGTGCACAAACCGACTTTTAATAAAGGTTTTAGAGGCGTGGTGAAACGCCATTTGGGCGCTAAAAAAATTAAGATGATTTATGCGACCGACAGCAATCGCCGTCAACCTGTCAAGAATGTGCCTACCAGCATGGCGGAACGTAAGAATTTCTGTATTACCGATCAGGAAGCGTTGAGTTTGGCGGATTACGCCATCAAGATTGAAAAGTATTACAGCGATAAAGCGGGAACGGAACGCCCGATGGATATGGAATGGGCTAAGGATGGTGTGACCGGCGGATTGTTTGTGGTGCAGGCACGTCCTGAAACGGTCGCTTCCCAGCGCAAAGGGTCGATTCTGGAGCGTTATGAATTAACTTCGACGCCGCCAAGTCCGATTGCAGTGGGGCGTTCTGTGGGCAGTAAAGTGGTCAGTGGACGTGCACGGGTGATTTCGTCGGTTGAGTTTTTGCATGAATTTCAGGAAGGCGAGATTTTGATTTCGGACATCACCACGCCAGATTGGGAGCCGGTCATGAAGAAGGCCGCCGGCCTGATTACCAACCGTGGAGGGCGGACTTGCCATGCTGCGATCATTGCCCGTGAGCTTGGTATTCCGGCGGTGGTGGGAACGGGAAAAGGCACTGAATTGATCAAAAACGGTCAGCTGTTGACGGTTTCTTGTGCAGAAGGGGACGAAGGGCGAGTTTATGAAGGTGAGGTGCCTTATAAAATCGTTCAGACCGACTTGGCCAGCTTAGAAAGTCCGAAGACCGAGATGATGATGAATTTGGGGAATCCGGAGCTGGCGTTTCAGCTGAATTCGATACCTAACGACGGTATCGGTTTGGCGCGGATGGAGTTCATCATTAATAACAGTATTCAGATTCACCCTCAGGCGTTGTTAAATCCACAGCTGGTCAGCAGTGAAAAGGAACGCGCTAAAATTGCCGAACTGACGGAAGGCTTCGCCAGTGGCGAGCAGTATTTTGTACAGAAATTGTCCGAAGGGATCGGTACGATTGCGGCAGGATTTTATCCTAAGCCGGTGGTGATGCGTTTATCCGATTTCAAATCCAATGAATATTCGGCGTTGATCGGCGGCAAGAATTTTGAAGCCAAAGAAGAGAATCCGATGATCGGATTCCGAGGTGCATCCCGCTATAACGATGCCGATTATAAAGCCAGTTTTGCTATGGAATGTTCGGCGATTAAACGCGTACGTGAAGTGATGGGCTTAGAGAATGTTATCATTATGGTACCGTTCTGCCGACGTCTGGAAGAGGCCAAGAGTGTCATCGACAATCTGGCCGAGCATGGATTGGTGCGCGGAGTGAATGGGTTGAAAGTATATATGATGGTTGAAATTCCCAATAACGTCTTGCTGATCGACGAATTTGCCGCATATTTTGACGGGTTTTCTATCGGAACCAATGACTTAACTCAATTGGTATTGGGGGTGGATCGAGATTCCGAAAAGGTGGCATTCGACTATGACGAACGTGATCCGGGCGTTAAAAAAATGGTTCAAATGGCGATTGAAGGTGCGCACCGACAAGGTAAACACATCAGCATTTGCGGACAGGCGCCGTCGGACTACCCGGAATTTGCCGAGTTTTTGGTGGAGATCGGTATCGATGCAATGAGTTTGAATCCGGATTCGGTTTTGAAAACCTTGCCGGTGGTCTTGTCGGCGGAAAAGAATCCTAAGGCTTCTAAGCGCGAGATAAATTTGCCTGTGGATAACTTTGGGATAAGTGGATAAACTACCGCGTTGATTTATTGTCCGAATGCGTTTTCTATGCGTTCGGGCACGGTTTGTTCGTCCAGCAGGGTCAGAACGTCGAACTGCATACCGGCATTTTGTAAGTCGGGGTGTTTGAGTAGAAAGTGCTGTGCGCATTGGATAATACGCTTTTGCTGCGGCGCGGTGACGAATTCCGCAGGGTGACCGTAATCGCTGGATTGACGGTATTTGACTTCAAAGAAGATCAGTTGGTTGCTTCGGCGGTCAAAACCGATCAGATCGATCTCGCCTCCGCGGCAGTGATAATTATGTTCAAGGAGTTCGATGCCTTGTTGACGTAACCACGCCGCCGCCTGCTGTTCCTTAGTGCGTCCGATGAGTTTGCTTTTAAGGCGTTGCAGGACTTTCATCGGATAGTCGCTAAATTAGTCGGCCGGAAGCAGCTGAATAGGTTGACGTTCCTGTGGCTGACTTTCTTGAGTGGCGGGCAATTCGATGCCGTTGGTTGTTTCTGTTTCTTTCAAGGCACCTTCCGCCGTATCTTCTACCGTTTCCTCTATAACCGGTATTTCAGGCTTGACCCATGGAATCAATTGTCCTTGCGGCGAATATTGCGCCCAGATCAATTTCTTGCCGATCTGTTGATCTTCGTCTAAATACAAAATTCCGCTTTGTCCCTGGGTTAAGCAAAGATTCGGCGCGAGCTTGTCGAGTTGGGTCGCCAATAGAAAACTGTCCCAACCGAATGCTTCCAACGGGGTGTTCAGCGCGTTCGGTGTGAAAACGGCCGGTATGGTCGGGAAGATGACGTTTTCCAAGTCTTTGTTACGTTTGATGTTTTGCAGGTCGTTAGGCGTCAGGTTGGACGTCGCGTATACCGGCAGTTTTAATTGGAAGAATTCGAATTGCGGGTGGAATACTGCGACTTGTTGTTCGTTACCCAATAAAACGATGGCTTGCAGGTCTTGGCGGGTGCGAGGGAAGAACTCGAGTTTTTCGCCTAGTAACCAACGCAGATTGTTGTAACGTGCCTGACTGGCTTCCTCGTTGACGATGCCGCCAAGAGCCTTACGTAAGTTCGGGTTTTTCAGCGGGTAAACATGCATGACCGCCTGATTATCCGGGTTGGAAAGCCATTGAACGCGTAAGGCTTGAGCGGTGGCCATATCTCGACTGTTTTCGCTGCTTAGAATTGCAATGCGTTGATAAGCGTTGTCCTCAAGCTGACGCGTGATTTGCATGCTTTCGGTCTGCGAACGGTAGTTGAATGACTTGAACGTCGCATTTTCGATACTGTTTAAAGCCAGAACGTCGGTTAGCCCGCGTCCGGCCAGTTGGTCGACTGCTTCTTTGGTCAACGGGCCGATGACGAGATCGGCACCGTCCAGTTTAGCCTGTTGGTATTGTTGGAAGACTTGGTCGATTTCGCTGGAATCGTAGAATTTTAAAGTAATCGAACGGTTTGAAATCATATAGGCTTTAATCAAACCGTTTCGAATCTGTTCGCTGATATCCTGGTATTTACCTTGAAACGGCAGTAAAACCGCAATTTGACGAACCGTTTGGGTGTTCTTAAGGTGCTGCTTCAGACCTTCAAGTAGATGGTGGTTATAAAGTGCATCGTTGTCGAAGCTGGCAAGATCCGATAAGGCCTGTTGTGCGTATAGCCCCGGTTGCTGTAATGCATTCAGGAGTCTGCCCCATTGTTGTAATTGCAGATTCGGGCTGCTATCCAGTTCGGCGATTTTTTCCTTGGTGTCGAAAGCTTGTGACAAGGTGTGCCAAATCATGTATTCGATCGCCAACTGATTTTCATCATCGGCCTTGTGCCATAATTGCTCGCTCAGTGTCAGGTACGTTGTCCAATCTCGATTTTCTTCGGCAAGTTTGATTTGCTTTTCCAATTGGGCGATTTCGAGATCCCCGACGGATTTCATCTGGGCGCCTTCAAGGACAATGCCGGGTTTACTTGCGATGTCTTTTGACCCGCCGGGAGTGGAACATCCGGAAAGCGCGCCAAGGAAGATCGCCATTAAGGAAGAAGAGACAATTAAAGCAGTGGATTTGCGCATTTTTATATAGAATGGTTCACAATTAATCTTAGTGAAGATTATATAGCGAATTGAGTGATTGATAAGGTTTTTATGGAAAACAATACGGCAAATGCAAAAAACGGCACCCTCTATATTGTGGCGACGCCCATCGGAAATTTAAAGGACATTACGCACCGGGCGATCGAGATTCTTTCTTCGGTCGATTGGATTGCCGCCGAAGACACGCGTCACACTCAAAAGTTGTTGCAGGCATTGGCGATTCAACGTCCTTTAATCAGTCTGCACGACCATAACGAACAGGCTCGCAGTACTCAGTTGTTGGAACGTTTACAACAAGGCGAAAGCGGCGCTTTGGTTTCGGATGCGGGAACGCCGTTGATTAACGATCCGGGATTTCATTTGGTTAAGTTGTTGCGCCAGCAGGGGATCGATGTAGTGCCGATTCCGGGGCCGTCTGCAGTGATTACCGCTCTGTGTGCAGCCGGATTGCCGACAGACCGTTTCAGTTACGAAGGTTTTTTACCGGCCAAAACGCAAAAACGGTTGGATGTTTTGGAAAGCTTGAAAAACGATACCCGTACTTTGGTCTTTTACGAGTCGCCGCATCGTTTTATGGATACGTTGGACGCAATGGAGACCGTGTTCGGCGAAAACCGCCAGATGGTAGCCGCACGCGAGATGACTAAGACTTACGAACAGTTCGTTTCCGGCTCTGTTGCCGAGGTGAAAGCGTATTTCACCGAACATGACGATAAGGTTCGAGGCGAATTCGTTTTGATGGTAATGGGTGACGTTGTGGAAGAAGTGACGGAAGTCGGTGATTACGACGCTTTGATTCTAAGCCTGCTAAAACAGAACTTGCCGGTTAAACAGATTACCGACATCCTCGTTGATTACAGCGGGCAAAAGAAAAAGGCGATTTACAGTAGGATTCTGGAGCTCAAAGACCTTTGAAAGTGCTGTTTTTCAGAGTGAATCGGCTTGTTGGTGCCTGAATCAGCAGGCGAAATGAGTGCCTTGATGATTCAGTCCTATGATTCAATCCTGATTGGGCCGCTCTAAGCGGCCTGTTGAAACTATCAATTAAACTACGTGATGTTTACCTTCCAGCACCACGCTGCTGGCTTGGGGACCTTCTTCTCCCATCTCTTCCGAAAAATGTACTTTGTCGCCCGTTTTCAGGTTGTCGAAATCCGCATTAACGATGCTGTTGCGGTGAAAGTAGATTTCTCGTCCGAAAGCGGTTTCGATCGTTCCGTAATCCATCTCCGGATACAGGGCTTTTACGGTTCCGTGAGGTGCTACTTCATGCAGTTTGACTTTGCCGCGCTGTTTGCGGGTCAAGTCCTGCAGCTGGCGTTGAATGGCTCCGAACGCATCCCTGAGTGCAATATACATATTTTCGTGGGTATGATCGTTGTCGGAGTTTTTGGTGGCGACAAGGTCGTGACCCGGCACGGATAAGTTGATTTTGATGCTGAACAGATTGCCTTGCTGATGTTTGCGGTGCGGTGCTTCAATAACTACCGAGCAGCTGATAATTTCCCTGGCGAATTGTTCGAGTTTTTTTACTTTTTCTTTGATTCTATCTTCAACGGCATCGGAGTGTTTGATGTCTTTGAAGGTGATTTGTAGTGGTACTTGCATGCTTTCTCCTTTGGGGAAAAGGTTTGTGGTCAAACATTACATACTGATTCGACAAATCGGCGCGTTGATTGGCGTGAATGAAGCGACGGTAAAAGGGTGGGGATTATGAAAAGAGCAATCAACCTCTTTGTCGAAAAAAACCGTCGAACCGAAATTCCATTATTTCTGATAACCGACTCAAAAAGCAAGCGGTATTACACTCACTGTTACAAGAGTCGGTATCGTCAGGCCATTGGAACTTCGATGCACAAGAGCTTGCTGTTCGCATGGGCGCGGATTTCAATATTGTCGTCTTCGGGTATGGCCAACGCGTCTCTCGGGTTCAATTCGTCCAGATCAATCTGGACGTTGCCGTCCAAAAGAAATATGAATACACCGTTTTCAGGACGGTGTTTCTTGTAAAACAGCGTTTGATTGTCGTCCATATCGGCGAGCGAAAAATAGGCGTCTTGGTTTATCCATATAGAACCGTCCCGTTCGTCGGGAGATACGACTAATTGGAAACGGTTCTTACGTCCATTTTCATCAAATGCTTTCTGGCCGTAACGCGGTTCGATATTGTGTTGTTTGGGTATAACCCAGATTTGCAGGAAGTTGACTTCGTCGCTGTCGGAGTCGTTGTATTCGGAGTGGGCGACGCCGGTTCCGGCCGACATGACCTGAATTTCTCCTGCCTGGATAACGTGCCGGTTCCCCATGCTGTCTTCGTGTTGAAGGCGACCTTTCAATGGGATGGAGATGATTTCCATGTTGTTGTGCGGATGGGTTTCGAAGCCCATCGAAGGGGCGACGCGGTCGTCGTTGAGCGCGCGCAGCAGTCCGAACCCCATACGTTCGGGATCGTAGTAACTGCCGAAACTGAAACTATGGTAACTGTGCAGCCAACCGTGGTGGTAAACGCCACGCTCGTCGGCGGGATGGAATTCTCTACTCATGGGTAAGTCCTCTTGGCATCCAAAGCGGGGATTTGATCAGGCCGTTCAAAACCGCTCGCGGTTGTGGGGTGTCGTCAAATCCAGTTCGGGGCCGATTGGCACGATCAAAGTCGGATTGATGGTGTCATGGCTACCGTAGTAGTGTGCTTTGGTATATTCGAGATCAATCGTCTCCATTATTCCCTCAATTTGCGCTAATTCCAAGGTGTAATTCCATAAATTTGGGTAATCGACCAGACGGCGGAGATTGCATTTAAAGTGACCGACGTAGACGGCATCGAAGCGAATAAGCGTCGTGAACAGCCGCCAGTCGGCTTCGGTGAGTTGCTCTCCAACCAGATAACGTTGTTTCGAGAGGCGTTCTTCCAACGCATCCAGACATTTGAAAACGTTTTTCGCTTCTCTTTCATACACTTGTTGCTTGGTGGCGAATCCGGCTTTGTAAACGCCGTTGTTGAGGTTGTGGTAAACGAAGTCGTTGATTTGTTCGATCTCTTCGCGCAACGCTACAGGATAATAGTCGCCGGGCAGGGCACCGATGTCGTCGAAGGCGGAATTGAACATGCGGATGATTTCCGACGATTCGTTGCTGACGATGGTGTTGAGTCTTTTATCCCATAGCGTCGGCACGCTGACGATGCCGGTGTAATTCGGATCGGCGATCGAATAGATTTCATGCAACAACGTCTTGTGATTGACGAAATCGGGAATGACGCCGTGCCCGGGGTGGAATGTCCAGCCCTCGTCGTCGCCCATATAAGAGTTGACGATGGAGACGCTGATCATCTCTTCCAGCCCTTTGAGTTTTCTGAAAATCAGGGTGCGGTGCGCCCACGGACAGGCAAGGGAAACATAAAGGTGATAACGGTCGGGTTCGGCTTCGAATCCGTCTTGACCCGTAGGCCCGGCGCGACCGTCGGCGGTAATCCAGTTTCTAAACTGCGATTCCATGCGCTTGAAACGGCCTCCGGTGGATTTGGTGTCGTACCACCGGTTGTGCCATTTACCCTCGATCATGAATCCCATAAGAATGTCCCGCTATTTTGGTTGTTTGGTGTCGGATAAAAATTGGTGAACCCGTTCAAGTGATTATCGCCCTGTGAAACAGACACTTTAAAAACGCCCGTTCTGGTAATCGTGGATTGCCTGCACGATCTCTTCCTGTGTGTTCATCACAAACGGTCCGCGTTGTGCAATCGGTTCGTTCAGTGGGGTTCCGGCCACCAGTATGAAACGGCTTTGGTCGCTGATTGAACGGATTTCGACTTGGTCGCCCGATCCGAACACGCCAAGTTGTCCCGCTTTAAGTATTCTCGGGTTTTCGGTACCAACTTCAACCTGACCTTCATGCAGATAGATAAAAGCGGTTTCATCGTGCTTAAGCGGTTGTTTGAAAAACTCGCTTTTTACCAGTTGGACATCAAGGTAAGTCGGGTCGACATAGTCGTTTTGGATGATGCCTTGCGTGCCTTTTTGCGTTTTCCCGGCAATCACTTTAATGATGGTTCCGTCCGGCCAATTTTCTACCGGAATGCTTTCAGGCGGGTGTTCCTGATAGGCCGGCGGTGTCATTTTTGCATCGGCGGGCAGATTAACCCAAAGTTGAAAGCCCATTAACAGGCCATCTTCCTGTTCCGGCATTTCGGAATGGATGATGCCACGTCCGGCCGTCATCCATTGCACGCCGCCCGCTTCAATCAGACCTTCGTTTCCTTGGTTGTCTTTATGACGCATTTTCCCGGCTAATAGATAGGTTACGGTCTCGAAACCACGGTGCGGATGCGGCGGGAAGCCTCCTATGTAATCCGCAGGTTCGTCTGTGCCGAAAGCGTCAAGCATGATGAACGGATCCAGATTTTTCAGTTGCGGTTGTCCGATGATACGAAAGAGTTTGACGCCGTCTCCGTCCGAAGCGGGCATGCCGTAATAAATTTGTTGCAGTTGGCGGGTTTGATTGGCCATGTCCTGACTCCTATTGATAGACGGTAAGCTTAACGATTGATTAAACAATAAAAAACCGCCAAAATACCAAAACACTGTTCTAATTTTAAGAACAAAAAGACAGGGAGGGGAAATGGGACAACTGGAAGAGATGCGGATTTTTATTCGTGTGGTCGAAGCGGGCGGTATTGGTAAAGCGGCGGAACAGTTAAATTTGGCGAAGTCTGCGGTGAGCCGTCGTTTATCCGATTTGGAATCGCGCTTGGCTTGCAAATTGATTCAGCGTACGACACGAACTTCCAGTTTGACCGAAGCCGGCCAGCTCTATTACGAACGGGCACTTAAGGTTCTTGAGTCGATTGAGGAAATGAATTCCTCTATTCGCAACGACGAGCAGCAATTGCGAGGCACCTTGAGGGTCGCAGTTCCCTTGTCGTTTGGCTTGGCGCACTTGACCGGCGTATTCGATCAATTTGCCAAACAGCATCCGGAACTGACTTTACAGATCGACCTGTCCGACCGTGAGGTGGATATGGTCGAAGAAGGCTTTGATTTAGCGTTTCGTATCGGCCAGCTCAAGGATGCGTTGATTCAGGCGCGAAAACTCGTTCCCATTCGGCTCATCTTGTGCGCTAGTCCCGACTATCTGCAAGAATACGGTACCCCGGAAGTTCCGGAAGATCTGAAAGAACATAAGGTGCTGCACTATACCGGAGACAAAACCGGGGTTTGGCATTTAACTGACAGCGAGGGGTATTCGCATCCGGTGCAGGCATCGGGGCAGATTTATGCCAATAACGGCGATTTCCTTAGAAAGATGGCGGTCAGTGGTCACGGGATTATTCTGTCGCCGACCTTTATTGCGTGGGAGTCGTTGCAGAAGGGGGAGTTGGTTCAGGTTCTGAAAGAGTATAATTTGCCGTTAATTCATGCCTATGCGGTTTATCCTCAAAACCGTTATCTGTCAAATAAAGCTCGGGTGTTCATCGATTTTCTGGTTGAATATTTTGGTGACAAGGCTTATTGGGACGAAGGCTTGTTTTAAGCGGCCACTTGGCAGGGTCTATGAATTCCGGACAGGTTTGTTCGGATTGTCGATAAGAAATTCATTCACTTGTATTTTGATGTTTAATCGTCTATCTTGGCGTCCCGTTTCTTGCCCCTTGGCTTTCAGTACATGACCCAATCTTTCAATCAGGCTTCCATTCAAGAGCAGGCACGCCAGCTCTTGCAGACTGTTTACGGTTACGATCAGTTTCGTCCCCAGCAAGCGTCGATTATCGAAGATGTGGTGTCCGGTCGAGATTGTTTTGTTTTGATGCCGACCGGCGGCGGAAAGTCTCTGTGTTATCAGATTCCGGCGCTGATACGTTCCGGTACGGCGATTGTGGTATCGCCGCTCATCGCGTTGATGCAGGATCAGGTCACCGCCCTAAAAGCCAATGGGGTGAACGCGGCTTATTACAACTCTTCTTTGGATTACGAAGCCGCCGATCAGGTAATGATGCAATTGCACACGGGGCAGTTGGATTTGTTGTACGTTTCTCCGGAACGCCTGCTTAACGCCCATTTTCTGCAAACCTTGCAAAGCCTGCCGATCGCCTTGTTCGCGATTGACGAGGCACACTGTATTTCCCAGTGGGGACACGATTTCCGGCCGGAATACAGTCAAATGGGCAGTTTGCGCGAACGTTTTCCGCAGGTACCTTTCATTGCCTTGACCGCCACCGCCGACCATGCGACCCGGCACGATATCCTTCAACGTCTGCACCTGCATCAGCCGCAGGTACACATCAGCAGTTTCGACCGCCCGAATATCCGCTATACGGTATTGGAAAAGCGCCAACCGTTGAAACAGTTGTTAGGATTTTTGGAAGCGCGTGGACAGAAAAGCCAGAAAGAGAGCGGAATCGTCTATGCGTTGAGCCGTAAGCGGGTTGAAGAGGTGGCGCAGAAACTGGCTGAAGAAGGCTATAACGCTAAAGCGTATCACGCCGGCCTGCCGGGCGAGGTGCGTCAGCAGGTGCATCAACAGTTCCTGCGTGACGAGATCGAGATCGTGGTGGCAACGGTGGCGTTCGGTATGGGCATCGACAAATCCAATGTGCGCTTCGTGGTGCATTATGATCTGCCCAAAAACATCGAAGGATATTATCAGGAAACCGGCCGTGCCGGACGCGACGGTTTGGATTCCGAAGCCTTGTTGTTGTTCGGTATGCAGGATGTGGCGACCGCCAAACATTTTGTGGAGCAGGTGCCTAACGAAGAGCAGAAACGGATCGAAAACTTCAAACTCTCCAGCATGGTGGCCTTTGCCGAATCCCAGACCTGTCGTCGTAACGTTCTGCTGAACTATTTCGGCGAACCGAGTCAAAAACCGTGCGGTAACTGTGACATCTGCCTGAATCCGCCGACTTTGTTCGACGGCAAGGTGGTAGCGCAAAAAGCCTTGTCTTGTGTCTACCGTTTGAATCAAGGGTACGGCGTGCGCCATGTCATCGATGTATTACGAGGTGCCGACACCGAACGCATCCGTTCCTTGCAGCACGAACTGGTCAGCACCTACGGCATCGGTAAGGAATACAGTGTGGATGAATGGTCGAGTCTTATCCGTCAGTTGATTCACATGGGCTACTTGTTTCAGGATGTGCAGAATTTTTCGGTACTGCGTCTGACCGAATCGGCCGGACCGGTCCTTAAAGGTCAGATTGAATTGCAGTTGGCGTTGCCGAAAAAGACTTTTTCAAAAACCAACCGACCTGCCGGAAAGTCTTTACGGGACAATCTTTCCGAAGCCGATAGGGAAGTGTTTGATGAATTGCGTGCCTTACGCAAGGAAATCGCCGAAAGCGAAGAAGTTCCCGCCTATGTGGTGTTCGGTGATGCCGCTTTGGTGGAAATGGCAAAACACAAACCGCAAAACGATAGCGAATTGCTGAAAATCAACGGCGTCGGCGAGAGCAAACTGGCGCGTTACGGTTTTGAGTTTCTGGCGTTATTGCGCCGCTACGGGTGACGGCTCGGAAGGTTACAGTTTGCCTGCCGCTTTCAGGGCTTTGATCGAATAGATGTCGTAGCGGGTATTTGGGCTTTTGATTTCGGCGTTGGGTTGGATGCCTTCGATGGTGGGCGCTTTGGCCGGGCGTTTGACGACAACGCGTTTTTTGGCGGTTTTCAATGCCGCCTCCAGCAGTTTTTCGCTGTCCATGTCCGGGCCTAATAAATGCTGAAGCACTTTCATTTCTTTCTTGGCCGAGGCGGCCTTTTTCTTATCCGGATACATCGGATCCATGTAAATCACATCGACTTCGGGCTGTTGTTTTAATAGGTATTCTGCGGCATCGGCATTGGCTAAAGAGATGCGTTGCACGATTTCGCGTACTTCGGGATCAAGGCTGTCTTTGCTTAAAGCGCGTTGCAACGCGTCTTCCAATAGCGCGGCGACGATCGGAGAACGTTCGATCATTTGCACCTGACATCCCAACGTAGCGAATACAAAAGCGTCGCCTCCCATTCCGGCGGTGGCATCAAGTACTTTGGGGGTGCTGTCTCCACTGATGCCGATCGCGCGGGCGAGCGGTTGGCCTTTGCCGCCACCGAATTGACGGCGGTGGTTCTTTTTGCCGCTGGTGAAATCGATGGATACCGGCCCGCTGTGGCTGGAGAATAGACCGAGTTTGGCGGCCTCGTCTTCGGTTTGATTTTTTTCTCGAAACCAGCTTAATACCATTTGTTCGCCTAAGGCTTTTGATGGCGGTAGAGAGGCAATTAGCGGCAATTGTAGACGGTCACTTAATTGCCGGGCTTTTTCAGGGTAGATTTCGGAACAGACTTTTAGCATAAATTATCGGTTTGGGTTTGACGGCTTGTTTATTGGCCTTAATATAGCCGATTTGGCCGAGCGGGTTGTAAAATTTGATGTTTGATACCATTCTTTATGGTGCTGGTTTTGTTTGTTGAATCTGTAGATAAGCCGTCAAAAAGATTTTCCATAAAGTACCATAGTGTTCTGTTTTACAGTGAATTGAAAAAGATATGATGTTTTCCCTTAATTCCCGTCGTCGATTGTCATTAGCCTATGTAGCGATCGGCTTGTTGCTGAGCCTGTTTTATAGCTTTTCGGCTCAGGCTCAGTCTCAGGCCGTCGGGCTGGAACGCCTTCCGGAACTGGCGAAGATGCCTTCGGCGGGATTGTTGCTCATGGACTCTAAAAATCAGCCGTGGAAGTATAAAGCACAAAGCGAGATGTTTGTGCCTGCTTCGACGACCAAGTTGGTGACGGCATTCCTTGCGCTTTCCCATTGGGGCGAGCACCATCGTTTCAAAACCGATTTTTATCTGGGTCATCGGAATGGACAGGTGGTTTTATGGGTCAAGGGATATGGCGATCCGTTTCTGATTTCCGAAGAGTTGCAATTGGTTGCGGAACAGTTGAAAAAGCGGCTTGCAGAAAGCGGAATCGACAAAATCGATGCGATCGCCTTGGATAACGGTTATTTCTCGGAGCATTTGATTTTACCGGGAACCGGGCAGAGCGATAACCCGTATGACGCCATTCCATCGGCCATTGCCGCTAATTTCAATACGCTTAACCTTAAGAAAGTGAACGGTCGAGTGATCTCAGCCGAGGAACAGACGCCCTTGACGGCGACCGCCAAACGTTTGGGCAAGACAATGACGCAGAGTGAGTTACGCTTTAATACCGGGGCGGAGCCTAAAGTGGGGCAGACCTATTTTGCCGAGTTGTTGGCTGAATTTTTACGCGGGCAGGGCATTCAGGTTGGTGGGCAGGTGATTTACCAAGCGGTCGATAATTCTTTACCGTTGTTATACCGCCATTTTAATAGCCATGATTTGGCCGATATCATTCGTCCGATGATGAAGTATTCGACTAATTTCATTGCCAATCAGTTGGCGCTGAAGTTGAGTGCGGAGCTTTATGGCGCGCCTGCGGATGAAAAGAAGGTGGCACGTATGTTCGCACAGCAATTGCAACGTCATTTTGATTGGCAGGAAGCGTTTATTGAAGACGGTGCCGGTTTGTCGCGTAACAATCGCTTAAGTCCTCAACAGCTAATCGAAGTGCTTGAGGTATTCAGGCCGTGGAAACACTTGTTGCCGGAAGTGGAAGCGCATGTGTATGCGAAATCGGGGTCTTTAATCGGAGTCAGTGCGTTGGCGGGGTATATCGAGCATCGACAAAACTGGCTGCCGTTTGTGGTGATGATTAACCAGCAGGTTCCCTATTACCATTACCGCAACAAGGTGGCGAGTGTGTTGAGTCAGGAGATTTGGGCGCAACAATGATTTGCAACGGTGTGCGAATGGGATAAGTGAGTCCGGATAGTTTTGTTTAGTTTATCCGGATTGTATTTATTCGGTGTTTAAGCTTTTAAGCCGTGACGTTGATGTTGTTGCCCAGGTTGCTCGGCAGTCCGGCATTCGATGGCGGTGTCGGCAAGCTTGCAATCAAAGTCAGCGCATTAGCGGCTTGACTGTCGATGGCTTTTTTAAGCATCGAAACCTGCACTTGTTCATGAGTGTTGGCTTGTTGCTGATAATAGGCTGCGGTCACTGCTGAGTTGGCAGAAATGTCCATGAAATTTAACCTTTTAGTTTTACTTGGATAAGTTATCGGCCATTTTACTACGAACTTTAATTTTATGGACTTTAATGTCGATTTCGGGTACTGTACGCCACGCAAAAGTGGGTTGGACAATCGCGGAAGTCTTTAGGCTTCGGAGGAAAGTCCGGGCACCACAGAGCGGGATGCCAGCTAACGGCTGGGCGGTGTGAACCGACGGACAGTGCAGCAGAAAATATACCGCCGATGACGCGCTTGCGCGAACAGGTAAGGTTGAAATGGTGCGGTAAGAGCGCACCGCGCTTCTGGTAACAGAAGTGGCAGTGAAAACCCCATCCGGTGCAAGACCAAATAGGGAAACAACGCCACTGGCTTGCCAGTGACACCGTGTTGCTCGCACGGGTTTCCGGGTAGGTCGCTTGAGGAAAGCAGTGATGTTTCTCCCAGATGAATGGTTGTCGCTCTTTTGAGTACAGAACCCGGCTTACAGATCCGCTTTTGCTTTCTATTTCAAAAAGTTGACTGCCTTTTTAGTTGGCTTTTTATTTCTATATCATGGGTTTTTCTACACCCGATTTCTTCTAAATGGCTTATCGAAATATTCCCGATTCAGTATTGAAAATTGATGTGGTTTTTTTGTCCTAATCGTTTGTTCTAAGCGCCCAATTTTTTCCTTACGCATGTAGGAATTGTCTTGTCTGTTTTTCTAAATTTCCTCTAAAACACTCACTTTTATTCCGTTTTTTTAATTTTTTTTAATTTTTTAGGGAAAATTCTCCCCTAATGGGGTGGGGGGCGACTCTGCATGCATTAGTCTTCTTTATGTAGTGTTCTGATGTTTTTCTTATACTACATGTTGTGTTGTTGGTTGTGTCGGTATTGGTAATAAGAAAACCCTTTTTTTATACAATGTGTTGTGAATATTACTTAACTAATGACTTTGTTTTGCAGTGCTAACTGATTGAAACATAAGTTTTATTAGTGTTACCTAATATTTATAAAATCCCGTTGGTATGTGTCCGTAAGTTGTTGTCCTGTAATGAAAATTTGTGTTTCTTTGCATTTGACGGGGTTGACAGTGGAGTGCAACAGCAATATAGTGGCGCTAAGTGGGGAAAGGTGGCGAAAAGTGGAATTTTGAAATGTTATTTTTTCGTGGGATCAATTCAATCAATATCGATGCGAAAGGACGCCTTGCCGTTCCTAAGCGCTATCGTGAGTCGATCTCCGAAGCAAGTGACAATCAATTGGTCGCTACCATCGACCTTCATAGCCCTTGTTTACTGATTTATACCTTGGATGAATGGGAAGTTATCGAACGCAAGTTGATGTCTTTACCGAACGTTGATCCTCAGGCACGTTTGTATCAACGTTTGCTTTTAGGGCATGCATCCGAGATGGAGATGGACTCGCAAGGACGAGTATTATTGCCGAGCTTGCTGCGAGAGCATGCCAATCTGGAAAAGTCGGCCATCTTATTGGGGCAAGGGAATAAATTTGAACTTTGGTCGCAAGAGGCATGGGATGCCAGCCGACCAGAGATGTTGGATTCGGCACTTTCAAATGAAGTATCCGAATCGCTTGCGAGTTTAAGTCTGTGATGTCTGAAGGAGCACAAAAACCAACTATGGAAGACAGTCAGCAGAAACATTACTCGGTGTTATTGAATGAGTCGATCGATGCTTTGAATATCCAAGGGGATGGCATTTATATAGACGGCACATTCGGACGCGGCGGACACAGTCGGGTCATTTTGGATAAGTTGGGGCCGGAAGGGCGGTTGATAGGGATTGATCAGGATCCGCAAGCGGTCGAATACGCCAACACACATTTTAACGATCCGCGCTTTGAAATTCAGCACGGCAGTTTCGACAAGGTAGCCGAATACTGCGAAAGGCGGGGGATAACAGGAAAAGTGAATGGATTGCTCCTGGATTTGGGAGTGTCGTCACCGCAACTGGATGAGGCTGAACGTGGATTCAGCTTTATGCGTTCTGGGCCTTTGGATATGCGCATGAATCCGGAAGAAGGTTTGAGTGCCAAAGAGTGGCTGAAGCAGGTAGATGAAAAAACGCTTGCGAAGGTACTTAAGCAATACGGCGAAGAACGTTTCGCGGGGCGAATCGCCAGAGTCATAAAAGAAGCGAGCGACAAAGACGAGTTGCAGACGACGTTGGACTTGGCGGAATTGGTTAGAAAGGCTTCGCCTAAAACAGAAAAGAATAAACATCCGGCAACGCGTACTTTTCAAGCAATACGCATTGCCGTAAATCAAGAGTTGGACGTTTTGAAGAATGTGTTGGAAGCGGCGGTGGCCATTCTTGCACCCGGCGGCCGACTTGCGGTTATCAGCTTCCACTCTTTGGAAGACAGAATTGTAAAACAGTTTATTAGGGATCAGTCCACGATGAAGGATCTGTTCCCGGATTCACCGATTTTGCTGGAAGTGATTGAGCCTGTTTTGAAAAAGATCGGCAAGCCAGTCTTTCCAAGTGAAGAAGAGTGTCGAGTGAATAGTCGATCACGCAGTGCGGTGCTCCGCATTGCAGAACGTTTGTAGGTCAATGTTGCAGTTTGTGTTGGGGAAACTTCTTTAGCGCAAATTAAAACATGTTTTAGTTGTCATGCTGATTAAGGGGAATCGTCGTCATGAAATTCGTAGGAAAAGAAACAACGCCAGTCCGGACACCTGGCATGCCTGTTATCAAAGTCATCGGCTTAGGCGGTGGCGGTGGTAACGCCGTAGATTATATGGTGCGCTCAAACGTTGAAGGCGTTGAGTTTATGTGTGCCAATACCGATGCGCAAGCCTTGGCTAACTCTCAGGTTTCGACCTGTATCCAGCTAGGTGATGGCGGTCTGGGAGCCGGTGCGGACCCAGAACGCGGTGCACAAGCTGCAAAAGAAGACATTGACCAGGTTAAAGAACAGTTAAGAGATGCCGACATGGTATTCATCACCGCAGGAATGGGCGGCGGAACCGGTACCGGTTCTGCACCTGTTGTAGCGCAAGCTGCACGCGAGATGGGTATTTTGACGGTCGGTGTCGTCAGTCGCCCGTTCAGTTTCGAGCGTCGCAATAAGATTGCAGATGCCGGGATCGAAGCGCTTTCGGAACATGTAGATTCATTAATTACCGTTCCTAACGATAAGTTGTTGAAAGTGTTGGGACGCGACTTCGTATTGGCGAAAGCGTTTGATTACGCAAACGAAGTACTGCACGGTGCGGTTCAGGGTATTTCAGAATTGGTTACCCGTCCGGGTATGATCAACGTGGATTTTGAAGATTTACGTACAGTCATGACCGAACGCGGTATGGCGATGATGGGTGTCGGTCATGCGACTGGTGAAGACCGTGCCATCAAGGCTGCGGAAAAGGCGATTGCCAATCCGTTGTTGGAGGATATTTCGGTATCGGGTGCCCGTGGTTTGCTGGTTAACATTACAAGTGGTTTGGATTTCACTTTGGGTGAATTCAACGAAGTGGGTGATGTTATTGATCAAGTTGCCGCACCGGATGCAAAAGTCATTATCGGTACGTCTATCGACGAAACCATGCAGGACGAGATTCGTGTAACGGTTGTTGCAACAGGACTTGAAGAAGCGGGTTCTGCCGCTAAGAAGCCGGAAATGGTTAAACCGAATCTGACTGCAGTTCAAGCGAACAAAGAAAGCGTTGTCGAACAGGCAGCACCTGCGGCTAAAGTCGAGGAAGCGCCGAAAGCGGTTCAGCAGAGCGTTAAGTTGGAATCCGCCGCTAAGCCTGCGAAAGAAGTAGAAGTAGAGCGTCCTAAGATGGTTGCGAATGGTGGACTGGCCGGCAGTCTTCCAAACTCGAACTATCTGGATATTCCTGCTTTCTTACGTCGTCAAGCGGACTAAAAAGCTCTAGCCGGGCCGCACATGAGAGTACTGACAGTATGTTGATTGAGTGGTTCGGTAACAGAGCTTGAATGCTGGTTTGTTGCTGACATGTTAAGAAGATTCCCCAGACCCACCCACTTAAAAATTTTTAAGTGGCGTGGGTTTTTTCTTTTCAGCCTGGTGATGATGGTATTGATGTCGCTGATTGCGATCATTCAAGTCCAACACCAAATTCGACATACAGAAACCCAGTACTATCTGGCATTACAAAAAAACCTTCAAGCCAAAGAGGAGTGGGGGCGTTTGATGCTTGAAAAAATGCATTTAAGTGCCCCAGCCCGCATTGAACAGATTGCCCAATCAAAATTGAACATGGTTTTGGAAAAGTCCGCAGAATCTCATAATCTTCAAACAATTTACTTGCAAGAACAAGCTGATGGCCAATAAGTTTCGTCGCGATAAGGTGGTGTTTGCCCTGATTGTCATGGGCTTTATGGCTGTTCTGTCGCGAGCGTTTTACGTACAGATCGTGAAGTCGGACTTCTTGCAGGAAGAGGGGAATAAGCGTCAGGTTCGCACCATTGATATTCCGGCACCTCGCGGGGTGATTTACGACCGTCATGGCGATGTCTTGGCGTTGAGTACTCCCATGGCCTCCGTTTGGGTAGACGCTAAGGTGATGTACGGCTATCAGACTGCCTACCGAAAGTTTTTGAAGTTGCTCGGAATGAGTGAGAAAGAGCTTTTGCAAACCGCTCATAACCGTTTACATAAACGTTTGAGCTTTATCCGACAAGAAGCCGACTCGAAAGTAATCGATGAAATCGAGCAACTTGAGTTGCCGGGCATATACCTTAAAAAAGTCAAGATGACTCTGACGCCCCACGATATCGATGGGAAAGCGGGTGCGCCGATAGCCATCAGTGCAGACATTCCTTCGATCTGGGTGGATAGCCAGCAAATGTTAGGTTATCAACATGTTTACGAGAAACTGTCAAAGTTATTGAAAATACCGGCATCCAACCTTAAGGATAAGGTGGAGAAATTTTCTAGCCGACGTTTTCTTTACTTGCAGCGCTCGGTGGAGCCGGATTTGTCCAGGCAAGTGGACGAGCTGAATCTGTATGGCGTATATATCGAAGACGAATACAAACGTTATTACCCTTCCGGCGAGATAACAGGTCATTTAGTCGGTTTCACCAATATTGACGACCATGGTCAGGAAGGTCTGGAATTGGCTTACGAAGATTGGCTCAAAGGCAAATCGGGTCGTAAGCAGGTCATTAAGGATCGTGCCGGTCGAGTGGTCGATTTTGTGAAAGACGTGGTTCCGGCCAAAGCCGGTTCCGATATGACGTTGAGTATCGACAAGAATATTCAGTTTTTTGCCTATCGCGCTTTGAAAAGTGTGATGATCGAGCATCAGGCTAAATCCGCCAGTGCGGTGATTCTGGACGCCAAAACCGGTGAGGTGCTGGCAATGGTCAGTCTGCCGGGGTATAACCCGAACGATCGAAGCCAGTTAAGTGGCGACGGGATTCGTAACCGCGTGGTGACCGATTTGATGGAGCCGGGTTCGACGGTAAAACCTTTTATCATCGCGAAGGCGTTGGATCTGGGCGTGGTCGGCTTGGACGAGAAGATCAATACCAGCCCGGGTTCGATTCGTGTGCAGGGTTACCGCATTACCGATACGCATAACCATGGTGTATTGAAGCCCGAAGGTATTATTCAGAAGTCCAGTAACGTCGGTGCTTCCAAGATTGCAATGCGCATGACACCCGAGCAGGAGTGGCAGCTATGGAAAGATGTGGGCTTCACCAAAGACAGCGGTTTATACTTGCCGGGTGAAGCCACCGGCTATTTGAAACCGGTCGCGCAATGGCAGACGATCGATCAAGTTTCTGCTTCTTACGGGTACGGTTTTAATATCAACTTGCTCAATTTGGCACACGGTTATTTAATGTTGGCAAACCACGGAGAAATTATGCCGTTGAGTTTGTTTAAATTGAACCAGCCTCCTCAGAAGACGCGGGTAGTCGGTGCTGAAGCGGCGGATGAAACCCTGTTGATGATGGAGAAAGTGGTGGCGCGCGGCGGTACTGCTCCCAAGGCACAGGTGGCCGGTTACCGGGTAGCCGGTAAAACCGGTACCGTGCATAAAACCAAACAGGGCGGCTACGAGCAAAACGAATATCATTCGCTGTTTGCCGGAATTGTGCCGGTTTCCGATCCGGATATGGTCATGGTGGTGGCAGTGGACGAACCGAGTCGCGGAGTTTATTACGGCGGTTCGGTTGCAGCGCCGGTATTTAAAGAAGTTATGCAGCAAGCGTTACGTTTGAGAAATGTGCCGCATGATGAAATGTTGGAATCGTCTAATTAAGGTTTAAGGTCAGTGAGGCTAGCTATGAAAACCTTGCAACAGATTTATGATTTCTTTGGTTTGAGTGAAGAGGGGGTTGAAATATTATCTTCGACTGAGGTTGGCGATGCCAATAAGATCGAGGTTAGAAATGTTTCGACGGATTCTCGAACGCTTGGCAAGTCGGACGGTTTTATTGCCATCCAAGGATACACTCAGCATGGTCTGAAATTTATGCAGCAAGCAATTGAATCGGGAGTCAGCTGCATATTGACCGATCGCACTTTAACGGAAACCGAACGGGCTTGGTATCACCGGCAGAATCTTAGCGGAGCGATAATTGTCGTTAAAGATTTGAATGCACGGTTGGGTCGTTTTGCAGATTGGTTTTACGATCAACCGAGTCAAAATATTAAGGTTGTTGGTATTACCGGTACGAATGGTAAGACATCGACGGCGCACTATGTGGCTAAGTTGTTATTGGCCCTGGGGCAGACGCCTGCTTTAATCGGAACCTTGGGTAACGGGCTGTTTAAAAAGCATGCGGATGACTTGGCTACGAGTTTAAATACGACCCCTGATGTAGTGACGGTACATCGTTTGTTGCATGAGTTTATTCAGCAAGGTGCCAACTGGGCCGTGATGGAAGTTTCTTCCCACGCGCTTGAGCTCGGTAGGATCGATCAATTGAAGTTTGAATGTGTCGCGTTGACTCAGGTGACACGTGACCATTTGGATTTTCACCAAACCGAATTGGCTTATCAACAAGCTAAAGCGAAGCTGTTCCTCGAATATGAAAGCCGCTTTCAAGTGTTGAACGGTAATGACGTTGTCGGAAAACAGATGATTAGCGAACTGCCGCATGCCCTGGTGTACAGTACCGACGCTCAAGAAGTGGATGAGAACGGTCATCCTCATTTGTACTGCTCAGAAACGCAACTGAATGCACAAGGTATGAAGTTGAATCTGCATTTTGCCAAAGCGGAGTGCAAAGCCAATATTCCTTTGATGGGTGTCTTCAATGTCGAGAACGCTTTGTGCGCCATCGGAATTATGATGGCCTGCGGATTTGACTGGGCGGCCAGTTGTCAGGTTTTATCGAAGATGTCGGCGGTTAAGGGGCGCATGGAAGTGGTTACAAGCCATCCGGCGGTGATCGTCGATTTCGCCCATACGCCCGATGCTTTGCAACAAGTGTTGCAGGCGGTTAGACAGCATCTGGAAATTCAACCGTCCGAAGAAACGGCATTGGGTCGTTTGTGGGTGGTATTCGGTTGTGGCGGCGATCGAGATAGCGGTAAGCGGCCGTTAATGGCTAAAGTGGCAGAAATGTTTGCGGATAAGGTCGTGTTGACCAGTGATAACCCTCGCTATGAATCGCCGCAACAGATCATTGCCGATACGCTGGCGGGGTTTGAGAAGCCGAAAGCGGTTAAAGTGATTGAAGATCGAGAAGAAGCGATTCATTGGGCTTTAGAATCTGCGGCACCGGAAGATTTGATCGTGATCGCCGGTAAGGGGCACGAAGCCTATCAGGATATACAAGGAATCAAGCAACCGTTCAGTGATCAGCAGACCGTGCTGGAGTGGATGGAACAATCGGCGAAACGTTCGGAAAACGGTTCGTCATGAGGCAGGCGTTCAATCCGCAAGAGATGGTTGATTGCCTGCAACGACAAATTAATGTGAAGCAAGAGCCTATGCAAGAGCAGACATTTTATTGGACATTAAGCGATCTGGCCGAAAGCGTTGACGGCGAATGGTTAAGTTCATTGGTTGCGGATGAAGAGATATATTTCGATAGCATCAGTACCGATACGCGTACTTTGCAACCGGGTGCGCTGTACATTGCCCTCAAGGGAGAAAACTTCGACGGTCATAATTTCGTTGCCGAAGCGGTTAAGCAAGGCGCGGTTGCGGTTTTGGTGTCGAGCGAAGTGGCCTGTCCGGTTCCGGGTGTTTTGGTTGAAGATACACGGATTGCACTAGGCAAATTCGCACAGTGGCATCGCCGACAAATGCCGGTTAAGAAATTGATTGCGGTAACAGGTAGTAACGGTAAAACCACGACTAAGTCGATTTTACTGAGTTTGTTTTCTCAAATCGGCCGTACGTTGGCGACCGAAGGAAATCTGAATAACGATTACGGTGTGCCGCGCACTTTATTGAATTTAAGACCCGGGCACGAATACGCCATCATTGAAATGGGCGCGAATCATCCGAAAGAGATCGAGTATTTAACCTTGATGGCCGAGCCGGATATTGCACTGCTGAATAATGCTTCGGGAGCACACTTGGAAGGCTTCGGTAGTCTGCAAGGCGTGATTGAGACCAAAGGCGAAATCTTTTTGGGGTTGAACCGTTTGCATTCACCGGGAACGGCGGTAATCAATACCGATTCTCCGGGATACGAATATTGGCAGGCGAGCCTACAGGATTTGGGTATTAAAGATGTCCGCCGTTTCGGAGAAGCGCTACAAGCCGATGTACGTTTACAGAACTTTTCCAGTGCGGACGGAATGATCGAATTCGAATTAGTAATAGGCGGTCAAACTCACGCCGTCAGCATGACGGTTATGGGCAAACATAATGCCATGAATGCAGCAGCTTGCGTAGCGGTTGGTTTAGCCGCCGGATTGAATTGGGAAGAAATTCGTCCGGGTTTGATCAACTTCAATGGCGTGTCCGGCAGGTTACAAAAAACTAAAATTGGCCAAGGTTGGTTGATCGATGACAGTTATAATGCCAACCCGGAATCGGTCAAGGCTGCGATTGATACTTTGGCGGCGTTACCGGGTGCTTCCGTTTTGTGTTTCGGGGCTATGGCGGAGCTTGGAGAGACTACCCGGCAAGCGCATGAAGAGGTTGCAGCCTACGCTTTTCAAAAAGGAATAAAGCGTTTGTATGTATTGGGTGAGGCGGCCAGAGTCATGCCGGATATTTTCGGAGAGGGTGCAAACTGGTTTGAGAATCATGAATCGATGACGGAAGCGGTGACGGCCGACATCCATAATCAGACGTTGCAAAATGTCTTGGTGAAAGGATCGCGAAGCGCGAGGATGGAAAAAGTTGTTCAGGGAGTTTTACAGTCGCTGGACAGCGTGAAAAATCATAATGAATAACAAAAATACAAACAGAATGAAAACACCGAAGGATATCTCATGTTGATCTATTTAACCGAATACCTCCAACAATACATTTCAGGATTTGGTGTATTCAGTTACATAACCATGCGCGCGATTATGAGCGTGTTGACGGCACTGGTGATTTCATTTTTGATCGGCCCGAGCCTCATCCGCTGGTTGACCCGTTTGAAGGTCGGTCAGAGTATTCGTCTGGACGGTCCGCAAACGCACTTGATTAAATCCGGTACGCCGACGATGGGCGGGACCATGATTTTGTTCTCGATTTCATTGTCGGTATTGATGTGGGGTAATTTATCTAACCATTATTTACTAGTGGTGACGTTCTCTATGTTGGGATTCGGTGTGATCGGTTTTATCGACGATTACAAGAAAGTGGTCTACAAAGACCCGAACGGTATGCGTGCCCGTACTAAATATCTATGGCAATCGATTATCGGTTTGATTACCGCTTATACGTTATTCAGTTTGGCGACGGTGCCGGCTGAAACCCAGTTGTTGATTCCGTATATGAAAGACACGGTCATCGAACTGGGTGCCTGGACGATTCTTTTAAGTTATTTTGTGATTGTAGGAACCTCTAATGCGGTGAACCTGACGGACGGTTTGGATGGTTTGGCGATTATGCCGACCGTCATGATTTCCGGGGCGCTAGGGGTCTTTGCCTATCTATCGGGGCATGTTTATTTTGCGGATTATTTGAACATTCCCTATATTCCGGGAGTGGGTGAATTAACGATTCTGGCCGCGGCGTTGGTTGGCGCCGGATTAGGTTTCCTGTGGTTTAATGCTCACCCGGCACAGGTGTTTATGGGGGATGTAGGTTCCTTGGCGATCGGCGCCGCTTTAGGCGGGATGGCGATTGCGGTTAAACAGGAGTTGGTGCTGTTTGTCATGGGTGGGATTTTCGTGGCGGAAACGCTGTCGGTGATTTTGCAGGTAGGGTCTTTCAAGTTACGCGGCAAGCGTATTTTCTTGATGGCGCCGTTACATCATCATTTTGAACAAAAAGGTTGGCACGAATCTCAAGTGATTGTGCGTTTTTGGGTTATTACCATTATTTTGGTTTTAATCGGTTTGGCCAGTTTGAAAATTCGATAGAGATGTCGGTGACAAAGGTCGCAAAGATATTCGATTAGTTGGCTTGTAGAAGATAGGAAAACAGATAAAAGATGTATTTAGTCGCTGGTTTAGGCATTACCGGACAGTCGGTTTTAAGATATTTTCAGGCGCAGGGTGAGCAATGTTTTGCTTACGATACCCGGGAAGAATTGGATGTGTCCAAGTTGGCCCGACAGTTTCCCGAAGTGGAATTCGCCACGGGCAATTTACCGACCTCATGGATCGGACAGTTTGATACGATCATTTTGAGTCCGGGTATCGGTCAGTCCGAGCCGTGGGTCAGTAATTTGCGAAAAATCGGCAAACAAGTGATCGGCGATGTGGAGTTGTTTGCACGAGTGGTCAGTGTACCGGTTGTCGGGATTACCGGTTCTAACGGCAAAAGTACGGTTACGACCTTGACCGGTCAGGCGTTGCAAGCGGGCGGTTATAAGGTGGCTGTGGGCGGTAACCTGGGCGAACCGGTTCTGGATCTATTGATGGACGAGAACGAATATGATCTTTACGTTCTGGAGCTTTCCAGTTTTCAACTTGAGACGACCTATTCCTTGCAAACCGTTGCTTCGACGGTGTTGAATATTTCCGAAGACCACATGGATCGTTACGATGGATTGGAGGACTATATCCAGGCTAAAACCAAGTTGTTTGAAACCACCGAACTTGCCGTATTGCCGGAAGGTTTCAGCGAACAGGGTGTGATTCATCATTGTCCGGTAGTACATTTCGGAATTTCACCGGAATTCATTCAATCCGAGAACGATTACGGCGTCCGAATTGAAAACGGACAGGCCTGGCTGGCTCGCGGCGAGACGCCATTGGTGAAAGTCGAAGAGATGGCGTTGCAAGGTAAGCATCATCTGTTGAACGCGTTGGCGATGATTGCGTTGTGTCAGCCGTTTAATTTGCCGGTTGAGGTGTTTCGAGACGTTTTGAAGGAATTTAAGGGGTTACCACACCGTACTCAGCTAGTGGTTAATTTCCGTGACGTCGAATGGATCAACGACTCTAAGGGAACCAATGTCGGCGCGACTTTGACGGCTATCGAGAGTATCGGGCAGCAGGCATACCAGCATAACGGTAAGGTGATTCTTCTCGCAGGCGGCGTCGGTAAAGAAGCCGATTTCAGTCCGTTGCAACCGGGGGTACATCAATATTGCCGAGAGGTCATTTTGTTCGGGCGCGACCGTGATCAGATTGCCGAAGTGCTGCCTAATGAAAAAGTCCGCTTGGTTTCGACTTTGAAAGAAGCGGTGGAACTGGCGGGACAGATCGCACAACCTTATGATTGTGTCTTACTTTCACCTGCTTGCGCCAGTTTCGATCAGTTTGCGAATTATGTCGAGCGCGGTTTGGCGTTTGAGCGTTATGTGGGCGAGCTGATCGCTTCACAGGAGCAGGCTTAAGCATGTTGCAACGGTGGCGTGAACGCAGTCAGCAATGGCCGGTTGATTTTTGGCTATTAGGGTTGTTGATTACCCTGGCTGTGATCGGTTTGACAATGGTGGCTTCCAGTTCCGTCGCAATCAGTGAAAAGCGCTTCGGTGATACCAGTCACTATTTCATACGCCAGTTCATCTCGATGGGGCTTGGACTGAGCGCCGCCTATATACTATTTCAGGTACCGCTTTCCTTCTGGGAAAAACACCGCGGAAAATTATTTCTGTTTGCCTTGCTATTATTGGTGATGGTGCTGGTTTTCGGTCGCGAGATTAACGGTAGTAAACGTTGGTTGCCGTTGGTGATTATGAATTTCCAGCCTTCCGAATTTATGAAATTGGTGATTGTGGTGTTTATGGCGGGGTATTTGAATCGCCATGCTTCCGCAGTTAAAGAGAGTTTCGAAGCGGTTATCCGTCTGGCCTTACCATTCGGGATTATGGCGATTTTATTGCTGATGGAACCCGATTACGGCAGTACCTTTGTTATCGCAGTGATGATCACCGGCATGCTGCTGATTGCCGGCGCGCCGTGGCGTTACTTTGTGTTGACGGTATTGCCGATGGCCAGTTTGTTGGCCGTGTTGGTTATCATTTCGCCTTACCGAATGGCACGTGTCAGTAGCTTTTTGGATCCTTGGCAGGATCCCTTCGGCAGCGGTTATCAATTAACTCAGGCATTAATCGCTTTAGGTCGTGGTGAATGGACCGGTGTCGGTTTGGGCGGTAGTGTCCAGAAGTTGCTTTTCCTGCCGGATGCGCATACGGATTTTCTGTTCTCAATCTATGCCGAAGAGTTCGGTCTGCTCGGCGTCGCTTTCCTCATTACACTTTATCTTTTCATTCTCTTTCGACTGTTTCGTATCGGTCGTAAAGCATTGGATAAAGACAACTTCTTCGGCGGTATGATCGCTTACGGTATTGGGATTTGGATTATTTTGCAGGCGATGATCAATATGGGGGTAAACCTCGGCGCCTTCCCGACTAAAGGGCTGACTTTGCCGTTTATGAGTTACGGTGGGAGCAGTGTTTTATTATTGATTTCGGCAATGGCGTTGGTGTTTAGGGTGGATTACGAAACTCGGCGTGCATTACCGGCTGAAAAATCTGCTCAAACGAATTCGGATGACAAGGAGTCGTCGTGAGTGCCGCAAAGATGAATAAGGTATTGATTATGGCTGGCGGTACCGGCGGTCATGTGTTTCCCGGTATCGCAATTGCCCATGCCTTGCAGCAGCAAGGGGTGGAAGTCTGTTGGTTGGGAACCGAAGGCGGAATGGAGGCTGAGTGGGTGGTTCAGGCCGGCATCCCATTCGATACGATTTCCATTAAAGGGCTACGAGGCAACGGCTTGATTGGTTGGTTAAAAGCGCCGATCAATGTGACTCGAGCTTGGTGGCAGGCACGTCGAATCATGCGTCGTCAAAAGCCCGATCTGGTCTTGGGTATGGGTGGTTTCGTTTGCGGCCCGGGCGGTTTGGCAGCCAAGTCTTTGGGGATTAAATTGGTGCTGCATGAGCAAAATGCGATTCCGGGAATGACCAATAAGTTACTGACGCCATTGGCCGACAAAGTGATTGCCGCTTTTCCGCAAACGGTATTACGCGGTGAGCATGTCGAAACCATCGGCAATCCGGTTAGAGAGGGGTTGGAGGACATCGAAGTCGTCAAGCCGAAAGCACAGTGTCATCTATTGGTATTGGGCGGAAGTCGCGGCGCTTTGGCATTGAACGAAACCCTGCCGAAAGCATTGGCGTTGCTGAGCGAAGAAACGCGGCCGACAGTGACGCACCAGACGGGGAAGAAGACATTGCAAGAGGCGCAAAAAGCTTATCAAATGGCCGGCGTCGAAGCGGAAGTGGTACCGTTTATTCACGATATGAATCAAGCTTATGCGTCTGCAGATATGGTGCTAAGCCGTTCCGGTGCTTTAACCGTCAGTGAGTTGATGGCGACCGCACGGCCCGCGATTATGGTGCCGTATCCGCATGCCGTGGACGATCATCAGACCGCTAACGCACAGGCGTTGGTGGACTTGGGCGGCGGTGTTGTCATTCAGCAGTCGGAATTGACGCCCGAGCGTTTGGCAGAAGTTTTAAGAGAATGGTGTGGTCATTCGGATAAGCGGGTTTCGGCCTCAATGGCGATTCGTGGCGGCGCGCATACGCAGGCGACGGAAAAAATTACACGGATTTTGATGGCCTTGATCGCCGGACGTTAGAATTTCATCGAAACCGCGGAATCGATCTCACGCCGGGCGCGAATTAACCAATGGGGCAAAGTAAAATGGAAGGTTTGAAAAACAAACGCATTTTAATCACCGGCGCGTCCAGCGGTATCGGTGCCGGGATGGCAAAAGTACTGGCTCGTAAAGGGTGTCGTTTGGTGTTGCATTACAATGCTAATTCAAAGGGAATTCAGAAAACCTTTTCCGATGTTTTGGCTTTGGGGGGCGCGGCGGAAATAGTTCAGTGCGATTTTCGAAATTTAGAAGGATTGTCCGAATTTTTTAAGCAGGCTTGGGCGGTCTTCAACGGTTTGGACGGTTTGGTCAATAATGCCGGAATCGTGACCAAAAGCACTTCTGTCGACGATCCGTTCGGACGGCAATTTGCCGATACTTTGACAGTGAATCTGCAAGCACCTTACCAGTTAAGTACCGCGTTTGCCCAGGCGTGTATGGCCGCCGGGCAGCCGGGCGCAATTGTTAATAACAGCAGTATTCACGGCCAAGCCACCTGTGAGTGGTTTTCGGCTTATGCCGCTTCCAAGGCCGGGTTGGATGCAATTACCAAAGTTCAGGCGGCTGAGTGGGGCCAGTACGGAATACGTGTCAACGGTTTGGCACCGGGCGTTGTTCCGGTTGAACGTACCGAGTCGATTTTAACGACGCCGGAAATGACTCGGAAATGGTGTGAACGAATGCCGGCCGGGCGTTACGGTACGACCGAGGAGATGGGTGAGGCGACGGCTTACCTGCTTTCCGATGCGGCAGGCTGGATGACGGGGTCCGTACTTACGGTCGACGGTGGTTTGATCGCCCGAGGCAACTATCCGGTGCGATGAGCCGATTTATGAGTTCCGGCCGTTGTCGATCTGGCAGCGGCTTTTTTATATCCCCCTTTTTCTATTCCGTGTCTTTTAGTTGCCGTAGGTTTTGTTGGCATCTAACTTGCTAAGTGAAGGCTAGATATTTGAACTGTCAAAAAATAGTGAAGTGAAGAATTATGCGTTCGTTTTTACAGAATCTTACAATTAAGCAGAAAATGCGGTTTGGCTTTGGTGTCATCTGGACGGTGTTAGCGATTATTACGCTACAAGCCGTCGTGAATTTGTATTTGGTTCGACAGAATGTATCCGTAGTGGTCAATGAAAAGCAGCCGGTGGCGATTGGCGCATCCGAACTGGCTTTGGCTTTAGAAAAAAGCATGAATTCTCTAAGTCTGTATATGTCGACTCACGACCAGTCGCTACTGGAAATGTATCAGCAGGGCTTTATTCGTGTTTCGACGGAAGTGGAGCAAACCAAACGTAAGGTTCAAAATAGCGAAAATCCCGATCAAAACTTATTGAAATCGTACGCTTTGATTCAGTCGAATCTAAATCAGCTGCCGGATTTGGTTTCACAGCTCGAATCTTTACAGGAAGACCGCAGTAAAAAGTTTCCGGCGTTTCAGTATCTGAACCAGAACATGCTGAGTTTGGCGAACAATATGCAAAACGAGATCAATATCATGATTTCATCCGAGCTGTCGTCATTGGAGCAAGAGCGTCAAGGTGTGGTAACGGATTTATTGAATCTGCAAAAAAGCTGGTTGAGTGTGATTTCTAACGTTCGCGGCTACGTGGCGTTCAGAACCGACTCGATGGCCGAGTTGACCGAAAGTTATCTGGACACGACGGAACAGACTATCAACCGTTTGCGCAGTCAGGATAAAGTTGAATTGACTCTGGAAGAGGAGACCGGCCTGGATAAGGTTTGGGAAAGTTACCAGGCTTACCGCGAACATTTCATGCAATTGAAAGCCATTCATCAAGGTGAAAAGTGGCGTATGGATACTTGGTTGATGAAGAACCAGATTGAGCCGATTTTCCATACGTTGGATTTGGAGTTGGGTGCGATTGCGAAAGCGGCTACCCAAGAGATGGTCGACGTCAGCGATTCCGTGGTTGATTCCAGTTTTTATAATATTGTTTTTGTGTTGTCGGTTTCCATCATCGGGCAAATTATCGGCATGATGGTGTCTAGTCGAGTCACCCGTTCCGTTGTCACTCCGATTCAGCAGGCGACGGCCGCGATGAAAGCGATTGCCGAAGAGGATGGCGATTTGACTCAGCGTTTGCCGGTTATCGGCAAAGATGAACTGGCGGATCTGTCAAATTACTTCAATCAGTTCATTGAAAAAATTCAGGTGATGTTGAAAGAGGTTTCGAACACCATCGAGGAGTTGGAAGTTTCTTCCAAGGGATTGTTGGAAATTACTCATGAAACTAAATCGGGTACGCAGCAACAATTGGAATCGTCCCGTCAGTTGTCTGCGGTGATGATCGATATGACGAATAAGGCAAAAAGCGTCGAGGATCATTCCCATAATACTTCCAGAGCGACGCAACAAGCGGCGTCTCGTGTCAAAGAAGGCGGCGAGTTGGTCAAAAGTACCGCAAGCGAAATTCAACACTTGTCTGAAGGCATGAAAGCGATGACCGAAGCCGTGTCGCTGTTAAGAGAAGACAGCGAACAGATCGGTACGGTGGTGAACGTTATTCGTGAAATCGCCGAGCAGACCAATTTGTTATCGTTGAATGCGGCGATTGAAGCGGCACGTGCCGGTGAACACGGCCGCGGGTTTGCCGTGGTGGCGGACGAGGTTAGAGGTCTGGCGCAAAGAACACAGGAATCGACGCTTAAAATCGAGAAAATCATCGATAAGATTCGTCAGGCGACAATGTCAACCGTAGTGATGGTTCAGCAAAGCCAGGCGGCAACGGCTGCAAGTTGCGACGCGGTTTATACCTCTGAGCGCGCATTGAGTCCGGTGACTATTTTAATGGACGATATTAATAAAATGAGCGAGCAGATGTTTTCAGCGGCACACTCCCAAAGCGAACTGGCTCAAGAGATTAACCGTAACATTACCCAAATTTATGAAGTGACCGAAAAAGCGGCGTTAGGCGCTCAAAATACCGAATCGGCAGGTCATAATATGCAAGCGTTGGCGGATAAGCTGGAAACTCTGGTTCACCAGTTTAAAATTTGATTTTAATGGGTTTGTTAAAAGCATAAAAAGCCAATGAATTCGCCGGTTTTAGTGAATGGATTGGCTTTGGTTTAAAAGTGGAACATTGAACTAGCAGTATTGCTATTTCTGATACCTGTCTCTTCTGTTATGATGCTCAGAATTAAAAAAATGACTGAGACTTCCTATGTGGCAATATCCTAATATCGACCCAGTAGCACTGGATTTAGGTTTCTTTAAAATCCACTGGTACGGCTTGATGTATCTGCTTGCATTCCTTCTTGGTTGGGGGTACGGCGTTTGGCGAGCCCGTCGGCGCGAAGGGTGGAACTCCGAAAAGGTCGGTGATCTTTTATTCTATATCGCCATGGGGGTAATCCTGGGCGGACGCATCGGTTATATTCTCTTTTACGATCTGGCTTACTATATAGAGCATCCATTGAGCGTGTTGCAGGTTTGGCATGGCGGTATGTCGTTCCATGGCGGCCTAATCGGTGTTTCTTTGGCCATGTGGTTATACGCGCGTAAGATCAAATTGCCGCTATTCGAAGTAGCGGATTTTGTCGCGCCTCTGATTCCAATCGGTTTATTTACTGGACGTATCGGTAATTTCATTAATGGCGAACTTTGGGGGAAAGTCACCGATTCGCCGTTGGGAATGGCGGTTTACGATACGAACCTACACCAGGTCGTACACAAGTATCCTACTCAACTTTTGGAAGCCTTGTTGGAAGGCGTTGTATTATTCGTTCTATTGGCTTTCTATTCCAATAAGCCGCGTCCTGCAGGTTCGGTGGCCGGTTTATTCCTGATTGGATATGGTGTATTCCGCTTTATTGTCGAATTCTATCGGGTACCGGACGTTCAATTAGGTTATCTCGCTTGGGGCTGGTTAACGATGGGACAGGTTTTGTCACTGCCGATGATTGTGGTCGGGGCCGGTTTGATGATTTGGTCTTATCGAAAGGCCGGTAAAAGAGTTGCTTCGATAAATTAAATAAAAGAATGAATTGGTATGAAACAGTATTTAGAATTGCTCAATCACATAATTGAACAGGGAACGGATAAAGGAGACCGAACCGGGACGGGGACACGTTCGGTATTCGGTTATCAGATGCGATTTGATTTGCAGCAAGGGTTTCCTTTAGTTACGACTAAAAAGCTGCATTTGCGTTCGATTATTCATGAGTTGTTGTGGTTTTTGTCGGGTGATACCAATATTCAATATCTTAAGGATAACGGCGTAAGAATCTGGGATGAATGGGCGACTGAAGAGGGCGACTTGGGACCTTTGTACGGTAAGCAGTGGGTTGCATGGCAAACTCCCGGCGGCGATACGATCAACCAGATAGCCGAAGTAATCGAAATCCTCAAGACCAATCCGAACAGCCGCCGTATGATCGTTTCTGCATGGAACCCGGCCGATCTGCCGGATGAAAGCAAAAGTCCGCAGGAAAACGTCAAGGACGGCAAAATGGCATTGGCTGCTTGTCATGCCTTCTTTCAGTTTTACGTCGCCGACGGCAAGTTGTCCTGTCAACTTTATCAGCGCAGCGCGGATACTTTCTTAGGCGTGCCTTTCAATATCGCCAGTTATGCCTTATTGGTTCATATGGTCGCCCAGCAAACCGGTTATGAAGTCGGCGACTTTGTGTGGACGGGGGGGGACGTTCATCTTTACAACAACACCTTGGAGCAAGCCAAGATCCAGCTGGAGCGTGAACCTTACTCGTTGCCTAAGTTGCAGATCAAACGCAAGCCGGAAAGTATTTTCGATTATCAATTCGATGATTTTGAAATTGTCGATTATCAAGCTCATCCTCATATTAAGGCGTTGGTATCGGTATGAGAATTGCTATGATTGCGGCGATGGCCAAGAATCGCGTTATCGGTTTGGATAACGATATGCCTTGGCATTTGCCGGACGATTTAAAATTCTTTAAAGCTAAGACGACTGGAAAACCCGTGATCATGGGACGTAAAACGTTTGAATCGATCGGTTCCCGTCCTTTACCGAATCGCCCGAATGTCGTAATCAGCCGGAATGTCGATCTTCAATTGGATGGCGTCTCTGTTTTTCATTCCGTGGACGAGGCTTTAGAGGCTTTCAAAACAGAGGAAGAGGTGATCATCATGGGGGGAGGTCAGTTGTATCAGCAGATGTTGCCTCGTGCCGATCGTCTTTATTTGACGTTGATCGATGCCCAAATCGACGGAGATACCTTATTCCCCGATTGGACGCAGTTCAATTGGAAGCAAGTGGAAATTCAGCCGCATTCGGCAGATGAACGGCACGCTTATGCATTTGAGTTTATAACTTTGGACAGAGTGTAGCCAAAAAACAATTGATAACCATACTAATTCTATTGCTATAGAATTCATAACTAATCCTAATGCAAACTTTGGCAACAACAGCAGTTAACGTAGTAACACAAAAGGTTCAATTATGACAATTAAGATCCGGATGATCATCGGAATTGTAGGCGCTATTTTCTTCTTATTGGCTAGCAACCTTGTCACTCAGTATTTAATCAATGAAACTAATCAGACCATGGACCGGATCATTAAGGTCAACGGTGTCAAACTCGCATTATTGAACGATCTAAAAAGCGTATCCGACGAACGTGCGGTTCAGCAACGAAATTTGGTTCTGGTCGAAGAACCCGAGCAGAAAGCGGAAGTTAAGCAGCAGTTAAAAGACAGTGCTACAAAAATATTTAATATTTTCGAAGCCATGAATAATATGAATCTCGACCCGAAAGAAACCGAGTTGTATGAGGCATTGAAAGCTAATGTTTCCAGTGCAAATGCGGTTTTCGGGAGTTTTATGTTGGCAGTCGATGAAGAGTTTACCGAAGAAGCGGTTTCAATCTTGATGAATGAATTTCAGGTTAAATACCAGGGCTTTACTGAAATTGTGGATGCTTTGAAAGCGTATGAAGTCGAGCAGAACGATCAAGTAATAGAAAGTCTTTTTAACAGTCAGGAAAAAGGCGCGGTTTTAATCTGGTCGTGGTTGGCCATCAGTGTGGTTTTATTCAGCATCGTGGGATGGTTAGTGGCGCGAAGCTTCCTTAAACCGATTAATGCGATTGCGGATACGGTCGACAAAATTGCAAAAACCGGCGACCTTAATCATCGCGTTAAAGTAAATGGCAAGGACGAGTTAGCCCAGATTTCCGAAGCAATGAATACCTTGTTTGATCGTATGAATCGCGCGATTGCCGATGTCGTCGGTGTTATGCAGGAAGTTTCGGACGGACGTTTCGAGCGCCGTGTCGAAGTCGGTAAACACGGTCAATTCCTACAGTTGAAAGAAGGCGTGAATCAGTCGATTGATCAAATCAATGTCATGATGGGTATGCTTCAACAGACGGCGGTTAACTTCCGTTCCGGAAAACTTCAGGTTGCAGTTGATGATTCGGTGGAGTTGAAAGGCAGTTTCTCCAAGGTTATTCAGGATTTCACTCAATCGGCGGAACTGATCAAGATTACGGTGGATTCCATTGCAGAAACTTTAGATGCGCTTTCTCAAGGTGACTTCTCGGTTCGTTCGGATGTAGATGCCAGCGGTGATTTTGTCGCTTTAAAAGAATCGATTAATGTAACGTTGAGTGATTTGCAACGCTTCGTGGAAGAAGTCGCGTACGTGCAAGGCGAAATGAGTAAAGGCGATCTCACTCATAAGGTTGATGGCGTCTATCAAGGTAAGATGGCCGAGTTGAAAGAATATATGAACGAATCGGTTTCCAACATCGCCTTGATGGTCGGAAGGGTTGGTGTTATTGCAGGCGATGTTGCCGATGGTGCCGGTGAGATTGCACGTGGTAACGAAAGTGTTTCCAGTCGAATTCACGAACAGGCGGCCGCTTTGGAGGAAACTTCTGCGACCATGGAGCAAATGACTTCGACGGTTCGTCAGAACGCCGAAAACGCTCAGCAGGTTAATGCCGTGACCAAGCAGGTTCAGGAGCAGCTGGCCGGTGGTCTGGTGACGATGCAGGATGCCTTGTCTTCAATGTCTAAAATGACGGAAGCCAGTCAAAAAATCAGCGATATTATTACATTGATTGATGCGATCGCTTTCCAAACCAATTTATTGGCCTTGAATGCGGCGGTTGAAGCTGCACGTGCTGGTGAACACGGTCGCGGCTTCGCGGTAGTGGCTTCCGAAGTCAGAAATCTGGCCGGTAAGTCGGCCGAAGCGGCCGGCGATATTAAAAAGCTCATCGAAAACAGCGTTAAGGTCAGTGATACGACCGGTTACTATGTTCAGCAAACCAGCGATGTCATGACGCAAGTAAATGATAGTTTGCAGACTGTCGGTAAAATGATGTCCGAGATCAGTCAGGCGAGTGCCGAGCAAGCGCAAGGTATCGAGCAGGTCAATATGACGGTTGTTTCTATGGATCAGTTGACGCAGGACAATGCGGTTGTGGTTCAGAATGCGGCAAGAGGCAGTACCGAATTGCTTGGAGAGGCCGAAATGTTGCGCGAACAGGTTTCAAGCTTTGTAGTGGATGTGGAGTTACCGAAGCAAAAGCAGCGCTTGATGCAGATCGAAGAGAAGAGGGAAGAAGGTTGATCGAGATGGTTGTCTGATTTTTTTGTCTGATGCCAAATCCAAACGTTGCGTTGGATGTAATTTTAAAAAGCCCCGTTAGTTCGGGGCTTTTTTTATTAACAGCATTAAGAAAATAATGGTGGCGACCAGAACGATGGCCGGACCGGTTGGGATATCCCAAGCCATCGAACTCGCCAATCCGAAGATAACGGAAACGATGCCGAGAAGCATACTGAACAGCAGCATCGCTTCCGGAGTCGTCGAGAATCGTCTAGCCGCAGCCGCCGGAATAATCAGCAGCGACGTTACAAGCAATACGCCGACGATCTTCATCGAAAGGGCGATCATTAGAGCCAAAAGCAGAACATATTGAAGTTGAATCGATTTAACCTTTATGCCTTCAACCTGTGCCAGTTCGGGGTTTAGGGTGATGTTCAGCAGATCGCGCCAATGGAAAAGATAGAAGATCAAAGTAATCAGGCCGACAAGGGATATCAGGATCAAGTCGGTTGACGTGACGCTGAGGATGTCACCGAATAGATAGCCCATGACATCGATTTGTACGGTATTCTGCAGACTGAGTAAGGTGAGGCCAAATGCCAGACTGCTGTGGGCGAGAATCCCTAATAAGGTGTCTGACGAGAGTTGAGTGTGTTGTGCTAATTGATGGATGCCGTAAGCGATGATTAGGGCGAACAGGATTACGCTGATACTCAGGTCCATTTCCAGAAACAGTCCCAGACTCACGCCGAGTAAGGCCGAGTGAGCCAGTGTGGCTCCAAAATAGGATTGACGTTGCCAAACCATGAATACGCCTAACGGAGCCGAGATGATCGCGATACCTAAGCCGCCGAGTAGGGCGAAGATTAAAAAGTCGGGAAACCATTCCATCTAATTTATTTCCTTGTCGCTTGCTGGGTGTGTGTGATGGTGATGGCCATGTGCCATGTCACATTGGTCGTGATTGTGATGATGTTCGTAAACGGCAAATTCGCTGCTGCCTTGACCGAAAATCGCGATGAATTCAGGTGTTTGAGTGACGGTCTGCGGGGTGCCCGAACAGCAAAGGTGTTGGTTGAGACACAATACTTGGTCGGTGTTTTTCATAACGATATGCAAATCGTGACTGACCATTAATATTCCGATATTGCGGCGCTTACGCAGTTCGTTGATGAAGTGGTAAAGCTCGGTTTGGCCTTGCAGGTCGACCCCTTGGACCGGTTCGTCCAAGACGAGTAGATCGGGTTCGCGGATCAGGGCGCGAGCAAGAAGAATGCGTTGCATTTGTCCGCCTGAGACCTTTTGAATCGGCTGTTCCAGCAAGTGTCGAATATTGAGTTCATCGATCACTTCTTGTATCTCTGTGGTATCATGCGCGCTGAAATTGAAGAAGTTTTTCCAACGACTCTCGGAGGCGTTCTGTTTTGGTCGCCCGAGGTTTAAAAAATGTTTGACTGTCATCGGAAGCGTCGGATCGATTTGAATTTTTTGCGGCATGAAACCAATCTTCAAATCGGTTTTTTTGGTGACTTTTCCGGAAGACGGTTTAAGCAGGTCTAACAGGATTTTTAATAGTGTGGATTTTCCGGCTCCATTCGGACCGATCAGAGTGACGATTTCCCCGGAATGAATTTCCAGCGACACATCGTTTAATACTTCGGTTTGCGCGAATTTATGGGAAATGTGTTCGGCTTTGATTAATAAAGGCATAAGTAAGTTCGTTATTCAAGAATAACCCTATTTTATAGGCAATTTAATCGGGATGCGTAATTTAATCGGCATTGAGTGACTATGATGAAACAAATAATTCGAAATCTATTCGGCGGAATATTTTTATTGTCGATGACATCGGTTTACGCTGCACAAATAACCGTCAGTATTCCTCCTTTGGCCGGCATTGTTTCTCCTCTGTTGGATGATGAGGACGAATTGCATGTTCTTTTGAAACCCGGCGTTTCGCCTCACGGATTTCAGTTGAAACCTTCGCATTTATTGGCTTTGAAAAAGAGCGATTTGGCGATCGCGGTCGGTACGCCGGTGGACGCATGGTTGGATAAGGCGTTGACCCACTATGAAAATACCGTAATTAAGTTGAGTGAGTTGGAAGGGGTTAAAACTCTACCGGCTCGCCAGGGCGGATTGTGGGAAAAGAGCGGCCATAGCCATGGTGACGAGCAAGACGTGCATGCTCAGCACGATGAAGTTGATAGTCACGAAAAAGGGCATCAAGACGAACACGAAGACGAACACGAGCAATTGCGGAATGACGGTCATTTATGGCTTTCGATCGACAATGTTCGTCTGTTAATTTCGGAAACCAGTCGACAACTTCAAATTCTGAAGCCGAATAAAGCAAAGCAAATCCAGCAGAGGGCGGCGGCTTGGTTACAGCGTTTGGAGAACGTTGATGGTGAGATTGCCGCTCAATTGAAGCCGGTAAAGAATCAACCTTTCGTTGTCCTGCACGATGCTTATCAGTATTTTGAAAAACATTATGGGTTAAACGGGGTCGGTTCGATTCGCTTAAACCCGGAAATCGCGCCTAGCTTGAAGCGGGTTCAAGCGGTTAGGGAAAGAATTCAGCAGCAAGGTATCCGTTGCGTGTTCAAGGAACCTCAGTTTCCCGCTAAAAGAATTTCCGCCGTCGTTTCAGGTTTGGATGTGAAAGTCGGCAGTTTGGATCCAATGGGAGTTTACAGTGCCGACGGAACCCGGATTGAATCGGAATATAAAACGTATGACCAGCTGTTGACTCGTTTGGCGAATGCGATGAGCGATTGTCTGGCGGCGGCTGCAGAATAGTTATGAGTTGTGAATTGATGCATGCAACGGTCTCTTTGCTTGGCTTGCCGGGCTCGGGAAAGCAGCGTTTAAAACAAGCGTTGGTCGAACAGTTGGGTTGTAAGCCGGAAAATATTCATCCCTCTTCGGATATTTTGCCGTCGGACCGGTCTGAGGATTTCGATCAGACCTGGTGTGTGATCGATGTGCGTTCAGGGTTGCAGTCGAATCACGATCCTTTGGCCGTTAAACAGTTGGAATCCTTGGTGAGTGCCGCCGATGGCGTGGTATTCAATTTTATGGAGGCGTCGGAGTTGGACGATCAGCTGTTTTGGGGTCGATGGGTTAAACAGCGTTATCCGGATAAACCGATCATGCGCTTTCTAAACCGACAAATACCAAAAGGATGGTGCGGGTTTGAGGCGGTGGCCGATAAGACTGAAAAGCCAGCCGCTTTTTCCGCATTGGCCGCGAGCGATAAGGCGTTGCAGTCGTTCAAGTTTGATGTCGGCCGGGTTTGTCTGGACCATCTTTTGATGGGGTTGGACAATTCAAGACAAAACTTGGGAATGCAGATCTGGCGAGTTCAAGCGGTAGTCGATACTGTTGAGTACGAAAACCGAGTGGCAGTTGAGGCGACTCCGTTTCGATGGGATACGTTTGCAGCAATTCCCGAGGCGGAATCGGGTTGGATCAAAATTGAAGGAATCGATTTGAACGAGGCTTGGTTAAAGGAAATTATTCAAGCGAGTATGTTGGTTTCTTAACCATTTGAAATGTAAGGTAAAATAGTTGGTTGTTTTGGGCGTTTATCGGTCTGAATGTGGACATTTAGGTAATAACCAACTAAAATGCTCTGAATTAAAGTTTAGGTGAACAAATTCGATGTTAGAAGCACAAGTGACACAAGAAGAGACCCAGTACCAAGAGATTAATGACTTGTTAAGCAAGAACAAGCATTATAAGGAAGGGTTTGTGACAACCACGGCGGTTGAAACCTTTGAAAAAGGTTTGAATGAAGCTGTGGTTCGTGCCATTTCGGCTAAAAAAAATGAGCCTCAATGGATGCTCGATTTTCGCCTTAAGGCGTTTCAACATTGGCAGACGCTTGATGAACCGCATTGGGCGAAAGCGGAATACGAGCCTTTAGACTATCAGGACTATAGCTACTATTCCGCTCCTGAATGCGGTGCGTGCGACGGCAGTTGCAGTACCGACGAAGAGGAGACGATTGATCCGGAAGTGGCGAAGGCTTTTGCCGCGCTAGGCGTGCCTATTCAAGGTGAAGACGCTAACGTCGCGGTAGATGCAATTTTCGATTCGATTTCGGTTTCTACGACCAAAAGAGAAGAGCTTGCTAAGTTGGGCATTATTTTCTGTTCGTTTTCCGAAGCCGTGCAGGACTATCCTGAATTGGTTCAAAAATATTTGGGTACGGTGGTTCCGTATCATGACAACTATTTTGCGGCATTGAACTCTGCGGTTGCTTCCGACGGAACGTTTGTTTACATTCCAGAGGGGGTCAGAAGCCCAATCGACCTTTCAACTTATTTCCGTATTAACGAAGCCAAAACCGGGCAGTTTGAGAGAACGATCCTGATTGCCGAGAAGGGCAGTTACGTCAGCTACCTGGAAGGTTGTTCTGCGCCTGTGCGCGATACCTATCAGTTGCATGCCGCTGTGGTTGAAGTCATTGTGCATGAAGATGCGGAAGTCAAATATTCAACCGTACAGAACTGGTATCCGGGGGACGAAGACTGTGAAGGCGGTATTTTGAATTTCGTGACCAAGCGCGGAATCTGCGAAGGTAAAAATTCAAAATTGTCTTGGACTCAGGCTGAAACGGGATCTGCGATTACCTGGAAGTATCCGAGTTGTGTCCTAAAAGGGGACAACTCGATCGGGGAATTCTATTCCGTCGCCTTAACGAACCGTCGTCAGCAGGCGGATACCGGAACCAAGATGATTCATATCGGTAAGAATACTCGTAGCACGATCATTTCTAAGGGATTGTCGGCCGGTAAAAGCGATAACACTTATCGAGGTTTGGTTAAAATCGCCCCTTCAGCCGAAGGCGCACGTAACTTCACCCAATGTGATTCGATGTTGATCGGAGATCAATGTGGAGCACATACTTTCCCTTATATCGAGGTCGAGAATTCAACCGCTCAGGTCGAACATGAAGCGACCACTTCGAGAATCGGTGAAGATCAATTGTTCTATTGCAAACAGCGTGGAATCAGCGAACAAGATGCGATTTCCATGATCGTAAACGGTTTTTGTAAAGAGGTGTTCAGCGAATTGCCGCTGGAGTTCGCTCAAGAAGCCGAAGAGTTATTGGCGATCAGTTTGGAAGGTTCCGTCGGTTAATTGACGACATCGGCAGCCGAAAAGAATTATCAGTATTTAATCAAAAGAATTTAAAAATCATGTTATTAAAAGTCGAAAATCTGCAAGCGCAAATCGAAGAAAAACAGATCCTGAAAGGATTGAACCTAGAAGTAAAACCGGGCGAAGTACATGCGATCATGGGGCCTAACGGTTCCGGGAAAAGTACTTTTGCAAGTGTATTGGCCGGACGTGAAGACTACGAAGTCACGGCTGGTTCGGTTGAGTTCGAAGGCCAAGATCTGTTAGAAATGGACACGGAAGATCGAGCTAGAAAAGGGGTTTTCTTGGCTTTCCAATATCCGGTGGAAATTCCCGGCGTCAGCAACAAGTTGTTTATGCAAACTGCGGTTAATGCCGTGCGTGAAGAAAAAGGTTTACCGCCTTTCGATATGTTCGATTTCGACGAATATGCGCAAGAAAAAATCGAATTGTTGAACATGCGTCCGGATTTGCTGGAGCGTTCGGTTAACGTTGGTTTCTCCGGTGGTGAGAAGAAGCGTAACGATATTTTTCAGATGGCTTTGTTAGAGCCTAAATTATGCATCTTGGACGAGACCGATTCCGGTTTGGATATCGACGCATTGCGTGTGGTTGCTAACGGCGTCAATGCACTGCGTTCGGAGGAAAGAAGTTTTATCGTTGTTACTCACTATCAGCGTTTGTTGGATTACATCAAACCTGATCATGTGCACGTTCTGTATAACGGCCGCATCGTAAAATCCGGCGGCTTCGAGCTGGTACATGAGTTGGAGGAGAACGGTTATGACGACATTATCCAGCAGTACCAGGGAGAATAAGCCATTGGTTAAGAAGTTCTCACCTGTCGTTAAGGCTGCGATGGAGCACTATGCGCAGCTGTCTGATGATTTGAACAAGGCGTGCGAGCATGCCAATGTCGTTGCCTTGCGCCAGCAGGCAAAACAGACGTTTATGCAGCAAGGTTTTCCGACCCGTCGCGATGAAGACTGGGGTTACACCAAGCTGACCGATTTTGTACAAACCCATTTCCGTATTGAAGGTCTAAGCCAGATCTCTTTAGGCGATATTCAGCCTTTTCTGCCTTCGTATCCTGCGACTCGCATTGTGATGGTTGACGGTTGGTTCAGCGAAAACTTATCTGACGATCTTTCTTCCCTGCCTAAAGGGGTGTCGGTTGAATCCATGAATGACATTTTGGATATTCCGGAATCGGCGGAAAAGTTGATCGGGCCGCAGGCTGAAATCGAGAAAGAGCCTTTTGGCATTCTAAATACGATGTTGCTTTCAGACGGTTATTTTTTACAGGTTTCCAGAAATACGGCTGTCGAGATTCCCATTTTCGTATTGCATGTGCAGACTCAAAATCAGCATGTTTCCAATTTGCGTAATCGCATTATCGTCGAGCAGAATGCCGAACTGACCTTGATTGAATCTTATGTTAGTTTGACGGCAGGACAGGATGAAGCGTTTAGCGGATTGACGAATGTCGTAAGCGAGATTGAAGTGGCGGAAGAGGCTCGTTTCAAGCAGGTTGTCTTTCAGGGGCAGGCGGAGAAGAGTTATTATTTCGGTAACCAGTTTGTTTCCCAGGGTGCTCGCAGTATGTTCAATACGTTATATGCGGCAACCGGGAGCTTGACTTCACGCCATCAGAACCACTTACAGATGAACGGCGAGCATATTGAAAGTACTCAGAACAGCGCATGTTACGCAAGCGGTCAGCAGACTATGGATTCCCGTACTTATACCGAACACAATCAAGTGAACGGTGTAAGCCGTCAGTTGCATAAGTATGTGTTGGACGGTTCGGCGGTCGGTGTGTTTAACGGCATGATCAAAGTGGCGCAAGCGGCACAGAAAACAGACGGTCAGATGGATAATAAAAACTTGTTATTGTCTAACACGGCGCAGATGGACACAAAGCCGCAATTGGAAATTTACGCCGACGACGTGAAATGTTCCCATGGTTCGGCTACCGGTCAAATCAACAAGGATCAGGTGTTCTATTTGCAGGCGCGCGGCATCACCAAACCTCAGGCGATCCGCATGATCACCGAAGCGTTTTTGTTGGAACCTCTGGAAGAGGTGGGTAATCCGGATATCAAGGCTTGGGTTGCTTCAAGCTTGTCGCAAAAGTTAAACGGATAACGGCCATGAGTGAAAATGTTTTAGATTTCGCTCAAATTCGAGCTCAATTTCCGATTCTGAATCAGACAGAAAACGGCCACCCGTTGGTATATCTAGACGGCGGTGCCACATCCCAAAAGCCTTTGGCGGTGATCGAAGCGATTGACCGTTATTACCGCGAGCAAAATGCCAATGTGCACCGCGGTGTTTACGGGTTAAGCGAGCGTGCTACCGAATTGTATGAAGGTGCGCGTGAAATCAGCCGACAGTTTTTGAATGCAAGGTCGACTAAAGAAATCGTGTTTGTCCGTGGTACGACGGAAGCGATTAATTTAGTGGCGCATAGTTGGGGAAGAGCCAACCTGAAGGCGGGCGATGAAGTGATCGTGACCGAAATGGAACATCACTCCAATATCGTTCCATGGCAGCTTTTACGTGATCAGATGGGCATTCGTTTGACGGTGTTGCGCATGAACGATGCCGGTGAAATTTGCTTGAATGCTTTGAAAGGGTTGGTTTCCGAAAAAACCAAGTTGCTGGCGATCACGCACATGTCGAATGCGTTGGGAACGATCAATCCGGTTAAGGAAATGGCCGAAATCGCACGTTCGGTCGGCGCTAAGGTGTTGGTTGACGGAGCTCAGGCTACGCCGCATATGCAGGTCGACGTTCAAGATTTGGATTGCGATTTTTACGCTCTCTCCGGGCACAAAATGTATGGTCCGACAGGAATCGGCGTCTTGTATGCGAAAGAAGCGTTGCTTGAGGCTATGCCACCTTATCAGGGCGGCGGCGACATGATCTATTCGGTGACTTTTGAAAAGACCGAATATAACGTTTTGCCTTATAAATTCGAAGCAGGTACTCCGAATATTGCCGGTGCGATCGGGCTGGGTGCGGCTATGCAGTACATGCAGTCTGTCGGTTTAAAGCGAATCGCCGCTTATGAAGCGGAATTGCTTGAATATGCAACCGAGAAGCTTAAGCAGGTTGAAGGGGTGAGGATCATCGGTGAAGCCCAAAATAAGGGCGGGGTGGTTTCTTTCATATTGGAAGGTGTCCACCCTCACGATATGGCAACCTTGATGGATCAGGACGGCGTTGCCGTTCGTGCCAGTCATCATTGCGCTATGCCGGTTATGCAACATTTCAATATTCCGGCGACCATTCGTGCCTCGCTAGGTATGTACAACAATAAAGAAGATATCGATCGTTTAATTGCATCCGTCATGGATGCAAAAGAGATGCTTCTTTAAGTCAATTCGTGTAAGGTTGTCGAATGACAACCGAACACGCCCCTCTAGATTGGATTCAATTAGAACTTTTGCCTTTGCCCGAGTTTGAGCAGGAATTTAAACCGCTGTTACTTTGGTGGAACCCGGAAGAGGGTCGCTTATTGGGTGAAAACGTGGATCTTGTATTGCAATTAATTGATCGGGCCATTCAGGATAAATTCGTTAAAAGCGTATCTTCCGGTTCGTTTGAAGTGACCGATCCTTTAAAAAAACCTTCGGAATTGGCGGCTGTGCTCGCCCAGTATTTCTGGGTTGTTCCTCAACCCGTCAAGTCGCCAGGCCCGATGGATTCCTCCTCGGAAGATGACGGTGAACATAGCTTGCAATAATCCCAGCGTAATTTGTCACTTCAATATGTGTCGCAAGAGAAATAAAATCGTTTTTATTGTAAATAATCGCTCTATTCCTGCAAAAAAGCACGGTATCATATTGTCAAAAGTCATCAGAACAACGAACAAGTTAAATAAGTGGTATTGAATGAAAGAAAAAGTTAAACAGATTCATTTTGTCGGTATCGGCGGTGTTGGGATGGCCGGCATAGCGGAAGTCTGTTTAAATCTAGGTTACATTGTCAGCGGTTCGGATTTGAAACACAATCCAACCGTGGCAAGGCTGATCGAATTAGGCGCCCTGATTCAGTTGGGGCACGACGCCGAACATGTGAAACAGTCCGATGTAGTGGTGGTTTCAACCGCCATTCCTGTCGATAATCCCGAAGTCTCTTGGGCCAAAGAAGCTCGAATCCCGGTGATTCCCCGCGCTGAAATGTTGGCGGAACTGATGCGTATGCGTTTCGGGATCGCGATTGCCGGGACCCACGGTAAAACCACCACAACGAGTTTGACGGCCGCGGTTTTGACCCAAGGCGGGTTGGATCCTACATTCGTCATCGGAGGGCGGCTAAATCAGGTCGGCGCCAATGCCCGTTTGGGTTCAAGTCAGTATTTAGTTGCCGAGGCGGATGAATCAGACGCTTCGTTTTTGCATTTGGCTCCGATGGTGTCGGTGGTGACTAATATCGATGAAGATCACATGGAAACTTATCAAGGGGATTATCAGAACCTTGAGAATACGTTTATTGAGTTTATCCAGCAATTGCCGTTTTACGGCTTGGCGATCGTCTGTTTGGATGATGCGAATGTTCGCGAGATGCTGCCTAAGTTAACCCGTAAATTAATGACTTACGGTTTTCATGAGGATGCAGACATTCGGGCAATTAATGTCAGATCGCAAGGTCTTAAGATGGAATTTCAGGTTCTGGTCGGGAGAGAGCGCAGCTTTGATGTCACATTGAATATTCCCGGTTTGCACAACGTCCAAAACGCTTTGGCGGCGATTGCGGTAGGTTTGGAACTGAATGTGTCGGTGGAAGCGATTCAACAGGCTTTAAGCCAATTCGGTGGCGTCGGCCGACGTTTTGAAGTCTATCCTAACTGCTTAATTGCCGGTCATAAAGTGACGTTGGTGGACGATTACGGTCACCATCCGACTGAATTGACGGCGACCATTCGTACTGCGAGAGAGGCGTTCCCTGAAAAACGCCTTGTATTAGTGTTTCAACCGCATCGCTATTCAAGAACGCGCGATTTATTCGACGATTTCGTCCAGTCATTATTGGAACCCGACGTTGTTATTCTGACGGAAATCTATGCCGCGGGTGAAGCCGTGATTCCTACTTTCGATTCCAAATCGTTACTTCAAGCCATGCGTTTGAGGGGCGGTCAGCAGGGCATTTATGCGGAAGATTTCGATCAACTCGAATTGATTGCCGAAGAGGTATTGCAGGACGATGATCTGCTGCTGGTGATGGGCGCGGGTAATATTGGTCAGCTCGCCAAAAAATGGCAGAATACGTGTGAAGGTGAAAGTTAGTGGAATTTGGAAAAGTCGCGGTGTTAATGGGTGGTAAGGCCGCAGAAAGAGAGATTTCTTTAAAGAGCGGAACAGCTGTCGCTCAAGCGTTGCAACGTCAGAAGATCGATGCGACGGCGTGTGACGTTTCAACCTTGGATGATTTGCAGGCAATCGCCCGGCAGTACGATCGGGTTTTTATCGCTCTCCACGGTCGCTGGGGTGAGGACGGTAAAGTCCAAGCGGTGTTGGAAGACTTGGGTGTTCCTTTTACCGGTAGCGGTATGGCGGCTTCCGCCGTCGCAATGGATAAGTTGCGTACTAAATGGATGTGGCGCGGAGCGGGTCTGCCGACCCCTGATTTTGTTTGGATTTCAGACAATAACCCGTTTGATCGCGAAGCGTTTTCAATACCGTTTCCGGTGATTGTCAAACCTAGTCATGAAGGTTCAAGTATTGGAATGCGCAAGGTAGGTAATTTATCCGATCTGGAAGAAGCGGTTGCTTATGCCCAGCAGTTCGACTCGGAAGTTTTAATCGAACAATGGATCACAGGTTCCGAATTTACCGCCGGGATTCTTAATGGCGAAGCTTTGCCTCTGATTCGGTTGGAAACATCGCATGACTTTTACGACTTTGATGCCAAATATAAATCAAACGATACGCAGTATATTTGTCCGTGCGGTCTTCCGGAAGCTTTGGAATCGAAAATTCAGCAGATGGTTCTGCATGCTTTTGATGTGATTGGCGCGAAAGTATGGGGGCGGATCGACGTTATGTTGGATGAATCCAATCAGCCGTGGTTGATCGAGTTGAATTCGGTTCCGGGGATGACGGATCACAGTTTGGTTCCGATGGCGGCAAAAGCGACCGGCCGTTCTTTCGACCGGTTGGTGGTTGAAATTCTGGCAAGCACCTTGTGATTGGTTGTGCTTTAGTGACGGGGCTTGAGTGAATTGATCGAGATGAAAAGTCGTAAGTCGATTTGGTTGGGATTAGCGTTAATCGTTGTGATCGGGGCAGGTATCTGGTTTCTGTTTCACCAGGAAGTGACCAGTGATCGACCGATTCAAGAGTTTCAGATTACCACCGATTTGAAACAGCTCAGTCGCCAAGAAGTGGAAAAAGTGTTGCAGCCTTATCTGGGTAAGTCGTTCTGGGGGGTTGAACTCAATAAGATTCAGGCTGACTTGATGCACTTGGATTGGGTCAATCAGGCGGTCGTCAAACGCAGCTGGCCTAATCAGCTGAGAATATCAATTGAGGAACAGTCGCCGGTCGCACGTTGGGGTGAAACCGGATTGGTGAATCATAAGGGAGAAGTGTTTTTCCCTAATCGATTGGATGGCTACGAACGTTTTGTGCGTTTGGACGGTAAACTTGAGGACTCTAAGCAGTTGCTCTTGAAATTGGCCGAATTACAATCGGCTTTACAAGGATTGAATTGGTCCATTTCACGTTTGCAGGAATCCGTGGATGGCGTGTGGAATATTCAAATCATGGACGGGCCGACGCTTATTTTGGATCGCCACGATGAACAACATAAATTGAAGCGTTTTGTCGCCGCTTATCCGCAGTTGAAGGATGGGTTTAGAAAATCAGCACAAGTTTATGATTTACGCTATAGTAATGGTTTTGCAATCAAGCTAAAAGAAGCGCTTACTTCGTCATAAGCAAATACAAAAATAGTTTAATGGGAAAAGGTAAAGTAGAACATGGCTCGTAAACAACAAGCTTCAAACACAGTCGTGGGTTTGGATATTGGTACTTCAAAAATAGCTGCCATTATAGGTAAGATTAAACCGGATGGTGAAATTGAAGTTGTTGGCATGGGAACTTATCCTTCTAGAGGTCTGAAGAAGGGCGTGGTGGTGAATATCGACGCCACCGTCGAATCTATCCAAAGAGCGATCGACGAAGCTGAACGCATGTCCGGTTATACTGCAGAATCGGTGTACGTCGGTATTGCCGGTAGTCATATTAAAAGTTTTAACTCCAACGGTATGGTCGCGATTCGTAATCAAGATGTTCAGCCGGACGATATCGAGCGTGTCATGGATGCCGCACAGACGATTGCCATTCCAGGCGATCAGCGAGTTCTACATATCCTTTCCCAAGAATATATGATTGATAACCAGGGCGGTATTCGCGAGCCGGTTGGTATGTCGGGCGTGCGTTTGGAAGCAAAAGTACACATGGTGACGGCCTCGGTCAGTGCCGCGCAAAACATTATTAAGTGTGTGGAACGCTGTAATTTGGGCGTGGCGGATATTATTTTGGAACAGTTGGCGTCCAGCGAGTCGGTTCTTTCCGAAGACGAGAAAGAATTAGGGGTTTGTCTGGTCGATATCGGTGGTGGAACCACCGATATTGCGATTTTCCATAACGGTGCCATTCGCCATACGGCGGTGATTTCCGTTGCCGGCGATCAAGTCACGAACGACATCGCGGTTGCTTTGAGAACGCCGACTCAGGCAGCGGAAAATATCAAGCGTAAATATGCGTGTGCTTTGCCTCAATTGATCGACCAGGATGAAGAGATTGAGGTTGCTAGCGTTGGCGATCGTCCGTCGCGCTGTTTGTCTCGCAGAACGCTGGTCGAAGTTATCGAACCTCGTTATGAAGAGTTGTTTCAGTTGATTCAGGCGGAGTTGCGCAGATCCGGATTTGAGGATATGTTGGCAGCCGGTGTCGTTCTTACCGGCGGAAGTGCCTTGGTTGAAGGTGCGGTCGAATTGGCGGAAGAAGTTTTCCACATGCCGGTACGATTGGGTTACCCACAAGGTGTGACCGGTCTTACGGATGAGGTGAACAGCCCTTCTTATGCAACGACGGTTGGCTTGCTGATGTATGCAAAAGAGCATGTCGGCGATTTGGCATTTGAAGATACCTCTTCAAAATCGAGAATTGGTACCGAAGACGTTTTCAACCGTATGAAAAATTGGTTTAAGAAAAGCTTCTAAAACATAAAGTGTTTTTTGTTCGTAGTAATACGAGATAAGTCGGATCGAATTCTTAAATGCGTTAGTTTGCATAAAGAGAAGACGAATCCGGTGGAAATTTTCACCGAGCTTTGAATGACAGTTGTGTTAAAATTTTCATAATTTTAAATGTTATCTTTTTTTAAAAAGATGCTTAATTCCAATCAATGCTGTCGTTGACAAAATAGTATAAACGAGCTGTAAGTGAATCAAAGAACCCTTGCTAACCCAATCAAAGCCAAAGGCATTGGGCTACACACCGGGCATGAGTCGATTATGACTTTAAGGCCTGCTCCTGTTAATACAGGTATCGTATTCCGTCGAGTGGATTTCGATCCGGTAATCGAATTTCAAGTCAGTCCCGAAATCGTAGGCGAGACAATGTTGTGTACGACCATTGTCAGCGACCAACCGAACGGACGCGTAAAAATTGCGACAATAGAGCATTTGATGTCGGCGTTGGCCGGTGTCGGAATTGATAACGTCTATATTGATATTACATCCGACGAAGTTCCGATCATGGACGGCAGCTCGTCACATTTCATCTTTTTGTTGCAAGCCGCCGGTATCAAGAATCAGCAGGAACCGAAGAAATTCATTCGTATATTGCATCCGATTCGCGTCGAGAATGACAAAGGCGGCTGGGCAGAATTCCAACCTTATAGCGGGTTCCGTTTAAAGTTTTCGATCGATTTCGATCATCCTGCATTTCACAGTACTGCCGAGAAGATGACGCTGGAATTTTCCTCGACATCCTATTTTAAGGAAGTAAGCCGTGCTCGTACTTTCGGTTTCATGAAAGACATGGAAATGTTGCGTCAGAAAAACCTCGCTTTAGGCGCAAGCCTAGAGAATGCCATCGGATTGGACGATCAAGGGGTTATGAACGTTGAGGGATTGAGAAACAAAGACGAATTCGTTCGTCATAAAATTCTTGATGCTGTAGGTGATTTATATATGATCGGTCATCCTATCCTTGGCGAGTTTATTGCTCACAAGTCCGGACATGCGTTGAATAACCAATTGTTAAGGGCGTTAAAATCCACGCCGGATGCGTACGAAATCGTCACCTTTGAAAACAGTGTGGCGCCGATTGAGTACGGCAGCAGTAAGATTCTAGTTTAATTTCATTGAAATCAACTTGTATGGCCGGTCGAGCGTCCGTTTGCCGGTTGTACAGTTGATCTACAACACTGTATTTCTTTTTCGGTTGGTTCTAGTCTGACTCGACCGCTCTCTTGCTTAAGCGATCAAGTGCGGCTTTGAGCCCTTCCGACTTTACCTTGTTTCCAATTTCCCTCATTTCTTGCGCGTCTTCATACGAAGGGGTCGTTGATACTTTTCTGCGTACAGGAGGCGGAGCGCTGATAGGGATCACCTGTATTTTGGTTTTGTTGAGTCCCAAGTGCGGGAAATGGGATTGGTAGATTCCCATTAAATTAGGTTCGTAGAAACGTAATTGGGTGGACCAAATGTTATCGTCGATCTGCAAAATAAGCGTGTTTTGTTCGAAACTCACACCGATCAAATGGGGCTTTAACTCTTCTGGCAAGCAGTCTTGTCCGACTTCCAGCAGGGCTTGAAACAGCTGGGCTTCTTGGATTAAGTTTTCTAAGGCGCCGCTTTGTTTATTTAATAAGGGTTTCATAATGTTATAACAAACAGATGTGATAGAATATTTGGCATTTTACAGCATTCTAAATTTTGGCTAGAGAATTTGAAGAGAATCGGTTTTCTTCCGTCTCGGCCAGAGAATACAATTAAGCATAAAGTTTAAATCGGAAACCATACCAACATGGCCATAAATATCTTCAAAAAAATATTTGGTAGTCGTAACGACCGCATCCTGAAACGCTATCAAAAGAAAGTTCTAGTCATTAATGCATTGGAAGAGTCTTTCTCTCAATTGAGCGACGAGCAGATTAAGCTCAAAACCGAAGAGTTCAAAGCGGCGATTGCAGAAGGAAAAAGCCTTGATGACATTTTACCCGAAGCGTTTGCGGTCGTTCGTGAGGCCGGGAAACGTGTGTTTGGCATGCGTCATTACGATGTACAGTTGATTGGTGGTATGGCTTTGCATGAAGGGAAAATTCCTGAAATGCGTACGGGTGAAGGTAAAACGCTGGTCGCAACCTTACCTGTCTATTTGAGAGCGTTGGTCGGTAAAGGTGTGCATGTCATCACGGTGAACGATTATTTGGCAAAACGTGATGCCGAGTGGATGGGGCAGTTATTTGAGTTTCTTGGTTTGTCGACCGGCGTGATCTTTAGCGGGCAGACGCAACAGGAAAAACAGATGGCTTATGCCATGGATATCACTTATGGAACCAACAACGAATTCGGTTTCGATTATCTACGTGACAATATGGCGATTTTCTCCGCCGAGAAGGTTATGCGCGGGCAATATTTTGCCGTGGTGGATGAGGTGGATTCGATCCTGATCGATGAGGCAAGAACGCCATTGATTATTTCCGGTCCGTCCGAAGATAAGTCCGAAATCTACCGTAAAATCAATCCGTTAATTGAAAGGCTTGAGTTAGGTGAAGAGAATCAGGAAACCAAAACTTCGAGCGGTGATTTCACCATTGACGAGAAGGCCAAACAGATCTATCTAACCGATCAGGGGCATGAAAAAGTCGAGCAAATGTTGGCTGAGGTCGGTTTGATTGAAGAAGGCGAGAGTCTTTACGATGCGACTAATATCGGCCTGATGATTCACGTTAATGCCGCTTTAAGAGCGAACTTGTTATTTGAAAACGACCGCGATTACATTGTCGAAGACGGTCAGGTCGTAATCATCGATGAATTTACCGGTCGTAAGATGGAAGGACGTCGATGGGGAGACGGTTTGCATCAGGCGGTTGAAGCGAAAGAAAACGTTAAAATTCAGCAGGAAAGCCAGACGTTTGCTTCGATTACATTCCAAAACTATTTCCGTCAATATGAAACCCTGTCGGGGATGACGGGAACAGCGGATACGGAAGCCGGAGAATTCTTATCGACTTATAGTTTGGAAGTCGTTGTCGTTCCGCCAAATAAGACACCGCAACGTCAGGATCTTTCCGATTTGGTTTTCTTGGATATGGAAGGCAAATTCTCGGCGATCGTTGAGGATATTCGTGAAACACAGAAAACCCAGCAGCCGGTTCTAGTGGGAACGGCTTCGATCGAGATGTCGGAGCTGTTGTCTCGACTGTTACAGAAAGAAGGGATCGAACACAGTGTTTTGAATGCTAAGCAGCATGAAAGAGAAGCCTCTATTATCGCTATGGCCGGTATGCCTGGAGCGGTGACCATCGCGACCAACATGGCGGGTCGCGGTACCGATATCGTGTTAGGTGGTAACTTGGAGTTAGAGTTGCAGTCTTTGGAAAATCCAACGCCTGAGCAGATTGAAAAAGTGAAGGCTGACTGGCAAGAACGTCATAATTTCATCTTGAGCGTCGGCGGTTTGAAAGTGATTGGTTCGGAACGTCACGAATCGCGTCGAATCGATAACCAGTTGCGTGGTCGTTCGGGTCGTCAAGGGGATGTCGGGGTGACTCGCTTCTATCTTTCTCTGGATGATGATTTGATGAGACGTTTCGCATCCGACAAAGTGAAAGCGATGATGAAGCGTTTGGGGATGAAGTCCGACGAGGCGATTGAGCATAAGATGGTGACCAAATCCATTGAACGTGCTCAGAAGCAGGTTGAACGCATGCATCAGGATGAACGTGCTAACCTGTTGAAGTTTGACGATATTTCCAACGAACAGCGTAAAGTGGTTTACGCTCAGCGTAATGAATTGATGGAATCCGACGATGTCACCGAAACCATTGATTCTTTGCGTGAAGAGGTGATTAATGACATTACCGATATGTATATTCCGAGAGGTTCTTTGGAAGAGCAGTGGGATGTCGCAGGTTTGGAGAAGGCCTTGCATGAAGAGTTGGGCGCACAGTTGCCGATTCAGTCATGGCTGGATGCGGACAAAGAGCTTTACGAAGAGAAGTTACGCGAGAAACTGGTTGAGGAAATCACTTCGCTGTATCAGACAAAAATGCAGGTGGTCGACCCTCAGACGCGTCATCACTTCGAAAAAGAAGTGTTGTTGCGTACCATCGATAAACAGTGGCGCGAACATTTGGCTGAAATGGATTATCTGCGTCGAGGAATTCATTTGCGCGGTTACGCTCAAAAAGATCCTTTCCAAGAGTATCGCAGAGAGTCGGGTGATCTGTTCCGTCGTTTCTTGAATGAAGTAATGTTGGAAACCGTTAAGGTCTTGTCTTTGGTACAAATTGAAGGTTCGCAGGACGTGCAGGATTTTGAAGATCAGCAAGTTGCAGAACGTCCTACCCAGCTTGAAGCTTCACATCCTGCTGCTGCAGGCATTGCGGATGCCGTCGCACAAGAAGTGAGCGCCGGTATGGTGGATGAGACAGAAAACGAAGATCAAACTTTCCGACGAGAAATGCCTAAGGTCGGGCGTAACGATCCCTGCCCATGCGGATCGGGAAAAAAATATAAACAGTGTTGCGGTAAGCTGGTGTAATCGGTAAAGCAGCTGTTTTATTTAAAAGCCCGCCACTTGGTGGGCTTTTTTGTTTTGAGCAATTGAACATTCGCGATATGATTCGCTTACAAATAGACTGATAGATTTTGATGAGGATAAACAGATGTCAGAACAACTCGTAATTCATCCGGTAGCGGGTTTTTATTTAGGAGCCACGCAAGCTAAGATTAAGAAAAACGGCAAAACCGACTTGGTGGTGATCGAGTTGGCGCCCGAGTCGGTAACGGCTGCGACTTTTACGCTGAATGCTTTTTGTGCCGCACCGGTTACCGTGGCTAAACAGCATTTGCAACGTGTGACGCCGAAGGCGCTGTTGATTAACAGCGGGAATGCCAATGCCGGAACCGGTGAACAGGGCTTGCATGACGCTTTGGAGAGTTGCCAGTGGGTTGCCGATGAGTTAGGTTGCAGTCGCGAGCAAGTTTTGCCTTTTTCAACCGGGGTGATTGGTGAAAACCTTCCAATGGAAAAGATGCATTTAGGGATTGCGCAGGCTTGTGCCAATTTGGCGATCACCGGTTGGGAAGATGCCTGCGCAGGGATCATGACGACCGATACCGTGCCGAAAATGATTAGTCGACAGATCGATATTGGCGGCCATTCCGTTACTTTGACAGGTATCTCAAAGGGATCGGGGATGATTCATCCGAATATGGCGACGATGTTGGGCTTTGTTGCGACGGATGCCAAAATCACACAAGCTTGTTTGCAGAAGTGTTTATCGGATGCGGTAAGGGTTTCGTTTAACCGTATTACCGTTGATGGCGATACTTCGACAAACGATGCGTGTACTTTGACGGCGACCCAGCAGGCGGATATGCCGATCATCGATTCTGTCGAATCCCCTGAATATCATCAGTTTGCCGAAGCGGTTAAAGAAGCCATGACTGAATTAGCGCAGATGATTGTGCGTGACGGCGAAGGGGCAACCAAGTTTGTCAGCGTTCAAGTCGAAGGCGGTAAAGACGAGAAAGAGTGTTTGCAGGTTGCGCATGCGGTTGCCTTGTCTCCTTTGGTCAAAACGGCTTTATTTGCATCCGACCCTAACTGGGGTCGTATTTTGGCTGCAGTCGGTCGTGCAGGTCTTGAAGCGTTGGATATCAATGCGATTGAGATTTATCTAGGGGATGTGTGTATCGTTGAAAAAGGCGGGCGTGCACAATCCTATACGGAAGAAGCCGGCCAGGCAGTGATGAATGAAACGGATATTACGATCCTGATTAGATTGCATCGCGGCGAAGCGGCTGAAACCGTATGGACAACCGACTTCTCTTACGATTATGTCAAAATCAATGCCGAGTATCGTAGTTAAAAAGCAATAGAGATAACTTCTCGTTCAGCTAAATAACATGCCGCACAAAAGAAAAAGCCTTAACCGTTTTGTTAAGGCTTTTTTTATGCTCAATTTGTATTGACGGTCGCCGCCAATTTTTAGTTTGAGTATGTATTGACGATTTGAGTCAGTACTTCGCACAAACGATCGTTTTCCTGATCTGTACCGATCGTGATTCTCAGGAATTGATCAATTTTAGGTTGTTTGAAGAAGCGAACAATAATCGCTTCATCCCTTAGTTTTTGTGCAATTTCTTCGGCATCGATACTAGGATGGCTGGCAAAGATGAAGTTTGCGGCTGACGGCAACACTTTGAAACCTAGGTCTTCCATGGCCGCCGTTAAGGTTTCGCGGGTGCGAATGATTTTTTGACGCGCCTCTTGGAAATAGTCTTCGTCCTCGAATGCCGCCGCTGCGGCCGGAATTGCCAAGCGATCCAGCGGATAGGAGTTAAAGCTGTTTTTAACGCGTTCCAAGGCTTCGATAAGGTGAGCCTGTCCCATCGCAAAGCCTACACGGATTCCTGCCAGGGAGCGTGATTTAGAGAGTGTCTGAATGACAAGCAGGTTAGGGTATTGATTGATCAATGCCGCTGCACTGTCTCCACCGAAATCGATATAGGCTTCATCTACGACCACGACGACATCGGGTTGTGACTTTAGCAATTTTTCGATTGCCTCCAGTCCCAGCAAACAACCTGTCGGCGCATTCGGGTTCGGGAAGATTATGCCGCCGCACGGTTGCCGGTAATCGTCCACATCGATTTGAAATTCATCCGTTAAAGGAACTTTTTCGAATTCGATTTCGTATAAACCGCAATATACCGGATAGAAGCTATAAGTGATGTCCGGAAATAACAACGGTTTCTGGTGTTTTAACAGCGCTTGGAAAGCGTGAGCTAACACTTCGTCCGAACCGTTGCCGACAAAAACCTGTTGCGGGTCAAGCTGATGATAACGGGCGATGGTTTGCTTTAATAAGTCAGAATTCGGATCCGGATACAGTCGTAAGCCTTCATTGGTTGCCGAACGAATCGCTTCCAATACCTTCGGTGATGGAGGGTAAGGATTTTCGTTGGTATTCAATTTAATAAGGTTCATGACCTTAGGTTGTTCACCGGGTACATAAGGGGTTAGGGTGTGAACAATCGGGCTCCAGAATTGACTCATAAGGACTTCATCCATTTAATTAAAGCAATAAGCGCTTATTTTACCTTAAGCCTATTTTTAGAAACGCTAAAATAATGCAAAAAAGAAACTGAACGGATCCGTTCAGACTATGGAAAGGGAATTTAACGGGAATGAGTACGCAATCGAAGCCTTGGATTGATGTTGCAATCGGAATTTTGCAGCGTGACGGTGAAGTGTGTTTGAGCTTAAGGCAAAAGCATCAACATTTGGCCGACTTGTGGGAATTCCCCGGTGGGAAGATGGAAGCCGGCGAGTCGGCTGAACAAGCGTTGCAAAGAGAATTCCAGGAAGAGTTGGGCGTAGAAACCGGGCAATGGCGTAAATTGATGGTGGTTCCTTGGCATTATGAAGCGGTATCGGTTCGTTTGCATGTGTATACGACCGGAGATTTTAGTGGTGAACCGCACGGCAATGAAGGTCAGTTAGTCGAGTGGTGTCCGATGAACCAATTGCATAATAGGTCTTTCCCTGATGCGAATAAAGGGATTTTGTTGGCGTTGAAATTACCGACGACTTTTCTGACAATTGGCGGCTTTGAAGATGATGACGATTGTCTGAAACGATTTGAATCGGCACTTAAAAACGGCGTGCGCCTGGCGCAGTTCAAATTCAAAGGATTGGCTGAAAAGGCGTTTGTTGAATTGGCTAAAAAGTTGATCTTGTTAGCCCATGAGTATGATGCCAAGTTATTGCTTAATGCCGATCCGGAAGTGTTGAAGTCGTTGCCTGAAGCGGATGGAATTCAGCTCTCTTCGAGTCAGGCTAAGTATTACCGGAAGCGTCCGATCGCCGAGAACAAATTACTCTCCGTCTCGACGCACAGTTTGTCCGACATGGAATCGGCGATGGAAATCGAAGCCGATATCTTGCAGCTATCGCCGATTAAATATACTTCCGCTCATCCGGATATTGAGCCGATAGGCTGGCAGAGGATGGCTGAAATGATCGATGAAGTGGCGATTCCTGTGTATGCTTTGGGTGGGATGAAACTCGAGGATGTGGAAGAGGCAACCGCAAACGGCGCTCAGGGTGTGGTGTTGACCAAAGGGCTGTGGCCCGATTCCTGAGATGAACTAAAACTCAGATAGAATTTGTTGGATTTGTTGCTCAAGCTGTTTCTGAGTAGTGTCGTTATGAATGATTCGATCTGCCCATTTTAGACGCTGTTCCCGGGTAGATTGTTGTTGCATGATGGCTTGAATTTGTTGGCGGCTTTGACCGTCTCTTGCCGAGGCTCTTTCGAGTTGGGTCTCTTCGGAACAGTCGACCACCCAAATTTCATCAAGGTATTCGGGTTTGTGTTTGCCTTTTAACTGTTCGGTTAATAGTGGGATGGCCACAACGATGATAGGCGGTTGTTTTTCTTGAGATTCCGCCGATTGATAATGGTGGATTCTTGCAAGCATCTCCGTGCGGATCAGAGGGTGTAATATCGACTCTAAAAGTTGTTTTTTATCGGGTTGTTGGAAAATGAGTTCGCGCAGCTTTTGGCGGTTCAGCTCTCCCGACTCCGTTAGGTAATCCTTTCCGAATGCTTCAATGACCGTGTTTAGCCCCGGCGTTGTCGGTGCGACAACGTCGCGTGCGATTTGGTCTGTGTCTACAATGGGAATGCCGTGTTGCGCAAGGAATTTACACACTAGGCTTTTGCCCGATCCAATTCCTCCGGTTAACCCGATTACAGGGATTTTATTACGGTTCATCTGATTTTCTTAGTTGTTGCAAGGTTTTGAAAATTCAGCCTTGGGTTTGCCGAATAGGTAACCCTGAACGTATGTGGCACCTGCAGATTTTGCCTGTTCAAGCATCTCTTCATCTTCAATTCCTTCCATAACCAGTTCAAAACCGACCCCTCTGATCATTTCAGCAGTAGCCAGTATGATTTTGCGAGTTTTCTCGTCTGATTTTAACGCTTTGATTAACGACATATCGAACTTAATAATATCAACGGGCATGTGCGCCAGGTAACGAATTGAAGAGTAGCCGCTACCGAAATCGTCTAATGCGATTAAAAAACCTTGATGTCTTAATTGATTCAAAACTTTTTGCGCGTATTCGATATGGTCGATCAGGAAGTTCTCAGTGACTTCGATGACGATTTTATAGTCGTGCAGCCAGGTTATGAAAGGTGCGAACAGTTCGATAAGATCAGGCTGTAATAGGGTTTTACCCGAAATATTAATCGAGACGCCGGTACCTTTCGGAATTTTTCGCTGTTCCAATAAGAACAGTGTTGTAAAAATGACTTGGCGGTCAAGTTCAACCTCCAAACGTCGACGTTCGACGACGGCAAAAATTTTGTCGGGGTAGATCAATTCTTGATTGTTGTTAATCCGAATCAGTGCCTCGTAATAACAGTCAGACATGTCGGAAGCAACAATCGGTTGGAAATGCATCTGAATGTTTTTCCCTGTGTGTATGCTGTTGACGACACGGTTTAGGATTTGATTTGAAACTAAGGCGCTGGATTCGTTTTCAAGTACATGATTGTAAACTTGAATTTTGCTGTGGTGAGATTGTTTGGCTTTATACATTGCGATATCAGCTTGTCTCGGCAAGGCTGTTAAGTTGTCGCTGAGGGTTGACGCAATGCTACTGATTCCGACGCTGAAAGGCAGCTTTTCCTTGATGCCGAGTGTGTGATACGGGTATTGGCTCAGTGCATTCAAGCAATGTTGGGCGATATCCTGGATTTCTTCCAGGGTACGATGTTGGATGATAACGGCAAATTCATCACCGCCAATGCGATAGGCCGGGCTTTCCATGGGAAGCGTTTGTTGAATAGTCGTTGCAGAGGCTCGGATGACTTCATCGCCGACCTCATGTCCATAGGTGTCGTTTAGAGCCTTGAAGAAGTCGCAGTCGAACAACATAAAAGCGGTCGGAATGGGTTCATTCTGAAAGTTGATGATGACCTCGTTCCATGCCTCGTCGAATGCTCGACGGTTATAGATATTGGTGAGAGGGTCACGGCGCGCCTGTTCCCAGACAATTAAGTTTTGTTCGTCCAATTCCAATTGGGTTTTTTGCAGGTTGTGGTGGTATTGGTAAATCGTATTTTTTAACTCTTCAAATTCTTTTATGAAGAAAGTTTTTTTAGGCGGCTTTTGCTTTTTATGGGGCGTGGCACGCAATCTTTGTAGATACTCCGATAGTTGTGTGAGTGGAGTTTGGATGAATTCTTTAAAAACGATTGGAAGAATTAGACCAATGACAAATAGAGTCAAAATCAATTCAATAATGAATCTTTTCATCAAATCCCATAGGTAGTTATTAACCGGGTTGGACACCGGAGAAAATTTGATGTGGTTGATCAGTTGACTAGGCGGGATGTCGTTATTACCGAAAAATTTTAACGAAGTTTTGTCCAGATAGAAAAATTGATTATGCATCAGTATGGCGGGAAAAATATCAAGGGAAACGCCGACATAGCCCAGAATTTCATCGCTGTCACGCTTATAAACGGGGGCGTACACATTCAGGTGGGCTTCTTGGTTGTCTCTCAGAACGACTTTAGGTTCTTTGGACGTGATAGTGCCCGGTAAACGATGATGCGGTCCTTCGATCTTGGGTTTGGGGGACGCCGGCATAAGTAGCTTCCCATCTTTGGTAAAGAGCTCTAATTCATCATAGTAAGAACGGAAGTACTGGCTTTCTTTAAGACGTTCGTCATGCCAAAAAAAGTAATAGCTTGGATCGTGATATTGTTGATGAACCTCATCCCATTCGGCGAGTTTTTGTAGTTGGTTTTGAGTGCTTATCAGAGTGTTGTTAATGGCAATAACCAACTCTTTTTTGGCTTCTTCGTAGGCTTGTTGGTTGACGGTCTGTTGTAATCGATTGCCTTCTGAGTAGAAAGACCAAAACATAGTGGCGAGTAAAATTAATCCGGTGCCGGTAAATAAAGCAAAATAAAAGCGAATAGGTCGTATGAATTTAGAGGGGGTGTTCACTAAGTAGCCTGCCGGATTAATTAAAGTAATGGTTGGTAATTTCGATTAGTCGGTCTTGCAAGTCAAATTCATATTCACTCGAAAAGAAGTGATTGGCGCCTTCGATCACAATTAAATTGGTTCCGCTTTCTTTCAGCTCGTCGAGCCAGTTGAGTCCGACGCTTTTATAACGCTTATCGGCGCTGCCCATAATGGTATAGTTTGGAATCGTAAGTGCTTTAAGGTAGTTTAAAACATTTTGGCGGTTCAGCGTTTGGTAGGAAAGGAAACTATCCGCGGTTGCGTAGTAATTATTTTTACAGAATAAAAAACTGTATTTGTGCGGTTGATTGTTATGGTTTTTTAACGCTTCCGTCGCATAGTCAAAATCTGCTTGCGAAATACCAAGCTCGGGTCCGCTTAAATAAAACAGGCTGGTAAAGATCGCCAACTTGATTTTTGGGTCATGATTTTGTGCCAGTTGGGCAATTAACTCCAAGCTGCCGCTTGAATGACCCACTAAAACGATTTGCTTGTGTCCTTGCTGTTCAAGCCAGTTGATCCATTCCGTAATCTCCGTCACATCATTCTCAAGTGTGTGGGTATGAACCGAGTTGCATTTTACCGACTGTTTTCTTTGATTGATGTTAAGCGTTAAGGTTGGCGCTAGAGTGCTGTAGCCGGCATCGTGAAAGGCCTGAACGGTGCTTCTGATCGTGTGGAATTGGTTGGTTGTCAAAAAGCCATGCAAAATCAGTATGGCCGGTTTGTCTTTTTGTCCAAGTTGATAGTCTGCTTCGGCGTTGAGATTCAGGGGGGTGATTAGATGCGTGACCGTGTCTGCAAAACTGATGGAATGACTCAGTAACAATCCGATTCCCAAGCATATCGCTGTAAGGTTTTTGTGCATGAATTATCTCCATAAGACAGCGGTATTTTGAATTATAAGTTAGATTATCAAAAGTTCGTTTTCCGGTAAACAATGAGGGGTTGTTGTTAATCCCCTAAATTATTAGTGGGCCCATAAGTTAAACATAATTGACGCGTGCATAAATCGGGAAAGTTTTGGCAGACTTGGTTTGAGTCATTACTTCATGCGTTTGAATTGATACAATAACAGAATCTTTAAATTCGATTGGCTAAATAAAATGTGCGGAATTTGTGGCGAAATTTATTGGGATGGACAATTAGCAAGCGAAACTCGACTGAAGCCGATGTTGGCTGCATTGGAGAAACGCGGACCGGATGACGGTGGAAGCTGGGTTCAGGATCATGTGGGCTTAGGTCACAGACGCCTTTCCATTATTGATTTAACCGCTGGCGGTCATCAGCCAATGCGAGATCAATCATTGAGCCTCGTGTTTAACGGCTGTATCTATAATTACCAAACTTTAAAAGCCGAGCTGGAAGAGTTGGGCCATGAGTTTGCCTCTCATTCCGACACGGAAGTCATTCTGAAGGCTTACCGTCAATGGGGAATGGAGTGCGTTAACCGCTTTGAAGGTATGTTTGCGTTTGCAATTTGGGATGATGATACGCATCAGTTGTTGCTGGCCAGAGACCGAATGGGAATCAAGCCGCTGTATTATTCGCCAGTCAAAGGCGGGGTGCGTTTTGCATCTACGCCGCAAGCGTTATTAACCGCTAACGATGTTGACACGTCTATTGATCCGGTTGGTTTGCATCATCAATTGACTTTGCATGCAGTGATTCCCGCACCTCATACCATTCTGAAAGGGGTGCGGAAATTGGAGCCGGGGCACTGGATGATTGTGAATCCCGATGGTCAAATCTACAAGAAACGTTATTGGTTCCTGGAAGCAAAACGCCCGGAAGCGACGGATGAAGCCGCACCGAAAACGCAGCAGGATTGGGTGGATGCTATTCATACTTCGTTGAAAGAAGCCGTTCATAAACGTTTAACGGCTGCGGACGTTCCGGTGGGTGTATTGCTTTCCGGAGGTCTGGATTCGAGTTTGATTGTTGGCTTGTTGCATGAGGCCGGAGTAGAAAATATCAAGACGTTCTCGATCGGTTTCGAGGACGCCCCTGAAGAGAAGGGGAGTGAATTCGAGTATTCGGATAAAGTCGTCGAACGATTTAATACCGATCATAAGCGTTATTTGATTTCAAATGACGAGGTATTGCCGAGGCTGCATGAGGCGGTAGAGGCAATGGCAGAACCGATGGTCGGTCAGGACGCGGTTGCCTTTTATCTGTTGTCCGAGCAAGTCGCTCAAGATGTTAAGGTGGTCATGTCCGGGCAGGGGGCAGATGAAGTGTTCGGTGGATATTTCTGGTATTCGAAAATGGCACAAGCGGCAGACGGGATTGATTTGAAAGATTACGATTCGGCCTTGAATGCTTTCAGACCGTATTATTTTGATCGTTCTCATCAGGAATGGCTGGAGGTTATTAATCCTCGATATCATGTTGAGGACGTGACTTCGGATTACATCGGCCATCGCTTAACCGAGCCGGGTGCGGATACATTTTTGGATCAAGTCTTGCGGTTGGATGTTACAACTTTGGTGGTCGACGACCCTGTGAAACGTGTGGATAACATGACAATGGCTTGGGGTTTGGAAGCGCGCGTTCCGTTCTTGGATCACAAGCTGGTAGAGCTGACAATGTCGGCGCCATCCGAACTGAAGTTGATTGACGACGGAAAGTTCATCTTGAAACAAATTGCCAGAGGCTTGGTGCCGGATGAGGTGATAGACCGCCCTAAAGTCGCTTTTCCAATGCCTGCCTTGAAGTATGTTCGCGGAGAATTTTTTGAGTTTATGAAAAAAATTCTAACCTCGCCGCAAGCGCAAGCAAGAGGCATTTTCAATGGGGCGGCTTTACAGCGTTTATTGGATAATCCCGAGGCGCCCGAAAGTTTTACGGCAATTCAGGGGAGTAAACTGTGGCATGCGGCTTTGCTTGAATTTTGGCTGCAAAAGCACGTTGATAAGACGATTTAATTTTAGCGAGATACCCCTGTAATTCGTCGGGTGTATTTTTCGGCTATAACCGAGTAAAATACTCCGACATTAAAATTTAAGTATTTATAAGGAAGTCAGTATATGTCCACACAAGATTCACTTGAAAAAGAGACATTAGAAAGAATTCACCAACAAGTAACCAATAACCCGGTGGTTCTATATATGAAAGGAACGCCACAAATGCCGTCATGCGGTTTTTCAAGCCGTGCGGCACAGGCGTTGGTTGAAACGGGTGAGAAGTTCGCTTTTGTAAATATCTTGGCGGACGCGGCAATTTTTGAACATTTACCAAAATACCAAGACTGGCCGACGTTCCCGCAGCTGTATATCAACGGTGAATTGCAGGGCGGATGCGATATTACGCTTGAGTTGGCGGAATCTGGTGAACTTAAGAAGATGATGGCGGAAGCAAACAGCAAAGCCGAGTAATAAGGTTGAATTGATTGAGATAGTTGCTTGACTGTCTTGATGAATAAAACTGAATTAGCGTTAAAAAAGCCCCGGTTGAAATCAATTCAACCGGGGCTTTTTTATACATTTCAAATTCACAGATTTATGTAAAAAGTGATTTTGTATTCTGTGCCGACCACACCCTATGAGACGTTAATCGTCATAATCCATTTCGTATATTGGCCATTGGTTGACGATTTGACAAAACAGATCGGCGGTCTTTTCGGTATCGTAAGCGGCGGAATGCGCTTTACTATTATCCCACTCCATTCCGGCTCTTTCGGCCGCTTTGGCTAGAACGGTTTGACCGTAAGCCAAACCGGCAAGAGAAACCGTATCAAAGGTGCTGAATTCATGAAACGGCGACTTAATATTTGTACGTTCGGCGGCCTTTTTTACGAAGCCTAAATCAAAAAATGCGTTATGGCCAACTAAAATCGCCCGGCTGCAACCGGTCTCTTTGATTTGTTGGTTAATAGGCTTAAAGAGTGCTTGGAGCGCATCTTTTTCTGCTATCGCAGCTCGAAAAGGGTGAAAAGGATCTTCCACACCGATGAATTTCAATGCGCTTGCATCCAGATTGGCGCCTTTGAAAGGAAGGATGTTTTTTGCATAGGTTGCATCGCGTTCCAGCAGTCCGTTGGAATTCATCTTTAGAGTGACGACGGCCATTTCGATCAAGGCGTCGGTATCGGCATTGAAGCCGGCGGTTTCTACGTCAACCACAACCGGGAGGAAACCTCGGAAGCGATCTTTTATACGGGTAACTCGTGACATTGGATTCTTTAGCCGACAATAGTCGACGTTTAAATGGGTTAAAAACGGTTTTAATTTATATGTTTAATTAATACCTTGGAGTTACGCTGAAAATTGTACAGCGTTTGTTTTTTTTCTGGAAGATCTTCGATGCTGCCGGTCACAAAACCGTGTTCGATAAACCAGTGTTGTGTGTGGGTAGTGAGTAGGAATAGTGAATTTACAGACAATTTTTTCGCTTTAGCTTCAATTGCATTCAATAATTCGCTGCCCAACTCCTGCCCTTGATAATGAGAGTGAACCGCTAGGCAAGCTAGTTCAGCAAAGCCATTTTCGTGTTCGTATAGTGCGGCGCAACCGATGATGAGCCGGTCACGTTCGAGTACCATAAAGTTGTCGATTTCCAGTTCTAACAATTCACGGGAACGTTTTACCAAAATACCCTTTTGTTCCAGTGGCGCGATTAAGTCTAGAACACCACCGACATCTTCAATGTGGGCAGGTCGAACCTGGTGATAACGATCACTGAAAATTAAAGTTCCCATGCCGTCATGAGTGAAGAGTTCTATTAGGATAGCACTAGGATCGTGTTTATCCATTAAATGCACACGTTTGACGTTCTGGCTTGTTTTTCGGATTTGGGTCAACAAGCGCTCTTGTTCTTGATTATTTGGCGTCAGGAGGGCGGCATCCAGTTCGGGAATGCTCAATTGCTTTGGAAGGTTGACGATTTCAGCTTCGGTGGTAAAGATCATTAGCTTGTCGGCTTTGATTGCCGATGCTACTTCGCATGCCTGTTCCAAGGTATTGAGGTTGAATACCTCACCTGTCAAGGAATAGGCTAGAGGCGTCAGTAGAGCGATTTGCCCGGCCTCCAGGTTGGCTGAAATGGCTTGATGATTGATCTTGCGTAAATTGCCCGTGTGCTGGTAATCGATTCCGTCAACGACCCCTTTAGGTTGGGCAATGACCCAGTTTCCGGAAGTGATGGTTAGTGGGTTTGGTTGTAAGCGGTTTGCTTGGCTAAAACTTGCTTCCAGTTCACTTCTAACGGTACCGATGGTTTGTTGAAAAATAGGTAGCATGGCTGGCGTGGTAATACGAAATTGATGATGGCTTTGCCATTCGATCCCGGCGGCCTTATATGCTTCATCAATTTGTGGCGTTGCCCCCATGACCAAAACGATTTTCAACCCCAAGTTATGCAGCAATCCGACATCTTGTGAGAGTTGTTTGCGGCTCGATTCTGAAAGTAACAATTCACCAGGTAGATAAATTACACAAGTCTTGCCGCGATGCTGTTCAATGTAACGCGAAGACTGACGTAAAGAGTTTATAAAATCCAATTCTGACTGATGCATTCGTTCGCCGTTAAAAATCAATGGAATAGTCATCTGGTTTTGCGAATCTATCGCTTAATTCCAGTCGTGTATCCGTTTTGTTATCGTGATCCGATTTTTAATAAAAAACCGATGGGATTTTGTCATATCTACGCGATAGATGTGAGAAAATAACTCAATAATATAGATAAGTATAACAGCCAGTCAATGATTGTTGAATCATTGCTAAGCCTCAAGGAGTTTTAGATGCCTCAATATCGTTCAAGAACCAGCACACATGGTAGAAATATGGCCGGTGCACGTGCTTTATGGCGTGCGACGGGGATGGAGAGCCAGGATTTTGGCAAACCGATTATTGCGGTCGCAAACTCGTTTACCCAGTTTGTTCCCGGGCATGTGCATTTGAAAGATATGGGGCAGTTGGTTGCAAGAGTGATTGAAGAGAATGGTGGCGTTGCCAAGGAGTTTAATACTATTGCCGTGGATGACGGTATCGCTATGGGTCATGACGGCATGTTGTACTCGCTTCCTTCGCGTGATTTGATTGCAGATTCGGTCGAATACATGTGTAACGCCCACTGTGCCGATGCATTGGTGTGTATTTCAAACTGTGACAAGATCACTCCGGGCATGATGATGGCTGCGATGAGATTGAATATCCCTACTATTTTCGTTACCGGTGGACCGATGGAGTCGGGCAAAACCGTGTTGGGGGGAGAGGGAATCAAACTTGATCTGGTTGATGCGATGGTTATGGCAGCAGACGATCATTGTTCCGATTCAGATGTCGATGAAGTTGAACGTTCGGCCTGTCCGACATGTGGATCATGTTCCGGGATGTTTACCGCTAATTCAATGAACTGTCTTGCGGAAGCGCTAGGGATTGCGTTACCAGGTAACGGGACGACTTTGGCAACGCATGCAGATCGTAGGCACCTATTTGAGGAAGCCGGTCGTCGTATTGTTGAAATCACCAAGCAATATTATGAACAAGATGACGAATCTGTGTTGCCACGATCAATTGCGAATTATAAGGCATTTGAAAACGCCATGTCTTTGGATGTGGCAATGGGTGGATCCACTAATACTATTCTGCATTTATTAGCGATTGCTCGAGAAGCGGAAGTTAAATTTACTATGGCGGATATTGATCATATTTCACGTCGTGTTCCGTGTTTGTCAAAAGTGGCGCCTAACTCAAAGATTTATCATATGGAAGATGTGCATCGTGCCGGCGGTATTATGCGAATTCTTGGTGAACTTGAGAGAGGGGGCTTGTTGCATACAGATGTATCCACGGTTCACGCCTCCACTATGGGGGCCGCGCTGGAATTATGGGATATTCGTCGTACCGATGACCCGGCAGTTGAAAAGTTTTTTAAAGCCGCTCCAGGAAATGTACGCACGACTGTTGCGTTCAGTCAGGATAAACGTTGGAAAACACTGGATAGTGACGAAAAGAACGGTTGTATCCGTAGTGTCGAGCATGCTTATACCAAAGACGGTGGTTTAGCAGTACTTTACGGAAATATCGCTCTGGATGGTTGTGTCGTCAAAACGGCCGGTGTCGACGAAGAGATCTTTAAATTTACCGGGAAAGCCCGTATTTATGAAAGTCAGGATGCAGCAGTCGCTGGTATTTTGGGTGATGAAGTTAAGGCGGGTGAAGTAGTCCTAATTCGATATGAGGGGCCAAAAGGCGGTCCGGGTATGCAGGAAATGCTATATCCGACAAGTTACCTAAAATCTAAAGGACTTGGAAAAGAGTGTGCGTTATTAACGGACGGTCGTTTTTCAGGTGGGACTTCCGGTTTGTCGATAGGGCATGTATCTCCAGAGGCGGCAGAAGGCGGGAATATTGGTCTGGTCGAAAATGGCGATATCATTGAAATCGATATTCCGGAACGTAGAATTAACGTTCGTTTGACTGATGAAGAACTGGCGGAAAGAAGACAGGCAATGATTGCGAAAGGTCATGAAGCGTGGAAGCCGGTCGAAAAAAGAACGCGTAAGGTTAGTGCCGCACTGAGAGCTTATGCGGCTATGACAACGAGCGCTGCGTTTGGTGCAGTGCGTAATGTAGAACAAATTGAGCATAGATAATTTCATTATTAGGAGTTGGAAACATGTTTGCAGATAGATTGACACAGGAGCAGCGCCAAGTTGTTTTTGATTTAACGGCCCATATCGCCGCCGCTGATAATGATGTCTCTGATGAAGAGGTTCAATATTTAAAAGACTTTAGCGAAGCGTATGGTATTGAATACGACTTGGATAAAGCCGACATTGATATTGGTGAGTCAATTAAGCTTTTAAATAGTAAGCAGGCACGTATTATCACTCTTCAGGAAATTATCAAGATTTCCTACAAAGACGGTCACTTTGGTGAGGAAGAGCAAGATAAGGTTTTTCTTATTGCACAAAAGATGGGATTGAATGATCCTGAGTTACTGATGAGAATCGAGAAGTGGGTACGTCAAGGGTTTGATTGGATCTATGAAGGCGAGCAGATGCTTGAGTTATCTTGATTTTCAATTGATGCAGAAGAGAGCATGTTACGTGTCTTAATTAAAACCAGCTTGATGCTGGTTTTTTTACGTCTTTACTCCATGCGTTCAATGGTATTAATGTGAACTTTGGATGGAAGCAAAAATGATAGATATAAAAAAACCCGGATAGGTCCGGGTTTTTTTATTGTCAATTACCTTATTCTCGGTAACCAGGTCCATTGATTTCAAGACCGTTTGACATATAGGCTTCAAAGAACTCTAGGTTACGGAATTCTTCACCTTGAGTTTTGAATGGAGTTGCACGCATGTTTTTCATACAACCATCATAACGACGGTGAAGCGTTCCTAGGTTCTGCCATTTAGCACGGAACACAGGGAAGTGTGTAGTGTGACCTACGTTTGGAGATAAAATGTTCGAACGTGCAAGACGTCCTGCATTGTAGGTGTGACACTTCGCACAAGAAAGGTTTAATTGTCCGCGTGGAGTGATATAAATTTCACGTCCTGCGTTAAACGCTTTTTTAGCACCTTCACTGTCGATTTTAACATCAATTTTCTGTCCACGAGCGTTGTAAGCTAGGTAACCGCTTACGTCAGCCAATGTGCCTTTTTTCCACTTGTAAGGCTTTAAACCAGCATCAGTACGACACTTGTTGATTGCGCCTTCAAGTGTAACAACCTGTTGGGTTGCTTCATCAAAGTAAGGGTATTTTGGTCGAATTTTTGAAACATCTGAACCAAAGCATTTTTCAAATACCGCTTTGTCCTTGTTCCATGCAGCTTCACCTGCATCAACCGCGTCTAAATAAGGAGGGAATTCTTCAGCCGCTTCCCATTGAGCGTATTTATCTGCTGAATAGATGTATGCACCATTAGCATAATCTTCGATTTTAATATTAGGACTTTTAGCTTTGAAATAATCAATCATTTGTTGACGATCAGTTTCAGGGTCCACATTCGATGCCATTGCTGAGGTGGCACCTACTGAAACACCTAGTGTTAAGGCGATTAGTAGAGTTTTTTTCATTCCCAATCCTCCGTCCGAGAGCTCTGTTATTCTATTTCTATTATTATTATGGGGGTGTACCTACCTATAAAGGTAGGTACCATCTCTCAAATTATTTCAATTTAAGAGTGTCTTCACCAGCTTCACCAGTGTTATCAGTTAAAACGATTTTAACTTCATCACCAGCGTTAGCTTTTACTTGAACAGCCATGTATGGGTTTGCAGAAACCGCACCAGACCATTGAGAGTTAACAGCTTCAGTACCGTTTACAAGTACTTTAACGGTATCGATGAACTTAGCAGGATATGGCTTACCAGTTTTTTTGTTCATACGAACACCTGATTCCATAGGGTGCTTGATTAGCGCTTTAACTTCTGCAACGCCACCTTTTGATTTTCCACGCATTCTGATTTTAATAGACATGTTATTTCCTTTTAATAATTTTCAGTGTGTCAATAAACTTTCAAAGTTTAAAGGTGTGGATTAACCACCACAACCACCGATAGTTACTTTAACTTCTTGTTCAGCTTTGAAAAGTTTTCCACCAGCTTTAACAACGGCAATAACATTCATTGTTTCACCCATTTTGATACGAGTAGAAACATAACCTAATGCAGAACTTGAAAAGTCATAAGTACAAACTAATGGCATTGGGTTTTTGCTTGCCATGATTGCGATAGACTCAACACCGCTCATGCCTGTAGCATCAACAGTTACAGGAGTTACTGCACCGTTTTCTGCGATCGCAGGAGCTTTAAGTTTGATGTCACCAGAAGCAGTTGCAGATGCTGAACCAAATACAGAGTTAAGTGCATCATCAGCTTTTTTAGCTGAGAAAGCATTTTTGTTCCATTCAGCTAATACAGTGCTTGGCGTTAAAAGACCAGCGTTTACAGCTACAGCTGCCGCGCCAGTTGCTAGGGTACCTTTAAGGAAAGATCTACGTTTCATAAGGTTTTAAACTCCCGGTTAAGGTTTAATAAACATTAAAATTACAGTGTATAGATGTAGTCAACAATTTTGCTGATTTCATCGTCTGTAAGTATTCCATTTTGTCCAAATGGAGGCATCATGCTGTTTGGAACATTCTGAGTCTCAGGCGTTCCCCAAACTTTGTTGAACAACTTTTGTTTGTCAGGGTAACGCAGTTTCATGGCAATTATCGCAGGGCCAATGTTACCAGGCATTGCACCATCACCAACCATGTGACATGCAAGACAGTTACCTTTTGAACGGCTAAAAGCTAGCTTTTTACCTTCTTCCACTGATGAAGCACCTGTTTCCGCCGCAAAGGAGGCTACAGGAGTTAAAATTACAGCAGACGAGATCGCTAAAGCGCTCAACAACTTCTTCATGTTAGAATTAAACATTCTTCTCCTCCTAAAGAGTCTTTATAACTTTTCCCGTTTTATATTTAGCTTGGGATTTTATTATTTTGAACAAAACTTGCTCTTGGACGTAAGCTTACTCACTAAAATTTCAAACGCAAGTTTTTTGGGGGGGAAAAGGTATTGTTTTATTTAATCTCTTCTTAATAAAAACTTATGACCAAATTTATTTAGTCATCTTTGTTGTTTTCTTTCAAAGCCTTGGCGTGTTCGGATTCGAAATGGTTTATCTTGGATAAGATATTGGTTTCATTGGAGTTTGTAAGGTTTTTTGCTTTATTTAGATAGATGTTGGTTCTCTTTACATCACCTATGTTGAAATAACTTAGGGCTTCATAATAGTACGCGGCAGCCATTTTGTTTTCTTGTGCAAAGGTTGTACTTAATAGTTTGTAAGCTTGATTCTGATATTGAAGATCCGGAGTCTCTTTCTCAAGAAGGTTTATGGCCTTTTCTGATTTTTTGTCTTTAATGAGTAGTTGTGTGAGCCTTAAGAGTGCCGAAGGATCTTGTGGGTATAGTTCATGGGTGAATTCTGCTTGCTTGATTATATTTTCAGGTACATCTTTTACGTCGGGATTTAAAAATACTTCATAGAGTAATGTCTGATAAAGCCGTTGGGTAGGTCTACTCTTTATTGTGTCATATAGGCAGGATAGGCTATTTTTATGTAGTTGTAACGGTGAACGTTTCAGTAAGTTTAGTGTGTCTGCATAGCACTGTTCCGATTTGTTTAGTTTTGTCGAGAGCAAGCTTTGATCTTCTTGCCCACTCATGCTTTGCAGCTTTAGTTTGATGAGTGTAAGTGACTCTTCGTCTTGTTTGAAAATAAGCGGAGGATAGTTTTGCGCTCGGTTTCTTGCTTCGGCCAGACGGTGTTCGGTTACGGGATGAGTTTGCAGAATTTCGATCGGTTTGAATTCGCTGTTTTGGTATGCAAGTGATAAGCGGCCGAAGAAATCTCCCATAGCATAAGGGTTGTATCCGCTTTTATAGAGGTAAGAAATGCCTGCAGAATCTGCCTCTGATTCATGTGCTCTGGAGTATTTAAGTTGTTGTTGAGCATCGGCTCCCATGCTGCCCATTAATGTGGCCATGCCGGCTGAGGAATCTTGCATACCGATTAATATGGCGGCAATGATTGATGCAATGGTCGTAATGCTGCTGTTTGATTGAAGTTCAAACCGTCTGGATAGATGGTTTTGGGTGACGTGGGCGATTTCATGCGCGATGACGGATGCGAGTTCGGCTTCTGTCCTGACCGAGGTGATTAGTCCGGTGTGAATGCCGATGACGCCGTCGGGGCCCGCAAATGCATTGATATCAGGATTTTCTATAACGTAAAAAGAGAAGTTTCTATTGTCTCCGGTGTGTTGCGCTATTTGATGGCCGATTCTGCGAATGTAGTTTTCAATGTCAGGATCTGTAACGACACGATATTCTGTATGTAGTGCCGATTTGAAAGCTCTTCCAAGAGCTTGCTCTTTTTCTTTTGTGTATTCGACAAGATCGGAAGAGCCTAAGTTTGGAAGTTCGTTAGCTTGCGCAGCCTGGAGAACGAATAGCCAGTGGATAATGGCCCACAGTAGAAAAGAAGTCGCTTTTCTAAATGGTTTGAACGTCGAGTATGCGGCTGTTAACATAGGATTCTATCGAATTTGATTATGTTTTATGGGCTTAATTAAAAGCACGAATTTTTTAAGTATTATAAGCTTACTCTTATAGTAAGTTGTGTACAATGAAATAAAAGTTGCCGCGTTTAAAATGGATTGTACGAGGCTGATAAAAAAGGCGTTTCATTTTGGAGTTAATCGGGTGTTAAATTATGCAGACGTTGGATTTTAGTGGATTGGCTTGCCCTATGCCAGTTATTAAATTAAAGAAATTTTTGGCTGAATCTCCTGACGTCATTCAACCGTTTTTGGTGGTGCTTACCGATAAAGGCGGATTGAAAGATATTCCCGCGTTTTGTAAGCAGAAAGAGTTGTCTTGCGAGCTCAAACAGACTGAGCCATGTCTTGTTTTTCAAATTCAAAGGGCTGTTCATGGTATCGAGTGAAACGGCCAATTCTCCAAACCAGTTTAGTGTTATTCAATCGAAAGGAACACTTGATTGGGCTTATGCCTCCTTTATTCTTGCCAGTACTGCTTCTGTAATGGATAAGGAAGTGGAATTGTTCTTTACGTTTTATGGATTGAAATGTCTTTTACGCGATACGCGAGGCTTGAAAGTCTCTCCTTTAGGGCGTCCGGATATGATTGTTAAAAGTCCAGTGGGACCCAACTGGTTTAAGAATGTCGATTGGAATCAGTGCTTACCGGGGTTGGTTTGGACTTTGCCTGGTATGGCAAGTTTGGCGACGAAAGGTTTTAAAAAACAGTTGGCCGAACAGGGGCAGCTGCCACTGGAAGAGTTGCGTAATTTATGCCTAGAGTTGGGCGTTAAAATGACGGCGTGTCAGATGACGGTGGATTTAATGGGGTTTGAGGCATCGGACTTTATTGACGGGGTGGAATTTGCCGGGGCGCCGAGCTATTTTGTGCAAACGCCGCAAACACAAAGTTTATTTATTTAATGTATTATTTAGTTCATAACGATAAAGGGTCGGGAATATGTCATATAAGCCGTTAACCAAAGCGATTTTGCCTGTTGCGGGTTTGGGAACCCGTTTTTTACCAGCCACTAAAGCCATTCCTAAAGAGATGTTGACGGTCGTCGACAAACCACTTATTCAGTACATTGTGCATGAAGCCGCCGAAGCCGGAATTACAGATATTATTTTGGTGACGCACTCAAGTAAGGGGGCGATTGAAAACCATTTTGATAAACATTACGAGTTGGAAAAAGAATTGGAACTGCGCGGTAAGTTGGATCGTATGGAGCCGTTGCGAGAAATTACACCGGAAGGGGTGCGTCTGGTAAGTGTGCGTCAACCGGAGGCTTTGGGTCTGGGGCATGCGATTCTTTGCGCGGCACCTATTATTGGTGAAAATGAACCGTTTGCAGTATTGCTTCCGGACGTATTGATGTATCACCCGAAAAAGGGGTGTCTTGCACAAATGGCGGAAACTTATAAGAAAGTCCATACCAGTGTTGTTGCTTTGGAAGAGGTTCCTGAGGATCAGGTTGAAAAGTACGGAATTGCGGACGTAAAAGGGCCGGATCTGAGAATTACAAAGTTGGTTGAAAAGCCGAGTATTGAAGAGGCGCCTTCGAACCTGTCTGTTGTCGGACGTTATATTTTTACCCCTCGATTGATGCAGCTGCTGAAAAAAACCAAACCTGGCGCGGGCGGAGAGATTCAATTGACCGATGCGATGGATGCGTTATTGGATGAAGAGGTCATGTTTGGCTTTGAATTCAAGAATGGAAAGAGTTATGACTGCGGAGATAAGCTTGGATATTTACAGGCGAACGTTGAATACGCTTTGCGTGATCCTAAGTTGGGGCAGGGGTTTAGAGAATATTTAGAGAAAATCGAACTTACAGAAATTTAACGCAGTTTCACTTTTTCAATCATGGGCATGAAGGAAGCGATAAGCATGGGTGTGGAAAGTTCTAAAGCGTGGGAAGCCTTGCAGTTGCATTACGAGCAAGGTATCGGTGAAGTGCATTTGAAATCGTTGTTTGAGGATCCTGATAGAGCGGATGCTTTTTCGATTGAGCTGGATGAGTTGTTTTTGGATTATTCCAAGAATAGGGTGACCAAAGAGACGCTTTCATTATTGGTAGAATTGGCGAAGCAACAGGCTTTACCTGATTGGATTGATCGTCTGCTGACGGGTGAACAGGTTAACGATACCGAAAACCGTCCTGCGATGCATGCAGCGTTGCGTGCCGGCGGTAAAGACGTTAAGGGAGTCGCCTTGAGTGTTCAGGCGGATATCGATGCCGAATTCAATAAAATGGCGGGCATCGTCAATAAGATTCGAAGCGGCCATTGGCGAGGCTATAGCGGAAAGCCGATTACTGATGTGGTGAATATCGGTGTCGGTGGTTCCGACTTGGGACCGTTGATGATCACCCATGCTTTACAAACGATAAAATCTCCTATCAATTTGCATTTCATTTCTTCGATCGACGGCACCCAGACCTCCAATCTGTTAAAAACTTTAAATCAAGAGACCACGCTGTTTATTCTGGCTTCGAAGTCTTTTACCACGATCGACACTCTGTCGAATGCCGAAACGGCTCGTGATTGGTTGGAAGAGGTGGTTCATGACTCGAATACGCTGGTGTCTCAGCACTTTTTAGGCGTTTCGACCAAGCCTGATATGATGTCACAATGGGGTATCCCGGAAGAGAATCAGTTGGTATTTTGGGATTGGGTCGGCGGACGTTATTCTTTGTGGTCTGTCATTGGTTTGCCGATTGCGTTGAAAGTCGGCATGGACGGATTTAAAGAGATGTTGGCTGGTGCCCATCTTATGGATAATCACTTTGGTTCTGCCGAACTTGAAAAAAATATGCCGGTGTTGATGGGCTTGATCGACGTGTGGAATATTAACTTTTTGGATATTCAAGCAAAAGCGATTTTACCTTATGACGCCCGTTTGAGGTATTTGCCTTCCTATTTCGAACAGTTGGTGATGGAGAGTAATGGTAAATCGGTGGATCGCGCCGGCGAAAAAGTCTCTTATAAAACCTGTCCGATTTTATGGGGTGAGGTCGGACCTAACGCGCAGCATGCATTTTATCAGTTATTGCATCAGGGAACCCAGTCGGTTATGTGTGACTTTATTGCACCGATTGAGCGCGACGATTTCGACCGTAATTCCGTATCCGAAAAAGACGGGAGTTTGCGCAACCAGCATGAATTGGCTATGGCGAACTGTTTTGCCCAGTCTCGTGTTCTTATGTTGGGGGATGCTGCAATCCCGGACTCGATCAAAGAGCAGTTTAATACACCTTTTAAGCATTATCCGGGCAATCAACCGTCCAATACGATTTTGCTCAAGACAATTTCTCCTAAAACATTAGGTATGTTGGTTGCGCTTTATGAGCATAAGACGTTCGTAGAATCGGTTATTTGGGAAATTAATCCGTTCGATCAATGGGGGGTTGAGTTAGGTAAGCTGATCGCTAAAGAGGCTCACGCGGCCATTAAAGATGTGACTCGTATTGACGGCTTTGATTCATCCACCCAGAATTTGATTAAGAGGCTTGTAAAATGAAGGTATCGGTTTTCGGTTGTGAGTTGAGTGGACTGGTAACTGCTGGCGCATTGGCGCAAACAGGTAACCGGGTAGTCGCCATGCCGATTGGTGTGGTTAAAGTTGAAGATTTATATCAAGGGGTTTTACCTAGAGACGAGCCGGGCTTGAGTCAGTTAATTAGATCGCAGGTTGAAGAGGGTGGTTTGGTTTTTGAAGCCGACTGGAGAGCAGGGGTTAAGCACGGTGAGGTTTTGATCTTAAGCATGCCTTCTTGGCGCTTGGATAGAGCGGAAGAAGTGATTAAGGTGATTGGTGAATGCGCTACCGGCGATGTTTTGGTGGTGAATCAAAGTTCTTTCCCGATTGGTACGGCCGATCGTTTCGAGGCTCAAATCAAATTGGCGTTTGCTCAAAGGGGGCTGGTCGCAAAAGTCTCGGTTGCGGCAATGCCCGAGTTTATCAGTGAAGGTTCGGCGATCGGAGATTTTACTCGTCCCGACCGCATTGTTTTGGGAAGCCGCGATGAGCAGAGTATAAATCGTATTAAGGATTTGATGCGTCCTTTCAACAGGGTGACGGATCAAGTGAAGGTCATGAGTACGCGAGCGGCCGAATACACTAAATATGCCGTTAATGCGTTGCTTGCGACCCGTATCAGTTTAGTGAACGAGTTGGCGAACAATGCCGAGCACTTCGATATCGATATGGAAGAAGTTCGACAAGGGATGGGGTCGGATGCTCGAATCGGTTTTAGTTACTTGTATCCGGGGTGCGGATTCGGCGGACCGAGTTTTGCCGCAGATGTTAAAAACCTGGTCGGGACTTTACAAAGCAAAGGTTACGATGCCGATTTGTTGAAAACGGTGCTGAGTAACAATGAATCCCAAAAGGAAGTTCTTTTCCGCAAGGCTTGGCGATTTTTCGATACGGATCTTAGGGGCAAAAAAATTGCCATTTGGGGTTTGTCGTTTAAGCCCAATACTTCGACGGTAGAAAACGCGCCGAGTATCAAAACCGTCGAAGCTCTGGCGGCGCAAGGTGCAACGATTAACGCCTATGATCCCAAAGGGGTGGCAGATTTCAAAAAACATTATCAAGGCTGTTCATGCATAGAATATTTTGAAGATATGTATCAAGCTCTTGAAGGCGCGGATGCGTTGTTTATTCTTACCGAATGGAAATCGTTTTGGAGTCCCGATTACGAGTTGATGAAAAGCCGCATGACGACGCCGGTGATTTTTGACGGACGAAATATCTATGAGCCGGAAGTAATGAAAGGACTGGGTTTCCGTTATTTTGGTGTAGGCCGCGGCGAAACCATATAAAATACGGCATCAGGCATAACTTAAAGCCTGATGCTAACCACATCTTGTTAAAATAAAGATGTATTCACAAAATTTTTGAAGTGTAGTTTATGAAACCATTTGAACGCGGTATATATTTACTGCCCAATTTAATGACCACCGCAGCTTTGTTTGCCGGTTTTTACGCCGTAATCGCCGGAATGCAGGGGCATTTTGAAGCCGGCGCGATTGCTATATTCGTCGCTATGATTTTTGACGGCTTGGACGGACGGGTGGCGCGCATGACAAATTCATGCAGTGCTTTCGGTGCTGAATACGACAGCTTGGCTGATATGATTTCGTTTGGATTGGCTCCGGCGCTATTGGTATATCAGTGGGCGCTGCATGACTATGACAAACTCGGGTGGTTGGTTGCCTTTATCTACACGGTTGGAGCTGCGTTGCGCTTGGCCCGTTTTAATACTCAGGTAGGCAGTGCCGATAAGCGTTACTTTCAAGGTTTACCGAGTCCTGCGGCCGCAGCATTGCTGGCAGGTTTAGTTTGGATGGTCGAAAGTAATAATATTGAGACGGGGCTTGAGCCGTTGGTTGCGATGTTGTTAACGGTTTTAGCCGGCCTGATGATGGTGAGTAATGTTCGTTTCAGTTCGTTTAAAGAATTGGATATGAAGGGCAAAGTGCCATTTGTCACTTTGTTGGTGATGGTGCTGTTGTTTGTAGTGATTACTTTAAAACCGGCCATGATCTTGTTTTTGATATTTTTGGTTTACGCGGTTTCCGGCCCGGTTTTGACATTAGTGGCGCTGCGTAAAACCAGGAGTTTGCGCAAACAAAATAAAAAAGACGATTCAGAGCAGTCCGAAGAGAAAAGTATCGAGTCATCGGAAACTGAATTAAAAGAATAGAGAAGAGTAATGAAAGACCATTTAGTTATTTTTGATACCACCCTGCGCGACGGCGAGCAAAGTCCGGGCGCTTCTATGACTAAAGAAGAGAAGGTGCGTATTGCCAAGCAGTTAGAGAAGTTGCGTGTCGATGTCATTGAGGCCGGCTTTCCGGCGGCGAGTGAAGGGGATTTCGATTCGGTAAAAGCGGTTGCTTCAGTAATTAAAGACAGTACGATTTGCGGTTTGGCTCGTGCGGTTGAAAATGACATCGTACGCGCCGGTGAGGCGATCAAGCCGGCCAATTCGGGAAGAATTCATACTTTTATCGCGACTTCGCCGATTCATATGGAAAAGAAATTACGTATGACTCCGGACGAGGTGGTTGAGCGTGCGGTTTGGGCGGTTAAAAAGGCGCGTAATTATACTGATAATGTGGAATTCTCGCCGGAAGATGCGGGTCGTTCGGAGTTGGATTTTTTATGCCGTGTGATTGAAGCTGCAATCGATGCAGGAGCGACGACCATTAATATCCCGGATACGGTAGGTTACAACGTCCCTCATCAATTCGGGCAGCTATTTAAAAACTTGATTGAACGCATTCCAAATTCCGATAAAGCGATTTTTTCTGCCCACTGCCATAATGATTTAGGTTTGGCGGCGGCTAACTCGTTGGCGGCAGTGCGTAATGGCGCACGCCAGATCGAGTGTACGATTAACGGTTTAGGTGAGCGTGCCGGTAATACGGCGTTGGAAGAAGTAGTGATGGCAGTGAAAACCCGTCAGGACATTTTCGACGTCGATACTCGAATCAACACGACGGAAATACTGGCGGCTTCACGTTTGGTTTCTAATATCACCGGTTTTGCCGTGCAGCCTAACAAAGCGATTGTCGGGGCCAATGCATTTTCTCACGAGTCCGGGATTCATCAGGACGGTGTTCTTAAACATCGCGAAACTTACGAGATTATGCGCGCTGAAGACGTGGGCTGGACAACCAATAAGATGGTGTTGGGTAAGCATTCGGGGCGTAATGCTTTCCGTTCGCGCTTAGAGGAATTGGGTATTACCTTTGAAACAGAGCAGGAGTTAAATGAGGCTTTTGTACGTTTTAAAGAATTGGCGGATCGTAAACACGAAATTTATGATGAAGACCTGCAAGCCCTTGTTACAGATAATTCTGCACAGCGTGTTGAAAATGAAACCTGTCGACTAGTTTCTCTTAAGGTGGCGACTGAAACCGGCGAGCAGCCTTTTGCAGAAGTGACTTTATGGATTGACGGTAATGAAGCGACCGCTTCGGCCAATGGTGGCGGTGTCGTTGATGCAACCTTTAAAGCGATCGAAAAGTTGGTGTCCTCCGGTGCCACTTTGGAATTGTATTCGGTTAGTAACGTAACTAACGGAACCGATTCGATGGGTGAAACGTCCGTACGCTTGGAGTTGGCCGGCCGCATTGTGAATGGTCAAGGCGCGGATACGGATATTGTTACGGCTTCAGCGAAGGCCTATATCAATGCCTTGAATAAGCTTCAGGCGGTGGGTGAAAAGGCTCATCCGCAAGCAGCCGTTTAAGGCTTTTAATTTCTATGTCCTCGCCAAAGTTTTCTGCAGACCTGTTTGAACAGTTAGGAGGTTCTAACTGGCGAGAGAGGTCTGTTTTTTTTGAAAACCAGCTGCTCCAAAAATCAATGCCGCTCGATGATGACGAGCCATTAAATGACTCGCCTGAAAGTGGCTTATTGTTTGATGGTGAATCAGAAACGAATCGAGTTGAAGAGGTTGTGGTTGCTCAGGAACAATCTCCAATGTCTGTTGATCGGAGCACTGCAAACACTCAGGATTCGGTCGGTTTGATTCTGATTGGTTCCGGTCTAAACTCGATTTGGGAAGACGAAGAGCAGCTGGAATGGCAGCTTTGGCTAAATATTTGTGAAGCTCTGAATTGGCCAGAAGATCAGATTGTTTATTACGATACCGAAGCATTAATTTCCGAAGAAATGCTGTTTGCAACGATGGAAGAGATTGTGGAATCCGGTGTTGATTGTGTGCTGAGCATGCAGTCCGATAGCGAATTGTCCGAGCAGCTTTCCGAGGGTCTTCAAGTGATAGAGGTGCCCAGTTTGCAGGATATGTTGGTCGATCCTTATGCCAAGCAATCTTTTTATCAATCCGTTGTTACTTCCGTAAACCTTTCTTAATCTCTACATATGTCCGGTTTTAGTTATTTGCGTTCTATGCATGAAAGTGATCTTGATTGGGTAATGGGCGTTGAGCAGCAGGCCTATGACTATCCGTGGTCGAAAAAAGGGTTTGAAAATAGCCTGGATCAAGGATTGAACTATATTTTTTGCAGCGGCGAAGGCGAACAGTTGGGGTATGCATGCATGCTCACAGTTCTGGATGAGGTGCAGTTGCTGAATTTTTGTGTGGCACCAAAATATCAAAAGCAAGGTGTCGGTAGAGCCGCTATGAATGCTTTGAAAGAAAAATTAAATGCAGGTGGTTATCGACTCATTTTGTTGGAGGTCAGGGCGTCCAATGAAGCCGGTCAAAAGCTTTATAAGCAATGCGAGTTTCAGCATGACGGCGTACGAAAGAATTATTACCGCTGTCAGTTATGGGATGATGAGAGTCTATCTTTGATCGAAGGAAAAGAGGATGCGGTTTTGATGTCCTGCACCCTCTGATTTTTAAATTAACGTCTTAATTCGGCCGGAATGGTTTTGGCGATGGTCTGTGCCATTTCTTTATATAGTTTTGGGTTCGAAACCAGAATGTTACCGCTTTCCAGATAGTTTTCCGCACCCATGAAATCCGTCACCAATGCCCCCGCTTCTTGTGCAATCAAGGCACCTGCGGCAATGTCCCACGGCTTTAAGTTGAATTCCCAAAAGCCGTCTACGCGCCCGCAAGCTACGTAAGCTAGGTCAAGTGCGGCCGAGCCGGCCCGGCGGACGCCTGCGGTGGTTAGCATGAAGCTCTTTAAGCTTGCCATATAGCTGTCAAGGTAGCTGAAGTCGTGATATGGGAAGCCGGTAGCAAGCAGGGCGTTATCCAGTGTTTTCTGTTCGCTGGTGCGAATGCGGAAGTTATTCAGTTTTGCACCGCTCCCTCTGGTTGCACTGAACATTTCATCTCGAAGCGGATCGAAGATGACACCATGCATGAGTTTTCCTTTTTCCTTGACGGCAATGGAAACTGAAAACGACGGAAATTGATGTAGGAAATTGGTCGTACCATCCAAAGGGTCGATGATCCATTCGATATCCGATTTTTTGTTGCCGGAAGATTTTCCGCTTTCTTCAGCAATAATCGTGTGGTCCGGGTAATATTTTTGGATGGTCTGTATAATAGTCCGTTCAGCTTCTTTATCGACTTCGCTGACATAGTCATTTTTGCCTTTATGTTCAATATGCAGACGATCGATGTTGTCTAGGTGGTGCATGATGTTGCTGCCTGCGCTGCGGGCGGCTATGCTGGCGACATTGAGTAAAGGGTGCATGGTAAATTCCTATGTTGGTTTTTATTTCTAATCTGTGCACTACGAGCGATAAAGTGATTAGCTAAACGCTAAAATGTAAGTGGATGCGAATTATAACGGAAAAATATAATGATTGAAGATTATGCTCTGCATAAGGGATTGTCAAGAATCCGAATTGTATTGATTGAAACTTCCCATCCAGGGAATATCGGGAGCGTGGCGAGAGCCATGAAGAATATGGGGTTGAGCCAGTTGGTCTTAGTCAGCCCAAAAGAGTTTCCGAGTCAGGTCGCTTCGGTCAGGGCGTCCAGTGCGGCCGATGTACTTAATTCGGCTAGGGTGGTTGAGAGTTTGGATGAGGCGGTTAAAGACGCCAAGCTGGTCATAGGGGCAAGTGCCCGGTTACGAAAAGTCTCTTGGCCGCAACTGGATGTTAGAGAAACCGCTGAATTGGCGTTGAGTACGGTGGAAGAGGGTGATGTTGCTCTGGTGTTCGGGCGGGAAGATTCCGGTTTAAGTAATTCGGAATTGGATAAATGCCACTATTTGGCGCATATCCCGACAAATCCGACGTACAGTTCATTGAATTTGGGTGCTGCGGTTCAAGTATTTGCCTATGAATGTCTAATGGCGACGGATATCGAAAGGCAGCATAGTAAGGGTTATCGTCATAAATTAGCGTCTTCTGAGCAGTTGGAAGGGTTTTACGATCACTTGTATCAAGCTTTGCAGGATATCGAGTTTTTGGATCCTGCCAAAAACGCCCGCTTCATGCGTAGGATGCGTCGATTGTTCAATCGTGCCCAGTTAGACGTTAAAGAAATTGATATATTGCGCGGTGTTTTGACGGCGGCACAGCGTCAGGCGACTAAAAATCAAAAAGAGGGTTGAGCGTGTTTAAGCGACTAAGATCAGATATTAATTGTGTGTTCGAACGCGATCCGGCGGCTCGAAATACTTTTGAAGTGCTGACGACCTATCCAGGTTTGCACGCCATTTTATGGTATCGTGTCGCGCACTTTTTATGGAACAAAAAACTTAAATGGTTAGCACGTTTCATTTCAACGGTGGCTCGTTGGTTTACCGGTATCGAAATTCATCCTGCATGTGTGATTGGGGAACGGTTTTTTATTGATCACGGTATGGGAGTGGTGATAGGGGAAACGGCCGAAATCGGTGATGACTGTACCTTGTATCATGGCGTTACTTTAGGCGGTACAACCTGGAAAAAAGGCAAGCGTCATCCGACGTTGGGGAATCGTGTTGTCGTCGGTGCGGGGGCGAAGGTGCTCGGTCCTATCGAAGTCGGCGACGACGCCCGCATTGGATCGAATGCCGTGGTTTTGAAGCCGGTTCCGGAAGGCAAGACGGTGGTCGGAATTCCCGGAAGAATCGTTGAACAAGAGAAGTCGGGTGTTAAGGAACGCCGAGCTAAGATGGCCGAAAAGATTGGATTTGATGCGTACGGTGTAAGACAGGATGTAGCTGATCCGGTTGAAAAAGCGATTTACAGTTTATTGGATCATATACAGGTTCAGGATGAAAAGTTAGAGATAATGGCTAAAGAGCTTCAGAAGCTTGGCGGGGAGTCGATTGATATGCATTTTCCCAAATTGGATGATGCGGTATTGGAGCCAAGTGATCCCGAGCAGGCGGCGCATTTGAAAAGTTCTGCTGGAAAAAAGGTTGTTGATTAGGTTAGAATGAACTCAAGGTGTAAATTTTACGTAGATTGGTGCTAAAATACGCATCATATTACTTGAGTAATTTACATGGTTATTGTATAATCTAGCGATAGTTTAAGAACGGGAAGAGTGCGATGAAATTGACTTCAAAAGGGCGTTATGCCGTAACTGCAATGATTGACATTGCTTTGAATCAGAATAATGGGCCAATTACCTTGTCTTTAATTTCTGAAAGACAGGGGATTTCTCTGTCTTATTTAGAGCAGTTGTTTGCTAAATTGAAAAAAGCGGATTTAGTTTCAAGTGCAAGAGGGCCGGGAGGCGGTTACCGCTTGAGCCGTGCGGCGGGTGATATTTCAATCAGTCAAATCATTCATGCCGTGGATGAGATTGTGGATGCACGTAAATGCGGCGGAAAAGTAAATTGCCAAGGCGGGGAAAAGTGTTTGTCCCACGAGCTTTGGGGTGAGTTGAGTGAATTGATAGATTCCTTTTTAAAGGGTATTTCGCTACAATCTCTGTTGGATAAGGCGCATGTCAATGTCAAAGAGATTAAATTCGGATAGGTAGTATAAGGAGTAAATATGGCCGTTACCTTAACAGAAGCTGCTGCACAGCGAGTGAAGAACATGATCTCCAAGCGAGGTTCGGGTATTGGCTTAAGAGTGTCGACCAAGGTTAGTGGTTGTGCCGGTTTTTCTTACGTTGTAGATTATGCGGACGAGATTAACCCGGATGATTCCGTTTTTGAAAGTCACGGTACCCAGGTTGTGGTAGATGCAAAAAGTTTAGAGAATATCGATGGCATGGAAATTGATTATGTCAGAGAAAGTCTGCTAAATGAAGGGTTTGATTTCAAGAATCCTAAGGTGAAAGAAAGTTGTGGTTGTGGAGAATCATTTACAGTGTAATTTGATCTTGGCTTCACTTTCTTAAAGATTACTAACCCCGGCCATGGCTGGGGTTTTGTTTTTCTGCAGCCGTAATGAATAATTGTTAGAATAATGCAACTATTTTTATTAAGGAAAAGCAAATGCAGCGTACTTTTTCAATTATTAAGCCGGATGCGGTGGAAAGAAACCTAATTGGTACAATTTTACAGCGTTTTGAACAGGGTGGTTTGCGCGTCATTGCTTCTAAGATGTTACGTTTAACCCGTGAGCAGGCGGAAGGTTTTTATGCCGAGCATAAGGGGCGTGAGTTTTATGAGCCGCTTATTGAATATATGATTTCCGCGCCATCGGTCGTACAAGTTTTAGAAGGCGAGAATGCCATTCTTAAAAATCGTGAGATTATGGGTGTCACGGATCCGGCAAAAGCCGCGCCGGGAACCATTCGTGCCGATTTTGCAAAATGCGTTCGTGAAAACTCGGTCCATGGTTCGGATTCTGTAGAGAGTGCCGCCCGTGAAATCGGTTATTTTTTCAGTCAGACAGAATTGTGTCTGAGAGATTAAAAGAGTATTTATCAGGTGACAATGGAATTGATGGATAAGGTAGACCTTCTAGGAATGGATCGATCTGCCATGGAGGCTTATTTTACCGAAATTGGTGAAAAGCCTTTTCGTGCCTCTCAGGTAATGAAGTGGATTCATCAGCATGGCGTCAGTGATTTCGACGAAATGACCAATCTAAGTAAGCCGTTGCGTGAAAAACTCAAGTCCGTTGCTCAAATTAGAACGCCCAAAATCGTAGCTGAACAGCATTCCGACGACGGCACGATTAAGTGGCTGTTGGAAGTCGATAATCACAATTGCATTGAAGCGGTGTTTATTCCTGAGAAAACGCGAGGAACCTTGTGTATTTCATCTCAGGTCGGTTGTGCGTTGGAGTGTAGTTTTTGTTCGACCGGGCAACAGGGGTTTAACCGTAATTTAGAAAATTGGGAAATCATCGCCCAAATGTGGGTGGCGAACAAAGCGCTGGGTTGTAAGCCAAAAGATGAAAGACGTATTTCCAACGTCGTCTTCATGGGGATGGGTGAGCCGTTATTGAACGTTACTCATGTGTTTCCGGTTGCACGAATTTTGATGGATGATTATGCATACGGATTGTCCAAAAGACGCGTGACGATCAGTACGGCGGGTGTGGTGCCGGCAATTGATAAAATTAAAGAAGAAGTGGACGTAAGTCTGGCTATTTCTTTGCATGCACCGAACAACGAGCTTCGTGATATTTTAGTTCCAATCAATCAAAAATATCCTCTTGAAGTTTTGATGCCTGCGTTGCATCGTTTTGTCGAAGGCGGACACAGCAAAAAGCATGTAACAGTAGAGTATGTCATGCTGGACAAGATCAATGATTTACCGGAGCATGCCGATCAATTGATCGCTATCCTTGGTGATCTGCCTTGCAAAATCAATTTAATCCCGTTTAACCCTTTCCCGAATACGGAGTATCAGCGTTCATCTAATAATGCGATTCACCGTTTTCAGCAAAAGTTACAGGATGCAGGTTTGAATTGTACGGTTCGTAGAACCAGGGGCGACGATATTGATGCCGCTTGCGGACAATTGGCCGGAAAAGTGAAAGATCGCACGAAGCGTACGATACATAGGGTTGAGTTTGAAGGCCAGGCTAAAAACGTGAATTGAAGGGAGTTGAGATGGTAGAGCAAGAAAGTGTGGAATTAGCATTAAATGAATTGCTTCTTAAAGTTAGAAAAGAAAAAAAACTCACACTTGAAGAGGCTTCTAAGCGTCTTAATTTACCGGAGTCTCAGTTGGAACAATTCGAACAGACCGAACTGAATTTATCCGAGATGACACCCTTTGAGCGTGGTTACGTACGAAATTACGCACATTTTCTCGGTATTGATGAAGAGGTATACGAACCTTATTTTCCGGATGCGGATGACGTCGTCAGTAACTTGAAATCGATGCAACGTTATCAGTATCCGACAACTAAGCCGTTGATTCGAGGCGGTTTAGTTCGTTTTGTATTGTTGGTTTTGTTGTTGGTTGTATTGGGCGTATTTATTTGGGCTGCTATGCAATAGAGCGGTCGGATTTATTAGCGGCAAAATCCTGATTAGTTTTTAAAATAAAAAGTATTAAAAAGAGTTTAAATATTTTATGGGAAAACAGATTTCGGCCATTCGTGGCATGAATGACCTTTATGGTTCAGAAGTAGAGGCATTCGATTATTTGCTTGCCCAAGCACAAGAAACATTACAGCAATACGGCTTTCAGTCGATTCGTCTACCGGTTGTTGAAAAAACCGAACTTTTCGCGCGCTCTATCGGTGAGGTCACGGACATCGTAGAAAAAGAGATGTATACCTTTGAAGATCGTAACGGCGATAGTTTAACGCTGCGTCCCGAAGGAACCGCCGGTTGCGTTCGAGCGATGATTCAGAACGGTCTTACCCACAATCAAATTCAAAAGTTATATTATAGCGGCCCGATGTTTCGTTACGAACGTCCCCAGAAAGGACGCTACCGTCAATTTCATCAGTTTGGCGTGGAGGTTTTTGGATTAAGCGACGCCGATATCGATGCCGAATTGATTGCGCTGAGTGCCCGTCTGTGGGAAAAGTTAGGTTTGGAAAATCTGGAATTGCAGATCAACTCTTTGGGGAGCCAAGAAGCGAGAGCAGTTTATCGCGATAAGTTGGTTGCTTATCTTTCCGAGCATAAAGAGCAGTTGGACGAAGACAGTTTACGCCGTCTGGAATCCAATCCTTTGCGTATTTTGGATAGCAAAAATCCGGATATGAAAGCGGTTGTCGACGGTGCTCCTAAGCTAATTGATCACTTGGATGAAGAATCAGCACAACATTTTGAAACATTAAAATCCCATTTGGATGATTTAGGCATAGAATATGTCGTCAATCCGAATTTGGTGCGTGGTTTGGACTATTACAACCGCACTGTATTTGAATGGGTTACGACGGAATTAGGCGCACAAGGAACGGTTTGTGCCGGTGGGCGTTACGATGGACTGGTCGAGCAGATCGGCGGAAAGTCTACCCCGGCCGTTGGGTTTGCGATGGGGATTGAGCGTTTGACGGCCTTGTTAATGGATAAACAGTTGGTGCCGGCTCATGCAACACCGGATATCTATGTCGTATTGGTCGGAGAAAATGTTCAAAGACCGGGCTTGATCATCTCCGAAAAAATTCGTGATGATTTACCGCAACTTAACGTTCAAATGAATTGCGGCGGCGGCAGCTTCAAAAGCCAGTTTAAAAAAGCGGATAAGTCCGGCGCGCATTATGCGGTTGTCCTTGGCGATCAAGAGGTCGAAAGTAGAGTGGTTGCGCTAAAACCGCTTCGAGACGAAGCCGAACAGCTTACGCTTGGCTGGGATGAACTGACCGATCATTTAAAAACGTTGTTTAATTAATCGATATATTTTTACGAAACTAATCAGTTAACGAGGGATTCATAAGTTATGAGCCGCTATGAAACAGAAGAAGAACAGGTTGAAGCGATTAAAACCTGGTGGAAGAAAAACGGTACGACGCTATTAAGCGGTTTGTTGGTAGTTGCTGTTGCTTTTTCCGGATGGCGTTATTGGGATCAGAAGAAAACGGCCGAAGCAAGCAACGCTTCCGCAACTTTTGAAGTATTACAAATGAATTTACAGCAAGGGACGTTTGGCGAAGTTTCTCGTGACGCCCTAAAGTTGATTCAGGAACAACCGGAAAGTCCTTATGCTGCGGCTGCGGCATTGATGGTTGCAAAGTACGACTTTGAAAAAGGCGAGTTTGACGAAGCTAAGCAGCAACTTGAATGGGTGCGTGTAAATTCTTCCGATGACAGTTTGCAGCGCATCGCAACTATCCGTTTGGCTCGTATGTTGGCGGATAACAAATCGTTTTCTGATGCTAAGGCGATGTTGGATGGGGTGAAGACAGAAGCTTTGTTGCCATCCGAGCGTGGAACTTATGACTATACTTCGGGGTTGATCGCTTTATCGCAGGCTGATATTGATGCGGCTCGCGACGCTTTCAAACGAGTAGTGGAAAATGCAGAGGCTTCAAAGAGCCTTAAAGGTATCGCGCAAATTCAATTGGATGATCTGTCTTAATAAGTAGATCACGATTTGGTTAGTTGGTTGAGTTTTAAATAGGACGCTTGTAGTGAATTTGTTACGTACTGTTTCATTAATTATATTGGCACTGGGATTGACCGCGTGCTCCTCTTCTAAAGTAGTGAGAGTGCCGACCGCTTTGACGCCATTGGATTCGCCGCTTCAAATTGATAGAAATTGGCAAATTCAAATGAATGCTATGCGTAACTCGGAAGAAGGGTTGAATATCGCACAAAACTTAAATGCGGTGTTTGTTGCCGATTCAACCGGTATGGTTTCCGCCTTTAAGAAAGACAATCAATCACGCTGGACCGATCAAGTGATCTGGCAGAGTCAGATCGATGAAAAAGTCATCTCCGGTCCTGTGCTGGCAGAAGGCCGTTTAGTTGTCGGTACCTCAAAAGGAAAAGTGGTTGCCATTTCCGCAGAGGACGGGCAGGTCATTTGGCAGACACAGGTTTCGAGTGAAGTTTTAAGTCGTGCCGTGATTGCAGACGGTAAAATCTTTACCCGTACCGTAGACGGAATGTTATATGAACTTAGCCTGGAAACCGGACGTGTTGTCTGGGTTAAAGAGTATCAGATTCCGAATCTTTCATTGCGCGGTGCGGCGCCGGTTTTATATCACGACAATGTTGTATATATCGGCTGGGAAACAGGTAAGGTTGAAGCGGTATCAGCGGAATCGGGTAACACGATTTGGGAAGCGAGAGTCGCGATTCCTCGAGGGCGTACCGACCTGGAGCGTATGGTTGACGTACAGTCCGCTTTGGTCTTGAAAAACGATCGATTGATTGCGCTTGGCTACCATGGAAAATTGGCAGCAATCAGTCTTGAAAGCGGAAATTTATATTATTCTCAAGAGGTTTCGGGTTACCGGGATTTCATTGCGGACGATCAGGCAATTTATGTAGTTGATGAAGACGATGTTGTTCATGCCTATGATATTTCCAACGGCACTGAGCTGTGGAGTCAGGTCGGATTGAAATACCGCAACCTGAGTGATTTGATCGGTTATAAAGATATGATTTTGGCCATTGACGGCTTTGGATACATCCATTGGCTGGATAAAGTGCACGGTACGATTATCGGCCGTGTTAAACACAGTAATGATTACGGTGATGAAGATAACGTCGTGCATGCGATGCTGGACGGCGATACGCTGTATATTTTAGACAGCAAAGGAACCGTTAATAGTTACCGAATTACAAAATCGGATTTAATTGAATTCCAAACAGCGGAAGTTAAAGCCGCTGAGCAAGGCAAATAAAGAATGAGCAAGCCTGTTATCGCCCTAGTGGGGCGTCCTAATGTAGGAAAATCTACTCTGTTTAACCGCTTAACCCGTTCGCGTGATGCGATTGTGGCGGATTATCCCGGGTTAACTCGTGACCGTCAGTACGGTACGGGTCGAGTCGGCCACTCGCCTTATATCGTGGTCGATACCGGTGGTTTAAGTGGTGAGACGGACGGTGTGGATCCGTTGATGGCCAGCCAAGTGCAGGCCGCCTTGGAAGAGGCCGATGCCGTATTGTTTTTAGTTGACGGTCGTCAGGGGTTGACGCACGGCGATGAAGTGATTGCCCAATATGTACGCCAGTTCGATAAAGCAGTGCAAGTTTTGGTCAACAAATCCGAAGGTTGTGATTATGAATTAATCAAGGCCGATTTCTTCCAGTTGGGGTTAGGTGAACCGATGCCGGTCTCTTCCGCTCACGGTGATAATGTCGCGAATTGTGTGAATCACGTGCTTGATCAGATTCCTCAAAAAGAAGATGAATCCGGTCAGGATTTGGACGATCATCCGGGAATCCGAGTAGCCGTCATCGGCCGTCCTAACGTAGGGAAGTCGACGTTGATCAACCGTATGATCGGTGAACAACGAGTGGTCGCATTCGATATGCCGGGCACCACTCGAGACAGTATTTATGTACCGTTCGAACGTGATGGTCAAGAATATACCTTGATCGATACCGCCGGAGTTCGTCGCCGTAAAAACATTTCCGAAAAAGTCGAGAAGTTCAGTATCGTCAAAGCGATCGAAGCCATGGAAGATTCTCACGTGGTTATCTTGGTGATCGACGGTTCGGAAGGGCTGACCGACCAGGATTTGACTTTGCTTGGTCTGGCAATCGAGTCCGGGCGCGGTCTGGTTTTAGCCGTGAATAAGTGGGATAACCTGGATGGCGATCAACGCCAGAAAGTTCGCCATGAATTGAGTTACCGTTTGCAGTTTGCAGACTATGCAAAGCAGCACCTGATTTCGGCGTTGCACGGTACCGGTGTTGGAGATCTGTTCAAGACCGTTAAAAGTGTTTATATGGCGGCGATGAAGCGCGTTTCAACTTCCGATTTGAACCGTGTATTGGAGCAGGCCGTATTAGAGCATCAACCTCCGTTGATTGCAGGGCGTCGCGTGAAGCTGCGTTATGCGCACTTGGGTGGCTTGAATCCGCCGCGCGTGATTGTGCACGGCACTCAGGTGGATAAGTTGCCGCAAGCTTATACCAAATATTTGACTAATGTATTTCGTAAAGCCTTTAAGTGGATTGGTACGCCGGTAACGGTTGAGTACAAGGTGACCAGCAATCCTTTTGAAGGACGTAAGAACAAATTATCCGAACGTATTAAACGTAAGGACGGCGAGCCAATCGCCGCTAAGAAAAAGAAAAAGCGTACTCAAAAACGCAGAACTTAGTCGGCTCTTTAATCGAACCGACAAGATACCTATTTAAATTAGCATCATTCTGATATTACTAAGAGTTTAGACAGCATTATGAGTCCAAATCCGGCTAAACGTATTCGTGAAATTCCCTACAACTACACTTCGTTCTCCGATAAAGAGATCGTGTTAAGGTTTTTGGGTGAATCAGGTTGGAAAACGATCGAATCATTGCGTGATTCCCGCAATACTGGGCGTTCAGCCAGAATGTTGTTTGAGGTTTTGGGGGATATGTGGGTCGTGACTCGTAACCCGTATATTCAAGACGACTTGATCGAGAATCCGAAGCGTCGCGATGCCTTGATCAACGCGTTGAATCATCGTTTAAAACAGGTTGAACAGCGTTTAAACGGTAATGATTTGGCCGAAGACTTATTGCATTCCGTGCGAAATGCCGTAAAAGAATTCGCCGATTGGTTCCCTAGACAGATTGAATTAAGAGCGCGGGTTCGCCGGAAATTATCCAAGTTTACCCGTAACGATAACATCGACTTTGGTGGTTTGGCACGAGTTTCTCATGCTACCGATGCGACGGATTGGCGCGTAGAGTTGCCTTTAGTGGTTGTCTCTCCCGATACCGAAGAAGAAGTCGCTTATGTGGTTCAAGCTTGTATCGATCTTGGTTTAACGATGATCCCGCGTGGCGGCGGAACCGGTTATACAGGCGGTGCTATTCCATTGCATCAGGATTCGGTCGTTATTAATACCGAAAAACTGGAATACCTTGGCATGGTTGAAAAAGTCGAGTTGCCGGGTATCGGTAAAGTCGCGACTATTCAGACCGGTGCCGGTGTGGTGACTCGCCGCGTATCGGAACAGGCCGAGCGTTTCGGTTATGTCTTTGCGGTTGACCCGACGTCACAGGATGCTTCCTGCATCGGCGGTAACATCGCGATGAACGCCGGCGGTAAAAAAGCGGTGCTTTGGGGAACGACTTTAGACAACCTTGCTTCTTGGAAAATGGTTATGCCGGATGCAACTTGGTTGGAAATCCGTCGTATCAATCATAACCTCGGTAAATTGCAGGATCAGAAAACCGTTGTCTTTGAAATGCAGCGCTACGAGATCGACGGGAAAACCGAAATCGATGCGCCGGTACGTCTTGAAATGCCGGGTTCTGCATTCCGTAAAGCCGGTTTAGGTAAAGACGTTACCGATAAATTCCTGAGCGGTTTACCGGGTGTACAGAAAGAGGGGTGTGACGGCATCATCACGTCGGCTCGTTTTGTCGTTCATCGCATGCCGAGTCATACGCGTACGGTGTGTCTGGAGTTTTTCGGTACCGATTTGAGTTTGGCGGTTCCGGCGATTGTCGAAATTACCGAATTTATCGAAAGCAAGAAACAGCAAGGTATCTTGTTGGCCGGATTGGAACATCTGGACGAGCGCTATATCAAAGCGGTTAAATACAACACCAAAGCCAATCGTAAAGGTCTTCCGAAGATGATTCTTCTGGCCGACGTTTGTGGTGAAAACGGTTTTGAAGTAGCCAATACTTGTACGGAAATCGTTGAATTGGCCAACAAACGTGATGCGGAAGGGTTTATTGCGGTCAGTGAAGAGGCGCGTAAGCGTTTCTGGTCGGATCGTTCCCGTACCGCAGCAATCTCGGCGCACACCAATGCCTTCAAAATCAATGAAGACGTGGTGATTCCGTTGGAGCGTTTGAACGATTACAACAACGAAATCGAACGTATCAATATCGAATTGTCGATTCAGAATAAACTTGAAATCATCGATTCGTTAAGCGAATACTTTTCCGAACCGATTAAAGAGTTCAATCAAGCGGACGACTTTGAGGACAGCAAAGGGCCTGCGACGTATTTCAAAGGCAAGGTCGACGAAAGTAAATCGCACCTTAGTCAGGTTCGTCAGCGTTGGTCTTCGATTCTCGCACATTTGGATGCGCCGGCAGCCGAACATTTAAATCTGTACCCAGAAGGGGTTGCCGAGAAAATCCGCGAAGGCGATAAAATCATTAATCTGATGTTGAGACGTGATTTGGTGGTCTCTTACCGTAAAGAGATTCTTTCATTCTTGAAAGAGACCTTTATGGGGCACGATTTTGAACCTTTGTTGAAAAAGATCAAGCAGCTACATTTTGAACTGAGAAATGCGCGTTTGTTTGTTGCGTTGCATATGCATGCCGGTGACGGAAACATCCACACGAACATTCCGGTGCACTCCGACAACTACACCATGATTCATCGCGCGGATAAGGTAGTGGATCGCATTATGGATATCGCTCATCGTTTGGGCGGCGTTATTTCCGGTGAGCACGGAATCGGTTTGACCAAGTTCCAGTACCTTGAAGAAGATAAGATCGATGCCTTTGTCAAATATAAGAACAAGGTCGATCCGGAAGGGCGTTTCAATAAAGGTAAGCTTATGCCGGGCTCCGGTCTGGAAAAAGCTTATACGCCATCGTTGCAGTTGGTTCAGCAGGAAGCATTGATTCTAGAAGCAACTGAACTGGACGAACTTAACAAGGATATCAAGGATTGTCTACGTTGCGGTAAGTGTAAGCCGGTGTGTCAAACGCATATCCCGCGTGCAAACTTATTGTATTCGCCGCGTAACAAGATTCTGGCGACCGGTCAGGTGATTGAGGCTTTCTTGTATGAAGAACAGACACGACGCGGTATTTCTCTGCATCATTTCGATGCGATGAACGACGTGGCCGATCACTGTACCACTTGCCATAAGTGTGCGACGCCATGTCCGGTCGATATCGACTTCGGTGACGTATCGATTCGTATGCGTACCATTCTGACCAACATGGGGCAGAAGAAGAGCAGCTTGATGGTGAAGGCGGCTCTGTTATTCTTGAATACCAAGAACCCGCTGACCATTAAGGTGTTACGTAAGAGCATGATCGGTTGGGGATCGAACTTCATTACTTTGGGGCACAAGCTGGCAAAGTGGACAGGTCTGGTGGATCGTAAGAAAACCTTGCCGGCAAGTTCGACCAACCCGGCATCGGTTCAGCAGCATGTGGTTAATTTTGTTCGCAAGCCGTTGCATACCGGTCCGAATAAGAGCAGCTACCGTAATGTGTTGGGTGTGGAAGATGCCACTCAGATTCCGATCGTACGTGATCCGGCGAAGACCACGGAAGATTCGGAAGCGGTATTCTATTTCCCAGGTTGCGGATCGGAACGACTGTTCAGCGACATCGGTCTGGCAACGATTTCGTCGTTATACGATGCCGGTGTACAAACCGTGTTGCCTCCGGGGTATCTGTGCTGTGGTTATCCGCAGGCGGCGGCCGGATTGGCGGATAAAAGTTCGCAAATCACGACCGAAAACCGGGCCCTGTTCCATCGTGTTGCAAACACGTTGAACTATATGGACATTAAAACGGTCATCGTTTCTTGCGGAACCTGTTACGACCAGCTGACCAAGTATGAATTCGAACGTATCTTCCCTGGTTGCCGTTTGATGGATATTCACGAGTTCTTGACCGAAAAGGGTATGGGGCTTGAGAATGCGACCGGTAAGCAGTATTTGTATCATGCTCCGTGTCACGATCCGATGAAGCTGATGGATGGAACACAAGTCGCAAAAGATCTGTTGCAGTCCGAGGTTAAATTCAGTGACCGTTGTTGTAGTGAAGCGGGAACTTTGGCGACGGCACGTCCTGATATTGCGACACAGTTGCGTTTCAGAAAAGAGGCGGAGCTTAAGCAGGGTCTGATTGATTTAACCGGTAAAGACAAGATCAATGACGGCAGTGTTAAGGTTTTGACTTCGTGTCCGGCTTGTCAGCAAGGTTTGGGACGTTATTCGGATAATACCGGTATGGATACCGACTACATCGTGGTCGAGTTAATGAAGAATCGTTACGGCGAAAGTTGGAACAAGGAATTCTTGAAAAAGCTCGAAGCGGGTGGTATCGAGAAAGTACTGCTGTAAGAAGATTGCGTTCGGTAATATAAAAGGCACTCATTTGAGTGCCTTTTTTATATCTGATGATCAATAAGTCGGTGAATCTATCTTCAGCCGCCGTATTGATCTCCGGATGAGATTATTGAGCTTTTTGTGCTTCGTAGTAAGCTGCCAAGTCTTTAATCTCTTGATCGGTTAGTCCTTTAGCAAAAGTCGCCATGGTCGCGTCTTTACGGAAACCGTCACGGAAGTCTTTCAACTGCTTCTCAAGATAGTTTGCGTGCTGTCCTGCCAATTTAGGAAAGTTTGGAACAACGCTGTTACCATTGGCTCCGTGGCAGCCAACGCAGGTATTGGCTTTAGCAGGTGCATCCGCAGCCTGAGCAGAAGCTGTGAATAGTAATCCTGTCGTTAGAGTTGCAACGAGTAATTTCTTCATAATTCTGTTCCCGTAATTTGTTTAAGTAAATCGCACATCATTAAAAGCCAAGATGACCTTGGGGTCAAGTTATGTCGACTTAATAGACGTTGTTTAGGGCAAAAAAAAACCGCCCGAGGTAAACCTGAGGGCGGTTTTCAGTCTTAACTCTAAAAATTATAGAGTAGCAACGTAAGCAGCGATGTTATCGATGTCTGCGTCAGAAAGACCAGCAGCCATTGGAGCCATCATAGAAGTCATAGGACCCATTTGCTCACCAGCTTTATACTTGTGAAGCTTAGAAGCGATGTCCGCAGCTGGCTGACCAGCTAGTTTTGGACCAACTCCACCTTCACCAGCAGCACCGTGACAACCAACACAAGTTGCGTAAGCACCTTGACCAGCTGCTGCGTCACCAGCTTGAGCAGCTGCACCAAAAGAGATAAGACCAGCAGTTGCTAGTGCGATAGTTAGTTTTTTCATAATGTACTCTCCTAAAAAGCACGTGATAAAAAGTTCGGGTTTTTTCCCTGGATGCAATTACAAACGAAAAGGGGGGTTGAGTCAAGGTTGAAACCTTGAGTAACCCTTAAAAAAAACCTAAATTGTGAACAAAACCATAAGCTTTGTGTAAAACCTTTGATAAAGTTATACGGAAAGTTTTGTAGAACTTGTCATTTGCGTTTTTATAAGCGGGTACAAAAGGCGGTTTCGTCTTAATTCTTATTTGGAGATCGGATTTGTTTAGATTGTGGATATTGGTCATTGCAATGACCGTTATTAGCTGGTTCGTTTTGAAGTTGATTAATAAACCGACCCATATCGGCCTGGTATTTTTATTTTGGGTAGTCGCGATTATGGGAACGACTCTGTTGCTGTATGGTGTTTCCGTGTGGTTCACCAGTCACGTTTGAATCGACTAACCGGAATAAATTCATTCAACGGGTTGGAAGCGGTTAGGTTGGCGCTTCCGCCTGTTCCATTTCTTTAAATTCTTGACGTAAACGCTGGAAACTTTGATAACGCGAGTAAGCGATTTCACCGTCTTCCACCGCCTGCTTGATCGCGCATTTAGGTTCGATCGTGTGGGTGCAGTTATTGAATTTACACTGTCCTAGAAAAGGCGCAAAATCGGGATACATCGATTCCAGCTCGTTAAGGCTGCAAGGCATAGGGCTAAATTGACGAACACCGGGAGAATCTATCAGATTGCCGCCGTCGTTGGCGCCGGGCGAGGATTCCGGCAGGTGGTATAGAATGCTGTTGGTTGTGGTGTGTTTCCCCAGGCCTGAAGCTTCGGAAAGCTGACCGACGCGAATCTGTAAATCCGGAATCAGGGCGTTAATTAACGACGATTTACCTGCGCCGGACGGGCCGACAAACACCGAGTTCTTATTGGACATGAATTCGCGCAGATCCATCAGGCCTTCATTGGAGATGGTGGAGGCGGGCAATAATTCAATTCCCATTTCATCATAGGGCTGCAACAGTTCTGCAACTGCATTCCAATCTTCTTCGGATTCCAATAAGTCGACTTTGTTGATAATGATGACGACCGGAATGTCGAGCTGTTTGGCGGCAACCAGATAGCGGTCGATCATGTCGGGATGAATGCCCGGGACGACCGGCGTCACCACTCCGATAAAGTCGATATTGGCTGCGACCATGCGGGTTTGGCCGCGGAAACCTGGGCGGCTTAGTTCGTGAGTTCTAGGTAAAACGCTGACGACCACGCCGCTCTGTGGTTCGACGTCGGTTTGCCAGATGACCCGGTCGCCTGCCACTAATTTGCCTAGATGTTGGCGAATGGCACAGTTGTAGGCTTCGCCGTCCTCGGATTCGACCAATACGCGTTTACCGAAGCTGGTGATGACCAGGCCGGTTTGTTCTTCACCTAACAGACTTTTATCGTCGTTCTCTTTGCCCGTTGCGTTTTCCAACGTGGACTTTTGACGTTTGCCGCTGACACGGCGTTTTTGTTGCGTGGTGAGTTTGCGTTTAGCCATCGGGAAATGAACTCGATTTAATGTTTAGTCTAATAACGCGTCGATTTTAGCCGCCATGATCATGTCGTTCATGGTTAAGCCTTTGGCGTTATGCGTTGTTAGCGTGATGGTGCACTGGTTATAACCGAAACAGATTTCCGGATGGTGGTCTTCACGATTGGCAACCCAAGTCACCGCATTCACGAATGCAATCGTCTGGTGGTAGTTCTTAAATTGGAATTGCTTTTTGATCGATGCGTAGTCAAGCGGCGCCTCCCAACCTTGAAGTTGGCTTAGATTGCTTTCGATACTTGGAATGATCAAAGCTTTGCTGCCTTTTGGAATGTCTTCGCAGTGTTGGTTTAACAGTTCGTTTACAAGAGAGTTAGCCGTTGTCATTATTTTACCTCCAGTGAGACTTCTTGGGCGTTGCTTGGCAATGAGTTCAAATGGTCAATACGGATTTTCGCCGGCGGATGACTGTCATGGTAAGCCGAATAGCTTGGATCAGGCGTCAAGGTGCTGGCGTTATCGCGGTACATTTTCAATAGAGCCGATACCAGATATTTCGATCCGACGTGTTCGGCGGCAAAAGCATCGGCTTCAAATTCGTGTTTTCGGCTTTTGATGGCACTGACCGGGCCTAGGAAGAAGAACAAGACAGGTACCGCCGTCATGAACAGCAGTAGAGCTGCCGCAGGCGTTTGAGTGCTTAGTCCAAGGCCTATGTAAAATTCCGGTAGTTGTGCCAACCAACCTAGTAAAGCCAATCCGGCCAGACTTAAAACGGTGCTTTCAATCAGGCGCTGCTTGATGTGTCCGTGTTTGAAGTGACCCAGTTCGTGAGCCAAGACCGCTTCGACTTCTTCCGGCGTTAGTTTTTCAAGCAAAGTGTCGAAAAATACAATGCGTTTGTTCTTGCCGAAGCCGGTGAAGTAGGCGTTACCGTGGCCGGAACGCGATGAGCCGTCCATCACGAAAATGCCGTTGGATTCGAATCCGGTACGTTCCAACAGATTGTTGATGCGGGTTTTCATGGCCTCGTCTTCAAGCGGTGTGAACTTGTTGAAGATCGGAGCGATCCATTTCGGATAGGCCCACATGATCACCAGTTGGAAAACCATCCAGACAATCCAAGTGTACAGCCACCAGGCCTGTTCGAAATAGTTGTTCATGATCGACAGGATCACCCAAACAAGAGGCAGACCCAGAGCCAGCATCAATGCCCATTGTTTAACCATGTCGCTGACGAATTTTGCCGGAGTGGTTTTATTGAAACCGAAATCCGCTTCGATTTTGAAGGTGCTGATAAGTGAAAACGGCAGGTGTAATAACGACAGGAACCACAGAGTGGAAAGTAAGAAACCGACATCGCGCCAGATTGGTTCCAGCGATGTGTTTAACCACAGGTTGTAAATGTCCTGGAAGCCGCCGCCGATCGTCATAAAGGCCAAAATAGCCGCATCGTAGAAGAGTCCCATGCGCCCCAGTTGTAATTTGGCGCGGCTGTAATCAGCGGCTTTTTGATGCGCTTCCAATGTCACGACTTCGCTGAATTCATCAGGGACTTGGTCGCGGTGTTGGCGGATATGAAATTGGTTTTTGATATTTAACCAGGCTTCGATCAGTAGGTTTAAAATCAAAGCGGTAAGAAACAGTTGGGTGATCCAGTTCATGGGTTTTCTTTCTTGTTTTTTCGGTTAATATAACCGCATATTGTAAGTGATAAGAGAAAGATTTATGAAGTCGGATAAGAATTTAATTTGGATTGATCTGGAAATGACCGGGCTTGATCCCAAAACCCATCGAATTATTGAAATCGCCACAGTGGTGACCGACAGTGAATTGAATGTGTTGGCGGAAGGGCCGGTCATTGCGGTACAGACAGAGCAGACCGACTTGGATTTAATGGACGATTGGTGCGTGACCCATCACGGAAACTCGGGCTTGACCAAGCGAGTTCAGGAAAGTTCGGTCACTATGGAACAGGCTGAACAGCAAACCATCGAATTTTTAAAGCAGTACGTTCCGGCCGGAAAATCGCCGATGTGCGGTAACAGCATCTGTCAGGATCGCCGTTTTATGGTGGAGCAGATGCCGGCACTGGAAGCCTTTTTCCATTATCGAAATCTGGATGTCAGTACGTTGAAAGAACTGGCGCGCCGTTGGGCGCCGACTGTTTATCAGTCACACAAGAAAAGCGGTGCCCATCTGGCTCTGGCCGACATTATGGAGTCGATCGACGAACTCAAGCACTACCGTGAACACTTGTTCAAATCCGAAATTTAACCTCGTAAATAATCCTATTCTTTCTCTAAGCCGGTTTATTTTGCCCTTAAGCGGTAAAAAAGCGCCGCTTAGAGTTCTAAAAGCGTTGAAAATTTTATATAATTCCTCCTTTTCCCGTCGTCAAATCTCGGCGGGTATTTAAAACGTTTATATCTGACCATTGCCTGAATTTTCCCTTTGTTTTTCAATGGGTTTTTAATTGGCAGGCTGGTTTAGGTTTTATTGGAGGACCATTGTTGTGGAAATGACTGGTGCCCAGATCCTTGTAAATTATCTCGAGGACGAGGGAGTAGAGCATATATGGGGGTATCCTGGTGGAGCTGTTCTACCAATTTACGATGCCCTAGATACGGACGCTAAAAAATTAAACCATATTTTGGTGCGTCACGAACAGGCTGCAGTGCATGCTGCAGACGGCTATGCGCGCTCTACAGGTAAACCAGGAGTGGTGCTTGTAACGTCGGGTCCCGGTGCAACCAATGCCGTGACCGGAATCGCAACGGCCTATATGGACTCGATTCCAATGGTATGTATTACCGGTCAGGTGCCAACCGCACTGATCGGTTTGGATGCATTCCAGGAGATCGATACCGTAGGGATTACAAGACCGATCGTAAAACACAACTTCTTGGTCAAGAGTGTTGACGAACTTGCTAGTACGCTCAAAAAAGCATTTTATCTAGCCACAACCGGCCGACCTGGCCCTGTTGTAGTCGACATTCCAAAAGATATCCAAAACGCCAAAAGCACCTATGTTTATCCACAAGAAGTTGAGATGCGCTCCTATCTGCCTGTAACTAAGGGCCATAGTGGACAAATTAAGAAAGCGGTGGAGATGATGCTTTCTGCCAAGCGACCAATTCTGTACACCGGTGGTGGTGTCATTTTGGGCGACGCTTCTGCGGAATTGACCGAATTAACCCACAAGTTGGGCTTCCCGATTACCCAAACATTAATGGGCTTGGGCGCTTTCCCGGCTTCCGACAAACAGTCGGTAGGTATGTTGGGAATGCACGGTACTTATGAAGCGAACTTGGCGATGCATCACAGTGACGTGATTATTGCAATTGGCGCGCGTTTTGACGATCGTGTAACCGGGAACCTGGAAAAGTTCTGTCCGGATGCGAAGATCGTTCATGTCGACATCGATCCGGCTTCGATCTCTAAAAACGTCATCGTCGATATTCCGATCGTCGGACCGGTTAAGCAAGTCTTGACCGAAATGAATGCAATTTTGGATAAAACCAAATTGAAAATCGACGAACAAGCGTTGGCGGATTGGTGGCAGCAAATCGAAGAGTGGCGTGCGACCAAGTGTCTGCGCTACGACACGGCCGGTGCCAAGATCAAGCCGCAAGCTGCGATGGAAGCGGTTTGGGAAGTCACTAAAGGCGATGCTTACGTGGCGTCTGACGTAGGTCAGCACCAGATGTTTGCCGCTCAGTACTATCCGTTTGACAAGCCGCGTCGCTGGATCAACTCCGGTGGTCTCGGAACCATGGGCTTCGGCTTACCGGCGGCCATGGGTGCTCAAATGGCGTTCCCTGACGCAACGGTTGTTTGTGTGACCGGTGAAGGTTCTATTCAAATGAATATCCAAGAACTTTCGACCTGTTTGCAATACGGCTTGCCGGTGAAGATCGTCTGTTTGAACAACGGCTTCCTGGGAATGGTTCGTCAGTGGCAGGAATTCTTCTATGAGCGTCGTTACTCGATGTCTTATATGGAATCTTTGCCGGACTTCGTCAAGTTGGCGGAATCCTACGGCCATGTCGGTATGCGCATTGAAGATCCGAAGACTCTGAAATCTCAGCTGGAAGAAGCGTTCTCCGAAAAGAACAAAGATCGTTTGGTGTTTATCGACATCATTACCGATCAGCAGGAAAACGTCTATCCGATGATTCCGGCCGGTGCCGGTTTGAACGAAATGATTTTGGTGTAGGGGTGTCTCGATGAAACATGTAATTTCAATGTTAATAGAAAATGAGTCGGGTGCCTTATCGCGCGTGTCGGGTTTGTTCTCTGCCCGTGGCTATAACATTCATGCCCTAACGGTTGCACCGACCGAAGACGAGTCTTTGTCCCGTCTGACGTTGGTTACCAGCGGTACCGAGCAGCAGATCGAACAGATCGTGAAGCACCTTAACCGTCTGATTGACGTAGTTAAGGTACTTGATCTGACTGAAGGCGCACATATCGAGCGCGAACTGATGTTGATTAAGTTGCACGCCGTCGGTGAAGCACGTGACGAATACAAGCGTCTGACCGAGATCTTCCGTGGCGACATCATCGATGTGACTGCAACGACTTATACGGTACAGATGGTTGGTGAAAGTAAGAAGCTGGACGCGTTTATCGACGCGTTGGATTCAGGTCTTATTTTGGAAACCGTACGTTCCGGTACGGTCGGTGTGATGCGCGGAGAAAAGTGTTTACACATCTAAACGGTTTGTAGATAATTCCCCCAATTAAATTAAGCAGTTAATTTGACGCCGGGCGCAACAAGATCCTAAAAGATCGCGCTCAGTGTCATTAATTAAGAATTCAAAAAATAATAGATAGGAATAGATAAATGCAAGTTTATTACGATAAAGATTGTGACCTTTCAATCATCCAAAGTAAGAAAGTAGCCATCATCGGTTTTGGTTCTCAAGGTCACGCTCATGCAGCTAACCTTCAGGATTCTGGCGTTGACGTAACAGTTGGTTTGCGTCCTGGTTCATCTTCAATCAAAAAAGCGGAAGGTTACGGCCTAAAGACTGCTGATGTTGCAACTGCCGTTGCAGGTGCTGACGTTGTTATGATTTTGACTCCTGATGAATTCCAGTCTGTTCTATACAAAGAAGAGATCGAGCCGAACATCAAGCAGGGTGCTACACTTGCATTCGCACACGGTTTCGCAATCATCTATAACCAAATCCAGCCTCGTAAAGATCTTGACGTTATCATGATCGCTCCTAAGGCACCTGGTCACACTGTACGTTCTGAATTCGTTCGTGGCGGCGGTATTCCTGACCTAATCGCAGTTGAGCAAGACGCTTCCGGTAACGCTAAGGCAATCGCTCTTTCTTACGCTTCTGGTGTAGGTGGTGGACGTACTGGTATCATCGAAACAACTTTCCGTGACGAGTGTGAAACTGACCTATTCGGTGAGCAAGCGGTTCTTTGTGGTGGTGCGGTTGAGCTTGTTAAAGCTGGTTTCGACACTTTGGTTGAAGCGGGTTACGAGCCTGAAATGGCTTACTTCGAGTGTTTGCACGAATTGAAGTTGATCGTTGACCTAATGTTCGAAGGTGGTATCGCCGACATGAACTACTCAATCTCTAACAACGCTGAGTACGGTGAATATGTTACCGGTCCTCGCGTTATCAACGACGAATCACGTGCTGCAATGCGTCAGGCATTGAAAAACATCCAGACTGGTGAGTACGCTAAGCAGTTCATCCTTGAAGGACAAGCTGGTTACCCATCAATGACGGCTGCACGTCGTAACAACGCAGAGCACGGTATCGAAGTAGTTGGTAAGAAATTACGCGCTATGATGCCTTGGATCGCGTCGAACAAGATTGTTGACCAAGAGAAAAACTAATTTTTTAAAAGGTCTAGTTTGACCGATTTCTGTGTTGCTTTCCGGGTCGTGTACTCATTGTACACTTCCTCGAAAAGCGCCTTGAACTCGAACAAGCTATCTCCTTTTATATTATTGGTTATGAGAAAGCCGAGTCAGAAATGACTCGGCTTTTTTTGTTTCTGGCTTTTGATTTTTGGTTTCGGCTGGCAAATTGTAATTTTTTATATGGCTGTAAGAATCTTTGGTTCTGATAATTGATTACAAATATGGACAATTAGCCTGTTTTCTACGATATTAGCCTCTCTAAATTTTGATGCACGTGACGAGTAATTTTAAGAGGTTTTATATGGGAAAAAATAGATGGCTTATGGCCTTGGCCGCAGTAGGCGTTCATATTTGTATCGGTTCCGTTTACGCGTGGAGCGTCTACGTTAATCCGATTAAAGCGGAAATGAACTGGACGTTAACCGATGTCACTATCGCATTCAGTATCGCGATTTTCTTCTTGGGTTTATCTGCGGCCTTGATGGGCAAGTTCGTAGAGAAGAACGGTCCAAAAGTATCCGCGATTATCGCTGCCGTACTATTCGGTTTAGGTACTGCGGGCTCAGGTCTGGCCATCTTGATGGAATCCAAAATGCTTCTGTATTTCTTCTACGGAGTAATGGGAGGATGTGGATTGGGGATCGGTTATATCGCTCCGGTTTCCACATTGGTTACATGGTTCCCGGACAAGAGAGGTTTGGCGACAGGTCTGGCGATTATGGGATTCGGGTTTGCATCCGCCGTATGGGGACCAACCATCAAAGTATTGATCTCGTCCATCGGAGTGGCTTCGACGTTCATCGTTTTGGGTGCGGCTTATTTCGTCATCATGTTCGCGTCGGCCATGTATCTGGAAAAGCCGGAAGAGGGCTATTTGCCTGAAGGCTTCAAGAAAAAGGTGGAAGCCGGACACAAGACCATCAAACAAGACCTTGCCATGCTAGGGCTGCATGAAGCGGTTAAAACGCCAAGATTTTACGGTTTATGGCTGATGCTGTTTATCAACGTAACTTGCGGTATCGCGATTATCGGGGTGGCCTCGCCACTATTGCAGGAAGTGCTTGGCGTCTCTGCAATTGCAGCCGCTGCAGCGGTCGGTCTAATGGGGATCTTTAACGGTGCAGGTCGAATTTTCTGGGCGTCGTTATCGGATTATCTAACCAGACCGGTGGTCTATATCACCTTCTTTGCAACTCAAGCAGTGGCGTTTTATGTTTTGCCGTCGATTACCGAAATCATCATCTTCCAAGTAATTCTGTATTTCATCATGTCTTGTTACGGCGGTGGCTTTGCGTCCATTCCGGCGTATATCGGAGACATCTTCGGAACCAAAGAATTGGGTGCGATTCACGGCTATATCCTAACCGCCTGGGCTGCAGCCGGTTTGGTGGGGCCGCTGATTATCTCTATGGTCAAAGACGCCACCGGTTCCTATGCTGAAACACTGTATGTATTCTCAGGATTCTTTGTGGTTGCATTGTTGATCTCTATCGCCATGTTAATCAACATTAAATCCATTCAGAAGAAACAGAATGTAGCGTAATAAACAAATATTAGCGCTTCATACAAAGCTGAAGTTTTAAGAAAGCCGAGTCAGAAATGATTCGGCTTTTTTGTTTTTGCTAAATGTAATTTAGCATTGGAGTATATGTTTAGTATCTTTTACGATAAGTTCAAGTAGGTAGATATTTAAGAAGGCTTGTTAACTCATGATTCCTGAAAATTCATTTCTAAGAAATATACCTTTTTCGCTAGAGACTAAAACGATAATGGAATTGGAAGCAATTGCGTTTTCAATTGATGCTATTTATTTGAAGCATTATCAAGTATCAAAGTGGGCGGAAAATTGTGATGAGGTTTATTTTATTAATGCACCCTATCAAGAGCGACTGGAATTATTTTTGAATTTATGGTCAATTGTAGATCAGGCATATAATCTTCGAAGGTTGTTTAAAACTATTAAAAATCATGTGGTTATTGAACGTTTCTTGGATGTTACTGGGTCAGTACCAAATATGAGGAATGGGATGGATCACCTGCCAGAAAATATATCGAATAAAGCTGCTAAGAAAGGGAGTGTCATTCCTGTATATGGGGTGTTTTCGTTCGGTAAGTTTGAGCTTGAAGATGAAGGAGTGAATGTTGATGATTGTATGATATATACAATGACAGCAGGGTCTTTAACCCATTCTTCTCATAAATGGCCTGTTGCAAACCTTTCTTCAGGAAAGATTCTAGATTTACCTGTGGGTATGTTTGAGTTTACTGCTTTTGATTCCACTCTTGATATAAGTGCTTTGGTTAGACATTTACGAGAAATTGTACACCTGTTCGATACATCGGTAAGAGCCCATGTTGAATCTCAAATTAGAGAACAGTCAGAACAGAAAGGCTTGGATAGTGAGTCTTTGATGTCAAAGGGACCAGGTTCTATAGCTACGGTTATTAAAGGAAAGTTTATTTAACTTTTAACTTTGTAAACATGTTTTAACAATTTAAATTGAATAGGCATGCTCAATTTAAAAAGCCGCAATTAAGAGCGGCTTTTTTAATGCGTGGATATTTTGCAGGTTTGGGAATAGTATGAAGTGGGTTTGAAAGTAATGGGGATGGTTCGTTGAACTTTTTAATCGACAGTCACGAAAAGTTGAAAATAACAGATGAGGAAATATTTGATCTGTTATTCGAGGTTTACGTACAAGGCGGCTTTGTTTCGGCTGACGTTGCTGAATCGGTCTTTAATCCTTTATCGGTCAAAACACGAGGGATATTGTTTGCGGCTCGTGAACTCGAAACAAAAGAATTCGCAGGGATGGTTGTTCTTGTCCCACCGGGTTCAGGCATGATTGTCAGGGCGAAGGAGAATGAATGTGAAGTGCATTTGTTGGGCGTTAAGACAAAATTCAGAGGCGTGGGCTTGGGTCGAGAGTTGGTTTCTAAGGTCATAGAAACGGCTGAACAGAATGAATGGTCAAAGATTGTCTTATGGACTCAGAAACCCATGGTGGAAGCTCAGCATCTGTACGAGTCGTTGGGTTTTACACGAAAAGGCGAGATGGTTAAAAACGAGATTGTCTTTTGGGTGTATGAGCGATAACAAGGTCTGTTCAGTTACAACGCCTTGAAGGATTGTGAGAAAATATATCCTCAATTTTATTTGGGGTTGGTGGCACATGATACAAGCCGTGATTTTTGACATGGACGGAACACTGATTGATTCGGAGCCTATGTGGAAAGAGGCGGAAGAGCAGGTTTTTTCGTCTGTTGGCGTTGATGTTAATGAAGAGCTGTCCGCTAAAACGGCGTCGATGACAACCGATGAGGTCACGCGGTTTTGGTACAGTCATTGTCCTTGGACGGGCAAGAGTCTGGAACAAGTCGAAAATGAAGTAGTTGAGTGTGTTGAATCCTTGATCACCGAAAAGGGTGTGGCGATGGAAGGGGTTAACGAGATCTTGGAGCTATTCCATAAGAACAACTTAAAAATCGGTCTGTCTACCAATTCGCCTCACCGACTTATTCCTGTCGTTTTGAAAAAGTTGGGTATTGTGGACTATTTCCAAGCCATTTCTTCTTCCGAGCATGAAGAGAAAGGGAAGCCGCATCCGGCAGTCTATTTATCTACCGTCAAAAAACTGCGGGTTTCGCCCGAGAAATGCATTGCGTTTGAAGATTCTCTTTCCGGAATTCTAGCGGCGAAAGAGGCGAATATGAAAACTGTCGCCGTTCCCTCTAAATTAGAATTTGCACATTCAAAATTTGATGTTTCGCATTTGAAACTTGAGAGTTTGCTGGCATTTAAAGATAAGCATTTAAAAATGCTGGCTAGTAATCTCTAGTTCTATTCTTGAATTGAGCGGAAGAAAAACCGAACAGGCCTGTCCAGTTTAAAAAAGTAATAAAAAAAGCCGCTTAAAAGCGGCTTTTTTGGTTTGGCAGATTATAAACTCACCACTGTCAGGGTACTCAACCACCACATAAGTGCGATCGAGCCGAATGTCAGGATGATTCCCCAGATGATTGCTTTGATTCCGTTCATGTCAGCCTCCTTATTGCTGTTGGCCGAGAGAGGCGTAGTATTCGGCTAAAGCTTCGATCTCCGCATCCGTCAGTTCGTGAGTGAATTGAGACATTCCCTCGTTAACGTCATTGTGGCGATCTTTGCTTTGGTACGCTTTCATTGTACGCACGAAGTATTCAGGTACTTGTCCCGCCAATGCCGGCGTGATGTCGTTACCTTCGCCGTGCGCACCGTGACACGAAGCGCAAGGTGTGATCAGACGAGAAACATCGCCTTTACGCACGACACGATCCGTTTTGGAGTGCATTTCGTTATCTAGTTCTCTGGCGTATTTCCAGTTTTCAGTCGGCTGTTGCGCATAGAATGCCGCAACGTCGGCAATCTGCTGTTCGTCCAGAGCACGCGCCAGTTTGACCATGATGTTTGCCTGCTTATAGCTTTCCCAACGACGACCGTCCTGATAATCCAACATCATTTTGATGGTGTATTCCGCAGGTTGTCCTTTCAAGGAAGCGTAGTTGCGGGAAGGCGATTCGCCTTTCTCGCCGTGACACGCGTTACACATCATCTGTGCGTGAATGTCTTGACCGCGCATTGGATCGCCTTTCGGCATTTCCTGTAATTTACTGGCCAATCCGAAGTTGCTCCACGGATTCGTTTCGGGTTTGGCATCGTGGCCGGCATAAACCATCGTGGAAATACTTGCCATGGCGATGGTTAATAGGGTTTTTCTAATCATGTTGTTTTCCTCACCATTAACCATTAAGAGAATACGTCTTTAACAAATTCACGCTGCCAGTTTTTCTGATAAACGGCTTCTAGAATAGGTTGTGCGGCTTTATCGGTAATCGGTGAGACACCGGCCGATTTCCCTTTTGGCTGGATCAGACCGTCGCGTACCTCGTAGATCGCTGCGATGGAGACCCCGTAGTTTTCACCCGCCAAGCTGTAACAAACGTTGGAGTAGATCGCGACACCCGGTGCCTGTCCCTTCAAGCTGTCGGCTACGGCTCTAGCGCAGACTTTTGCCTGAGAGTTGGCCGAGTAACCGGACTTAGGCATGGCATCGGCAATACTACTGTCACCCAGTACATACACTTCTTTGTGTAGTGACGATTCCATCGAGTTGCGTTCGATCGGGCACCAACCGGAAGCATTGGTCAAGCCAAGTTCCTGAGCCAGTTTACCGGCACGTTGGTTAGGGATGATGTTGATGACGTCGGCTTTATGATCTCCGCCGTCGGTTTCTACCACCATTTCCTTAGCATGTAGTGCAACCACACGGCCGCCGTCTGAGCCGGAGACCCAGTCAATCAATGAGTTGTCGGTTTTGTAACCGTAAAGACGTTCCCAGGCTTTCTTGAAAGGTCCGTCCTTAGTGAATCGGTCTTTAGGGTCCAGTACTAGCAACTTAGCCGTCGGGTTATGCTTCTTGAAGTATTCCGCAAAGAACGACGCACGCTCATAAGGTCCGGGAGGGCAGCGGAACGGGTTTTGAGGGGGGGCGATAATCGCAGTTCCGCCCTGTGGCATCGCCAATAGCTGTCTTCTCAATTCAAGGGTCTGTGGACCGGCTTTGTATGCGTGCGGGAATTTGCCCGCGGCCAATTCGGCATCGTAACCTTCGTAATCTTCAAATTTGAAGTCGATCCCCGGAGAGACCACCAGCTTGTCGTAAGAGAAGCTTTCGCCTTTGGCCGTGCGCACGGTCTTCTTGTCAAAATCCGCACCGATTACTTTGTCGATGACGACGTTCACGTTGTATTTGGATTTGATGGTGTCCAGATTGAAAGTCAGTTCATCCAACGTGTGCATACCGACGATGACATCGTTACTGCGCAAACAGGTGATGTATTCAGGGTATTGCTCGATGATGGTGATCTTGACGTCAGGATCGGCAAAACGCAGGTATTTGGCAAAGGTCGAACCGCCGACACCGCCGCCTAATACGACAACGTGCTGTGCATCTTTGGCGAAAGCCTTGCTGCTGGCTCCGAAAATTCCGGTACCCGCTACCGCGGTGGCACCGAAAACTTTGATTAGGTCACGACGAGTGATTTTGCTGTCGAATGTTTTGTGTTCGAGTTGGCTCATTGTTGACCTCCGGTAGAGTTAGACTTTTGAGCATTTTGTGATTCTGTGAGGCTGGTGTTTTCCCACTGCTTAACCGGTTGTTTTTCAAACCAGTAGGCCATGGCTTCGATTTCGGCATCGGTAAAACCGCGTGCCACGCGATCCATGATGATTGCAGGGCGGGTGCCTTCACGATAAGCAATCATGGCTTTAATGAACTGTTCCGCAGGCATGCCGGCCAGCGGCGGCATAGCTTCGAGGAATTCCTGTCCGTTAGTGCCGTGGCATGGCGCACATTGCCACGCCATCGCTGCACCGCTGGCGATCGGATTTTGAGCGTCGGCGGCCGCAGGTTGAATCAAGGCAAAAGCCAAAGCGGGTGTAAATAAATACGATAATTTCATGTTTGACTCCTTACTGCGCCCAAATATAGAAACCGACGACAAAGAACTGCACCATCCAAATGGCTACAATCCAGATGGCGATGGTTCCAAGGCGATCGACAGTGGCACTTGGTGTATAGACACCGACGGTTTGACCTGTTTTCCAGGCGACGGTTAGGAAGTAGCTCAATACAACCCCGCCGACGATTGCGAAAGTCAGGAAGAACAGACCTGTCGAATACCAATCCATGACCACTTTGTAATCCATGAAGTCATAGTGGAAGAAGTCGTTCAGTATGCCGTAGCGCAACATCTCGCGAGAGATGGCGACCACTAAACCGACCACTAAAGCCATCGGCAATGCCATGTAGCTGCAGAAGCGTGCTTCACCGCGTAGACGAATCATGGCCCATAAGGCGTAGAAGATCACCGCGATACCACCTGCAATTCCCCAGAAAGAGGTTGCAAAATCACCGGCTGTTTCCGGAAGGGTCATCATCCAGGCAACATATAAAATCGCAGAGATAACGGAACCGACTTTAATCCATTTTTTACCTAAATCGGCTGCCCAGTTCAGGTAGTCGTGGTCGGCATCTTCGCGAACCGATTTAAAGCGTCGGTAAGTAACCAGCATGCCCCCGGTAACCGGAATCGCTAAGCTGATGAAGAACGCAAATCGCCAGATGTTATAAGCATGCAGTTTGGAACCGGAATAATCGAGAACGCCGTTTTGCATATACCATTCTTTCCACAGTTCAGGATGCAGGATTGCGCTGGTTAAACTGTGCATGATAAATCCGACGGTCAGCATCAAAATCAAGCTTAGAATCATCGACCAACGTGATTTAGGTTGAACGGTTTTGTCGGCGTTCTTGCTGTTCTGGAAGTAGTAGAAGTACATTGCCCAGTAAGCCAAAATTAGAATAACGATAAAGCCGATAACCCATTGCGCCGAAAGTACGTTGGAAGTGTACCAGTGCGGATCGTATACCACCTGTACGAACAGTAACGGCGCAACCCCGATAACGATGGCGACCGACACCGAAACCTTGGCGATCTCGAGCATGGCGGCCCCTAACCGACGCCAGTAGAAATTCTGGCTGAAAGCGCCGAACAGAGTGATTGCGGAAGTGCCGAGCATAAGCTGTACGAACAGAATGTGCAGGGCAAAGGTCAATACGCCTAATCCGATGAAAATGATCGGGTAAGTAGGTACGCCCGCCGGATTGCGCAGGGCGTACATCATCTCGGTAACTTGAGCGACTTGAGAAGCGTCCATTATTTCACCTCCTGTGGAAGAGTCAGAGCGGCAACTTTATCGGCGGCTTGTTTTTCAGCCAGAGCGCGATTGCGGTTTTCCACTTCTTGTTTGATGGCGGCGACAACGGCATCTTGCCCGCCTTCTTTATTCATGACCAAATAAGCGGACAGAGCTTTCACTTCAGAATCCAACATTGGCATTTTCGGCATGTAAGCGATGTTTCCTGTTGTGAGAACACCTTTTACATATTTCTCCATACGCTCCTGAGTGATTCCGTCAGGGAAATAACGGTACAGAGGGCGAATCCCGGTTTTGCTAGGCGAATGGCAGTTAGAGCAGTACACCATGGCAATGAATTCCCCGGCTTGAATCATGTTCTGGTCGTTGACTTCTTTTAATTCAGCCGGTGTAAACGGATGCGCCTTTAAAATCCCGACTTTTTCGATGGTCGGTAATTGGGATTTGATGCTCATGCCCGGAACGTCGCGTCCGATGACCTGATTCGAGTAGACGTATTGACCGGCTACCCAAGGTTTACGCATGGATTCTCGCGCCGTCTCTTCCGGCCATAAACCGGCGACCAGAATGGTTACGGACATAAAGCCAGCAAACCCGGTTACCAGCGTTTTAGGCTGTAGCATGGTGATGATGAAGTACGCCAGAGTACCCGCCAATACGGCTACGATACTTGGAATAAAGTAATCCGGTAGACGGTTTTCCATAACCAGTAAGGCCTGATCCGGAACCGAAGTCAGATACCATTGAAACATTGCCGCACCGATCAAGGTTGAGATAATCCCAAGCCAACCCAGCTTACGCGCCATCTCTTTTTTGAATGCAGGGTCTTTAATACCCGCAACGACAATGCCCCCGACAACGGCCGTCATGGTGAACATGAAAGCGACACGCATTCCTAGTTGGATGAAGGTATTGGTTCCGTAGAAACCGTTCAGATAACCGCCTTCGGTAAACCACTGTTCTTTACCCGGTAGCATCATGAAAGATAGGATACCGACGATAATCACCATGGTTGCCAGTGAGGCCAAACCGAAGATGACCGAGATTTTCATATGGGTCTTTTTATCGACTCGACCCACTAGGTAGACAATCATATAAACACCGACCACTTCGATGACGAAGAAGACCCATTCGGTCGCCCATTTCCACACGAACGAATGAATCAGAGCGCCGATGCCGTTCGGGCTGGCGACGGTGGTCGAATACCAAATACCAGGTCCGGTGATTGAACCGGCAACGTAAGTAAAGACCAGCAAGAACAAGCCGTATTTCTTAACAAAATCCAGTAAGTCCTCACGATCTTCTCTGTAAGCTTTATGAGAAAGGTAAGCGAATAGTAGAGCAGCTCCTACCGAGGTATGCGAGGCGAGTACGTGGAAGGTTGCAATCAAGGCAACCACCCAGCCCGAACCTACGGTGGGTTCGTACCAAGTTGGATAAAGGCTAATAAGATCCATTGGGATTTCCTTACGATTAGTTTAGTTTATGTGGCATAAGCATAAGTTATGTAAGCTGTATTGTAGGAAAAAGAGGGCTTATGTGTGTTCAAAATATTTTATGAGAGATACATTAAAATACTTATGGTTGTTTCAGTAATCGATATTACACATTGGAGTGTGAAACACAATGGCAAAGGTGTAAAAAAAATAAATTGGCGGTGTGTTGAGTCGTAAATGCCGTTAGGTCGGGAGGATCTATGAACGGTGATTAAAAGGGACTGAAAATGCGTTTTTTAAAAAGGGGAATGTATTTCGGCCAGGTGTTAAGTCGGCGTCAGGCGGTTATTACAGGTATTAAAAAGGCCGGAGTGTTTTCCGGCCTTTAGACTTTTCAATTCGAATGATACTTGTTTGCGAGCGGACTTTTAGGGATTAATCTTAAAGCCGTCCGGGCGTTGTCATCGATTAGTCGTTTATAGGGTGAAGCTGTCCGGCATTTGAGCGTTGACTAGGGCTTTTAAGTCGGTTTCGAACAAGCTTTCCGTTTCCCATTCCGATTCGCTGATGCGCGTCAGCACCTCTGCCGTCATTGCCGGAGATTGTCCGCAAATAACCGCTAGTCGGCCGCCCAGGTTGAGTTTTTCTTTATAGGCTTGCGGGATAGTTGCAACCGAGCCGGTCAATACGATTACATCGTAAAGTTTACCGTCGTTCCAATCCTGGCTGGCGTCGCCGATCTGGAAATCGATGTTGTTGTAATCTTTCAGGCGCTCTTTGGCGATTTGCTGAAGATCTTCATGGATTTCAACCGTTGTAACGGATTCACCTAAACTTGCCATTAAAGCGGTCATGAAACCGCTCCCGGTTCCGACTTCAAGTACGGTGTCGGTGTCGTCGATGTCCAAGGCCTGTAATAATTTGGCTTCCACTTTTGGGGCCATCATCACTTCGTCGTGACCGATCGGCAGTTCGATATCGCTGTAAGCCAAAGACTGTTTTGAATCCTCGACAAACTGGTGACGAGGCACTTCAAGAAACAGATCAAGAACTTTTTGGTCAAGTACATCCCACGGACGAATTTGTTGTTCTACCATGAAAAAACGAGCTTGATCAAAATTCATAACAGGTTCCTTTAAATAAGCTATTTCTACAACAAGCGACATTGATATTACGAATAGTCATATGCGCCTGGGTGTGTTCAATATTTATAATTCAGCCGCTCATTATATATAAAAATATAAGAAAACGTTTACTTAATATCCGCCTGATTTTTATCGGCGTTACCTAGATTGTTATTCCAGAGTTTTTGTCTGCAATGTTATGATTGCGAAATGAATATGCTTAATTCCCAACATCCCTATCACCGGTTATCCGAACGGCAGCGCGGTGAATTACCCGAATTAACCGCTTATGAAGTTGTGCCGCCTAAATTCGAAGACAGTACCAACCGGTTGTGGACGGTCAATTACCGGACTGACGGCGGTAACGAAGAGGCGATACTGAAACTGTGCCATCCGCTGGATATTGAAAGTTCGGAATTCTGGCAGGGGATGAAGGTCTTGTTTGGCGTTTCTTTTCCGCATCAAATGGCCGATTATGTCAAAGTTTACGAGTTGGTTTCGCAATGGAGTCCTTTGAAAGTTCCGCCGTTGGTTGCCGCCCGTTCCAGTCATGAGGATTTTGCCGGTTGTTTGTTGACGCGTAAATTACCCGGTCTGGAAGTGCAAGGAGAGCAACTTACCAAAGAGGTCGCGGCCCGGTTAGGGCATCATGTGGGCAGTTTGCATCGGCACAAATCGGAACGGTTTGGCGTGCTGTTCGCGCCGCAGAATTCGGCCGATCGATGGACGGGCGGAGTGCTTAATGCCGTTGTGCAGTTGGCTCGACAAAAAGCGGTTTCGGTAGAAGCTTATCGGTTGGAACTGGAAGCGTTTGAGCGCACTTTTTCGGGAGATGAAAAAGAGTTTGTGCCGATTATGCTCGACCTGCGTTGGGATCAGTTTTTAATTCACCAACAGCAGTTGCACGCTTTGGTCGATTTGGATGCGATGGTGTGGGGTGCGCGGGAACTGGAATTTGTATTGTTGGAATATCTTTTGGACGAATCCTTGTGGCAGGGCTTTATAGATGCATATATTGAATACCGGGATTTGCCGGAATTGGATTCGGTAAGAACGGTTTACCGTTTGTTGTTGTTTTTTATGAATGTGTTGGGTGAAGAATCGCTTGAAGCGTGGATGTCCGCTCCAAGACGACTTTAATGGTCAGGGTGCAGTGTTCTGATTTCCCGAAGCAGGGGCTTTGCTTTCTTCTCTGCGGAGTTTTATCCAATTGAAGTATCCCACTACAGCCAGAACCAGATAGACGGCGAACATGACGATGGTCACGTAGTATCCGGTTTGCCAGTACAGCGCAATGGCCGCCGTGTCGATTACCAGCCAATACAGCCAGTTCTCCAGTATTTTGCGAGCCATTAAGACGGTATTCATGACCGAAAATACGGTGACAAACGCATCCAGATACGGCAGTCGGGATTGAACGACGTTTTCCAGATAGAGACCGGTCAGTACGCTGAGTACGGCACCCGCCGCAATGAGGCGTATATGAAACCGGGTAGGCCGGGTCGAAATCGCCAGATCGTCTTTTTTATCGTCGTGACGGCGCCATAGCATGAAGCCGTAAACCGCCATCGCCATATAATAAAAGTTGAGCAGCGCCTGCATCGGTAACTGGCCTTCCCAGAAGAGTACCGTATAGATAACGGTGCTGGCGAAAGCCGCGGGCCAGCACCAGACCGATTCTTTTGCCGCCAGGATGACGTATAAAATGCCGAGTCCTGCAGCGACGGTTTCCCATCCCGATAGGGCGAGAAAGCTGTCGATTACCGTTTGTATGAGGTTGTCATTTGCAAGCATCGATCACCGCCGCCGATCGGTCAACACCGACAATCTTGAGTACGAACACGCTGTGTGGAATCTTTTCCAGAACGTCTTTCATATCTTGAGTCATCTCTTTCATGACGCTGTCGAAATCTCCGAATACTTGCGTGCTTAAGCTGTTACGGGCAATTGTCAAATCCGGGTTCTGTTCCAAACGGGCGATGAAATCCAGAATGGGCTGGCAGTAATCCTCTTGAAGCGGGTACATACTGATATCGACTGAAACTCTCATTTTATTTTCCGTTAATTGATTTTATCTATTTGTTTTAATTATAAAAAAACGGACTGTAAAAGTCCGTTTTATATGAGGTTAGAAGAATACGCGAGCGGTGATTCCCAACTGTCTTGGATCACCCAAACGAACGTATTTGGATGGATTCGTCCAAGGCGGGTTGAAGTCGAAGTAATAACCTCTCGTCGCATAGGTTTCGTCGGTCAGGTTCTTGCCCCATAGATAGATTTCGTAATCCTCGGTTTCGTAACCGATTCGAGCGTTCACAAGGTGATACGGATCGGATTCGATGTTGTGGGTATTGTCGAAGTAGAACTTGTCCACGGCCGTTACGTCACCTTGTGCATAGAAGCCGTTGCTTGCGCGGTATTTGACGCCAAGGTTGAACTGGTAGTTCGGTGCGTGCGCCTGTTCGCGGTCGCTGATGGTGAAGCCGGAATTCAGTGGCGTACCTTCTACTTTGGTTTGAATCAGTCCCATGCTTCCGTACAGATTCCAGTTGGTGTTCGCCTGCCAATCGAAGTCACCTTCCAGACCGTAGTTCTGGGCGCTATCGAAGTTTTCGGTATAGAACACCCAAGCGGTAAAAGAACTAGGGTCGTAGGTATAGCCGTCTAATTGAGGATTTTGGCGATCCATATAGAAAGCGGTGATGTTGGTCTTCAAACCTAATGCGGCGAAATTGGATTTCAGCCCGATTTCATAGTTCATCAGGGTTTCCGCATCGTAGGTCACGTATTGGCTTGGCGTACCGGCAGGTTGTCCCGCATTGAATCCTCCGGCTTTGTAACCGCGGGTAATTCCTGTGAAAGCGGTATGGGTATCGTTGTATTTATAACGATACGTCAGGTTCGCTCCCCATAGGGTTTCATCCGGGGTGTAGTGTTCGCCTGCGCTATTGGTGAAGTCGCTAGCGTCGTTTTCAATGCGTAAGCCCGCAGTAATGGTGGCTTTTGGCGTCATGGCATAATCAAGTTGTCCGAAACCGGCCAGTTTGTTAAGGCTGAAATCGGAACTGCTGTTGCCCCAATATTCGGTTTTGTTGGTTTCATCCAATTTTGAGCCGTAAAGACCGAACAACCAGTCGGTATTATCATTGATGCGGGACTTTGGCGTCGAAGTCCAGCGCAATTCCTGACTCATGGTTCTACGGTGCTTGTTATTCAAATAAGTTCCGGCGCTTGAGGCCGTCCAGTCTTCGTCATAACTGTAAGTCATGTCGGAATTGGCTAACGTGGTTTTACTGGTAAAGACATAGTTTGGATCGCCTTTCCATTCCGCTTTTACCGATCCGGCATTCGAAAGCTGTGCATCTTTGCCCGGCTGGTTTGATAGGGTGGTGAAGCTGTTGTCACGAGACCAGGCGTCATAACCGTTGTTGAGGTCGGCATGCAGTAAAGAAACATCCACGGTGGTGTTTGGATTCGGGAATAGGCGTACTTTTCCGCGTATCGTCAATTCATCGCGCCCGTTGGTATCGGTACGGTTCAACGTGTCGTTGGTACGGAAGCCGTCGCTGGTGTGCTTGAAAATGGCGATGCGGTATTGGGCAGCGTCTTCTTCGGAGCTGACCGGGCCGCTCGTCATTAAACCGAATTCTTTCAGGTTGTCCTGTCCGCCGCTCGCTTCGATCATGCTTTCTCGATAAGGCGTCGGATCGTTTGTTTCGATATTGATCAAACCGCCGATGGCGCTTTGTCCGTAACGGGTGTTTTGCGGGCCGCGTAAGACTTCGACTTGCTTGATGTCGAACAAGTTGCCGACCATGCCGATGCCGCTGAAATCGATATCGTCAATCGCAAAACCGACACTGGCATTGGGTGCGCCGGTGTATTCGTCGCGTTCGCCGATACCGCGGATCTGAATGTGACGTGCACGGGAAGACTGACCTGAAAAGTTGACGTTCGGTGTTTTTAAAAGGATGTCGTCAAAATGAACGGCGCCTTGATCTTGAAGTTCGGCGTTATCTTTGATGTCGACGCTGGCAGGAATGTCTTGTTCCGAAGTGGTTCGTAAGTCGGCATGAACCATGACAGGTTTCAATTCTTCGGCCAGAACGTTTGTGGAGGCTAGGGCTGCGGAAAGGGCAAGCGCTAAGGGCTTTAATTTCATTTTAGTTCCTTTTAAATAACTTAAAAGGACAGGGCGTACATTCGAAATGAACTCTTTCAATAGAGTCGAGTTGTGGAATAATGTGCTGCCTGTCCCTACGCCAGTATTAACTGGATCAGGTTCGGAGGGTTCCTTCGTGAAACGGAAGATCTCAGGCCGCTTTGGCCACCCCTTGGCGAATAAGTATGAATTTTATACTTATATAAAAAACTGAGCGGATTTTATCTCATTTTTATGTAAAAATTAATGCCCAATGTGAAATAACATATTGTTTATACGGATATTAGCTTAACAGGAAAGGAAATATGTCATCAGAATCAACGAAAAAACCAAGTGTCAGTAAGGTGATTATCGAACGCCTCCATGCGTTAGACGATTTACCTCATTTTCCTGATGCTTTGATGAAGTTGGAACGTCTGTTGGCGAGTGGCGAAGATATCCATATTGACGACATCGTTCAGTTGATTGCACAGGATCCGCGTTTGGCGGCCGGGTTGATCGGCGTGGTGAATACCGCTAAATATTGGATGGGAGAAAAGGTCACGGACTTGTCCGATGCGGTTATCCGTATCGGTACCCAGGACGTTCGAATGATGGCGCACGCCATCAACTATAAATCGACATTTAAGTCGAAGCCGCCGTTTAGCGAAAAACATTTCTTGCGTCATGCATTGCTATCGGCATTTGTCGCTCAGTCGCTAGGGAAGGCATTGCACGTAAATACCGGCGAGTCTTTTCTAAGCGGGTTGATGCATGATATCGGGATTTACTTGTTGTCGGTCGAAGATCGCGATAAATACCTTGAGGTGATGCGCCTGACTGATTATGACATCAACAAATTGTCGGCGGCCGAGAATAAGGTTTACGGTACGAACCATGCCCTTATGAGTGCCCGCTTGCTTCAGCAGTGGAAGTTTCCGCAGGAAATCATCATGGGGGTCGCGAATCACCACACCCCAGCCAAGGCGGGGGAGCAGTTCAAACCGTTTGCGTATATTACGTTCTTGTCCGAGCAGGCGGCTTTACGTCTAGGAATCGATAACGGGGTGGCGGATCTGCCTGAAGAGGATCGCGAGGCACCTTCCGAAGAGTTGTTGGCTGCATTGGACTACTTTGGTTTGGCGTTGGAAGATTACGATGAACTGATTCAGAAAGCCTACGATACCGCCGAACAGGCGGGCATGCTTTAATCTTGCTCTTATTTGTTTCATTGACTATAAAGAAACCGGCCTGCTTGCCGGTTTTTTTTTCGGGGTTATCTTGTTGCTTGCCTTTAAGTAACTGTTACGCAAAAAATTTATAACAAAAATCGTTTCAAATACCACATGATCAAATAAGAAAATGCTAAAATACTCAGCTTGTTTTTTAATTTGTACATCAAAGAGAATTATCGATGCCAATCATTACGTTACCTGACGGTTCTACAAAGACATATGATGAAGCGGTTTCAGTCATGCAGGTGGCTGAAAGTATTGGGACTGGATTAGCGAAAGCTACGATTGCCGGGCGTGTTGACGGTCAGCTGAAAGATGCTTGCGATTTAATTACGGAAGATGCTTCTCTAGAGATCGTTACGTTGAAAGACGATGATGGTGTACACATTATGCGCCACTCCTGCGCTCACCTTTTGGGTCATGCGCTTAAGCAGCTTTATCCTGACGTTAAAATGGCGATCGGGCCGGTGATCGACAACGGTTTCTATTATGACATTGACATGGAAACCAAGATTGGTCCGGACGACTTGAAAGTCATTGAAAAGCGCATGCAGGAATTGGCGAAAACCAAATACGAAGTCATCAAGAAGATGACTCCACGCGCTGAAGCGATCGAAATCTTCAAGTCGCGCGGCGAAGATTACAAGTTGGAATTGATTGCCGACTTGCCTGACGAAACCGAATTCGGTTTTTATCATCACCAGGAATACATCGACATGTGTCGTGGGCCGCACGTGCCTAACATGGGCTTTATCAAAGCCTTTAAATTGACTCATGTGGCTGGAGCCTATTGGCGCGGTAATTCCGACAACAAAATGCTGCAGCGTATCTACGGCGTAGCCTTTACCAGTAAAGACGAGTTGAAAGAATACTTGCACATGATGGAAGAGGCTGAAAAACGCGACCATCGTAAGCTTGGTAAGGCGCTTGACCTGTTCCATTTGGAAGATATCGCTCCGGGTATGGCGTTCTGGCATCCGAAAGGAACTACGTTGTACCGCATTGTTGAAGACTACATGCGTCAGCAGTTGGTGATGAACGATTATGAAGAGATTCGTACGCCTTTGATCATGGACCGCTCCTTGTGGGAGAAGTCCGGTCACTGGGATAAGTTTAAAGACAATATGTTCACCACAGAAACCGAGAACCGTGACTACGCGGTTAAGCCGATGAACTGTCCGGGACATATTCAGGTGTATAACCGTCATTTGAACAGTTACCGTGACCTGCCGATCCACATTGCGGAATTCGGTCTGGTTCACCGTAATGAAGCGTCCGGTACTTTGCACGGATTGATGCGTGTGCGTTCGTTCACGCAGGATGACGCTCATATTTTCTGTACTGAAGAACAGATTCAGCAGGAAGTTCAGGCGTGTATCGACTTGGTCTTCCAGACGTATGCCGATTTCGGTTTTGAAAATATCGCAGTTAAATTCTCAACTCGTCCGGAACAGCGCGTAGGTGCCGATGAAGTGTGGGATTTGGCGGAAACCGCTTTGGAAGCAACCTTGAAAAACGCCGGTTTGGATTATGCATTACAGCCGGGTGAAGGTGCATTCTACGGTCCTAAGATCGAATTCCAATTGAAAGACTGTATCGGCCGTGTCTGGCAGTGCGGAACCATTCAGTTGGACTTCTCCATGACTCAGGAAGAACGTTTGAACGCGGTATACGTCGGTGCGGATAATGAAAAACATCATCCTGTCATGATTCACCGTGCGATTTTAGGGTCTTTGGAACGTTTCGTCGGTATTCTGGTTGAACACTACGAAGGTAAGTTCCCGACTTGGTTGGCTCCGGTTCAATTGGTGATGGCTTCGATTTCGGAAGTTCATAATGAATATGTGGCCGATTTTGCTAATAAATTGAAAAAACATGGGTTTAGAGTCGAAACAGACTTGAGAAATGAGAAGGTTGGGTTTAAAATTCGCGAACACACTATGCAACGAGTACCGTATATTTTGGTCGTAGGTGATCAAGAGATGCAAGATGGTACTGTCAATGTTCGTGCCCGAGGTGGTAAAAACCTAGGAAGTTTTGCCATGGATGAGTTGGTGGATATGTTAAATGACGATATTTCCAACCTTGGCCGAATCGTGGAAGGCTGAATTGACCTGTTGCATTAAGATTTTTATAACTGGAGGATATTGCCATCGCAATTAGAAGAGGCCGTGGAAGACCACAGCAACCTGAAGCACCTAAGGATAATATAAACGGAGCCATTACCGCTCCTGAAGTTCGTTTAATTGATGCAGATGGGGAGCAAGCCGGTGTTGTTTCCATTCAAGAGGCTCTTGAAGCTGCGAGGGAAGCAGAATTAGACTTAGTCGAAATTTCTGGAAAAACCGTACCGCCCGTTTGTCGGATTATGGATTACGGTAAATATCTTTACCAGCAACAGAAAAAACAGCACGAAGCTAAGAAAAAACAAAAGCAAGTGCAAGTAAAAGAAGTTAAGTTTCGCCCAGGAACTGAGGAGGGAGATTATCAGGTCAAACTACGCAACCTGATGAAATTCCTAGATAAGGGTGATCGCGTCAAGGTAACCATTTGGTTCCGTGGCCGTGAGATTACCCATAAGGAACTGGGATTGAAAATGTTGGAGCGCATTCGGGATGACATTCAAGAGGTTGCGACCGTTGAACAAATGCCGAAAATGGAAGGCCGTCAGATGCAAATGATGGTTGCTCCCAACAAAAAAGGAAAGTAGTTCATTAAGTAACTGCTTCCACACAACAACTGGGACTTTTTTATTTTTAATAAAAAGGTTACCGGTGCAGCTCCCTCAGTGCTGTTCGTTGTTCCGAAAGATAACCATTGGTTATTATTGTTAAAAATGGAAGTGGGCCTGTTTTTTAGGTGCCACTTAAATGCGGAGTTTGGATTCAATGCCAAAAATTAAATCAAACAGTAGTGCTTCTAAGCGCTTCAAAAAAACTGGTTCTGGCCGTTTTAAGTGCAAACAATCTCACCTACGTCATATTTTGACTAAGAAATCGACTAAGCGTAAGCGTCAATTGCGTGCAGCTAGTATGATTCACGATCACGATGTGGCGATGGTTCGCCGTATGTTACCGTACGCTTAAGGGAGATTGAAAAATGGCAAGAGTTAAAAGAGGTGTCATCGCACGTCGTAGACACAATAAAGTTTTAAAAGCAGCAAAAGGTTATTATGGCGCACGTAGCAAGGTTTTTCGCGTTGCTAAGCAAGCTGTAATCAAAGCTGGTCAATATGCTTACCGTGACCGTCGTCAGCGTAAGCGTCAATTCCGTCGTCTATGGATTGCACGTATCAACGCTGCAGCTCGTATGAACGGAATGACATACAGCCGTTTAATCGATGGCATGAATAAAGCAGGTATTGCGGTTGACCGTAAGGTGCTTTCTGATATCGCTATCCATGATGCAGTTGCGTTCACCGCAATCGCAGAAAAGGCAAAAGCAGCACTAGCTTAATCGCTTGCGTTGTATGCAGATCGGACTTAGGTTCGGTCTGCAGCGTCTAAATGATAGGGGGCATGAGTTAGAAACTTAACTTTTGTCCCCTATTTTTTTGATTTTTTGGATATAAAAGAATGTATTTGCCGAAGACTTGGAATCGGGTCTGTTGACGGTTGAAAGTACGTTGTTTTATATCCATTTCGTTTAGATTCTCTTTATAGGTTCGTTAAGGCATTCCATTATTATGCAAGAAAAACTTCAAGCCATTATTTCCCAAGCTCAGGAAGCTATCGATGACGTAACTGAACTATCGCAGCTTGATGAGATTCGAGTTCAATTTCTGGGTAAAAAAGGCCAGTTAACAGACATTATGAAAACGTTGGGTCAATTGAGCGCCGAGGAACGTCCTCAGGCCGGTCAATTGATCAACCAAGCCAAGCAGACAGTGCAAAGCTTGTTGAACAGTAAAAAGAAAGAGTTGGACGATGCCAAACTTGCTAAACAGTTGGCTGAAGAAACCGTTGATGTTACTTTGCCGGGCCGAGGCGTCGATCTGGGCAGTTTGCATCCGGTATCTCGTACCTTGCGTCGTATCGAAACGCTGTTTTCAAAAGCGGGGTTTGATGTTGAAACCGGTCCTGAGATTGAAGACGATTGGCACAACTTCGAAGCCTTGAATATTCCGGAAACCCATCCTGCTCGTGCGATGCACGATACGTTTTACATTAATGAAAATACCGTCCTAAGAACGCATACTTCCGGTGTCCAGATCCGTACGATGGAAGCGAAAAATCCGCCTATGCGTATCATTGCGCCGGGTCGCGTTTACCGTTGCGACTCCGATCAGACGCATACCCCGATGTTTCATCAGGTTGAAGGCCTGATCATTGAAAAAGATGCCAGCTTTGCTCAGTTGCGTGCGTTGTTGATCGAGTTTTTACGTCAGTTTTTCGAGGACGAGGACCTTAAGGTTCGTTTCAGACCGTCCTACTTCCCGTTTACGGAGCCGTCGGCCGAAGTGGATATCGCCACTAACTTATTCGGTGAAGGTCGTTGGATTGAAGTTTTGGGTTGCGGAATGGTGCATCCGAACGTATTGAAAAACGTGGGTGTCGATCCGGATGAATATACCGGTCTAGCCTTTGGATTGGGGGTCGAACGTTTGGCGATGTTACGTTACAACGTTAAGGACTTACGTCAATTTTTTGAAAACGATCTTCGTTTTTTAAAGCAATTTAAATAAGACCAGGCCTGTTGAGAAAGAAATATGAAATTTAGTGAAAATTGGTTAAGAGAGTGGACAAATCCTGAGTGGGATACCAATACATTATCGGAATCGTTAAGTCTTGCCGGCCTGGAAGTGGACGATGTTGAGCCGGTTGCCGGTGAATTCAGTAATGTCGTCGTCGGCCAAGTCATCGCTTGCGAAAAGCATCCTGATGCAGACAAATTGAATGTCACCCAAGTAGAAGTCGGTGAAGACGAGCCTTTGCAGATTGTTTGCGGTGCCAAGAACGTTGTTGTCGGGATGAAGGCTTGTTGCGCTAAAGTCGGCGCTGTATTGCCGGGTGATTTTAAAATTAAAAAAGCCAAGCTTCGCGGCGTACCGTCAAACGGTATGTTATGTGGTGCCACGGAAATCGGATTACCTGACGATGGTGTCGACGGTTTGTTTATTTTGCCTGAAGACGCGCCGATCGGCATGGATGTTCGCGAATATCTAGATTTGAACGACTCTGTTCTTGATGTCGATTTAACTCCGAACCGTGCAGACTGTCTAAGTATTGAGGGTATTGCCCGTGATGTGGCAGCAATCAGTGGCGCGGAATTCAAGGTGCCTTTCGAAACGGCGGCTATCGAACATAGCGGCGCCTGCTCGCAAAAGGTTGTTGTAGCGGAAGCTGCGGCCTGTCCGAAGTATTTAGGTTGTGTGGTTAGCGGCTTTGATACTCAGGCAAAAACGCCTTTGTGGATGAAACAGAAGCTGGAGCGTGGCGGAGTTCGTTCTCTGAGTTTGGTTGTGGATATTACCAACTACGTGCTGCTTGAACTGGGGCAGCCGATGCATGCGTTCGATATGGATAAGCTTCAAGGCCAAATTCAAGTTCGTAAGGCACAGTCCGGCGAATCACTGGTAACGCTTGATGAAAAAGAGTTGAGCTTGAAAGACGATACGTTGGTGATTGCCGACGATTCCGGTGCAATTGCGTTGGCCGGTATTATGGGTGGTTTGAATACGTCCGTGACCGACGAAACCAAAACGATTTTCTTTGAGTGCGCGCACTTCACGCCTTTGGCTGTAGTCGGTAAAGCGCGTCAATACGGTTTGCATACCGACTCATCTCATCGTTTTGAACGTGGTGTTGATCCGATGCTTCCTGAGCGCGCTTTGAATCGTGCCTTGCAGTTGTTCACCGAAATTGCCGGCGGGCAGGTTAGTGAGATTGAAGCGGTTGTTTCCGATGCACATTTGGCGAAGCCTGTGACGATTGAACTGCGCCGTCAAACCATTACAAAACGTTTGGGCCTTGAGATCGACGATGTAAAAGTCGAAAGCATTTTCAAAGGGCTTGGATTCGGTATTGAAACCACGGCTGACGGTTGGTCTGTAACGGCACCTACCTATCGTTTCGACATGGCGATCGAAATGGATCTTATCGAGGAAGTAGGGCGTATCTTCGGGTATAACAACCTTCCGGAAACGCCGGTATTAGCGCCAATGACCTTGAATGAACTTCCTGAGTCGGAACAAGAGTTACACGCTTTGAAAACGGCGCTGGTTCAGCGTGGGTACAACGAAGTTATCACCTATAGCTTTGTAGAAGAAGGTAAGCAGCAACTTTTAGCGCCGGATCTGCCTTATGTATTGCTGAAAAACCCGATTTCGGACGACATGAAAGCGATGCGTACTACCTTGTTCCCGGGTTTGTTACAAACCGTTGCTTACAACCAGAATCGTCAGCAGCCTCGCGTGCGCATTTTTGAAACCGGTTTGGTCTTCTATAAGAACGAAACCGACCCTACCGGTGCGACTCAGGTGCCTATGATCGGTGGTGCCGTAGTCGGTTCCGTTGCCGATTCAGGTTGGGATGAAGTGAGCCGTAAGGTTGATTTCTTTGATCTCAAAGGTGATGTCGAAACGCTATTGCGTATGAGTCATCAGCTGGGTCATATTCGTTTTGAATCCTGCGAGCATACGGCATTGCATCCTGGACAGTCGGCGGCTTTAATCAAAGACGGTAAAGAAGTCGGTGTCATGGGGAAACTGCATCCACAGTGGGTCAAGTCGATGGGTGTCAGCGATGACGTTTACTTGTTCCAAATCCGTCAAGACGCTTTGATGACGATGCAAGTTCCGGCGGCTCAAGCGATTTCGAAATTCCCTGAAGTACAGCGTGATTTAGCTTTCGTCGTTGCTGAGAATGTGGCCGTTCAGTCACTGCTGGATGCCGTCATGAATGTCGAGTCCGAAATTTTGCAGTCGGTTGAGATTTTCGATATTTATCGAGGTCAGGGAATCGACCAGGATCAGAAGAGTGTCGCTTTGACACTCAAAATTCAACATGCCGATCGAACGCTTCAGGATGAAGAGGTCGATGCTTTAGTCGAGCTGGTTTTAGCTTCGGCTAAGCAGGCGGTTAACGCAGTTTTAAGATAAGTATAAAAATTATAAGGATAATAAATAATGACTCTTACAAAAGCGGATATTGCACAAACCTTATCTGATACTTTTGGATTTAATAAACGTGAATCTAAAGAGATTGTAGAGCAGTTTTATGATCAGATCAGTGAAGTATTAATCTCTGGCGAACAGATTAAGTTATCCGGTTTCGGAAACTTTGAGCTTAGAGATAAATCATCGCGTCCTGGACGTAATCCGAGAACGGGTGAAGATGTTCCCATTTCCGCACGAAGAGTGGTAACATTTAAGCCTGGTCAAAAACTGCGTGCGCAGATCGATAATAACAATGCCGAAGTCTAAAACACCTACGCAAACTCAAATTGAGATTGATTTGCCTGATAAGAAATATTTCACCATTGGTGAAGTAGCGGATTTGTGCGACTTAAAGTCGCACGTTCTGCGCTATTGGGAACATGTGTTTCCGCAGTTGGAACCTAATAAGCGAAGTGGTAGAAGGTATTATCAGCGCAACGACGTTGAATTGATTATGGAGATCAAGAGCCTTCTGCACGATCAAGGTTTTACCATTCCTGGTGCAAAAGCCCGTTTAGCAAAAAATCGGGTTAATCTAAGTGCGGAAGATATTCCGGAAGAGAAAAAAGACGTTCTGCAACAACTGCAAGCCATTAAGGCTGAATTGCAGGAATTTAGAGTCTATCTGCAAAAACGTTATTGATTTGAACAAACGTCTTAAAACACAATCTAAATAAATTTATTGTCGTTTCATTAAGCGTTATTTCCCGACGCTGCATCCACCTAAAAATATCTTAATTGCTTGGTTTAAAGCCAGTTCTAATTCTTCTTTCGGAACGGGTTCGCAGAATAAAGTCCGTAATACAAACGGCCCTTTTATCATTTCTAAAAATTGAGTTGCCGCGAGCTTACAGTCAAGTAATTCAATACGTCCAGCCTCTACTTGCTTTTTCAGGTAGTTTTCAAGCATGGTTGCCGCTGTCTGTGGTCCGTATTTGTAGAAGATTTTTTGGATTTCTCCCTGATCAAGGTTGTTTTCGGTGATCACGAGACGGTAAATGGCAATCCCGTCCGGGGAGAGGGCCACATGTTGTAATGTCTGTCCGAAGCTGAATAAACTTTCGGCCATGTTATCCGTCCAAAAAGAATCATTGTCAAATTGAGTGAAAATTTCTTTGGACTTCTTTTTGAAAACGGCCTCGAAGAGGCCAAGCTTATTGCCGAAAATTCGGTAAAGGGTTCCTAGAGAACCGCCTGAAAGACGGACAATTTCATTAACACTACTGCCTGCGTAACCTTGAGATAAAAACACGGTCTCGGCAACTTCCAATATTTTCTGTTGACGGGCTAAACCTCTTTTTGTGGTTGTTTGAGCTGAAACTGTTTTATTTACGGATTCCTTAGACATTTGATTTCTCTTAATTCGAACCGATTTAACCGGTTTTATTTACTGCATTCTTTTTATAGGATTATTATACCTAAAAAGAGTGATTCTCTGATTGAGAATAAAGTGTAGTGTATGTTACACTTCGTTTTTATGTCAAATTCAGTTTGAGGGAAATCCTATGTCTGCCACATTCCATCCATTGGCTCGAATGAGTTCATTTCTATTAGCTGTTACTTTATTGTTGCCTGCGAGTGTTTCTGCCGGTCAAGAAAAAGGTGGAGCACCCGCTCCACAAGCGATGCCGGTTAATGTGCTGAAAGTCCAAAGCATGGATGCTCCGGTCTATTTTGAGTATCCGGGAAGAACTCAGGCGGTTCAGCAAGCCACGGTTTATGCACGTGTAGGCGGGATTTTGCAAAAGAAATTTTATGAAGACGGTCAAACGGTTAAGGCAGGACAATTGTTGTATCAAATTGACGACCGTCGTTATCAGGCATTGGTGAATAAAGCAAAGGCGCAGGTTCAGGTCGCTCAAGCTAATTTGAATCAGGCTGAGAGAGAGTATAAGCGAGTCGAGGGTCTTTATAAGAAAAAGGCGGTGAGTGAACAAGAACGAGATAACGCTATTTCAAGTCTTGAACTTGCCAAAGCTTCGCTTGAAGGTGCCAAGGCGGCATTAAATGATGCACAGATTGATCTGGACTATACACAGGTTAAGGCTGAAATTTCCGGTGTGACCGGTATTAAAGAGCAAGATGTGGGTAACTTGGTCGGAACGAATGCGGAAAATAGCAAACTTACGACTATTACCAAGTTGGATTCGATCTACGTCACCTACTCGATTCCCGATAGCGAACGTCTGTCGTTACATAAAGAGATCGTAGCAGGTAAGGTTCAATTGGTCAGCGACGTTAAATTGAATGCTGAAATCATAAACGACAAGCAACAAGTGTTGGCAAAAGGAACCGTGGATTTCACCGACAGCAAAATCGATGCTAAAACCGGAAGTGTGCAAGGCCGTGCGATTTTTGATAATGCGAATGCCCAGTTCTTGCCGGGAGAATTCGAACGATTGAGAGTTTATTCCGCTACGCGTAAAAACGTTTTTACGATTCCTCAAAAAGCAGTATTGCAGATGGGGCAGCAAGCATTCGTATATGTCGTTAAACAAGGTTTGGCCGAGCTTTATCCAGTGGGCTTAGCGGCGCAAGAAGGGGAGAACTGGTTGGTTGAAACCGGTTTGAATGACGGAGACCAAGTGATCGTCGGTAACTTGATCAAGCTAAGACCTAAGACACCGGTACAGGTTTTACCTGCGGCAGCTAACGCCGGTAACCCTGCTAATAAAGCGCAATAACCTTCATCGGATAAAGGATAAATCATGTTTTCGAGATTTTTTATAGATCGACCGGTAATGGCCACGGTTTTTTCATTCATCATCGTGATCGCCGGTTACATGGGAATGAAATCATTGCCCATCGCCGAATATCCGGAAATCGTGCCGCCTCAGGTAAGTGTGGTTGCGACCTATCCGGGAGCCAGTGCTGAAACCATCGCCGATACGGTTGCAGCGCCTTTGGAACAAGCTATTAACGGGATTGACGACATGTTGTATATCAACAGTGTCACGTCTTCGTCCGGCACCTTGACCCTAACGGTCACCTTCGATATCGGAACCGATATCGATCAGGCCAACATTAACGTCAACAATAAGGTGCAGGGGGCTTTGGCTCGTTTACCTGCCGAAGTTCAACAGTTGGGCGTGCAGGTTAACAAGAAGTCATCCAGTATCCTCAAAGTTATTGCGCTGTACTCCGATGACTCCAGTCTGGATACGGTTTTTATCGCAAACTACGGGCTTATCAACGTTTTGGATGACCTGTCGCGTATTCCGGGCGTGGGTGAAGTCAGACAATTCGGTTCCAAAGATTATTCGATGCGTATCTGGTTGGATCCGAACAAGTTGGCGAAATATAACCTGACCCCGAATGATATTTCAATGGCGATTAAGTCGCAGAACTCTCAGTTTGCCGCCGGCCGTTTTGGTCAGGAACCTATGGATACGGCTCAGGCTTTCACTTATACGGTGACAACCGAAGGGCGTCTGTCCGATGTGTCTCAGTTTGAGAACATTATTCTGCGTGCAGAAAGTGACGGCGCGATGTTACGCCTGAAAGACGTGGCTAGAGTCGAACTAGGTGCTCAAGCCTATAATTTCAATGCAACTTACGATGGTAAACCGACCGTTCCGATGGGGGTTTTCTTGCAACCGGGCGCAAACGCACTGGAAACCTCTAAGTTGATCGATGCCAAATTGGAAGAGTTGGGGGCCAAATTCCCGAAAGGCCTGTCTTATGCGGTGCCTTATGATACGACCGAATTCGTTGAGATTTCGATCAATAAGGTAATTTATACATTATTGGAAGCTTTGGTTCTGGTTGTTTTGGTGGTATTCCTATTCTTGCAGAACTTCCGTGCAACTTTGATTCCGGTTCTGGCGATTCCGGTTTCGATCATCGGTACGTTCATCGGTATGTATCTGCTTGGATTCTCGATCAACCAGCTGACCTTATTCGGTATGATTCTGGCAATCGGGATCGTGGTGGATGACGCTATCATCGTGGTCGAGAACGTCGAGCGGATCATGCGGACCTATCATTTGTCCGCCCGAGAGGCAACGCTTAAGGCGATGAGTGAGATTACCGGGCCGATCATTGCCATCGTATTGGTGTTGGCTGCCGTCTTCTTACCTGTGGCATTTATTGGTGGTTTGACAGGGCAGATGTACAAACAATTTGCCATTACGATCGTCATCTCGGTCACCATTTCCGGTATTGTCGCTTTGACTTTGACCCCGGCACTTTGTGCTAATATGTTGAAGTCGGGCCATTTGGAGCAAGGCCGCTTTTTCGGTACATTCAACCGCTTTTTTGACTGGTTGACCTCCGGTTTCAGTTCCGGTGTCCGTTTGATAATGCGATACAGTTTGATCAGTCTCATTTTATTCGGTGGATTGATTGCTTTGACCTACCAGTCGTTGAGCCACTTGCCGAAAAGCTTGTTGCCTCAAGAGGATAAAGGGACCTTGTTTGTATTGAGCTATCTGCCGCCGGCATCTTCTTTGTCGAGAATGGAAGTGGTTCGTGACCAAGTTAGTAATACCTTGTTAGCACATCCCGGCGTCGAACACTCGATCAGTTTTGCCGGGTTCGACTTGCAGACATTTACTCAAAAAACCGATTCGGCCGTTTCGTTCGTGAAGCTGAAACACTGGGATGAACGTCAATCACCGGAATTGTCATCGCCTGCTATTGTCGGTCAACTGTTCGGTCAGTTGATGGCGGTGCCTGATGCGTTCAGCATTCCGATCGGCATGCCGACTATTATGGGGATGAGTATGACCGGTGGATTCGAAGCCTATCTGCAAAACCGGACAGGTCAAGGATCGATTGCACTGAGTAAAGTGACCGATGAATTAATCGCTAAAGCTTCGGCGCGCCCTGAATTGAATCAGGTTCGTACGACGTTCTCGACTAAGGTTCCTCAATATGAAGTGGTTCTGGACCGAGAGAAGGCGCAGAGCATGCAGGTTTCCGCTAAAGAGGTGTTTGCAGCGATGCAAGCGACTTTCGGAAGTTTGTACGTGAACGATTTCAACCTGTATGGTCGTACCTACAAGGTTAATCTTCAGTCGGAAGCGGATTATCGTGAAAAGCCGGAAGATTTGTCGCAAGTGTTCGTGCGTTCGCAAACCGGCGAGATGATTCCGCTGAGCAGCTTGGTGTCTTTTAAACGTTTGACTGGGGCTGACGTGGTGGATCGTTTCAACCTATTCCCGGCGGCTAAGCTGATGGGCGAACCGGCTCCGGGTTACAGTTCCGGTCAGGCGATCGCCGCGTTTGAAGAAGTAGCTAAAGAGGTGATGCCGGAAGGGTACTCTTTAGGTTGGGTTGGTGAAGCCTATCAACAGAAGCAGTCGGCCAGTGCCGGTAACCAAGCATTCTTATTTGGTCTTCTGTTTGTCTTCCTGATCCTGGCGGCACAGTACGAACGCTGGTCGATTCCTTTGGCGGTTATCACAGCCGTTCCGTTTGCGGTATTGGGAGCCTCGATTGCCGTTTGGTTGGCCGGTTTGAGCAATGACATTTATTTCGAGCTGGGTCTTTTGACCTTGATCGGTCTGTCTGCGAAAAATGCCATTCTGATCGTTGAGGTGGCGATGCAGGAACGTAAGAAAGGTGTGCCTTTGGCGGAAGCCGCACAGCACGCCGCAAGATTACGTTTCCGTCCGATCGTCATGACCTCTTTGGCCTTTACGATTGCGGCGGTACCGTTAATGTTGAGTACCGGTGCCGGTGCGGCGGCGCGTGCTGCCGTTGGTACGGGACTTGTAGGCGGTATGATTGCGGCAACCGTACTGGCACCGTTGTTCGTGCCGATGTTCTTCCGTTGGATTGCCGAATTCTCGGAACGCATTTCCGGGAAAAAAGAGACTAAAATCGAAAAAACTTCGAAGACACAGGAGTCAGAAAGATGAAACAGGTCACGTTGAATAAAACGATGAGTCGTCCGGTTTTAAAACCGTTGTCTACTTTGATTCCTGTACTGTTGTTGGCGGGTTGTAGCCAGATTCCGGTGTATGAAAAACCAAAAACCGAGTTGCCCGATCAATGGCAGTTAAGTCAAACGCAACAGTTGCAGTCGGTGGTCATGGATGAATCGGCTTGGTGGAAACAGCTAGCCGGTAGCGAGACGTTGAATCAATTGATCGACGAAGCGTTGAAAAATAACCAGGATATCGCCTTGGCGAGAGTCAATCTGGAACAGGCGATTTCTCTGTTACGCCAAAGCCAGTCGGGTCGATATCCCGAGTTGAATGCCAACGCCGGACTCGCCCGAACTCAATCCAGCGATCAAGCTTATCCGATGCAGCAGGGCGCGACGTTCGGTGATTTCTCGTTGGGTGCTTTATTGAGTTACGAGTTGGATTTGTGGGGCAGAGTCGATGCTTCGGTGAAACAGTCCGAAGCGGCATTGAAAGCCACGCAAGCCGACCAGCATACGTTGAAGTTGAGTGTGAGTGCCGCGGTTGCTCAGTCCTATTTGAATTTGATGGCGCTGAATCAGAGTTTGCTGTTGGCGCAGAACACCGTACAGTCCAGAAAGGAAACGCTTGAATTGCGTCAAACCCAATTGGAATACGGTAGTGTTACGCCTTTAACGGTTTACCAAGCTGAATCGGAGTTGGCGGCGGTCGAAATTTCGTTGCATCAGTTGCAAGAGCAACGTGATTTACAATTGCATGCGCTTGGCGTATTGGTTGGCCGTTCGCCGAGTGCGTTGGTCAATATGACCGGCGATGCAATGCCGACGGAAGCGCTGACCTATACAGACAGCTTACCTTTACCGAAAAGCCTGCCTTCGGATTTGTTGAATCGTCGTCCGGACATTTTTGCTGCCGAACAGCGTTTGATTGCCGCTAATGCGAATATCGGCGTGGCAAAAGCTGCGTTGTTCCCGTCGATCAGTTTGACGGGATTGTTAGGCTTTCAAAGTGAAGCTCTAAGCCACTTATTCGATGACGATGCCGTGACCTGGAATGCTTCTGCAGGCATTACTGCTCCGATTTTCGATTACGGCCGACGTCAGGCGCAGGTACGTATCAGCGAAGCCCAGAAAAAGGCGATGGTCATTAATTATCAACAGACCATTCGTAACGCCTTTAAAGAGGTTCTGGATGCATTGACCAGATTGGAAGGCAGTTCCAAGCAGCTAGCCGCTCAGCAGCGTCAGGTTACTGCCTTGAAACAGACGTTGGAATTGGCTCAAAGTCGTTTCGATGCCGGTTATTCAAGCTATCTGGAAGTATTGGACGCGCAACGCAACTTGTTCAATGCCGAACTGGCTCAGGTTTCCATGAAATTGAATCATTCAAGTGCCTTGGTCAGCTTGTATAAAGCATTAGGCGGAAGTTGGGAAAAACCTAAAGCGGAGGCTTAATTTTTTCTTAAATTGTTTTATGGATTATGGGGAGTGATTTTTCGCTAAGCATCTGCTTGGCGTAAAAGGCGTTAAAAAACCGGCTTAAAGTGTATTGGCTGGTTGATTTGTGACGCAAACTCCCTATAATTCTATCTCTCTTATATCGGGGTGTAGCGCAGCTTGGTAGCGCACCACACTGGGGGTGTGGTGGTCGCAGGTTCAAATCCTGTCACTCCGACCATTTCGTATATTAGGAATTGTCGCTAAGCCGATAATTTTTATCTCTAAATACTCTTCTTTTCTGTATCGGATTCGCATTTAGTGCTTAAAACGTAGGTGTTCAATTTTGTCGTTTTTCGATGGAAATAGTCATGAAAAATTTTAGTACGGTCAAATCCTAATGATTCCTGTTGTACAGGTAAAGAAATGTATTTTGTGGGATTTACGAAAATTAAAATTTCTTTATTAACATTCATAACGCACCTGTGGTCTGCCCTTAATTGACTACTTAATTATACTTATTTGATTGTATTTTACGTTAATTTACTTATTCTGAAAAGGCTTTTAGTGAGTAAGGTGATTTCATTGCTGTTTTAGCTATTCCTTAATTCCGAAATTTTTAATTTAAGTTTGTATCCAATTCGTTATCGTGCTGCTGTATGAGCGGTTTCAATGTTAATATATGTTCCCGTTTAACCCGTTCGCATGGGTATTGATTTAATAAAAGAGGCGGTTAGATGTTTGAAATTGAAGAGATGGATGCGGCGTTTTATCGTCGTCAGACGCGTAAGGCAACTTTGATCATCATGGCGATTTTTATTGTCATCGGAATGGTTATGGCAACCTCGTTCGTGGACTGGTTTGGCGAATATTCCAATAATCATCTGGTGTTGAACCTGATGGGGGCATTTGTCGGCTTGGTGATTACGGCTTTTGTCGTGAAGTGGTTTTTCGTTAAGAGTCCATGGATGCGGGAAGCCATGTATGGCTGGCGTTTAAAGCGTAGTTTGATGCACGTCACCAATCGTTTACGTCCGATTCAGGAAGCGGTGGAGAAGGGTGATACGGAAGCGATGAAAATCCTGCGTTTTTATCATCTAGGGCTGGAGCAGATGCACCGTTTGGAAGACAATAGTCACGCGATGATTGATCTGTTGGCCGAAAAACGCGGCCTGGAAGAGAAGATGACAGAACTGAATCTGGATTTGAATCAGACGAGCTTCGATCCGCAATGGGTGGAACCTTATAAGAATGAGGTTCAAGCTTAATCACGGCACTTTAAAATCCAACATTTCAAAACCGAACAGTCCCGTTCGGTTTGTATTCAGGTTTACAGTTGATTTAAATACAGTTTGAGCTGTTGAGGCGTTTTTCTCAAGAAATTGTATTGCGTCAATAAGCCGATCAGTAGCAGTAGTCCACTGCCGATAACGATGCTTAGCAGCCACAAATCCAAATTTAAACTCGGTTCGGTCTTGAGCAAAAAGTGGCTGATCAGCAAGCTGGCAATCTGGGCAAAGCTGGCGGCTAAAATACCTGCCAATCCTCCTAAAAGAATAAACTCGGTCAGACCAATCTTGACGATCTGATGGGTTCTCGCACCCAATGTACGCAGCAACAGCCAACTTTGAATTCTGGCCTGCTGGCTGGCAAGGGTCGCGGTGAATAAAACGCCGATACTCGCCAACAAAGTAAATCCGTAAAGTCCCGTTACCGCCCAACTTGCCTGGCGCATAATTTCCTGAATTTGCTGCATGATCTGGCGTACGTCAATCAATAATACACCGGGGGTTTGTTCTGCCAGTGTTTGGGTCAATTGACTGACCGGACTTGTTTTACCGGATTCAAGCGAACCGTCACCGCCGAGATGGAAATTTCCGATGTAGGAGATCGGCAGGTGGCGTTGTTCAACCGGCTGCAAAATGAAAAAGAAGTTCAGCTGAAAGCTCTGCCATTCCACTTTACGCAACGTGCTGACTTGGTAATCGAAACTCTGTCCGGCAAAGTTGAAACTTAAGGTATCGCCCGGATGAATGTTAAACAATTCCGCCATACCTTCTTCCACCGAAACGGTCGGCAGAGTCAGTTTTGAAGGGGCAATCTCTTGCACCACATCATTGTGGCTCGGAACATTTTCCAGAATGGCGACATTGGATTCGCGTTCCAACAGTCTGCGTGCACGATCTTCCATTTGTTCGGAAGCGAGCAGCGGCTTTTGGTTGATGGCGGTCAAGCGTCCGCGAGCCATCGGAACCAGTTCCGGGTGCAGTTTTTGAGCGGCGAGAATATCGACGACCTGATCGCGTTGATCGGGCTGAATGTTCATAACAAAGGTGTTTGGGGTGTTGTCAGGTAACGAGGCCTGCCAGTTTAGCAGTAAGTCCTGGCGAACAAAGGTCATCAACATTAAGACAAACAAAACCATGCCCACCGAAACCAACTGAATTTTCACCAGGCCGGGTTCTTTAAGCAGATTGGAAAGGGCGATTCTAAACCAACCACGGCTATTGGTTTGCAAAGCCGCCATGACTTTTAACAAACCGATGGCGACTCCCAGCAGAGCAAGGCTGATGGCGACCAGACCAACCAGTATCCAAGTAATGGATTTGACTCCTAGCATTAAGCTGATTAACACCAGTAATAACGCGAAACTGATAAACCAATGGATACCGTTAGGTGTGCGCGGAACCGATTTGAGTACCTGCATCGGAGCCGTCTGCACGGCTGTTTGGAAAGCCTGCCAGGCAAAGCTCCATAAAACCAACAGGCCGCTGATGAAGCCGGTCAGCATTGCAGGCCAAGCATCGGCGACGACCAGAGGTTGAAAAAAATGGCCGACAAGCGGATGCAGTAACAGGGATAAGCCGTACCCCAGTAGAACGCCGATCAGGCTACTGCTTAAAGCGATCCAACTGAGTTGCATAGCAAACAGACGTTGCATTTTGGCGTTGTCGGCTCCCAATGCGCGCAGCAACGCCATACTGCTTTGCCATCGGTTCAGATAAAAGCGGCTGGCAATCAGAATCGACATACCCGCAACCAGTACGGCTGAAAGTGCGGATAAATCCAGGAATAGCCAGGCGGTTTGCAGTGAATCTTCCAAATCCTGGGTGGGGGATTGGGCCGAAAGAATCTGCCAGTGCGGATTCTCTTCTTGGTTCAGCCGTTTGGAGAAGCGTTTGATTTGTGCGGCATCGCCTATTGCATAAAGTTCATAACTTGCGCGACTGCCCGGACCGATTAACTCGGTGCGTTTGAAGGTATCCAACGGAATCAGCACTTGCGGGGCAAAACCACCCATTGGCGCAAGCGTTTGTTGGTTGAGTACGCTGCCTGCCAAGCCGGTTTTGATGTGCCCGAGGGTGATTTCGCTGTCGGCGGAAAGCCCCATCAGGCTAATCAGTTTGGGTTCAACCCAGACCTTATCGCCTTTCAGGGGGTGAAACGGCAAATCTTCGGTGGATTTCAGTCGGCCTCTAAGCGGATAGTTGTCAGTAACGCCTTTGAGATTGACCAGTTGAAACTGTTCGTTACTGAGCGCCATGGTGACCACGGAGGTGGAGCGGGCGGTTTTCAATCCCAGGTCCTCAGCCTGTTGCTGCCATTTGGCTTCGATTGGCCGGCTGCTGCGAATCACTAAATCCGCTCCAAGGGATTCGGAAGCTTTGCGCAGCATACTTTGTTGTACGGTTTCCCCGAGTTGTTTGACCAATGTGACCGTCATACTGGCGATGATGACGGCCATAATCAACCACAGCCAATCCCCTTTTTTCAGACTTCTGAAAAACCATTTTGAAGCGGTAATGCTTTCAAGCCAAAGTTGTTTCATTGGACGGCTTCCGCTTGTTTGCCCGGTTGTTCGTCTAAATGACCGTGAGTCAGATGCATGACGCGATGGCATTTCTGTGCAAAACTCATGTCGTGGGTAACTAAGATCAGAGTGGTTTTCAGGTCGTTGTTCAGTTCAAACAACAGGTTTTGAATTTGCAGAGCGGTTTCTTCGTCCAGATTGCCGGTCGGTTCGTCGGCAAACAGCACTTTGGGTTCGGTCACGAAGGCACGTGCGATGGCGACGCGTTGCTGTTCGCCGCCGGAAAGTTCGGCAGGGCGGTGGTGGGCACGATGGCTCAAGCCGACTTTTTCCAAAGCCTGCATCGCTTTCTGTCTGGCACCGTCAATTTGAAACAGCTCCAACGGCATCAGAATGTTTTCCAGTGCGGTCATGCTCGGCATCAGTTGGAAGTTTTGGAAAATAAATCCGACCTGTTGGGCGCGGATTTGCGCCCGTTCGTCTTCGGAGCACGTTTCCAGCGATTTTCCCAGTAAAAGGATGTTGCCGTCGGTAGGCAGTTCCAATCCCGCCATTAAGGCCAACAGGGTCGATTTACCCGAGCCGGAACGTCCGACGATCGCTAAAGTCTCTTCCGGCTGGACACTCAGGTAGCAGGCTTTTATGATATCGAGTAACTCTTGATCGGAAGGAATCTGATAGTGCACATTTTGCAATTCGATAATTGGCGCGGACGGGCGTGGTTGGTTCATTTTGGTTGGCTGTTCTGGGTTGTTGGAATGAACCTTTATCCTAGTCTAACCATGGCGAATCCGCAAGGGACTCAGCAGGCTGTTTCCAAGCCTTTATTGCTCGTGATGGGCGACAGTCTCAGCGCGGCTTACGGGATGGAATCGGAGCAGGGTTGGGTGGCTTTATTGCAAGCCAAAGAACCGGATTTACAGGTGGTTAATGCCAGTATCAGCGGCGAAACGACTTCCGGCGGTAAGCAGCGCCTGCCGGAGTTGTTGAAGCAGTACCATCCGAGTGTGATGGTTTTGGAGTTGGGGGCCAACGATGCCTTAAGAGGGCAGGATTTGAAGACGACTCAGCGCAACCTGCAAACCATGATCGACTCATGCAAAGCCAGCCTGACGGATTGTGAAGTGGTGTTGCTGGGAATTCGTCTGCCGACCAATTACGGCCCGGCTTACGATCTGCAATTACAGAAAATGTACCAAGCTTTGGCTGAGCAGTCTAACGTGTTGTTCGATCCGTTTTTTCTTGAAGACGTCGCTCTGGAACCCGATCTAATGCAGTGGGACGGGTTGCACCCGAATGCCGAGGCGCAACCGCAGATTCTGCAACGAGTCTGGCCGTTGATCGAGCAGGCTTTACAAGCCGTCAAACAAAAGACCAAACAGGCTAGTCTTGTCGTTAAGCCGCTTTAATCGGTAGAATGTTGGATTCGCCTTCCAGCACCTTAAAGGCATTGACCGTAGTTTCCAATCCTTTGACCTGATCGATGATGTTGGACGACGTGCTGGCGATCTGTTCGACCAGTGCGGCGTTCTGCTGAGTGGCATTATCGATTTCGTTCAAGGCGTGGCTGACCTCTTGAATACCGTGACTCTGCTTTTGCAGGCTTTGGTTCATTTCTTCGACCATGCCGGAAACTTCGGCAACCGCTTTCAAATTTTCCTCAAAAGTTTGAGTCGTCAGTTGACTTAGTTTTAGACCGGCTTCTATTTTGTTCATACTCGATTCGCTCACATGACGAATCTGTTTGGCCGCTTCTGCGGATTTTTGAGCCAATGAACGAACTTCTCCGGCGACCACGGCAAACCCGCGTCCTGCTTCACCGGCACGAGCCGCTTCTACTGCTGCGTTAAGCGCCAACAAGTTCGTCTGGAAAGCGATACTGTCGATCACGCCGGTGATGTTGGAAATTTCGGAGCTGGCATCAAAGATTGCCTGCATGGCTTGATCCATTTCACCGACGACTTCGCTACCTTGTTGAATGGTTTTTTGCACGCCGTGACTGACCTTGTTGACTTCATCGGCTTGCTGCAGCGATTGAGCGACGCTTTGAGCCATCTGTTCCATACTTTGCGCCGTGCTTTGCAAGGCGGTCGCCTGATTTTGCACTCTTAAGTTCAGATCCTGGTTACCGGCACTGATCTCTTCTACACCGGAAACCGCGTCGATGGATGCACGTTTCACGGTCTGAAGCATGTTACTGATGCTGCCCGCCATTCTGTCCATGTTGTTTTTCAATTCGTTCAGTTTACCGTTGAACTCCACCTGAGTGGTAAACGAGAAGTCACCTTGGCTATAGTTATCCAAAATGCTGTTTTTGGTTTCGATGGAGTGTTCCAGACGATCCAAAGAATCATTCAGGTACTGTTTCAAGTAGGTGTATTCACCCGGAAGTTCCAGATTGATACGCTGGCTGAAATCGCCATGGGTCATGGCTTGCATGACTTGAATG
>NZ_JBFHFC010000006.1:0-150742 GCF_041583835.1 Thiomicrorhabdus sp. | reverse complement strand
ATTTAGCAATTAGGGATTTATTATCAAAATCTTACGTCGCTTTGGTGGAGTGGCCGCAAAAAGGCGGTGGAATTTTGCCGCCAGCGGATTTCGAAATTACCCTAAAGCATCAACGGCAGGGCAGACAGCTTGAAATGCAGGCTTTAAGCGAGAATGGACGGGCTCTTTTGGAGAAAGTGTCGGGATCTTGACGCTAAAGTTGGCACGCTGTTTGTTATAAGATTGGTAAATTAAACTTTTAATAGAGATAAGTTTATGAAATCACTCAGCTTTACCAAAACATTTATAACCGCGAGTTTGGCAGCGCTGCTTCTGTTCAATGCATCTTTGGTGTATGCGGGTGCAGAATTGGATAAAATGCGCGTCGGGCAAAAGTCGGATAAAACTCGTGTTGTGTTTGATATCAAGCAAAACCATGATTTTAAAGTGTATAAGCTGAATAACCCTTCTCGTGTAGTTGTTGATTTCTATAAGACTGCAAACAAGCTTGATTTCAAAAACAAATATTATAAAGATTCGCGTTTATATCGTGTGCGCGTCTCTGATGCACCTAAGTCACTGCGTATTGTGTTGGATTTGCACAAAAATTACGATTACAACTTTTTTACCCTTGGCAAAAATAAAGAGGGTGCCGAGCGTTTGGTGATTGATCTTGTTCAGCCGAATGAGAAAGTTGCTAAAACACAGCCTTCTTCTGTTCAACCTGTTAAGAGTGCCGATAGGGATGTAAAGGCTAAGACTTCTTTGTTGGCGGACAAACACGAGAAAGTCAAACCACTCATTTCTCAATCACCAGCGAAGCCTTTGGTGGTGCTTGATTCAACCGTTAAGAATAATGTCGCTCGCGAAGTAAAGCAGAATCAGGCGACACAGTCTTTATTGAATAAAGACAGCTCGATTTTGGTAAAGGGTGATACGTTGGTAGTGGCAATCGATCCAGGCCATGGTGGAAAGGATGTCGGTGCAGTCGGTCATAATCGTATTTATGAAAAGGATGCGACCTTACAAATGTCGCGTGAACTTAAGCGTTTGATTGATCAGCAGCCAGGCATGCGTGCTGTGTTGACTCGCGACCGCGATGTTTTTATTCCGTTACACGAAAGAGTAAAGATTGCTAAACAGCATCATGCCGATATTTTCATTTCCGTGCATGCCGACGCATTCCATGACCGTTCGGTACAGGGCGGTTCCGTTTACGTATTGTCAAACGGCGGTGCGAGTAGTGTGATGGCACGTTTGTTGGCGAAAAGCGAGAATGCTTCTTTGCAGGATATCAAACTAAAAGGGCGTGACAGTGATGTGGCGTTTGCATTGAGTGATTTGACCCGCGAAGCGAATATACGTGCCAGCCGCAAGCTGGGTCGAAGCGTGTTGAGAGAGATGCAGAAGTCGGTACACATGCATAAACCTAATTTGCAGTCGGCGGAATTCGCTGTGCTTAAGTCGATCGATATGCCTTCGCTGTTAGTCGAAACGGCGTTTATCTCGAACCCGAGTGAAGCACGTAAATTAATGAGTTCAGCCTTTCAGACTAAAATGGCGAGCTCAATTGTTCGCGGGTTGCAGAAATTTGTTGACGGTAACTCGCAGAAGCCTCATTGGGGTGAAACCCTATACGTTCATTACAAGGTGCAGCCGGGTGACACTTTGTCGGAAATTGCCAGTAACTATCAGGTTTCCACCAAGGCATTGAAGAAGTTGAACGGAATTAAAAACGCGAATCAGCTTTATGTCGGCAGACAGGTGAAAATTCCGTTATCTGATCAGGTTGTTGCCGGTCTGTAAAACACTCTATATCCTTGTGCCGATCTATTCGGGATCGGCATTTCGCATAATCCATTTCCCGTAAACGCTTAAATTTTCTTAATGCTCTTAAGTTGAATCGTTATCTGATATTGAATTTCAGTCGTCTAAAATTCAATGATGCCTTTTTCGGTAACAATGGCATCGAGAGGAACATCCCACGGTTCGGCATTAAGCTGTTCGACTTGCTGGCAACTGTGCGCCCAGCCGACTAATTTAGGGCGAAGTGCTTTATTGGATAATTTAAATTCAAATGTACGATCATAATAGCCGCCGCCCATTCCCATGCGATTCCCTTCTACGTCGAATCCGACCAATGGCATGATGACCAAATCCATTTCAGTGCCCGGTAAATGCTGTCCGAGAGGAATGTCCGGTTCGGGAATTTTAAACTGGTTAGGTATCAGTAGCGTGTCTGAATGATAGCGTGAAAACCCCATATGCCAATCCGGCAGGGTTTCTAAAGCGGGTAGGTATACTTCAAATTCTTCGTGTTGCCATAGGGATTGAATTAAGGCATCTGTCCCCAGTTCACCGTCTTGACTCAAGAAGAGTGCAATTTTACGTGAATTCTTTAGCAAAGAAGATTTAAGTAAATGGTCGCGTGCCGCTAGGGCGTGTTGGTTTTGTTGTTGTGGTGTGAGTGCCTGACGCTTTTGTCGCAGAGTCTTTCTTAGGGTAGAGCTGCAAGTGTTTGTCATTGGCTGAACAACGATTGATTTATTGGATGGAAAAGACACGAAATCATTGGACTAAAATCCCTGAACCGAAGAGTTCAGGTGGCAGCCTCCACAAAGAGTTTAGGCTTCTCGGGTTAGCTAGGCTAACGAGATGCTCACCACTCAAAGTTTCTGACCCCAATATTGTAATTATCGGAAGGGGGTTTATGCCCAACAACTCCGTGCCGTGGGTTCATTATAACACTGCCGTGACCAGACTCTGAATAAGAATTATCACGAATCTTTAATGATTTATTTGATGCGTATTTATAAGCGAAAGTGATAAAGGTTGAAGCGTTGATCGTCTGGTTATGCGATTAAGTCGATTCGGTGGCCAGTTGATTCATGACCGTGTCCATTTGGTCTTCCAGATGTAAGGTGTATTGGACGGTTTCATCTTTCATTTGAAGGTGTTCGTAGGCTAAGTTTAGCGCCACCATGAGTATCTTGCTTTCACCCTTCAAACCGGGAACCTGTTCCAAACGGTCTTCGATTAAGGTAGCCGCTTCGATCAAGCGCTCTTTTTCCTCTGGATCGCAAGGAATTTCAAATGTGTGATTCATGAGTGTGATGGTTAACACGGCCAAGGCTCCTTAAAGAGTTTTTTGGGGTTTACAGACACCCTCAGTGAGTATGTTCTGCCTTTAAGTATGGTATTATTCATCAATATTTTGAGATTAACAAGAGTAGGTTGGTAATGGATTTTGATCAAATAAAAGAAGCCCTCTCACCTTATCCCGAATTAGAGTCTCCATCCTTTGTACAGGGAATGCTGATAGGGCTGATTTGTGGCGATAATGATATTGAAGAGACGGTATGGATTCGTAAGTTGCTTGAAGAAGCTCAGATTAAATCCGTTAAAGAGTCTTTTTTGAAAACCTTGCATGATTTATATATGACAACCGAAAACGGATTAAACGGATCCGGGTTTGAGTTGGAACTTTGTATTCCGGATGACGAACAGGATTTGGTTTATCGGGCGTCTATGCTGGGAGAATTGTGCGAAGGCGTACTTTATGGTCTGGGATTGATTGGTCGCTTGCAGGAATCCGAGGAAAAAATTTCCAAAGAAGTGCGAGAGTTAATCGGCGATTTCGGAGATATCGCACGAATTGACGTTGACGGTCTGGCCGAAGCCAAAGAGCTTGGAGACGCCGAGGAAAATGACTTGATGGAGTTGATCGAGTTTGTGCGCATCGGTATTTTAACGATCAATGAAGAGTTGAATCCGACTCAGGCTCCGCCGATTATGCCGGATGATTCAGATATGTCAGACACGGTTCATTAATTTCTCTTGAGTTAGCACCTATGTTACAAAACGATTCAATTCAAAGCGCTTCTAACGGGCATTCGCTCATACAGCCGGCCGATCGAATGATAGCTATGGCGAAAGCGCATCGACATGCTCTATTTGAGAAACTTCCCGAGAATAGTGCCGTGCTTGTGGCATCAGGCCATGAGCAGATTCGTAACCGGGATGTGGAATTTCCGTTCCGTCCCGAAAGCGATTTTTTCTATTTAACTGGATTTTCCGAACCGGATTCGGTGTTGTTGCTGTTGAAAACGTCCCACAATCAGAGCATTGTTTTTCTTCGTCCCCGGGATCCTGAACAGGAAACCTGGCAGGGTCGACGTCTTGGTGTTGAGTTGGCACCCGCCATTCTGAAAATCGATCAAGCTTGGGCGATTGAAGAGATGGATGAACAGGTTGCTGAATCTCTGGAAAATATTCAGCATCTTTATTTCAGTTTTGGGCAGTTGTCTACTTGGATGGAGCCGGTCGAACAGTGGATGGCAACGCTTAAATCAAAAGTTCGTAAAGGCGTTTCTGCTCCGACTCAATTGTGTGATCTGGATGCAATCATTCATGAGATGCGTTTGATTAAATCTAATGCTGAAATCGATTTGATGCGAGAAGCGGCACGTATATCGGTGGCCGGGCATTTGGCGGCCATGAGCAGTGTCGCCGCCGGTAAGTACGAGTTTCAAGTGCAGGCCGATTTGGAAGCGGCCTTTATGCAGCAAGGCTCGCAAAAAGTCGCGTTTAATTCAATCGTTGCCAGTGGGGATAACGCTTGTATTTTGCACTATACGGAAAACAGCGATCAAATGGGCGAGCACCAATTGGTGTTGGTGGATGCCGGGGCCGAATTTAGAGGTTACGCCGGAGACATTACCACCACGTTTCCGGTCAGTGGACGTTTTACCGAAGAGCAGAAAAAATTATATGAGCTGGTTTATAAGGCTCAGCAGGCTGCGATCGAGACGATTAAGCCGGGTGTTGGGTATAACGAACCTCATCAACAGGTGATTGAGATTCTGACGGCCGGATTGGTGGAGATTGGATTGCTGAACGGCGATGTTTCCGAATTGATTAAGGACGAAGCTTATCGCGCTTTCTTTATGCATGGCACGGGGCACTGGCTGGGGATGGATGTCCATGATGTCGGTAGTTATAAAGTGAATGGCTGTTGGCGGGAATTTGAACCGGGTATGGTGGTGACCGTTGAACCCGGGTTGTACATAGATCCCGGAATGGATGAAATCGACGAATGCTGGAAGGGAATCGGAATTCGTATCGAAGATGATGTTTTGGTGACCGAATCCGGTTGTGAGGTACTAACGAAGGGCTTGCCTAGAACCGTTGAAGCAATCGAACAGTGGATGTCCGAACATAACCCCAATCTGAAATAGTCTAACGCTGGATAGAACGATTAAGGCGATAAAAACATTCATGGAAAAAACGATAAAACAAGGTGACGCATTTATTTGCGGAGGCGGTCCGGTAGGATTGATGTTGGCAATCGGTCTTGCATTGAAAGGGCGCTCGGTTATATTGGCCGAAAGCATCGCCATGAACGATCCGGTCGAATCTTCACAAAGTTCTTTTGATGGTCGTGTGTTGGCTCTGTCTCATGGTTCTAAACTGGTTTTGGAGCAGTTACAGTTGTGGGAGGACGTCCGTTCGTATGTCACCGAAATCCATCATGTTCATGTTTCTCAAAAAGGGTATTTGGGTGTGACCACTTTGGATGCGCAGGAAGTTGGCGTGACTGCACTGGGTTACAGTATTCAATCTAGCGACTTGGGCAAGGTGCTTTGGCAGCATGTGAAACAACTGGGTAATATTGAAGTGTTGTGTCCCGCTAAATTACTCGACTTTACCGAAAAAGGCGAATGGGTTCATTCAATCGTTGAAGACGCTTTGATGGGGGAAGTCGAAGTACAAACCTCGCTGTTGGTTGGTGCCGATGGTACGAATTCGCAGGTCAGAAAAGTTTTAGGATTGCCTTTACAGAAAAAAGATTATCACGCCTATGGTGTGATCGCCCAAATTCAAACCGAGCAACATCCGCATGGCTGGTCTTACGAACGATTCACCGAACAGGGACCGGTTGCTTTGTTACCGATGCAGGATCATTTCCATAAAGCTGTATTGGTTTGTCCCGAAGAGGAAGTCGACCAAGTGATGGCTTTGGATGATGAGGCGTTTATGGCATTGTTTGCCGAAAAGATGGGCGAGCGTTTAGGGGCTTATACGCAAGTCAGTAAGCGTGTTGCTTATCCTCTGAACGAGACGTATGTCGAGCAGATGAATTCGGGACGTGCGGTATTGATGGGGAATGCTTCACATACTCAGCATCCGGTCGCCGCACAGGGGTTGAATTTGGGGATTCGTGATATAGAGGTGTTTTTGAACGGAATCGAGTCCGGTGACGATCTAGGTAATCCGGATTATCTGTCGGCTTATGCAGCCAAACGAAAGTCGGATCACGAGAGTGTGATGGGATTGACGGACAGCTTGATTCAAGTGTTCCAGCACGGTTCGCCATTGGTCGGTCATCTTCGAGGAATTGGGTTGATGGCGATGCAGGCGATGCCTGGCTTGCGTAAACGTTTTGCTAAATTTGCGATGGGAGGTCGACGTTAATGAGTCAATATATTGAGCAGACCTCCCTCAACCACGTGATGCCTCAACAGGCGGTAGAAACGGTGTGGGACCTTGTGGTTGTCGGCGGCGGCATGGTCGGTGCAGCCATGGCATTGGGTATGGGGCAGCAAGGTTTCAAAGTTTTGTTGTTAGAGCGCGATGCCGTGGATACCGAGTGGGATTCGCAGCAGCCATATCAAACACGGGTTAGCGCTTTGACTCGTGCGTCCGAGAATATTTTAAGGAATCTCGGCGCGTGGCAGGGGATAGAACGCCGTCGTTATCATCCGTTTGTCGCCATGCATGTATGGGATGAAATCACATCTGGTGAAGTGCATTTTTCCGCTGCGGATATGGGTGAACCTAATTTGGGTTATACGGTTGAGAACAGTGTGGTACAGGCGGCATTGTGGGAGCAGATTACCGATTGTGAACAGGTTAAAGTGCTTTTGGACGTCAAGTTGGAAGCATTGGCATTTGAAAGTGAACAGGCTTGTTTGTATTTGGAAGGCTACGGTAAGATTCAAACGCAATTATTGGTCGGTGCGGACGGCGCTCAGTCTCAGATTCGTCAAATGGCGCACATCGGTTTGGATACCCACGAGTACGAACAGTGTGCTGTCGTAGGGTGTGTGAAAACAGAATTAAATCATCAGGATACATGTTGGCAGCGTTATTTAAAAGACGGCCCGTTCGCTTATCTGGCAATGGGTAATAACGTCAGCTCAATCGCATGGTATTTGCCTGTCGAGAAAATGCAATGGGCATTGTCGTTACCCGATAAAGAGTTCGCCGAACGAATCGCCGAGGCTTCGGACTGGAAGCTTGGGCGTGTTATAGAGGTTGCTGAACGTGCCGCTTTCCCGTTAATCCGTCGTCATGCACAGCATTATGTGAAGCCGAATTTGGCTTTGATCGGTGATGCGGCACATACGATTCATCCGCAAGCGGGTCAGGGTGTGAATTTGGGCTTGTTGGATGCGGCGGCATTGATTGAAGTGCTGGTGGAAGCTCGTCGGGAAAATAAGGCTTTGGGGCAGTTCTCGGTGCTACGCCGATACGAACGTTGGCGTCGAGGGGATAATGCGATTGTTCAGCGTTCCATGGAAGGCTTTGATTGGTTGTTCAGGCAGGACGCTTCTCTAAAGGGTGTGTTCCGTCAAGGAATTTTGCCGCTGGCTAATCAGCTTACTCCGGTTAAAAACTGGTTGATGGGACAAGCTTTAAATGGTCGTGAAGCGCTGCCTAAGCTGGCGAAGTAGGGTGGTTGAATTGATGTATCGGTTGGATGGCAAAAATGGATTATAAGTCAATATTAGGAATTGCTGGTGTCAACTATCGTGAAAACGCCAGGGCTAAAAGGATTGGTGATCAATTTGAGGTATTGGTCCTTTTAGCCCTGTTTGCGGTGTTTATCCAGGTATTGATGTTTTATTCAGGATCCGATGTCGATACATCGTGGTTATCGACCTTGATTTGGTTGGTGTTCGCAGCGGAAATGGCGGTGAATTTATACAATGTGACCGATCGTTGGCGTTATTTACGGCAGAACTGGTTGAATACGCTGATTGTTATTCTGGCGTTCCCTTGGATTGGATGGCACGGCGACTGGGCTGTTATCATGCGTTCGTTAAGACTACTCTTGTTTTTGAGATTTTTTGTCCATTTTTATAATGATGCGATGACGATTCTAAAACGCCATCGGCTTGGTCAGATTTTGATCGGTTCGGCTTTTATGATCGTCGCGGCGGGTGGCTTGTTCGCTTATATAGAAGATCGTAATATTATCGACGGTATTTGGTATGCAATTGTCACGGTGACGACCGTCGGTTATGGCGATGTGGTGCCGCAAACCGAAAACGGCAGGATTTTTGGAACATTTTTGATCTTGTTTGGCGTGGTGTTGTTTTCGTTGGTTACGGCCAATATCTCCGCATTTTTGATCGGTTCCGGGCAGAGAAAGCAGGAAAAAGAAATTCTTAATTATGTGCGTTTAATGGAAGAGCGTCTGGAGAAGCAGACGATTGAAAATCAGCAGCATGTCGAAGTTATTATTAAGCACATGACAAAAGAAATTAGAGAGCTGAAAAGTACGCTGGACGAAACAAAATCAAAGTAATACAAGTTGTTATGATTGCTTACTTGTTTGACGAGTTGAACTCAATTGAGATATAAAATTTATGTGTATATCAATAAGTTTGACTTTTAAGTTCTAAAGCCCTATATTCAGTGGTGTTCAATAAATTTTATTATAGACCATAAAGGAAATTTCGGATGGCAGATAGACGTCTCCAAGTATTCCATACTGTTGCGAAAGTAATGAGTTTTACCAAAGCGGCCGAAACGCTACATATGACGCAGCCGGCGGTTACATTTCAGGTAAAACAGCTAGAAGATTTCTTTAATACGCGTCTTTTCGATCGTACGCATAACAAGATCACTTTGACAGATGCCGGAAAGGTCGTATACGACTATGCGGATCAGATTCTCGAACATTATGAAAAAATGAATAGCGAAGTTCGCGAACTGACTGGTGAAGTAACCGGGAGCTTAGTGATCGGAGCAAGTACGACCATCGCGGAATACATGCTGCCGAGTCTACTGGGGGCGTTTAAGAAGCAATTCGAAGACGTTAATATTCGCCTTCAGGTTGGTAATACCGATGCCATCGTTTCTATGGTCGAAAACAATATGATCGATTTGGGGTTGGTTGAGGCACCAGTGCACAACAAGAACCTTGAGGTCGATGTTTGTCGATTGGATGAAATGCAATTGATTTGTCCGTTGGATCATCCATTGGCGAAGCGAGATAAGGTCTCGATCGAAGATTTTAGAAAGTATGGTTATATCTCGCGTGAAGAGGGGTCCGGTTCGCGTTCGGTTATCGATACTTATATTCGCGAGCAGGGCTTAAGCTACAGCGATTTGAATGTGGTAATGGAGTTGGGTAGTCCCGAAGCCGTTAAAATGGCCGTTGAGTCTGATGTGGGTGTGGCGATTGTTTCACGCACTACAATCTCGAAAGAGTTGCGTTTAGGTACTTTAAAAGCGATTCCTTTGGATCCGCCGATTGTCCGTCCATTTTCGCACGTTCGTCAAAAACACAAGTTTCGCCATCGTGCAGTGGGCGAATTGCTGGATTTCGCGATTAACTATTGCCGGGATAAGGCGTTAGAGCAAGGATTTGCTTTGCCAGAAGAAGTACTGAAGGAACGTCAAAAATAATTGGCTTGCAAGCCGTTAATTTGATGGATTTCAGTAGTGAATCGAATAAAAAAGGCCGTTATAGACGGCCTTTTTTGATTTTGGGATTTGGCTTTTAAAGCGTATCCGAAGCAAATAGCGCCAGTCTTGAACGTTCGCCTTGCTGTAACGTGATGTGCGCCCCGTGATCCCAGTTTTTGAAGCGGTCGACCACATAGGTTAAACCGCTTGTCGTTTCGGAAAGGTAAGGCGAATCGATCTGCCCTATATTACCGATACAGACGATTTTGGTTCCCGTTCCCGCACGTGTAATCAATGTTTTCATCTGCTTGGAGGTTAAGTTCTGAGCTTCATCCAAAATAATAAACTTGTTTTGGAAGGTGCGTCCACGCATGAAGTTCATGGATTTGATTTTGATGCGTTTACTCAGTAGTTGTTGCGTACTTTCTTTCTCCCATTCCGTCGAGTTGGCTCCGTCCGAGTTGGTTAAGACTTCCAGGTTGTCCATCAGGGCGCCCATCCACGGAGTCATTTTTTCTTCTTCCGTTCCCGGTAGAAAACCGATGTCTTCACCGATAGGGATGGTGGCGCGAGTCATGATGATTTCGTTGTAGATATTAAGATCCAATGTTTGTTCGAGTGCGGCGGCTAAAGCCAGTAGGGTTTTCCCCGTTCCGGCGATACCCAGTAGCGAGACGAAATCGATCTCGGGGTCCATTAGAAAGTTCAAAGCCATATTTTGTTCTTCGTTACGAGCATGAATGCCCCAAATGCCGTGCGATCCTTTGCCGTAATCCTGCATGTACTCCAATGTGGCTTTGTTGTTGGTGACGGATCTCACGATGGCTTTAAATCCGGCGTCGTTTTCACTGATTAGGCATTGGTTTGCATGCCATGTGCAGTTGTCGTCGACTTCCAGTTCGTAAAAAGTTCGGCTGCCATCCTGCCATGATTTCATGTGCTTGCCGTGTTCTTCGAAGAAGTTTTCCGGTAAGGTCTCCCAGCCGGTATAGAGTAAGTCCACATCTTCAAGTACGCGGTCATTGTAATAATCTTCAGAGTGGAGGCCCACCGCAGAAGATTTGATGCGCATGTTAATGTCTTTTGTGACCAGCGTGACATTGCGTTCAGGGTAGTTGGCCTTTAGGGCCAGGCCGGTTTGCAGGATATGATTGTCGGCCTTATGGCTAGGCAGAGAAATAGGAAGTTCGGCCAGTAATGGTTCGGTTTCGAAGTACAGTTTTCCGAGGTGTAAGCCTTCTTTGTCAGAATGCGGGTGAATTCTTTCTAGCGGTAATCCTTGCTTGATTTCTTCAAAGCTTGCATTGCTTATAATTTCATCGATCAGGCGGTTGGTTTCACGTGCATTTCGTGAGACCTCGGAAATCCCTTTCTTGGCAGCATCCAGTTCTTCCAGTACCGTCATGGAGATGAAGATGTCGTGTTCTTCAAAATTAAACATGGCCATTGGATCATGCATTAAGACGTTGGTATCTAATATAAATAATCGTTTGTGCTCATTTGTCATAAGAAGGCTTCCTGTTGGTTTTAATGGTGCTGCTTACATAATCGTCAATTAAATTCTTTAAGTTTGTTTAAAACGTTTTGTGCATGATCTTTTACTTTTACTTGTCTCCATTCGGCCGCCAGTTTGCCTTGAGGGTCGATAAGGAAAGTGCTGCGTACGATTCCCATGTATTCTTTGCCAAAATTCTTTTTTAGTTGGTAGGTGTCGAAAATCTTGCAGAGTTCGGCGTCAGGGTCCGAAATTAGATCGAATGCAAAGTTTTGTTTGTTTTTGAAGTTATCGTGGCGTTTCATTGAATCCATGGAGACGCCGAAGATTTGGCAATTGAGTGCTTTGAATTCATTGATGAGGTTTGAGAAGTCGTTACCTTCTGTGGTGCAGCCTGGTGTGCTGTCTTTGGGGTAAAAGTAGAGGACTGTGTAGCGGTCCAGAAAGTCTTCTTGAGTAATCGTGCGTTCGGACGTGGCGGGAAGTGAAAAAGAGGGGATTTCTTGCCCAATGGTCATATTCATTCTTTACCTCTTGAGTAGTGTATTTTGATCAAGTATGACCCGTTTTAATGTGGGTTTCAATAAATAAAATCAGATTTATAAAATTGGGATTTTGTAGGGTTTTAAGTCGCGATTAGAAGGCCGAATTTAAGTTGAAGTGTTAAGGGGGAAAGGGTAAGATTACCCTTTTTTGAGTTAGCGTTAATCTATTGGAGAATTTCGCCGTGTTTAGAGGCAGTATGGTGGCGTTAGTCACACCTATGTTGGATGATGAGTCGATTGATTATGACTCACTTGAGAAATTGGTGGAATTTCATATTGCATCAGGAACCGATGCCATTGTTGCAGTAGGCACGACAGGCGAGTCGGCGACTTTGGATATGCATGAGCATTGTGAAGTGGTTAAGTTTGTTGTCGATAAGGTCAATAAACGTGTTCCGGTTATTGCCGGTACGGGTGCTAACTCTACCACTGAGGCAATCGAATTGACTCAGTGTGCAAAAGAAGCAGGTGCAGATGCCTGTTTGTTGGTAACGCCATATTACAATAAGCCTACTCAAGAAGGTCTTTACCTGCACTATAAAAAAGTGGCTGAAAGCGTCGATATTCCTCAGATTCTATACAATGTGCCAGGACGTACCGCTTGCGACCTGTTGCCGGAAACCATTATTCGTCTAGCTCAGATCAAAAACATTATCGGCGTAAAAGAAGCGACCGGTGATCTTTCAAGAGTCGCTCAGATAAAAGCGGGTGTTTCAGAAGACTTTGATCTGTATACTGGTGACGATGCCTCTGCCGTCGATTTTATTTTAGCGGGCGGTCACGGCGGGATTTCCGTAACGGCTAATGTGGCTCCAAAGCAAGTTCATGACGTTTATATGGCCGCCTTACGAGGCGATGCAGAAGAGGCTAAGCGTTTGGATGCTTGTTTGGTTTCATTGCATCGAGATTTGTTCGTTGAATCGAATCCGATTCCGGTTAAATGGGCTGTTGCTGAAATGGGATTGTGCGGTAAAGCCATACGTTTGCCACTAACGGTGCTTTCGGAAAAATGTCAGCCAGTCGTAAAAGCGGCAATGCAACAAGCGGGTGTCATTTAAGACAGCTAAATATTTTAATCAAGAGTAAAGTCCGAAGAATGAGCGCACCAACTAAATTTGTTCCTGTATTGTTAATGTTTTCTCTAACGGGGTTGAGCGGTTGTTCGACTGTTTCCAGCTGGGTTGGTTCCGATGAACCGGATTACAGGGAAACCAACACCCGATTGGCTCAAGATCTAGAAGTGCCGCCAAATCTTTTTAATCCGTCCAAGAAGAAAGATCCGCTGGATGTGGTTTTCCAAGAAGCAAATACTCAGCAGCAGAACGACTTTATTCCTACTTATAAAGCGGCAGGTGTATCGGTGAAATCCAACCTGTCCGAGCGTTGGTTGGAAGTCGATACAGCGAATAGCGATCATGTATGGGACAGCTTGAAGCGTTTTTTCGAAACCATGGGGATGCAGGTCAAGTCAGAGCGTAAAGATATCGGTGTTATCGAGACCGATTTTGTTAAGCGCACCGAGTTGGTTCCGTTGGACGACATGAGTCCGTTGACTAGACTGTTGAACAGTTGGCGTCCGGAATTGGCTGAAGGGATTTATGATCGATTTGTCGCGCGTCTTGAAACCGATAAGACTGAGCAGAAGACTCGAATTTATTTCAACCACCATATGGTTTATTCTCCTGATACGAATGCCGAAATCAATGGCGAAGAGCGTTGGAGAATCAAGCCTTACAATCCTTTAATGGAAGCGGAAGCTCTTTACCGCGCTATGATTTTCTTCGGTTCGACTTCGGATGTGGCTTTGGCTCAGCTGAAAGTGACGGGCAAAATGACGGAAGAGTTTAATGGTCAGCAGGAACTGGAAAGTTTGGTTCTGCATGCTAACCTTGCCCAAAGTTGGGGATATTTGCAGGCGATGGTATATAGAGCCGACTGGCAGGTAGATCGATCGCGTCCGGAAACGCATCAGATGTGGGTGAAGGTTCCTGATTCGGCAAGAAAGGATGACGGTTTCTTATCGAAACTCGCTTTTTGGAAAGACGATAAAGGCAAGATGAAATTGCCGGAAGTGATTTTATTGCAGTTGGAAGCCGATGAGAAAAATCCGGATGTCTCCGTGCTAAAAGCAAAAGCCTTAGAAAACGATACGCCGTTGAATGAAGAAAAACGTAAATATTTGTTTGAACGTTTAGGCTTGCTGGGGCAGTAAAAAGATTTTGATTATTAGACCCTCGATGATCGGGGGTTTTTGTTTTTTTGGAAGGACAAAAGATATGCAAATTGTTTGGGGAAATCCTGCGCACTCTGATTACCGTTTGAATCAGCTATTAAACAAACTTCAGGGAGTCGGTGCGATTAAATCGGTTCGTTCACAGTATATTTATTTTGTGGATACGGACGGAGCGATGTCTCCGACGGAAGTGTCGCACTTGAAGGTGTTGTTGAACGAAACGGAAGAGAATTTGGATTCGGCTATTGTTTCCGGTAGTTGTATTGTTACACCGCGCTTGGGAACGATTTCTCCTTGGTCATCCAAAGCGACGGACATTACCCATACTTGTGGAATTCAAAGCATCCACCGTATCGAACGCGGAATCGTTTATTTCCTTGAAGGCGTTGCAGATCAAGATAAGTCGGCGATGGAAGCATTGCTTCACGACAGAATGATGGAGCAGGTTTCTCATTCAATTGAAGAGCTGGAAAACTTATTTTCGCATCAAGCACCGAGACCGATGCGAACGGTTGATGTGATTTCTGGTGGTCGCGAAGCATTGGTTCAGGCGAATGCCGAAATGGGGTTGGCGTTAAGTGAAGATGAAATTAATTATCTGGTCGACGCTTTTACGACGCTAGGTCGTAACCCTGTGGATGCCGAGTTAATGATGTTTGCACAAGCAAACTCCGAGCATTGCCGACATAAAATTTTTAATGCCGATTGGACGATTGACGGTGAAGATAAGCCGAATTCTTTATTCGGTATGATCCGCAATACTTACCAGAAAAATCCCGGCGGAGTACTGTCCGCTTACAGTGATAACGCGGCGGTGGTTGAAGGTTATCAGGCTACGCGTTTCTTCCCGGATCCGGAGAGTCGTCAGTATGGCTTCAATGAAGAGCCGGTGCATTTTCAAATCAAGGTCGAAACTCATAACCACCCAACCGCGATCTCTCCTTGGCCGGGTGCGGCAACCGGTTCCGGTGGTGAAATCCGCGACGAAGGGGCCACCGGTCGCGGCTCTAAACCAAAGTCGGGTTTGACGGGCTTTACCGTTTCCAACCTGAATATTCCGGGGTTTGAACAACCTTGGGAGCGCAAGTATGGAAAGCCGGAACGTATCGTTACACCTCTTGAAATTATGATTGAAGGCCCGTTGGGTGCGGCCGGCTTTAACAATGAATTCGGCCGTCCGGCGATCAATGGTTATTTCCGTACGTATGAAAACAGTTTGATGACTCGCGACGGCGAAGAGGTGCGCGGTTACCATAAGCCGATTATGTTGGCCGGTGGTTTAGGAAGTATTCGTCAAGAACATATTCAAAAAAATGACATTCCTGTCGGTGCCAAGTTAGTGGTCTTGGGCGGACCCGCTATGTTGATCGGTTTGGGCGGTGGCGCCGCTTCTTCGGTCGATAGCGGCGCGGGTGCGGAAAACTTGGATTTTGCTTCTGTGCAACGTGAAAACCCTGAAATGGAACGACGTGCGCAGGAAGTGATCGATCGTTGTACTTATTTAGGTGAAAAATCTCCAATCGCTTCGATTCACGATGTGGGTGCCGGCGGTTTGTCGAATGCCTTTCCTGAACTGGTCAACGACGCCGGTAAAGGTGCAATTTTTGATTTAAGAAAAGTACCGAATGACGAACCGGGCATGTCTCCGATGGAAATTTGGTGTAACGAGTCGCAAGAACGTTACGTAATTGCGATTTACCCTGATCAGATCGAACAGTTTGAAGCTTTGTGTAAGCGTGAGCGTTGTCCGTATGCGATTGTCGGGGAAGCGACTAAAGAACAAAAGTTGGTGGTTAACGACACGGTCTTTGATAACAATCCGGTCGATATGCCGTTGAACGTACTTTTGGGCAAGCCGCCTAAGATGCATCGTAGCGTTGAATCGAGATTGGTGCCACAGCCTGGTTTCGAAACGGCTGTGTTGGATTTTGAAGAAGTGACCGAACGCTTGTTGAAGCTGCCGACGATTGCGGATAAGTCTTTCTTAATCACGATCGGCGACCGTAGCATCACCGGTATGGTTACTAGGGATCAGATGGTTGGTCCTTGGCAGGTGCCGGTGGCTAATGCCGGTGTGACCTGTTCGGATTATAAAGGTTATACCGGTGAAGCGATGGCTTCCGGTGAGCGTCCGCCTGTTGCTTTGATTAATCCAAAAGCATCCGCTCGTTTATCAATTGCTGAAGCGATCACGAATATAGCGTGCGCGAAAATTTCTAAGATGAGTGACATCAAAATTTCGGCTAACTGGATGGCAGCTGCCGGTCACCCGGGTGAAGATTCGGCCTTGTACGATGCTGTAGAAGCGGTTGGTTTGGAATTGTGTCCTGAGTTGGGGATCGCAGTACCGGTCGGTAAGGATTCGATGTCGATGAAAACCGTTTGGAATGACGGTGATGAGAATAAAGCCGTGATTTCTCCGGTGTCGTTGAATATTACGACTTTTGCGCCGGTTGAAGACGTTCGTAAAACGGTTACACCACAATTAAGAACGGATTTAGGCGATACCGAACTATTGGTCGTTGATCTTGGTAAAGGCCAGAACCGTATTGGTGCCAGCTGTTTGGCTCAGGTTTATAATCAAGTCGGGGATGTGTCTGCGGATTTGGACAATGCTGAAGACCTGTTGAACTTATTCAATGCGACGCAAGCCATGCTGGCTGACGGTTTGATGTTGGCTTATCACGATCGTGCAGACGGTGGTCTGTTGGTGACGTTGCTGGAGATGGCGTTTGCCGGACATTGCGGTTTGGACGTTGATGTTTCCGCTTTAGGTTCGGAAGCCGTAGCCGCATTATGCGCTGAAGAAGTCGGTGTGGTTATGCAGGTTAAAGCGGCGGATAAAGATCGTGTTATGGCTATTCTAGCCGATAACGGTTTGACTCAAATGTCTCACTGGATCGGTTCGACGTCAAATGACGATCAAATCAAAATCGCCGCGCACGGCAAAACGATGCTGCTTAAATCGCGTAAGACTTTACAGTCTTGGTGGTCTGAGACCAGTTATCGAATGCAAGCTTTGCGCGATAACGAAGACTGTGCTCAACAAGCTTTTGACGCGATTGTTAATGACGCCAATACAGAGCTTTCGGTCAATCTTACATTTGATATTAATGATGATGTTACGGCTGAATTTGCCGGTAAACCTCGTCCAAAAGTAGCGATTTTGCGTGAACAGGGTGTAAATGGTCAGCAAGAAATGGCGGCCGCATTTACCCGTGCCGGTTTTGACGCGATCGACGTGCATATGTCCGACGTGCTTTCGGGTGAGGTCAAGTTTGAAGAGTTTAAAGGATTGGTAGCCTGTGGTGGCTTCTCTTATGGGGATGTTCTTGGAGCTGGCCGAGGTTGGGCTAATTCGATTCTTTTCAACGATACTGCCCGTGAAGAATTCGCTCAATTCTTCCAGCGTGAAGATACGTTTACATTAGGTGTTTGTAACGGCTGTCAGATGTTATCGAATTTGAAAGAAATCATTCCGGGCGCCGAGACTTGGCCGAAATTCGTACGTAACAAATCAGAACAGTTTGAAGCGCGTTTTTCATTGGTAGAAATCCAGTCTTCACCGTCAGTTTTGTTGCAGGGGATGGAAGGAACGCGCATTCCGGTTCCGGTTGCACATGGTGAAGGGCGTATGGACTTCGGTTCCGGATCGGCTTCTGATGTTGAAGGTTTAGTTGGTGTGCGTTACGTGGATTCTAATGGAAATCCAACGGAAGCTTATCCGTTCAATCCAAATGGAACGGTTGGCGGTATGACCGGCTTAACAACGACGGATGGTCGTGTCACTATCATGATGCCTCATCCGGAAAGAGCGTTTAGAACCGTACAAAATTCTTGGCATCCTGATGAATGGCTTGAGGATGCACCATGGATGCGTATGTTTAGAAACGCTAGAAAATGGGTTGGATAATTTACCCCCGGGTTTTTAAAGTTCAAGAGTAAGTAGAAGTACTGCTAATAAAATTTATTGGCTAATAACTTTACTTTATTTGACTTTGTAAGCTTTATTCTTTAAATTTGTCGGACTTTATTTATGCTCAACATAAATAATACGAAATTGAAACTAAAACGGAGAGAGACCGAATGTCTTTAAATCGTCGTGAATTTTTACATGTAATGTCTATGGCTGCAGCTGCAGGGATGTTACCAGGTACTGCAAGTGCAATGTCTTCAGGTACAGATAAAGCGGCAGCGGCTAAAGCTTCTGCTGAAATTTATAACCAGCCAATGAAAGGTAAGGTTCGTCTGTTGCACATTACAGATACGCACGCTCAGTTAAAGCCAATCTATTTCCGTGAACCAAACGTAAACTTGGGTACGGGTCCAGCATTCGGTAAGTTGCCTCACGTTGTTGGTTCGAAGTTGTTAAACGAACTAGGTATTGAGCCTAACACGCCGCTTGCACATGCATTCACATATATCAACTTCCAAGATGCTTCCGAGCAGTATGGTAAAGTTGGTGGTTTCGCACACGTTAAAACGCTTCTAGATAAGTTACGTGAGCAAGCTGGTGGACGTGAAAACACATTGACTATGGATGGTGGTGACTTGTGGCACGGTTCCGGTACTGCTCTATGGACTCGTGGTGCTGACATGGTTGAAGCGTCAAACCTATTGGGCGTTGACATCATGACTGGTCACTGGGAATTTACTTACACTGAAGAAGAAGTTTTGAAAAACTTGAACAACTTCAAAGGTGAATTCTTGGCTCAGAACATCCGTATCAAAGAAGATTCTTTGTTCGGTGATGCATACCGTGAAATGGTAGATGCAAACAACGGTGTTGGTCTTTTCGATGAAGACGAAGCTCGTGCATTCAAACCATACACGATCAAAATCATTAACGGTGAGCGTATCGCTGTTGTAGGTCAGGCTTTCCCACGTACTGCGAACGCTAACCCACAGTCTAACTTCCCGGATTGGTCTTTCGGTCTTCGTGAAGACGCTCTTCAGGAAACGGTTGATAAGATTCGTGAAACTGAGAAGCCAGCGGCAATCGTTATGATCTCTCACAACGGTATGGATGTTGACATCAAGATGGCTTCACGTATCAACGGTATCGATGCAATCTTTGGTGGTCACACTCACGATGGTATTCCTAAGACTACTCCAGTTAAGACTCCAGAAGGTGGTGTATGTCACGTAACGAACGCTGGTTCTAACGGTAAGTTCGTTGGTTGTATGGATTTGGATATTTCTAACGGTAAGTTGAAAGGTGTTGATTACAAGTTGTTGCCTGTATTCTCTAACATCTTGGATGCCGATAAAGAAGTTTCTACTTTCATCGACCACCTATACACTCGTAAGTACGATACAAACATTGTTGAGTCTCGTGATCCTTCACGCGCATACAGCAAAGACCGTCTAGGAAAGACTTACGGTGAAATCCTAGGTGAAGAGTTGGCAGTAGCTGAAGATACTCTTTACCGTCGTGGTAACTTCATGGGTACATGGGATCAGATCATCGTAAACTCACTACGTGAAGAGCACGATGCGCAGATCGCTATGTCTGCCGGTGTTCGTTGGGGTACTTCTGTTCTAGCTGGTGAGATGATCACTATGGAGCGCGTAATGGATGAAACTTCTATGACTTACGGTGAAACTTATAAGTCAGAAGTGACTGGTGCTCAAATGAAAGATATTCTAGAAGGTATCTGTGAGAACCTATTCCAGAAAGACCCATACCTACAGTCTGGTGGTGATATGGTTCGTCTTGGTGGTATGGACTACACTTGTGAGCCAAACGCTTCACTAGGTAACCGTATCTCTGACATGCGTTTGGATGACGGTACGCCTCTAGAAGCGAACAAGACTTATTCTGTTGCCGGTTGGGCACAGGTTGAGTCTGTTGGTGACGGTCGTTTGATGTGGGATGTTGCTGCTGATTACCTACGTCGTCATAAGAGCGATATGAAGCTTAAGAAGGTTAACCATCCTAAGCTTAAAGGTGTTAAGAATAACCCAGGTATTGAAAACTACCCAGGTGAAATGGCTTAATTGTCATAAACATCTAAAACAAAAAAACCAGCTTCGGCTGGTTTTTTTGTGTCTGTTGTTTTTGGAATTGGGTATCTAATTTGTAGTTCTTATAAACCTTAGTGAAAGAATCTCATTCCGTTTTTAATCCAATTTTGTAGCACTTCTTCGGTTACAGGAGGGCAAATTAAATAGCCTTGAGCAATATCGCATCCCGCTTGTGTCAAATAATCCCATTCTTCAATTTTTTCAATCCCTTCCGCTACGACTTTAATATCCATCTTGCTACACATTCTCAGTGTGCTTTCAAAGATGACCTTTAGGTGATCTTTAAGATGAATGTCTTCTATAAGCGATCGATCAATTTTCAATTCGGTAAAAGGAATCTGCGTTAATTGTTTAATGGAGGATTGGCCTGTTCCGTAATCATCGATAGATAAACCAAAACCGGCTAAACGCAGTTTGGTTAATAAGGAGAGGGCGCTGCCGATATCGTGTATGACTTCGGTCTCCGTAACCTCAAAGGTCAGTTGACTGGGTTTGATGTTTCCAGTGCTTAAAATATTCAGAATCTGTTGCGAGAAACTGGATTCGGTAAAACTTTTAGCTGATAGATTGATGGAAATTTTAGTGTTAAGTCCATACGTTTCCCATCGTGTTAGGGCGTCAATGCTCTTTTTTACCACCAGTAAAGTTAACTCATTAATAAGATTGTTTTCGATGGCAAAAGGGATGAAATCGTCCGGTGCTATCACGCCGTACTCGGGATGCTTCCATCGTATAAGTGCTTCTACGCCTTCCAATTCATCATTTTCGCAAAAGACCTTGGGTTGGAAGTAAAGAGTGAATTCATTTGCACTCAGTGCATTTTTGAAAGATTCGATTGTAATGGTGGGCTTTTCACGTTTTTGGAAGCTAGGCACCTGTATTAATCTGTTCCGGTCAAAGTTGCCCAATACCGCTTCAAGTTCGGTTTGTGAAAAAGGCTTTCGGTATCCGCCTAATGTATAGAAACCTTCACTTTTAGCCATAAGTTCTACTGAGGAGATTAAGCTTTGTTCTCGGCCGCTCATGATTACAAGCGCAAAGTTTTTACGTGTTTTACTGATGTGGTTGATAAGTTCGATGCCGTTTAATTCGGGGAGTTCTAGATCACATAGCATTAAATCTACAGAATTGTCGTCTTCAAGGTATTCTAAAGCTTCTTGGCCGTTCTCAACGCCTACAACATGGTTAATGCCTAACTCTGTGCACATCATTTCCAATATTGTACGTTGCGTCTTACTGTCTTCGACGATTAATACTGATTTAACATCATGTAACATTTTTTGTGTCCCTGCTTTGTTTCTGGCATCCAAGCCGCATTATGTTGGCCTATTATATTACGTAAAATAACTAATGGAATTAGAATTTTTATGTTTTTTTTGCAGAAAATGTAGTTAATCAATTACTCATTTTATTTTAACCATTTGTTTTCTAGGTTTTTTGTTTTTAAAAGGCTGTGTTAGAAGTTTTCGAAATCCTTTTCAGAAACTTTGATATCGGGCAATAGATCCGCTCTAACTGGTTTTTGCGCTTGATTTTCTGTTTTCTGAAGTTTGAAGAAAGTCATGACTACTTTCAGTTGGCTGCTTTGTGCGGCAAGTTCTTCAGAGGTAGCGGCTAACTCTTCGGTGGCGGATGCGGATGCGGAAATGGCGTCGGCGATATTCATGACGCCATCATTAATGTCTCTTACACTTCTAGTTTGTTCGATGTTGGCGATCGTGATGTTTTCCATTTGTTGCGCGATGGCATCAATTGAATCGGTCAGATTTTTCAAACTGGTCTGTGCGTTTTGGCTGAGGTCCATGACTTCGGTACTTAATTCATGGATTTCTTCTGCGCTTTGTTGATTCTTGTTTGCGAGTTTTCTTATTTCACTGGCAACCACGGCAAAGGCACGGCCGTTTTCTCCCGCGCGCCCGGCTTCAATGGCGGCGTTGACTGCGAGTAAATTGGTTTGATAAGAGATATCGTCCATAATCCCAATCTTTTTGGTGATCAATTGGGTTTTATCGATCATATCCTGGACGTGTTTAACCCGGCTCTTAATTTCAATATTGCTTTGCTCTACTTGATTTCTAAGCTCTTGAACCGTGTTGCTGGTGTTGGTGATAAAGTCCTTAATGTTTTGTAGGCTGGCCGAAGATTGTTCTATGCTGATGGATTGTTGGCTCTGACTTGCACTGATCTCTTGGGCAACCGAGCTTAATTCTTCAGCTGCACCTGCCGTTGAAAAAGCCGTATTGTTTGCTTCTTTTATGGCGCGATGCAGTTCAGCTATCATTTTAGAGAGTGAATGCATGACGCTTTGTTCCGGGAAAGAGTTAGGATCGGGAGTCTCGGTGAAATCCCCTTCGGAAAGGCGTTTTAAATTTCCCTTAACGATGTGCGGTTCCGCGCCTAAATCGGCAAGAATTGAGCGGGTAGTGAGGATTGTTGCCGTTAACACGATGACAATCAAAAGGGCGATCGCTATGAGTTGTGTGGACATTGTTTTTTGTAGGTGACGTTCGGCCTCCTGATTGATTTGTTCAGAAATGTTGACTTGAATTGAAATAACTTTATTCATTTTTTCGACAAACGTTTTCTGTAGGGTGGGAGATGAAAGAGTCTCGAAATGGGTTTTCAAGTAGTCGGTTTTATTCTCGCTAATGAGTTTGGCGATTTTTTGACTTGCTGAGTCCATCGAAACCGCCGTTATATAAAGTTGGTCGGCCAGTTTTCTTTCTTCTTCGGTGATGTAGGTGGCGTTATAACTTTCCCATAGGTGGGTTAGGGAGCTGCGATTAGAATTTATTTGGTCTAGAATTTCTGCTTTATTGGCAGGGTTTTCTAGGTAGGCTTCCGGTAAGTAGCGATAATTTTCGATGCTCAGTTGGTTGATATTCCACATCTGTTGGAGAGGTTGGATTCTATCTTGGTAGAGTGTGTCCAATTCTTGTTGCATCTTACTTAATCCGTAAAGGCCATATGCGATAAGCAAAGAAACGCCTATTATGATCACGGCATTGCTTAAGGTAAGTTTGGTTTTGACGGTTTTGATCATGATAAAAAATCTCTTTTTTTAAATGTAGTTGAATCGCAAATAACGGTCATTAAATTATCTTTTCGGAAAAGCTGTTCGTGGTTAAGAATGTAAATGTTTTGTTTGTGTAGACTTACCCTGCCCAGGAACTCGTTCCCTATATGTTGAGATTTTTCTTCTGCATTGACGGTTTGGATTGAGTTGGCCTTGATTGCGTGAAGTTGCCAAATCCTTTCTACTAATATTCCCACTCGCGGAAGATCTTGATCCGTTTGTTCCCGGATGATGATCAGGCTGTTGGAATCGTGTGCCGTTTGTTGCTTTTTATCTGAGGTTGAATCAAGTAAAAGGTCGATTGGTAGAGTGTATAAGGTCACACCTCGAACGGCGGTTGTACCGATTAGTTCGTTATTTAATCCCGGTAAAGGGGTGATTTGATCGATAACGAGAACTTCTTCGACAGCGTTGGCATCCAGCGCGAAAAACCGGTTCCGGTCTTCAAAAATCAGGAATTGAGGATGAAAGATATCGTCATCGAAAAATGAAAACTGATCCGGTTCCGATGGGATAAAGTGTTTTAACAGGCTCATTCCAGTTTCTCTCTAATGCTGAACATATCTAAAGAATAAGCGGTTTCACCATTTTCTAATAGTGAAGTACCGTTAAAGCAGTTTTGTGAGCCTATAAAACAAGCTCTCGGTTCGACACGTAATACTTGAGTGCGGAGAATCTCGTCCGCAATCAGGGCAAAGAATTCACCGTCATATTGAATAAAGACAATCGAACTTGAATGCTTGTTGATGTTCTGGGCGTCTTGTTTCGACAGGTTTAGCAGTTTATATAGATCTATGACTCTCGGTCTTTGCTGGTAAATTGGGAGCAGCACATAGTTTCGTTCATCCACCTTTCCGTGCATCGCTATGCATTCATGTACTATTTGAGTGTCGATTCCGAAAATCGTTTGGCCTATTCGTACCAATAGGGTGGATTGCTCTGAGCTTTTTAAGGGCAGGTTGAGCGTGAATGTCGTTCCGTTGCCCGGGATGCTGGTTAGACGAATGTTGCCTCGTAGTTGTAGTAAGTAGTTGCGAACGTAATCCAGTCCGACGCCTCTTCCTGATAATTGCGAAGGACTATTGTGTGTAGTGAAACCCGGTAAAAAAACTAATTGCTGTAATTGTTGATCTGACATTTGATCAAGGGGTTGCACTAATTGTGTATTAACGGCTTTTTCTTTTATTTTGCTAAGGTTTAACCCCGGACCGTCATCCTTGATTTCAATGTTTAGTTGTCCAAGTTGTTGAGTGAATGTACAGCTGATTTGCGCAATCTCCGGTTTTCCGTTTGCCTGACGTTCTGTAAGCGAGTCAATACCGTGGTCAACCGCATTGCGAATCAAGTGCATCAAGGGTTCATATAGTTTATCTGCCAGGCTTCGATCAATGGATTCGGTATTGGTGTAAATGGATAATTCCGCTTTTTTATCAGCTGCACGGCAGGCATCATCAAAAGTGAATTTCAAGCGTTCGAGTAATGTATTGATGGATATCTGGTTTATCTGGGAAGTTTGGTACTGTAGATTGCCGACTTTTTTTTCCAGCTGATCAAGAGTTTCTTCAACTAGAGAACTTTCTTTTTGTAGAAGTGCTTGACGGTGTCGCTCCAGTATTAACTGAATCGCAGTTATCTCTTGCTGAAGTTTATTTATCGAGCTATTGTCGAGCTTTACCGTTTCTGCCGTCGAGATAATTTTTTCTGTTTCGGACGAGTTCAGGGTAAGTTTTCTTTCTTCGGAGTCGGTATTTTCCTTAGCATTGTTTTTCAAATAGTCGATTTTATTCAGTAGGTGTTTTTGATGATCAAGGTCGATTAGAAGATCTTGAAAATTGATTTTTTTAATCAGAAGTTCAAGGTGTTCATGCAGTTGTGACAAAAGTGTAATGTGTTCACTGGATAAAGGGCCTGTTGACTGTCTTGAAAACTGTAAAAAGCTTTCGAATTCATCGGCAAAATCAGCAAGGTTTTCGTGTCCTAAGGCCCGGCACGAGCCTTTGATGGTATGAACACTACGAAAAATTTGATTGATGTAGGTTTTTGCTTGTTTGGGAGAGTCTTTAATCGAAGTCAGAGAGTCGGCAATATCTTGTAATAGGTCTTCAGCTTCCTCTAAAAAAAGCCTTTGAGCCAGAGATATATCCATATATGACATCCTGTCGTAGTTTGGTCGTGATTGGTTGTAAGTTCTTAATCAGCTTTTAGACCGTGATATTAGTGTTGGAATCTAACTCTTTTTATTGAAGAAATCAATTTTATATTGGTGTAAGTGCTTATTGTCTGCACAAAAAACCGGATTTATGTGTGTTGGCTTATTTGATTTTTCGCTAACTGTTCGGGAAAGAAGGTGGGGATATTTGTGTGAGTGTTGGGCTGCGGGAGATGGTTTGTGGTTTTCAAGCAGCCGGTTAAAGGCCGCTTGAAAAGTCAGGGTAAAGATTACTGGATTTTAAGGTAAGAGAACCCTTCGCTCTGAAGAATAGCGATCTTCGCTACTCCGGAAGGCGTCAATTCAACCCCTTTATAGACTTTGTCTTTTGCCAGACCGACTTCGTCACGTGTTTTGTCGCACAGTTCGACCTTCACGCCTCGAACGGTAATCAGACTTTGCAAACGGCCTTTAAGCTCTTCACGGCGCTCAAGAAGCGGTTGATCGGCTTCATAAGGCGTGCCTTTAAGGTCATCGTCGGTTGTGAAGCGTAAGCCGTAGCCGACAAATACCAAATGCACCTCCGGTTCCATCAGTTCGGATTCGTAGAAGTTCAAAATGTTATTGATAGAGGTCAGGGTGGCCGAGTATCGGGTCGGATCTTTAAAGTCGACGTGGTAGACCACTTTAGCGCCGTCATCGGCCGCTTGCGCTGTTGCGATGGACGAAATCGCTAGAATGATCCCCGCGAAAAATGATTTGAAACCTTTTTGAAACATATTCATCATTGATTACCTTCGTTGGTTTACAGGATGTTGGTGATGTCTTTTTTGCCTTCAATCGCTTCGATGGCTTTATTGACTCGCATGAACAGAGTTTGGCTGTCTTCATCCGGCTTACGTAATTCGGTTACGCCAGCATGGCTGGTTAAGCAAGTCGTTGTGCCGTCTTCCAGTTTAATGGTTTGAGCGGTGATGGTTTCCTGAGCCAGTTTGGCGATGCGGAAGGCATCGACCGCTTTGACTTCCGGTAGAACCACCATGAATTGGTCACAACTTAAACGGCCAATGTGACCAAGGTCTTTAATGACGTTCTTGATAGCGTGCGCCGCAGTAAGGATCGCCGTATCGCCCATTTCGTGACCATAACGATCTGTGATGCGTTTGAAACAGTCCAGGTTGATCTTAAACAGAGACAAAGGCTGGTTATTCATTTTCGCTTTGTTGATCTCTTCGTTGACGATGTCGAGGAAGAAATCGCGGTTGTACAGATTGGTCAGCGGGTCGTTGGAGGAGAGGTGCTCGAGCTGTTCTTCCATGTGTTTGCGACTGGTGATGTTGATCGCCAACCAGATAACCGCAGGCTGGTCGTAAGTCCCGTCTTTGATCGGGTAAACACGTGCTTCGTACCATTGGCCGCCTTTGGTTGAACTGTCGTGGACACCTTCAACTTCTTCATCCGCCAACTGGTACTCGATCTCTTGTAATCGGCCGCTTTTAATCGCGTTTTGCACGACAAGCAGGAAACGTTCAGCCATTTTTTCAGGCAGAACGTCACTGTATTTTTTTCCGATCAGTTCGGAGCCGTCGGCGTATAAAGAGCGTTCCTGACCACCAATGATGTCTAGATAAGTACCGTCCTGACCCATAACGAAAATAGGGTCGGGCATGGCATTGGCAATGGCAATAAGGTGAGAATTTATGTTTTCTTCAGTCATCGATCCTAGTCCTTGCTAATCGGTTTGTATTTAATGCGGTGAGGCTGGGCGGCATCCGCACCTTTGCGGCGCTTCAAGTCTTCTTCGTAATCGGAGAAGTTTCCTTCGAACCATTCAACGTGTGAATCCCCTTCGAAAGCCAGCATGTGTGTGGCGATACGATCCAGGAACCAGCGGTCGTGGGAAATGACCACGGCGCAACCGGCGAATTCCAGCAGGGCTTCTTCCAAGGCACGAAGGGTTTCTACATCTAAATCGTTGGTCGGTTCATCCAGCAGTAACAAGTTACCGCCGCTACGTAGTGTTTTGGCCAAATGTACACGGTTGCGTTCACCGCCGGAAAGCTGGCCGATTTTCTTCTGTTGATCTCCTCCGCGGAAGTTAAAGCGGCTGCAGTATGCTCGAGAGTTAACTTCGGTATTGCCGACCATGAAAATTTCGTCCCCGCCGGAAATCTCTTCCCAAACCGATTTGTTATCATCCAGTGCGTCGCGACTCTGGTCTACGTAAGAAAGTTGAACGGTTTCACCGAATTCGATCGTTCCTGAATCCGGTTGTTCTTGTCCTGTCAGCATTTTGAACAGAGTCGATTTACCGGCACCGTTGGCACCGATAATACCGACAATTCCTCCCTGAGGAAGTCTAAAGTTAAGGTCGTCAATCAGTAGACGATCACCGAAACCTTTGGAGATGTGGTTGACCTCGATAACCTTTTCACCCAAGCGTTCAGCCACCGGGATGAAGATCTCGCTGGTTTCATTACGCTTTTGTGATTCTTGGCTGCTAAGCTCTTCAAAGCGGGCCATACGGGCTTTTGATTTTGCGTGACGCCCTTTAGCATTAGAGCGTACCCACTCAAGTTCGCTTTTGATGGTTTTCAATCGCGCCGCTTCAGATTTGGATTCTTGCTCAAGACGCTTCTCTTTCTGATCTAGCCAGGAAGAGTAGTTGCCTTCAAATGGAATACCTTCACCACGATCCAGCTCCAGGATCCATTGTGCGGCGTTGTCCAGGAAGTAACGGTCGTGGGTGATGGCCACCACGGTGCCGGGGAAGTCTAATAAGAAGCGCTCCAGCCAGGCGATGGATTCCGCATCTAAGTGGTTGGTAGGCTCGTCCAATAGCAGCATGTCCGGTTTTTCCAAAAGCAGTTTGCAAAGCGCTACGCGGCGGCGTTCACCACCGGAAAGCTTGCTGACATCTGCATCCCAGTCCGGTAAGCGTAAAGCATCTGCTGCGATCTCTAAAGTGCGGTCAATGTTGTGACCGTCTTTGGCTTGAATGATGTCTTCAATTTCAGCCTGTTTTTTTGCAAGTGCATCGAAGTCTGCATCCGGTTCCGCATAAGCCGCATAAATTGCATCCAGTTCCGCTAAGGCATCTTTTACTTCTGAAACCGCTTCTTCAATATTGCCTCGAACGGTTTTGCTTTCATCAAGTTGCGGTTCTTGAGGTAGATAGCCGATTTTGATGCCGGGTTGAGGGCGGGCTTCACCGACGATATCGGTGTCGATGCCGGCCATGATCTTCAATAGGGTGGATTTACCGGAACCGTTTAGACCTAAAACCCCGATTTTTGCACCCGGGAAAAAGGATAGGGAGATGTCTTTTAAAATGTGACGGTTTGGCGGGACGACTTTCCCGACACGGTTCATGGTATAAACAAATTGAGCCATTTAGCAGTTTCCTAAAAATTTCTGATTTAACTTTAAAAATACAATTAATAATGCATGCAACTTTACCGAAAAAGCAGGCGTTTATAAAGATAAACCGTTGTTAGAATGGATAAGAATTGTAAATCTATGGATTGTCGTGGTTATTTGGGTTGAAAACGGGTAAAATTCCTCTCTTTGAACAAACTAAAACTTGAGACGGAGAACCTTTTCATGTTCACAAAATCTATGACCATTGCCGGTTACGATGATTTGATTGCAGATGCCATCAAAAACGAAGAGAAACGACAAGAATCTCATATCGAATTAATTGCTTCTGAAAACTACACCAGTCCGCGAGTGATGGAAGCACAGGGCTCATGCTTCACGAATAAGTATGCGGAAGGTTATCCAGGTAAGCGCTACTACGGTGGTTGTGAGTTTGCGGATATTGTAGAGCAAGCGGCAATCGACCGTGCTAAAGAGCTGTTTGGTGCGGATTACGCAAACGTTCAGCCGCATTCCGGTTCACAGGCAAACGCAGCGGTTTATATGGCTTTGGTCGAGCCGGGCGATACGGTTTTAGGTATGAGCTTGGCGCACGGCGGTCACTTGACTCACGGTTCTCACGTCAGCTTCTCGGGTAAGATTTATAACGCGGTTCAGTACGGTATCGATTCCGTGACCGGTAAGATCGATTACGACGAAGTTCAGGCATTGGCGAACGAACATAAGCCGAAGATGATCATCGCCGGTTTCTCCGCTTACTCTCAAGTGATTGATTGGCAGCGTTTCCGCGACATCGCGGATTCGGTTGGTGCTTATTTGTTTGTCGATATGGCTCACGTAGCCGGTTTGGTCGCCGGTGGTTTATATCCTAACCCTGTTCCGTTCGCGGATGTTGTGACGACGACGACTCACAAAACACTTCGCGGTCCTCGCGGTGGTTTGATCTTGGCTAAATCCAACCCGGATTTGGAAAAGAAATTGAATTCGGCGATTTTCCCGGGCGGTCAGGGTGGTCCTTTGGTCCACGTCATGGCGGCAAAAGCGGTGGCTTTCAAAGAGTGTTTGGAACCTGAGTGGAAAACGTATTGCCAAAATGTCGTTAAAAACGCGAAAGCAATGGCGGAAGTATTCATGAAGCGTGGTTGTGATGTGGTTTCCGGCGGAACCGAAAACCATTTGTTCTTGGTCAGTCTGATCGAGAAAGGTTTAACCGGTAAGTTGGTAGATGCGGCTTTGGATAGCGCGCATATCACGATCAATAAAAACTCGGTACCGAACGATCCAATGTCTCCATTTGTTACTTCCGGTATTCGTGTGGGTACGGCGGCAGCGACTACGCGTGGTTTCACCGAAGAAGATTGTACAAATCTAGCCACTTGGATGTGCGACGTTATCGATGCGTGCGACCAGGCAAACGAGACTTGGGACGAAGCGGTCATTGCCGATGTTCGTGCTAAAGTGTCCGCTTTGTGCGAAGCGAAACCGGTTTACAAGTAATTTCAGTTTTTACGAACTGAATTCAAGTTCTAAAAAACCACCGGGTTCGGTGGTTTTTTAGCATCTACAAAAGAGTTTCTCGAATTATTGATATTCGTTTTTATAAAAATCTTGGATTTGACTTGGGTTTTTATAAAAGAGATTATCAAATTAAATCATTGTCCATGGAGTAAATAAGGTATGCATTGTCCGTTTTGTAATGCGCCAGATACAAAAGTCGTGGATTCTCGCCTCGCAACCGAGGGAGTTCAAGTACGTCGCCGCAGAGAGTGTCTACAGTGCGGAGAGCGTTTTACCACTTACGAATCAGCCGAGCTTTCATTGCCTAGAGTGGTTAAAAGCGATGGCAACCGCGAGCGTTTCGACGAGGAAAAAATCCGCCGTGGTTTGATTAAGGCTTTGGAAAAGCGCCCGGTAGAGAGTGATGCCATTGATCAAATTATTGGTCAAATGACTAAGCGTTTGATGTCCGAAGGGGTGCGAGAAATTCCTTCTTCTCAGCTTGGAGAGTGGGTGATGGAGTCTTTAAGAGAATTAGATCAGGTCGCTTATGTGCGTTTTGCCTCGGTTTACCGATCTTTCCAGGATGTGAACGCTTTTAGGGAAGAGATTGAGAAGTTGGTGCACGCAACAACCGCCAAGACGGATAACGGTCAGTCGTAATGCAACGTTTTTCAGCGGTCGACGAAGCCTATATGCAACTGGCGATCGAGTTGGCCAGAAAAGGTCTCTATTCGACCAAGCCGAATCCGGCTGTCGGGTGTGTGCTGGTCAAGGATGAACGAATCGTCGGTCAAGGATGGCATCGTAAAGCGGGCTTGCCGCATGCCGAAAGGGTCGCTTTGGCCGAAGCCGGTGAGTCGGCACGCGAAGCAACCGCTTATGTGACATTGGAGCCTTGTTCCCATCACGGACGTACGCCGCCGTGTGCGGACGGTTTGATTGAGGCCGGCGTAAAGCGGGTTGTGGTGGCCATGCGTGATCCTAATCCGCTGGTAGCTGGTTCGGGTATTGAACGGATGCAGCAAGCGGGTATTGTCGTTGAAGTTGGATTGTTATCCGATCAGGCGAGAGAATTAAATCCGGGGTTTATTCAAATGATGGAAAAGCAGCGTCCTTTTGTTAGATTGAAGATGGCCAGTAGTCTTGACGGACGGACGGCGATGGCAAATGGTGAAAGCCAGTGGATTACGGGGTCTGAAGCTCGTTTGGAAGTGCATAAGTTGCGGGCTCGAAGCGGCGCGATGGTAACGGGGATTGGCACCGTATTGGCGGATGATCCAAGTATGAATGTACGGTTACCGGAAGAACTGTTGGCAGAGTTGAATTTGGATGAGGATTCCTGCCAGCCTTTGCGTGTGGTATTGGACCCTAACTTGAGCATGCCGCTTGATGCAAAGATGCGTTCCGTACCCGGGCGTATTATTTTAATGACCTCGAAAGAGACGGTTGAACGCGATCCCGCCTTGGTTGAAACTTTGATTGGTGCCGGTTTTGAGTTAGTCGCAGTGGCGTCCGAGGAAGATCGTTTAGATATCGGATCGGTATTGGACTATTTGGCTCAAGAGGAAGAGATCCGTGAAGTCATGGTGGAATCCGGTGCGATTGTCGCCGGGGCTTTCATGCGGTCGGGAATGGTTGACGAATTACATTGTTTTATCGCGCCGGTTTTGATGGGGCATCAGGCTAAGCCGATGTTTGTTTTGCCGGAATTGGAGACGATGCAGGATAAGCTGACTTATCAGCTTGAATCCATGGATCGACTAGGTGAGGATGTTCATCTGGTTTTAACTCCGAAATCGAATTAGGAAGCGAATTGAGCTTAAGGGATGAGGTAACGAATGTTTACGGGAATTATCCAGGCGGAAGGTTTTATTGAAAAGATCGAGCCGCGCCAAGGTGATTGGCGTGTCACGATCCATACCGGTAAGCTTGATATGGCTGATGTGCAAATTGGCGATAGTATCGCTGCCAACGGTATTTGTCTAACGGCGATCGAGCTTGGGAAGCAGGCTTATGTGGCGGATGTGTCGGGTGAGACGTTAAGTGTGACTACGGCTGGAGAGTGGCAGGTAGGTACACCGGTGAATCTGGAGAAGGCGTTACGACTTCAGGATCGTCTGGGGGGACATTTGGTTAGCGGTCATGTGGATGGCGTGGGTATTGTGAAAACGATTTCTCAGGATGCGCGTTCTTGGCGTTATGAAGTAGAAGCGCCGATCGAACTCTGTAAATATATTGCAGGCAAGGGTTCCATCTGTATCAACGGTATTAGTTTGACGGTTAATCAGGTGGATGGTTGTGTGTTCGGCGTCAATATCGTTCCGCACACTCGTCAGGAAACGACGATTAAGTATTTTAAGCCGGGTACCCAAGTCAATTTGGAAGTGGATTTATTGGCGCGTTATTTGGAGCGAATGTTATCGGCTCCGCAAGCGGAATCGACATCGAAAATCACGCCGGAATTTTTGGCGGAAAATGGATATAAGTAAGCATGCAGTTAAATACGATTGAAGAACTGATTGAAGATTACAAGCAAGGCAAGATGGTCATTCTGATGGATGATGAAGACCGTGAGAACGAAGGTGACCTATTGGTTCCAGCGAGTACGGTGACGGCGGAAGACATCAATTTCATGGCACGCTACGGTCGCGGCCTGATTTGTCTGACGATGACGCGCGAGCGCTGTAATCAGTTGCATTTGCCGCTTATGGTTCGCGATAACAAAGATCCTCACGGCACCAATTTTACGGTTTCGATCGAAGCGGCCGAAGGGGTAACGACCGGTATTTCCGCCGCCGATCGTGCGGTGACGGTGCGTACTGCGGTGGCCAAAGAAGCCGGTCCGGCTGATATTGTCACGCCCGGACACATTTTTCCGTTGATGGCCCAACCTGGTGGCGTTTTAACGCGTGCCGGGCATACCGAAGCGGGCTGTGATTTGGCACGTTTGGCCGGTTTCGAACCGGCTTCGGTGATCGTCGAGATTATGAATGAAGACGGCTCTATGGCGCGTCGAGATGATTTAGAGGCCTATGCCCAAGAACACGGCTTAAAAATCGGTACGATTGCCGATTTGATTCAGTATCGCCTGCAAAACGAGAAGACCATTGAACGTGTTTCCGAGTGCAAGTTACCGACGGAGTTCGGCGAATTCAAATTGATCGGTTATCAGGATGTGGTCGAGCATAAAGCGCATTTCGCTTTGGTGTACGGCCAGTTGAATCCGGAACAGCCGACGGCGGTTCGTGTTCATATGCTTGATACCTTGTGTGACGTTTTCGGATCGACTCGTGGTGAATGCGGTTGGTCGTTGCAGAAAGCGATGCAACAGATCGTTCAAGAAGGCAGTGGTGCAATCGTGGTATTGCGTAAACATGAAGAGGCGGCCGAATTACTTGATAAGATTCAGCAATTCCAAATGCGTGATTTAGGCATTAAATCTCCGGAGCGAATTGTCGAAGACGACACCAAGACTTATGGTCTGGGGGCTCAGATCATTGCCGATTTGAATATTACCAAACTTAAGGTGATCGGTTCGGCGTGGAAGATGAACGCACTGAGCGGCTTTGGATTGGAAATCAGCGAAGTGTTGCCGAAATTGGGTGAAGACAAGTAACCTAACGGTTTAATGGGATTGAAATTTTTCTATTTGCCGGCAAGTATGGCAAAATACCGCATAACATTCGGTGTGAATTTAATTAAGAGATGTATAAATGAAAACAATCGTTGGAAACTTAACTGCAGCAGATATGAAAATTGGCTTAGTCGTTGGCCGCTTTAACAGTTTTATCGTTGACCACTTGGTGGAAGGCGCGGTCGATACCATCGTTCGTCACGGTGGTGATGAAGCGAATATCGAAAAAGTAATGGTTCCGGGTGCGTTTGAGATTCCATTGGTAGCGCAAAAGATGGCGAATTCCGGCAAGTATGATGCAATTGTTGCATTAGGTGCGGTCATTCGTGGCGGTACGCCTCATTTTGATTATGTTGCCGGCGAGTGTGTAAAAGGACTTGGTCAGGTTCAGTTGAGTAGCGGTATTCCGGTTTCATTCGGTGTATTGACCGTCGACAGTATCGAACAGGCAATCGAGCGCGCGGGAACCAAAGCGGGGAACAAGGGTGAAGAGTGCACCTTGGCAGCGATTGAGATGGTTAACGTTTTAAAACAATTATAAAAGTAGTCCACTGAATGAGAGATTTGAATCAAGTACAGCCCGGTAAGGGTGAAGAAGTCCAAGAGGACGAACCGCAGGTTTCACAGCGTACCGAAACGCGACGAGTTGCCTTGCAGGCGCTATACCAGTGGCAAATGAATGCAGACGAGCCTTTTGTTATCGCTAAGCAGTTTAGTGAAGACGGCTTGTTGACGGGCGTGGATGCGACGTTGTTCAACGAGTTGTTGAGCGAGGTTTCTTCAAAGGCGGTTGAATTGGATGAGGTATACGGCGCTTTGTTAGATCGTTCGGTTTCCATGATCGATCCGGTCGAGAAAACCATTATGCGCATGGGTGTTTACGAGTTGCAGGCTAAGCCGGAAATTCCTTATAAAGTCATCATCAATGAGTGTGTTGAGTTGGCTAAGCGTTTTGGTGCCGAAGACAGTCATAAATACGTCAACGGTATTTTGGATAAGGTTGCACAGCAGTTAAGAAGTATGGAAGTAAATGCATCTTAATTGAGATTGTGTCATGTGTGTCTTATAAAGAAAGCCCCGCAGGTTATGCTTGCGAGGCTTTTTTTGTAATAGGGGATAGGACGTGTCCGAAGAGTTTAATTTAATTGATCACTATTTTTTGCCGTTAAGCCAGTCTTTAGCGGATGATGAAGTCGGAATCGGGGATGACGGCGCCGTGTTGACGCCTCCCGAAAACCATCAGCTTGTGGTGGTAACGGATACTTTAGTTGCCGGCGTTCATTTCCCTCACGATACTTCTGCGTACGACATTGCCTGGAAAGCGTTGGCGGTTAATCTGAGTGATTTAGCCGCAATGGGTGCACGCCCCGGCTTCTTCTCTTTGGGGCTGACTTTGCCTGAAAACAATCATGATTGGTTGAAAGATTTTTCGGAAGGGTTGGCTGAATTAAGCCGGATTTACCAAATTCCTCTCATCGGCGGAGATACTACAAAAGGTCCATTGACGGTAACGGTAACGGCACACGGTTGGGTGGGAAAGGGTCGCGCATTGTTGCGTTCCGGCGCGACACCGGGGGATTTGATCTGTGTTTCCGGGTGCTTGGGAGATGCCGGATTAGGACTGAAGGCGGCGCTTAAAACTTTTTCCGAAACTCAGCAGGCCTGGTTCACTAAAGGAATGTTGGACTCTAGCTTAACCGCTTTAAATAGGCCTTGTCCGCAGCTTGAGTTGGGGCAGCTATTGAAAGACTATGCCTCTGCAGCGATTGATGTTTCGGACGGTTTATTGGCCGATATGGGCCACATACTTGAAAGATCGTCGGCTAAAAAAGGGAGTCCGGTGGGGGCTGAAATTTTCCTGGATCAGTTGCCAATGTCTGAGGCGGTGCAGGAGTGGATTGCTAAAACCGACGATTGGAGCTTGCCCTTATCGGCGGGCGATGATTACCAGTTATGTTTTACGATCAGTCAACGGAAATGGCTTGAGTTGTCGGAAAAGTGTGCGTCTGAGGGGTTAAATGTTCAGTCGATCGGTAGGGTGACGGAGTATCCGGGGGTGAAGATTAAGGCGTCGAGTTCGGATGAGATGCAGGCGGAACAAGCTGAACGGTTGCTTTCGGCACAAGGTTATCAGCACTTCTAAAGAGAATGGACTGTAGATAAAGGATTTTAGTTCGTTAACACAACCTGTACGGAGTTGATCCGAATGCAGGTTGTGTAACGATAGAGGTTTGAATCAGTTCTGTTTGAACTGGCGGCGAGTTTGAACGCCTTGGGCTAGGATATCCAGAATTCTTTCGCTGTCTTCCCAACCGATACATGCATCGGTAATGCTTTGGCCGTAAGTTAAAGGCTGACCGGGATTAACATCTTGTCGACCTTCGATAATGTGGCTTTCGATCATGGCGCCCATGATGCTGTATGAGCCTTTAGAGAGCTGTTCAGCGATTGATTCGGCGACAACTAGTTGACGTTCGTGTTGTTTGCTACTGTTTGCGTGGCTGCAATCCACCATCAACTTGTCCTCAACTCCGGCTGCTTTCAGCATTTTCACCGCTTCGCTAACATGAGCTTCATCGTAGTTAGGTCCGCTGTTACCGCCACGCAGGATAACGTGACAGTCCGGGTTTCCGGTGGTTTCGAAGATCGCCGAATGGCCGGCTTTGGTTAATGACATAAAGATGTGCGGGTTGTTGGCTGCACGAATTGCATCAACTGCAATTTGGAAACCGCCATCGGTACTGTTCTTGAAACCGACCGGGCAGGATAGACCGGATGCCAATTCACGGTGGCCCTGGCTTTCGGTGGTTCTCGCTCCGATCGCACCCCATGCAATCAAATCGGCAATATATTGCGGAGAGATCAGATCAAGGAATTCAGTTGCAGCAGGCACGCCCATGTCGTTGATATCGACCAGTAAGGAGCGAGCCAATTCTAAGCCGCGGTTGATTTCAAAAGATTCGTTCAGTCCCGGATCGTTAATTAACCCTTTCCAGCCGACCGTAGTGCGAGGCTTTTCGAAGTAGACGCGCATAACGATTAGCAAGTCTTCTTTATGTTTGGCGATTTCAGCTTTCAATTTTTCGGCATATTCTCTGGCTGCATCGGGATCATGGATGGAGCAAGGGCCGATAATGACCAACATACGGTCGTCACGACCGGAAAGGATGTTGTGAATTTGTTGACGCGTATCGTAAACCGTCTGTGCGGCCATTCCGGTGATTGGGAATTGCTCATGCAACTCGCAAGGAGGACGGACTTCTGTAATGTTTTTGATACGTAGATCATCGGTCTGATACTGCGTCATAATCAACCCTGTTTTTATGTAAGACTCAAATGGTGAGTGAGTGATATTTTTAGAGCGAATTATTATGCCATTTTATTAGTCGAAATGCTTCAGGATTTTGTGAATAAGTGCGTTTTGTTCGGGAAAGGTGATGTAAATTGCCGTTTATCGGAAATTGGCAAGTTCGTTTGCGATTAAATTGCCGTAAAAATCGATTAAAACGGCTAAACAAAAGGGCGATGGGGATGGCTATTAATTGGTTTTGTGCTAGAATTATTGGGTTTAAATTTTAATTGCTTTTATTTGATTACCTCTAGGCAGAACGACGTGCATTGTAAATATATAATTCAAGGCTATACAGAAGAAGGCCGCAAATTCAGACCAAGTGATTGGATTGACCGTATCGCCTCTATGATGGCGAGTTATGGTAGCTCCCATCGCCTAGTGTTTTCTGACTTGTTGCATCCGGAATTATATGACGGTGAAAAGTGTCTGATCATCGATACGGAATTGGAAATTAAGAACCCGATCATGTTCCAGTATGTGATGAATTTTGTGAAAAGCAATAAGCTTAAAATGACTCGCGTCTGTGATGCAACCGAAGCGAAGTTAGGTAGTTAGTCGAATTAAAGTCCGGATTGTTTGCTTTTGGCATCGATCCGGTTGATCATCTCTTTTCCGCATATCCAGATATTCATCTCCCTCGTACCGTCTTTCAATCACTTGATTCATCGCCATTAACGGTTTGCGGCGTAATGATTTTAAGTTGACGCTCAGGCCGCTATCTACGTAGCAGCCAGAAAGTAAGGGTTAGATGATGTTGATTCCTGCAATCAATGTTACCCAGCCACCGATTGCCAAGAAAGGGCCGAATGCCAACGGGCTGCTGTAATCACGTAACTTCAATAGTACGCCGCCAACCCCGATGATTAGGCTGGTAACGGAGGCGATCAAAATAATCTGCGGGATTGCCGCTAGTCCGAACCATGCGCCTAAGGCCGCCAACAGCTTAAAGTCGCCGTATCCCATTCCTTCTTTTCCTGTCAAAAACTTGAAGCTGTGGAATAGCACCCATAAAAGCAGGTAGCCTATCGCGGCTCCCCAGATTGCATCACTGGTAGAGGTAAAGAAACCTTGGGTATTAAAGAGTAGGCCGATCCATAGGAGGGGCAGGCTTAAATTGTCTAGAATGAGTTGGTGTTCAATATCGATGACGCTGATAGTGATTAGAATCCAGGTGAATATTAAAGCGGCAAAGCCTAGTGTCGTTGCGCCGAAATGCCACATGACCAAGGTTGTTGCCAGTGCCGTCGAAACTTCAATCAACGGATAGCGTGCCGAAATGTTGGCTTTGCAATTATGGCAACGGCCCTTGGTCCATAACCAACTGAATAGCGGGATTAGTCGGAACCAAGGAAGGCGGACGTCGCAATTCGGGCATTTTGATCCGCCGAGACTGATCGATTTCAGTTGCTCACTTTCGTCCATCATGAGTATGCGCGGCATTCGCCAACTCAGCATGGAGATAAAGCTGCCGATGATCAATCCGAATAGTGCGCTGAAAATGAGAAGTTGAGTGAGACTGAGTTGTTCCATGTCAATCCTGTTGGTGTGTAAATAAACAGATTTTAGCAGGCTTGGATTGAATGGCGTGTGTTTTTTGTGGTTTTGTCCGGCGCTACTCGGTACCTGGCGAAGCGGCCGATGTTTACCGTAGTAGCCTTCGAGGTAGGATTATTCCGAGTAGGTGACGCAGTTACGGTCGTTTTCCCAGACGGTGATGCTATGCATTTTCACTTCCGGCGTTGCGATGCGTTCCTGAATGGCTCGGAATAGATATACGGCAATGTTTTCAGCAGTCGGATTCGTTTCTTGGAAGTGTGGATGATCGTTCAGAAAGGTATGATCCAGTTCTTTGACCACTTCTTTTGCGTGACGTTTGATCTCTTTAAAATCGATGACCATACCGATTTCATTCAGTTTGTTGCCTTCTACCTGAACTTCAATTTTCCAGTTGTGACCGTGTAATTTGGCACAATCGCCCGGATAGCCGCGAAGACTGTGGGCCGAAGCAAAATCTAATAATGTTTTTAAAACAAATGTCTGTGCCATATCCAACCGAAATATCTACTTAAATTCAAAGAGGAGGGAATTATATCTAAAAGGCTAGCTTATTGAAAGCAAACCTTTTTTTGAAATTCAACGATCGTGTTTAATGATTGCGTTGAGCAATGTAGGCGATCAGTTTTTCTAAAAACAGGCTGGTTATGTTCAGCTCGCTAAGAATCGATTGCGCTTGGTGAATCAATTGATCACGATACTGTTTGGATTTTTCAAGTCCGAGTAGGCGGGGATAGGTGGATTTGTTGGCTTCCTGGTCGCTGCCCTGAGGTTTACCCAAGGTTTCCGTATCACTTTCGATGTCCAAAATGTCATCCTGAACTTGGAATGCCAAGCCGATACAGTTTCCTAAGTTTTCCAAATTTGAGCGAATGCTTTCGTAATGAGGACTTTGCACGGCCCCCATTAACAGAGCAGCTCTAATTAAGGCGCCTGTTTTCATGAGGTGCATGGTTTTTAAGCTTTCCAGATCGAGTTCTATGTTTTCTGACTGAATGTCGATCATCTGTCCGCCGATCATTCCTGCAATACCGCTAGCATCGGATAGAAGGCGAATCAATTCCAACTTGTGCGTGTCTTCGACGTGTGGATCCGAACTGAGTGTTTTGAATGCGAGCGTTTGCTGTGCGTCGCCTACCAATATTGCGGTCGCTTCGTCAAATTGAATGTGGCAAGTGGGAACCCCGCGGCGCAAGTCGTCGTCGTCCATTGCCGGTAGATCGTCGTGAACCAAAGAGTAGCTGTGAATGAGTTCAATGGCACAAGCCGCACTATCAAGTTGTGGCAGGGGAATGTCGAGCGATTCGCCGACGGCATAAATTAAAGCCGGGCGTAACCGTTTACCGTTGTTAAGCGTTGCATAGTGCATCGCCTGTTTGATGGTTTCGGGAATGGCCGGGTTGAGCGTTGCTTCCGAAAGTAAATCCGATAACTTCGAGTGAATTCGTTCTTGGTAAAAAGTAAGTTGTATTTGCAAAACGCTGCTCCATAAAAAAAGGCCGTCAATTTGACAGCCTTTTCAGGGTTCCATTGAATGGTGTTATTTTAATCTTAGAAAGTCTTTAAATAAACACCATTTCAAATGTTGTCCGGTTTTTGCTTAAAGCTCATCACCGTGCTTACCTAGGTATTCGGCAACACCTTCAGGTGAATCTTTCATACCTTCATCACCTTTGTTCCAGCCGGCAGGACAAACTTCACCAACTTCTTCATGGAACTGAAGCGCTTCAACCATGCGTACCATTTCGTCAACGTTACGGCCTAGTGGTAGATCGTTAACAACCTGGTGACGAACGACACCTTCTTTGTCGATCAAGAAAGCACCACGTAGAGCAACGTTGCCTGGGTGAACGATTCCGTATGCTTCCATGATTGATCCGCCAAGGTCAGCAACCAACGGGAACTTAACCGGACCAAGACCACCTTGATTGACCGGAGTGTTACGCCATGCGTTGTGTGTGAATTGAGAATCTACAGAGATACCGATAACTTCAGTACCTAGTTCTTTGAACTTATCAACACGGTGGTCGAAAGCCAAGATTTCAGAAGGGCATACGAAAGTGAAGTCTAGCGGGTAGAAGAAAACAACTGCGTATTTACCGTCAATGTGGCTTTTTAGGTTGAAGTCATCAACGATAGAACCATCTGCTAGCACCGCTGCAGCTGTGAAATCTGGCGCTTGTTTAGTGACAAGTACTGACATGTTAAATCCTTTATCTAAGTAAATTAAATGTTCAAATTAAATACCGGAATAGTATAGTAGATTTGTAGGGTATATGCTACATATCGGAGTGTATTCTTAGAGCCGTTTATTGGGTTGGAAAATTTCTGTAAAAGGGTGATGTTAATATTCTTTAACAATATTAAAATGCTTGTTTTTATATATCTTAATGTTTTTTTTACTTATGCCGATAACCAAACAATAGGACTATGTAAGCGAGGGTTTGCAAATGTTTGTAGTCTACAGTCCGGAAGGCCAAAGCTTTATCGGCGCCGCTCAAAATCTGCCCGCTCTAAAGGTGGATCCGGCCAAGCGTGTCACTCAGCCCAAGAAAGCCGGGTTGGAGGATATGAGTTTGGAGCCCGACCACTCGAATCCCTACTTCCAGAAAGAAGAGGCGCTGAGGAAATATCAGAATATCCAGAGTTCCGGAGGCGATCGGCGTCGTTCGGTCAAAGTGTCGGAGCTCATGTCGAGTCCGGTTGTAACCATTCGGAGTGATGTTTTGATTGAGGATGCGTGGAATTTAATAGTGGCTAGGAAAATTCATCATCTTCCGGTCGTTTCTGATGGAAAGTTGGTCGGTATTTGTTCAAAATCGGATGTTTTGCAACGAATCATCTTGGATGAAGCCGGTAATGTCGAAGAGGCTCGTGTTGATGTTGTGGAAAGAATCATGAATCCGCAAGTGATTACAACGAGGCCGGGAACGGAAATCCAGGAAATAGCAATGGCGTTGACCCGGTATCATATCGGAGCTTTACCGGTGATGGATCAGCAGGAGAATTTGGTTGGAATTGTGACCTTGACGGATCTGGCTAAACATCTGTCGCAACGTTCTCCGGTCGGTCTTTATGTGTAGGATTAAGTTGCAAGAAGGTGAGTGGTTCAGAGCAGGCTTGGCAGCTTTAAAGCGCCAGGCCTGTGAGTGAGGATTTATTGTTGTTGCTGTTGTTGGGCTTCAGCTAAGTCTTTATGAACCTGTTCCATGTCTAGATCCAATAGTTGCTGAATACCTTCTTCTAATGCACTACCCGGAATGGCACCCGGATTTGAGAAAACCACGATTTTCTCACGCATGAAAACCAGTGTCGGAATGGAGCGCACTTGGAACATGCCTGCAAGTTCCTGTTCTTCTTCAACGTTCACTTTGGCAAATACGATTTCAGGATGTTTGTCCGAAACTTCTTCAAAAATAGGTCCGAATTGTTTACAGGGACCGCACCATTCAGCCCAAAAGTCGAAAATTACAATTTCATTGTTGTTAATAGTTTCTTCGAATTCCGCCGTGGTTAGGTTGACTACAGCCATGCTGGGCTCCTTTTGATTTTGAATAATTTGTTGTGTGCATCCGATTAGACGCTTGGGTTTCCACCTTGGGTTAACAGTACAGGATTTAGATACTGTTTTAAAGTGCCTTCGTCTAAATCGGTCATCTCCAGAGCAACCTCTAGAACCGGGCGGCCGCTTTTATAAGCTTCTTTGGCAATAGCCGCGCCTTTTTCATAACCAACCACGGTGTTGAGCGCGGTGACAAGAATCGGGTTGACGTCCAGCGCTTTTTGGATGTGATCGGTATTAACGGTAAAACCTTTGATTGCCAAATCAGCCAGTTGAACCGCCGCATTCGATGCGATTTCAATGCTTTGAAGCAGGTTGAAAGCAATCATCGGCAAGGCGACGTTCAATTGGAAATTACCCGATTGGCCGCCGACGGTAATGGCGGTGTGGTTCCCCATGATCTGAGCCGCAACCATACAGACGGCTTCGGGAATGACCGGGTTGACTTTTCCGGGCATAATCGAACTTCCCGGTTGTAGCGCAGGCAGTTGAATCTCCCCAAGTCCGGCTAGCGGGCCCGAGTTCATCCATCTTAAATCGTTGGCGATTTTCATAAAGCTGGTGGCCAATACATTGAGCTGCCCGCTTAATTCAACCGACGTGTCTTGACTGCTGAGACCGACGTAAAGGTTATCCATTTGTTCGAACGGCACGGCGGTAATGGTCGACAGGTTGGCTGCGACAAGACGGCCGAATTCAGGGTCAGCGTTAATGCCGGTGCCTACGGCGGTTCCGCCTTGCGGTAATTTGTGTAATCGTTTTTGAGTATCTTTCAGACGGGCAATATTGTCGGTGATCTGAGCTCGCCAACCGGAAAGTTCCTGACTCATTTTTACAGGCGTAGCGTCCATTAAATGGGTGCGCCCGGTTTTTACCACGTCAGCTAATGATTGCTCTTTGTCTTCGATGGTTTGCGCAAGGTGGCTCAAAGCGGGGAGTAGTTGTTCTTCGATTGCCATCGCCGCGGCAACGTGAATGGTGGTCGGAATGACATCATTCGAACTTTGGCTCATGTTGACGTCATCGTTAGGGTGCACTTCAATCCCGGTCAGGTTTTTTGCAAGCTGGGCGATGACTTCGTTCGCGTTCATGTTGGTGCTTGTGCCGGAACCGGTTTGAAAAACGTCGATCGGAAATTGATCCAGATATTGACCTTTGATGATGCTGTCGGCAGCGGTTTGAATCGCGTGCGCTTTTTCTTGGCTCATTAAACCAAGTTCATGATTGCTGTCTGAGCAGGCAAATTTTACATAGCATAGGGCCTTAATAAAATTTGTCGGCATTGGGGTGCCGCTAATCGGAAAGTTATTGATTGCCCTTTGAGTTTGAGCGCCATAAAGAGCTTCTTGAGGAACTTCTAGGGTTCCCATGCTGTCTTTTTCGATTCTATATTGCTTGTCTGACATGGTTTTTGATTTTGATTTTAAGTTTAAATGATAACCGGGAAAAGATGGTTTCGAATCCGGTTAAGTCGGGTTGAATTGAGAATATTTTAGTCGATTTTCTTATCGGTTTGACAGCTTAATCGATAAAACTTACTTCTAATATGATGCCGGTTTTGAGTTAATATACTTATTTGTCGGTTAATGAACTACTGCATTAATGGCGATGCTTAAAAGCGAAGTATCATTCGCTCAACCTTTGTGTACGCTCTAAAAGAGCGGAATGTTTGGCTATTTATGAGTATTGAAAATCTTTCTGTTAACCATTGGATGTTGAACGAATTCCTTTGGTGGAGCTATGAAGTCAAAGAATCCAGTTCGGAAATAGTATGTTCCGAGGGATTGCAGCGGTTGTTTGATCGTCCCGTTAAAACATTGTCGGACCTGACCGGTAAATATGATACGCCGTTGATGAATCTGAAAGTTCAAGAAATATTGGAAGATTCTGAACGGGATTTGCGATTTGTCTGTAGTTTCGATACTAAAAACGGCAAGCTTTCGTATCAGCATCGTTTGCAGATTTACGAAAGTGAAGGGAAGCGCATTGTATTTGCGGAATGCGTCGATGTCACAGAAATGGTATTGCTCGAGCGTGAGATCGTTGATGCCCAGGGGCGAATGTCTTTAACGCAGGTTTATGAAAAGCAAGCGTTACTGGAAGAGCAGAACCGTCTTATTCAGGAATCCTATTCGAAACAGTCTCGATTTTTGGCCTTGTTGAGTCACGAGTTGCGTTCTCCTTTGTTGGGAATAAACAGCATGGTGACGCAACTTAAAAAGTATTGCGAGAAGGACGAATATCTATCGGAAAGGTTAAGAGTCATCAATCTGACTTCCGAACAGATGATGTTCTTGGTGAACGATATCTTGACGTATTCCCAAACTGAATACGATGCGATAAGTCTTCACCCGAGACGCTTTTCTCTCAAACAGTCGTTTGACTACGTCAAGCAGTTGACCAAATCGATTGCCGCCGACAAGGGGGTGTTTGTTTCGATGGTCTATCTCGGTAAAAGCGATTGGGTTTATGGAGACAGTATTCGTCTGTCTCAGATTTTGATTAATTTAATTGTTAATGCGATCAAATTTACCAAGCTGGGTGGTGTTTCGGTTGAAGTGCGACAGGAGTCCGACGATCACTTTTCATTTATGGTGATGGATTCGGGGGAAGGTATCTCTGCCGATAAGTTGGAATATATATTCGACCCGTTCGTTCAGTTCAAGACGGAAGGGGCGACACGGACTTTAGGTTCAGGGCTGGGGTTGTCGGTCGTTAAGCAGCTAATCGATTTAATGGGGGGCGAGATTTCGGTCACTTCTACGGTCGGTGTCGGTACCACATTTAATTTCAGTTTAACCCTTCCGGTGGCCGAGCCGATGGAAGAGATTGAAATGTCTGTGCCGGAAACAAGAGAACAGCCTGAGGCTCCCAAGCAGTTAGAAGCATTACAAAGCCATGCCTATAAGATACTTGTCGTGGATGATTCTAAAATCAACCGAATGGTTTTGTCCGGATATCTGAAAGAACTGGACTGTTCCGTTGTAGAGGCTAAAGATGGTTTTGATGCTTGGACTCGCTTTCAGGAAGGCGGTTTTGATTTTGTGTTTTTGGATATTCAAATGCCGATTATGGATGGCTTTGAAGTAATGGAAAAAATTCAAGAATTAAAGCGGTCGGGTGGTGCAAAAGAGTTGAAAGGGGTGTTTGCGGTGACGGCCGGCGGCGGTGAGGAGCTTATTCCTCAAGGACACAGTCTGGATTCGTTAGGATTTGAAGAGTGGCTTGTTAAGCCAATAGAGAAGTCTCAAGTTGTAGCGTTGCTTCTGAACAGGCATTCAATGGAGCAAAACTTTCAAGCTGAGCCGGATTCGGAACCGGAGCGGGTTGAGGTGTTAAATGAGTCGGAGCAAACAGAGGAAGTGACGGAGTCTGATCTCTCCTTTGAGCAGCATGAACTTTTAGAAGAGTCAAAATTAGCCGACGAAATTGCAAATATTCCTGAAGGTTTTTATAACTTACTGGGACGATTTGCGGAAGAGTTTCAAGATAATCTGAATCAGTTGCGAGAGGTTGCTGGTAAAGCGGAATGGCCCGGAGTAAAGGCTTTGGCGCATTACATGAAAGGTAATTGCATGGTGTTTCAATTGCTTAGCAGCGTCGAGTTGTTGAGAGAGATTGAAAAGCAGGCAGAGTCTGAATTAAGTGATGCCGAAAGGAAAAAAATGATAGAATCTCGGATTGAAGGACTTGAAAAAGCTTTGAAATACCTTGAGAATTCTCAGGTTTTTAGACATAATACCGAGCAGTAATGTTGATTTGGAATAGAGAGACAGGAGGTTTCTCTATTTTTAAAGAGGTTGAAAATTCCATGACAAAAAAAATTACGATTTTATTAGCTGAAGACCATAGTTTGGTTAGAGCAGGGTTTAAATCGATTCTACAATCTGAAGAAGATTTTACTGTAGTAGGTGAAGCGGAAGACGGTTTGGAGTGTCTGGAGTTAGTCAGATCCAAGTCTCCAATGGTTGTGTTGCTTGATTTGTCTATGCCTAAATTGAGTGGCTTGAATGCGATTTCTCATATTCAGAAACGTTACGCTGATACTAAAATAATCGTTTTGACTGCGGCGGAAACCCCGAGTGTTTGGATCGAAGTGCTTGACTTGGGTGTAGACGGTATCGCAATGAAGTCGGTTTCACAGAAAGAGTTGATTGCCGGCGTTCGTAAGGTTGTTGATGGAGAAACATTCATTCATTCGGAAATTCAGCCGATTTTGGATGCGGAGATAGAGCAGCTTTCGGTCGGTAAGAAACTTTCCGTTCGAGAAAAGCAGGTTGTTAAGTTGGTAGCGGAAGGTTATAAAACGAAAGAAATTGCCGATATGTTGGATATTAGCGATCGTACCGTTTCTAAACACCGTGAAAATTTGATGACCAAAATGGGCGTGACTTCAACGGCAGAAATTACCAATTATGCGAATGAGTCAGGATTGACCAAAGTTCGTTTGGAAGAAATTGAGTAAGCGATTTTAATTCGTCTTACAAAATAAAAAAGGAGCCGGCGGCTCCTTTTTTATTGGGTGAAACAAAGTTTGTTCAACGGTATTGTTACTTCGCTATTAAGCGTTGTTTGGCAGCTCGGAACTTTCTTGTGATTCTGTTTCGGTAGTTTCATTACTCTCGGCTGAATCCGTTTCCGTCGTTTCGTCTTCTGAAATGCCTAGATATTGATTTTTGAATGCGGCAAGTTGATCTTGAACCGCTTGATAGGTTAGGTCAATGGTACTTTCGGTGTCCTCTAAGACATTCATATCGCCTAAAATACCTTTCGCCTGTTCAAAGCCCTGCGTGATTCCACCGCCGATGACATCCAGGAATCGATTGATCAGTTCTTCACCTTCCAATTCGGGATGAGCCGCTTGAAACCCTGCTAAAAATGCCGTGCTGCCGTCCACAATTCGTTTTGCCGTGTTTTCCGGCGTCCAATATTCCATGCCGCCTTGAGCTTGTAGTGTCTGTTCGCTGATCGGAGCAAATTCGGTTTGTCCTAAATCGACGGATAAGATTTCATTGAGTTTATCAATGGCTTCTTGAAAGGTGATTTTTAAGGCATTGTTGGTTGCGTTTTCCGGTGTGCCAAAAAGGTGTTGAACCAAACTTGCTTGGCGTTCTTGGCGAAGAGTCGCTTGTGTTTGATGGGGTTGAGTCGCTTTTTCTGATGCTTGTTCAGGCAGGGCAGGTTGTCCTTGTACCCTTTTTCCTTGGTTGTCGTCATTGACCGATTCCGGCTTTTGATTGGTGATTTTTTGGTAGGCGTTAAGCGTTCCGTTGTTGAGAGTTTGGATAGCCATTTGAATTACCTCTTTCCGGTCATGTTACCCTGGTTTTCGGGTCGTTATTTTATTTTAACCTTTTAAATGTCCAGGTGCTGTTGTTTGCATTTGCACTCAATTAACGGGAGCGCACATTTCTCTATTGGAAATTGTTTAATTTTATTATTAAACCTTTAACGGCCGTCGATGTGTTTTCTTTAATGAAAAAAACGGTTTAAGTGACGGATAAGCCTAAGCAAAATGCTTTAAATTCTGCTATCATTCCCGTTTATTTTTAACCGTATGAGAAAGGTCTCAAAGAGATGGAATTAAACCCAGTTTATAGCCGAATGGACGACTATCAAGCGAGAACGGAATCGCTTAGGGGGTATCTTTGACTACGAAACCAAGTCCGAACGTTTAGTTGAGGTATTGCGAGAGCTTGAAGATCCAGGCGTTTGGAATAAGCCAGAACATGCTCAGGCGTTAGGTAAGGAAAAGTCACAATTAGAAAATGTGGTATCGACGATTGACGAGTTAGATTCGGGGTTGGAGTCTTGTAAGGAGTTGCTGGAACTGGCCGAAATGGAATCGGACGACGAAATGGTTGCCGAAGTGGTGGCCGAGCTGGATAGCTTGGGTGAAAAGCTGGAAAAGCTTGAGTTTCAGCGTATGTTCTCGGGTGAACTCGACGCCAACAATTGTTATGTCGAGATTCAGTCCGGTTCCGGCGGAACGGAAGCGCAGGACTGGGCGAATATGTTGCTTAGAATGTATTTGCGTTGGGCGGAAAGTCACGGCTTTAAAGCCGAGTTACTGGAAGTGACTGACGGCGATGTGGCCGGTATCAAGGGCGCGACCATTCATGTTCAGGGCGAATACGCTTACGGATGGTTAAGAACCGAAACCGGTGTTCATCGTCTGGTGCGAAAGTCACCGTTCGACTCCGGCAACCGCCGCCATACTTCGTTTTCTTCGGTGTTTATTTCACCGGAAATTGATGATAGTTTCGAGATCGACATCAATCCGGCCGATTTGCGTATCGATGTGTACCGAGCGAGTGGTGCGGGTGGACAGCACGTAAACCGAACGGAGTCTGCGGTGCGTATCACTCACCTTCCGACGAATACCGTGACTCAATGTCAGAGCGGGCGTTCTCAGCATCAAAACAAGGCTGAAGCAATGAAACAGTTGCGTGCTAAGTTATATGAGCTTGAAATGATGAGCCGTAATGCTGAGAAACAAGCCTTGGAAGATTCCAAGTCGGATATCGGTTGGGGTAGCCAGATTCGTTCCTACGTATTGGATTCGGGGCGTATTAAAGATTTACGTACCGGCGTTGAAACGGGAAATACATCTGCTGTATTGGACGGCGATCTAGATCAATTTATCGTCGCCAGCCTGAAAGCGGGCATTTAAACCGGAATATTGAAAATTAACCAGGCCTGGTCATTTAGGTGTTTGCATCTGCCAGGTTTAACCAAAAAGTTTGAAGAGAGTTATCTAATGTCAGAAACACAAAACAACGTGCCTGAAGTTGATGAAAACAAAATTATTGCCGAAAGACGCGCTAAGCTGAATGCTTTAAGAGAGATCGGTCACAGCTATCCGAATACTTTCCGTCGTGAAGACAGTTCGGCGGATTTGCAAGCAAAATACGGCGATATGTCCAAAGAAGACTTAGCCGCTGCCGAGCCTGTAAGAGTTAAAGTTGCCGGGCGTATGATGTTGCGTCGTATTATGGGTAAAGCCAGTTTCGCCACTTTGCAGGATCACGAGGGACGAATTCAGGTTTATGTTACCCGTGACGAATTACCGGAAGGCTTCTATAACGAGCAGTTCAAAAAATGGGATTTGGGCGATATCGTTGGTGCGGAAGGGTATTTGTTTAAAACTAATACCGGCGAACTATCGGTGCACGTAGAAAATATCGAGTTGATTACCAAGTCGATCCGTCCGTTGCCGGATAAGTTCCATGGCTTGCAGGACCAAGAAGTTAAGTATCGTCAACGTTACATCGATTTGATTGTGAACGAAGAGAGTCGTGAAACCTTTATGTTGCGTTCTAAAATCGTTCAGCACGTTCGCAACTTCTTGATCAATAAAGGCTTCATGGAAGTTGAAACGCCGATGATGCACGTGATTCCTGGCGGGGCGACTGCCAAGCCGTTTAACACTCACCATAATGCATTGGATATGCCGTTGTATTTGCGTATCGCACCGGAGCTTTATTTAAAACGTTTGGTTGTCGGTGGGTTTGAAAAAGTGTTCGAAATTAACCGTTCTTTCCGTAACGAAGGGCTTTCGACTCGCCACAATCCTGAATTCACTATGGTTGAGTTCTATGCGGCGTATACCGATTACCATCAATTGATGGATTACACTGAAGAGTTGTTGAAAGAATTGGCTGAATTGACCGTCGGTTCGACTCAGGTACCTTATCAAGGTCAGGTATTCGATTTCGGTAAGCCGTTCGAGCGTTTGACGATGAAAGATGCGATTTTGAAATACAACCCATCCGCTAAGGCGGAACAGTTGGATGATTTGGAATCGGCTCGTGAATTGGCTAAATCATTGAATGTGCATGTAGAAGAATCGTATGGTTTAGGTAAAATCATGACTGAAATCTTCGAAGAGACTGCGGAAGAGAAGTTGATGGATCCGACGTTCATTACTGAATATCCTGCCGAAGTTTCTCCATTGGCACGCCGTAACGATGAAAACCCGTTTATTACCGACCGTTTCGAATTATTTATCGGCGGACGCGAATTGGCGAACGGTTTCAACGAGTTGAACGACGCCGAAGATCAGGCCGAGCGTTTTAAAGCTCAGGTTGAAGCTAAGGATGCCGGTGACGATGAAGCGATGCATTACGACGAAGACTACATTACTGCGCTTGAACACGGTATGCCGCCGACAGCCGGTGAAGGGATCGGGATCGATCGTTTGGTGATGTTGTTTACCAACAAACCTTCGATTCGTGACGTATTGTTGTTCCCGCATATGCGACCAAATCAATAATCGGTTTGCATACGTTATAAAAAAACCCGCTTTAAGCGGGTTTTTTTATGGCTGAAGTACGGTTTTGATTTTCGATTTATTCGTCGTCGGTAATGCTGTATGGCAGAGGTTCGATTGTAGCCAGTTGACCGGATTCGCTCATTAAATTGCCTTCGACATTGCCGAGTGATTTCAGGGTTCCGACCGCTAGACAGCGTGTGCCGCCGAGAATGTCCGGATTGGAGTTGATGACTTCCAGATTGTGATTTTTTCCGGAATTGTCATGTAAGGTCAAGGTGTCGCCCGGTGCTAAATCGACGGTCTCTTCTAGACGTATGCGTAACATACGCTTGGTGACTTTGCCGCGGTAATGAATACGGGCGATGATTTCTTGTCCTGGAAAACAGCCTTTTTTGAAGTTGATCGCTTCCAATTTGTCCAGATTAAGGAATTGTGCGGTGAATGTACCGGCGTTGGCCGCCGTGATTTCAGGAATCCCGGCAGCAATATTTAACAAGTTCCAATCTTGGGTATTGGTTAAATCGCTGTTATCGCGTAATTTCAACCAAGCCTGTTTGATTTGCTCAACCGGTCCGAAAAGGTCGTATTTGTGGTATGGTCCCGGCACTTTTACGACAAAGACATCTTCCATGCCTTCAGCTTCTACGTGACCGGATTCATAGACCGCTTTTACTTTGGTTTCCAGGCGGCGTTGGATATCCAAGTCGCCGAATTCGCCACCGAAACCGATATGGATCAATTCTTGGCCGGCATTGGTGATCTGGACATCCGATCTCAATACAAACATGCTTAGTCGTTTCTGAATGGTTTCCTTTAGAGAGCCGTCGAAACTCAGATAAAAATCACCTTGATATTTGAAGATCAGGAATATTGCCAACACATTGCCTTTAGGATCGCAGTAAGACGATAGTTGAGCTTTATTGGCGCTGACATCGTTGATGTCGCTGGTTAATTGTCCTTGAAGAAAGGTGTTGGCGTCACTGCCGCTGACTTTTAATAGAGCTTGGTGGGCAAGACTGGTAACAACAGGACCGTGCTTGATTAAGTAGCGTTCAAGATCGGCGTGACCAAATGTTTTGATGGTTCCTTTCTCGGCGAATTGAGCCCCTTGTTCGACCATAAAGTTTTGCCAAACCGGATCAAGCAGTTCATTAGCAGACGTCATTTTTTATCCTCAATTTCAAATTTGCACAAATGATACCCTAGTCTCGACAAATCGCAAAATGCCGGGGTGGTTTGTAGGGCGGTAAGCATTTCATTGCAGTTTTAGGAAACAATTTGAAATTTTGACGTTGAGTGGGTAGTATTTTCAATTCACTTATAAGGCGTTATAGTCCATAATCCTTATTACTAATGTAAGTAATATGTACTGGTTTGCAGATCGAATTGGAGATCCATTGTGTCTGAATCGAAAAAAGAGTTTTTAACTTTCCGTTTGGGGCAGGAAGAATATGCGGTAGAGATTCTTCGTGTTCAAGAGATAAGAGGGTGGGAGAAACCGACTCCGTTACCGAATGTACCTCCTTTTGTAAAAGGAGTGGTCGATTTACGCGGAAGTGTGGTGCCAATTATCGATTTGAGGGAAAAATTCCGTTTGGATTCCAGTTATAACGCCACAACGGTCGTTGTTGTAGTCCATGTTTTCACCTCGTTGGGAGAGCGCGTCGTCGGTTTAGTAGTGGATGCAGTTTCCGACGTCCAACAGATCGATATGGCAAATTTACAGCCGGCACCGGATGTCGCGACTTCGGTCGAGAATCAGTTTATTTTAGGGCTGGGTACTCTGTTTAGCGATCAAGGGCAGAGCAACATGGCGGGAGAGTCTCAAGAGCGAGAGAAAAAGCCGAAAAGCAGTATGGTGATTCTGATCGATATCGATAAGTTGGCTTCGGAAGGGTTGATTGAACAAGTTATTAATCAGGACGATATGTCGGTCGGTAACGGCTGATAAAAGGCTGGATCGTATTCTAAGCTAACATTAAAAAGCAGGATTAAATCCTGCTTTTTTTATTCTGTTTTCGGGATCGGTAATTGCCGAATTCCCGAACAGTCAACTTAACGTTTTTTGTTTTTATGCTTTAGGATGGTCGGTTTGGATTTCTTTAGAGTGTAGGGATAATCTAAATTGTAGTGAAGTCCGCGGCTTTCTTTACGTTTCTGAGCGCTTTTTACCATTAGTTCCGCGACCAATGCCAAATTTCTGAGTTCCAATAAGTCGCTATGTACGGTGTGCTCGTGATAATACTCGTTGATCTCTTTTTGAAGATTGCGAATTCGTTGGCGGGCGCGTTTTAATCGTTTGTTGGTACGCACGATACCGACGTAATCCCACATGACGCGACGCAATTCGTCCCAGTCGTGAGCGACCAGTATTTTTTCTTTAGGATCGGTCACTTCGCTGCTATCCCAAGGGGTTGGCGCTTCATTGTTGTCGAAGCTATTGCAATAGGCTTGCTCTATACTCTGGGTTGCCATGTCTGCAAAAACCAAGCCCTCAACCAGCGAGTTGCTGGCAAGACGGTTTGCACCGTGCAATCCGGTATAGGCGGTTTCGCCGATGGCGTAAAGGCCGGGGAGGTCTGTTTCGCCGTGCAGGTTGGTTACTACGCCGCCGCACGTATAGTGGGCGGCCGGTACGACCGGGATTTGTTCGCGGCTGATGTCGATTCCCACCTTAAGACAACGTTCGTAGATGGTTGGAAAGTGCTCTTGAATGAAGTCGAGCGACTTATGCGTGATATCTAAATAGACGCAATCCAAACCGTGCTTTTTCATTTCCTGGTCAATGGCGCGGGCAACAATGTCTCTGGGCGCCAAATCCCTACGAGAATCATAGCTTTCCATAAATGCCGTTCCGTCAGGAAGGCGAAGGATGCCGCCTTCACCGCGCACGGCTTCGCTGATTAAAAACGAACGGTCTTGCGGGTGATATAAACAGGTCGGGTGAAACTGGTTAAATTCCATGTTGCCGATTGAACACCCTGCGCGCCAGGCCATCGCAATGCCGTCACCGGTTGAGGTGTCCGGGTTGCTGGTGTACAGGTAAGCTTTACTGGCACCGCCGGTTGCCAAAACGGTAAAGTCGGCCCAAATGTCGTAGACGGTATCGTCGGCTTTATTGAGTACGTAAGCACCGATGCAGCGGGTATTCTGCTTATTCAGAATCAAATCGATGGAGATGTGTTCCGGCAACAGGGTGATATTCGGATGACTTTCGACTTTATTGATTAGGGTTTCGCTGATCGAGTGTCCCGTATGGTCGGCTGCATGGATGACCCGGCGATGGCTATGGCCGCCTTCTTTCGTCAGATGGAACGGGTAAGTACACTGGTCGCCTTCGCATTTACTAAAGGGAACCCCGAGTTCGATGAGTTCTTTGATTGACTTTGCGGCATGAGTAGCGACCAATTCTACGGCTTCCGTGTCGCACAGGCCGGCACCGGCTTCTTTGGTGTCCTCGATGTGGGATTCGATGCTGTCAAACGGGTCGAGTACGGCGGCGATTCCGCCTTGCGCATAATTAGTGCTGCCTTCGGATAAGGAGGCCTTGGCCAATACCGTGACATGGTGTTTGTTAGCTAGTTTCAGGGCGATCGATAATCCGGCGATTCCGCTGCCGATGATTAAAATGTCTGTTTTTAAACTTTTTGAGTTGATCACTCGAATCCCTTTGTGGTGTTGTTGGTGGTTTAAGGGCCGACGTGTTTTTTTGACGTTGTTTGGCGAGAGCCCTTGAATCCATGCATAATGGGTAGCATATTATAGGGAAATACCGGGGTTAAGCGAATCTTTATAGTAGTTTACCATCCTCGAAATGCAAGGTTTTATAGGTTATGAGTGTTAATGAAGACAATTTATTAATCACACAAGGGCGTGTGGTTGCAGTTGAGGAACCGTTTGTGTTGATCGAAACCGCACAGCAAAGCGGTTGCGGAGGTTGCCAATCGGAATCCGGTTGCGGTACGGCGGCGTTGTCCAAGCTGTTTTCTTCGACCAGCAAAAAGCCTTTGAGGGTGTTGAATACGTTACAGGCCGAAGTAGGCGATCAGGTTGAGTTAAGTTTGGATGAGTCCAAGTTGGTCAAGTATTCGTTTATGGCTTATGGATTGCCGTTAGTCGGTTTGTTTCTGTTTGCAATTGTGTTTAAGGCATTGGGGCAGGCATGGTTTGGAATTGACGGGGAACAGGCGGACTTAGTGTCAATTTTAGGCGGCCTGTTCGGTCTGTTTTCAGGCTGGTTGTTTACGCGTCACTTCTATAAGCCGACACTCCCTGTGTTGGCAAAAATCTTAAAATAAGAACAATATCTCTCAAGTGTTTTTTAAGAGTTTTATGAGATTTTTTCTTGTACGATTAAATTTTCTTAGGTTTATGGATAAGGTAGGGAATATGAAAAAAGTTTATTTTTTAGCCTGGGTGATGACAGGTCTTCTGTTTATGGTTCAAGCACCCTATGCGATGTCGAGCAATGAACCGCAAGTTAAAGAGAACACGGTTGATAAGACGGCGCAATATTATGGATTGCCGGATTTCTCTCAATTAGCGGCGGATAATAGTCCGGTTGTCGTTAATATCAGCACCACTAAAAAAGTAAAGCAGGCAAGACCTCCGCAGTTCCAGGGAATGCCTGAAGACTTGTTGCGTTACTTCTTCGGAATTCCGGGTATGGGGCAAGGCGCTCCGGGCGGGGATAGACAGGAAGCGTTGCCGCAACAGATGCCGCAACAGGAAGTGCACTCTTTGGGTTCCGGTTTTATCATCAGTAAAGACGGATATATTTTGACTAACAACCACGTGGTCGACGGTGCGGATGACATTGTCGTACGTATGCGTGACCGTAAGGAGCTTAAAGCGAAGGTTATTGGAACCGATCCGAAAAGCGACGTCGCTTTATTGAAAATCGATGCGGATAATTTGCCGGTTGCAAAAATCGGTGCATCGAAAGATTTGAAGGTTGGGCAGTGGGTGCTTGCGATTGGTGAACCGTTCGGTTTGGATTATACGGTGACTCACGGTATTGTCAGCGCGATCGGACGTTCGTTGCCGGACGATACCTATGTACCGTTTATTCAGACCGATGTGTCCATTAACCCTGGTAACTCTGGCGGTCCGTTGTTTAATCTGAACGGAGAGGTTGTGGGAATCAACTCTCAGATATACAGCAAAAACGGCGGTTCCATGGGCTTGTCTTTCTCGATTCCGATCGATATCGCGATGAACGTAGCCGCGCAGTTGAAAGACAGCGGTAAGGTTGCGCGCGGTTTCTTGGGGGTTCAGGTTCAAGAAGTCACCAGCGATTTATCCAAGTCGTTCGGGATGGAAGTGCCGACGGGCGCGTTGGTTGGCGAGACCTATCCGGATACGCCTGCAGAACGTGCCGGTATTCGTGCGGGAGATATTATTCTGGAATTTAACGGCCAAAAAGTTAAGAAATCTGCAGACTTGCCGCCTTTGGTGGGCGTAGCCAAGATTGATACACCTATTAAAGTGTTGTTGTTGCGTCAAGGTAAAGAGGTAACGGTTACCGTTAAATTGACCGAACTTGATAAGGCCGAGCAAGTGGCTTCTGCGGATGGCGGTGCCTTCCAGGATGACCGTTTGGGTGCCGTGGTCGAAGCGTTGGAAAAAGACGAGCTTGAGGCTTTGAATATTCCATTCGGCGTCAAAGTACTTTCCGTCAGTGACGGTGCGGCCAGCAAGGCGGGAATTCGTCCGGGCGATATTATCGTCACCATCGATTTCCAACCGGTCAAGAATGTCGATTCTTTGCGCCAGATTCTAAAGCAGGCGCCTGCCGGCCGATCTTTACCGGTAAGAGTGGTGCGCAATAAACGCTCACTGTTTTTACCGTTGGTCGTCGGTAAATAAAGTCGGCGTTAAATGGAGATGAAAGGCTTGAAATCTATGTGATTTATCTCTGCGTAAAGGGCGAATTTATCGTAAAATACGCTACCATTAGATTTTGAACCGTATCCTCTCCACTTTTTAATCTGAATAGTACACAAAGTGAAGAGGAGAAAGGGGCTGCCAGCCCCTTTTTTTGTAGCATAAAATTCCTAAATACCGAGAATGGATTTAGAGGATAGCGCACCTTGTTTATTGTTGGAGCTTAAATGTCAGACGCCTTAAAATTGATTCGAAATTTTTCAATTATCGCTCATATCGATCATGGTAAATCGACCATTGCCGATCGCTTTATTCATTTGTGCGGTGGATTGACTGATCGGGAAATGTCCGCTCAGGTCTTGGATTCAATGGATATCGAACGCGAGCGCGGCATTACCATCAAGGCGCAGAGTGTAACGCTCAATTACAAAGCTAAAGACGGCAATACCTATCAGTTGAATTTCATCGATACGCCCGGCCACGTTGACTTCTCTTATGAAGTATCGCGTTCATTGGCCGCTTGTGAAGGGGCTTTGTTAGTCGTAGATGCTTCGCAAGGTGTTGAAGCTCAGACGGTCGCCAACTGTTATACCGCAATCGAACAAGGTCTGGAAGTGTTGGTGGTGCTGAATAAGATCGATTTGCCGGCAGCCGATCCGGAGAGAGTCATCGAAGAGGTTGAAGAGATTATCGGTATTGAAGCCGTCGATGCCGTGCGTGCCAGTGCGAAAGCGGGGATTGGGATCGAAGAGACGTTGGAAGAGATCGTCAGCAAAATTCCGCCACCGGAAGGTGATCCGGATGCCCCTTTAAAAGCGTTGATTATCGATTCTTGGTTCGATAACTATCTGGGGGTCGTCTCATTGGTTCGAGTCATTGACGGTAAGATCGGTAAGAAAACCAAAATGAAAGTAATGTCGACCAAAGAAGAATATTTGGTTGATGATGTTGGGATTTTTACACCTAAACGCACTTCCAAGCCGTTTTTGTCGGCCGGAGAAGTAGGGTATGTCATTTCGGGTATTAAGGATATCGACGGTGCACCGGTCGGTGATACTCTAGCGGATGCGGCAAGACCGGAAGTCGAGCCGTTACCGGGCTTCAAACCTGCACAACCACGCGTTTTTGCAGGATTGTTCCCGATCAGTTCCGAAGACTATGAAGATCTACGCGAAGCTTTACGTAAACTTCGATTGAACGACGCCGCGCTTCACTTTGAACCGGAAACTTCGGAAGCCTTAGGTTTCGGTTTCCGTTGTGGTTTCCTGGGCATGTTGCACATGGAGATCATCCAGGAGCGTTTGGAACGTGAGTATGATCTGGATCTGATCACGACGGCGCCGACGGTAGTTTATGAGTTGCTGACCAAGAAGGGTGAGACGCTTAAAATTGATAATCCGTCCGAACTGCCGGATCCGAGTATCATTGCAGAAATTCGAGAGCCGATTATTCAGGCGAATATCCTTGTACCGCAGGAGTATGTCGGTGCGGTGATGAAACTGTGTATTGAAAAACGCGGTGTGCAAAAGGATATGCAATATTCAGGTGGTCAGGTTTCCATTAACTACGAACTGCCGTTGAACGAAGTTGTCTTGGATTTCTTTGATCGTTTAAAATCCTGTAGCCGCGGTTACGCTTCGATGGATTATGAATTCAAACGCTTCCAGGCGGACGACCTGGTTAGAATGGACTTCTTGATTAACGGTGAGCCAGTGGACGCTTTAGCGGTTATCGTTCACCGTAACTTTGCCGTTCAACGCGGTAAGGTGATTATCGAGAAATTACGAGAAGTCATCCCGCGTCAAATGTTCGATGTGGCGATTCAAGCGGCGATTGGTGCTAAAATCATCGGGCGTACGAATGTTAAGGCATTGCGTAAAAATGTAACGGCGAAGTGTTACGGTGGGGACGTCTCGCGTAAGAAGAAATTATTACAAAAACAGAAAGAAGGTAAGAAGCGCATGAAGTCGATCGGTAGTGTTGAATTACCGCAAGAAGCGTTCTTGGCTATTCTGGATACAGGAGGGGAGTCCTAATGAGTTTTGAGTTGATTTTAGTCATCGTTACTGCGGTGACCGGTGTGATTGTTTATGTGGATCGACTCGTTTGGCGCCCTAAGCGTGAAGGTGCTTTGACGACGGAAAGAGAACCGTTGTTGATCGAGTATTCCCGTTCGTTGTTTCCAGTTTTTCTGGTGGTTTTGATTCTGCGTTCGTTTGTAATCGAGCCGTTTAGAATTCCGTCCGGTTCTATGTATCCGACACTGGAAATCGGTGATTTTATTGCGGTCAGCAAGTTCTCGTACGGGATTAAGTTGCCTGTTACCCAGACTAAAATCATTCCGATTGGCGAACCGCAACGTGGTGATGTGGTTGTTTTCAGTTACCCTAAAGATCCGGATGTCGATTACATCAAACGCATTATCGGTCTGCCGGGCGATAAGATTACTTATATCGAACGCACGGTGTTTGTAAACGGTAAGCCGATTGGTCAACAAACGGACGGTAAGTATCTAGGCAATGATTCCGGTGCAGTGATGAACGGTGCCAATATTGTGATTGAAACCATGGATAACGGTCATCATTATCAGGTATTGCACGATATGGATAAGGTCAGTCATGACATGGATACCATTACGGTTCCCGAAGGGCATTATTTCGTTATGGGCGATAATCGCGATCACAGTAACGACAGTCGTTTCTGGGGCTTTGTACCTGAGAAAAACTTAAAAGGTCGAGCGTTTGGTATTTGGATGAACTGGGACAACGGCATCCACCTGAATCGACTTGGGAAAGGGATTGAGTGATTATGAAAGATCAATCTGCTTCATTGAGTGTAGAGCGTCAGTCAAAACTTCAACAATTGTCAAAAAAACTGGGTTATCAATTCAATAACATCGAGTTTTTGCAAAACGCATTGACTCACCGTAGCGTGGGTGCGAAAAACAATGAACGTTTAGAGTTTTTGGGTGATAGCCTGGTTAACTTTATGATTGCGGATGTGTTATTCCATCAATTCACCAAGCTACCGGAAGGAGATATGAGCCGGGTTCGCGCGCACCTGGTGAAAGGTGATACGTTGGCGGTCATCGGTAAAGAATACGAGCTTAGCGATTATCTGGTATTGGGTCCCGGCGAATTGAAAAGTGGCGGTTTCCGTCGCAATTCGATTATTGCCGACAGTGTCGAAGCGATCATCGCCGCGGTTTATGAAGACGGCGGATTGGATGCTTGTCGCGAGTTGGTGAATCGTTTTTATGAAAAACGTCTTCAGGAGCTGGATCCGAGTAAGATCGGCAAGGACCCGAAAACGCGTTTGCAGGAGTGGTTGCAGTCAAGACAGGAACCGCTTCCCGAATACAGCATTATCAGCGTCAACGGTGCGGCACATGCACAAGATTTCACTGTGTCTTGTTATGTGGCCAAGTTAAATACCAAATTTGAAGCCACGGCATCCAGTCGTCGTAAAGCGGAACAAAAAGCGGCGGAAATCGCTTTGGAAGCGTTGGAAAATCAATAATTTTTACAGTAATCCTATTCAGTTCAAGACGTGAATTGCCTGCTTTTGTGACAGGTTTTTCATGCACATCAAATACATACGTTGTTATAGAAGGCATTTAAAATGGATATTTCGGATTTAAACCAGAGTTCAGATCAATTGACTGAGCCAAGCCAAACCGATTTTCAATCCGGTTTTGCTGCCGTTATCGGACGCCCTAATGTGGGCAAATCCACCATCATGAACGAGCTGCTCGGACAGAAACTGAGCATTACGTCACACAAACCTCAAACTACACGTCATCGTATTCACGGAATTCATACCACGGATACTTATCAGATCGTGTACGTCGATACTCCGGGTATGCACCTGGGCGGACAGAAGAGTATCAACGATTACATGAATCGTACTGCCAACAGTGCGTTTGCCGATGTTGACGTGATTTTGTTTGTGGTTGAGGCGGGACGTTGGTCGCAGGAAGATCAGGCGGTTGCCAATAAACTTAAAAACGTGAATGTTCCGGTGATCGTCGTCGTTAATAAAATCGACAAGATTAAGAAAAAGGAAGAATTATTCCCGTTCTTACAGATGATCGGCGAGAAAGTCGACATGGTCACGTTGATTCCGGTTTCCGCTTATCAAAAGAATGGTCTGGATCGAATTGTGGCCGAGGTTTTGAAGTTCATTCCGCAGCAGCCTGCAATCTTTCCGGAGGACGATATCACCGACCGCTCGACCCGTTTCTTGGCTTCCGAGATAATCCGAGAAAAGTTAATGCGTACTTTGGGTGAAGAAGTGCCTTATGGTGCGACGGTTGAAATCGAAGAATTTAAATATGACGAGCAGGAAGAACGTTGGGTGATTCATGCTCTGATTCTGGTGGAACGTCCGGGGCAAAAGAAAATCGTTATCGGTAACAAGGGCGAAGTGATCAAGAAAATGGGAACCCAGGCCCGTAAAGACTTGATTGCCTTAATGGACAGTCGTGTTCACTTGGAATTGTGGGTTAAGGTAAAAGAGAACTGGTCCGACGATGCACGAGCCTTGGCCAGTTTAGGGTATAACGACGATTACAGTCGTTAATTCAATTCATTCCGCAGATCGGACAGATGGACGTTTGCCAGCCCGCTTATATTTTACATAGCCGTCCTTATCGCGAAACCAGTGTCATAGCGACATTGCTAACGCCGGATCACGGCAAGCTTAATGCCGTCATTAAGGGCGCGCGAAGCAAAACTAAACGTTCGGCCTCTAAAGGGGCGATTTTACAACCTTTTCAAAAACTCTTGGTGGAGTGGCGGGAAAAGCCCAATGCGTCTTCCGACTTGGTTTCTTTAAGGGCTTTTGAGGCTGATACCTTACGGTTTCCTCTGGAAGCCGAAAGCAGTTTTTGCGGTTTGTATTTGAATGAAATCCTTTATCGTCTGCTCTATAACGGCGTGGCGGTGGATACGTTATTCGATCATTACGAACAGGCACTGTTTGCGTTATTGCGCAGTCAAAATAGAATTGAGCAGGCTTGGGTGTTACGCCAGTTCGAGTTTCAATTGCTGGAAGCGATGGGGTTGAATTTGAATTGCGAGTCCGACGCTCAGCATAATCCGATTCAACCTGATTTGAACTATCTTTTCTATCCGGAAATGGGGGCTTACCCTACCAGCGATGAAGAAGTTAGCGGAAACGGTGTCTTGATTTCCGGTGAGTGTTTATTGAAATTGTCGCGTTTGCAGTTTTGCGAACAATGCCTTCCTGTATGGAAGCGTTTATTGCGTCATGTATTAAAATTGTATTTGGGTTCCAAACCGATTCTGGCCCGTCAGTTGTTTCGCTGATTGGCGGTCGGTTTAGTTACCTATTGTTATTATCGTTTTGGAGAAAATTTTATGTCGCCTATTTTTTTAGGATTGAATATTGATCACGTGGCCACCTTAAGACAAGCCAGAGGTACACGCTATCCCGATCCTATCAAGGCTGCACTGGATGCAGAAATGGCCGGAGCCGACAGTATCACTTTGCATCTTCGCGAAGATCGCCGTCATATTCAGGACGAAGACGTAGCGAAGATTTCGGCAATGCGTCAGACCAAAGTGAATTTGGAAATGGCGGCGACCGAAGAGATGGTCAATATCGCCTGCCAATATGAACCGGAAGACGTGTGTTTGGTTCCGGAAAAGCGCGAAGAGTTGACGACCGAGGGCGGTTTGGATGTCGCCGGGCAAAAAGAGTGGTTGACCGAAGTTTGCAGCCGTCTTGCCGAAGCCGGATGCCGAGTGTCATTGTTTATCGATCCGGACGAAAGACAGATCGAAGCGGCCAAAGAAGTCGGAGCGCCGGTCATCGAACTGCATACCGGAACGTATGCAGAATTGGAAAAACCGAACGAAGTCGCCGAAGAGTTGCAACGTATCCGCCATGCTGCGGAATATGCGACCCGTTTGGGCTTGGTGGTTAATGCCGGACACGGTTTGCACTATCATAACGTACAGGCGATTGCCGCTATCAAAGAGATTGAAGAGTTGAATATCGGGCATGCCATCATTGCGCAAGCGGTATTTTCAGGATTGCCGGAAGCCATTCGCGAAATGAAACGTCTGATGGTAGAAGCGCGTCAGCAAGCGTATTTGAACGATTAGGTATTGAGCGTGATTGTTGGAATCGGAACCGATATCGTTGATGTCGATCGTATCGCCAAAGTGTATCAACGCCAAGGCGAAGCGTTTGCTCGGCGCTTACTCTCCGAACAGGAGTGGCAGCGTTTTAGTCAGCATCGTTTTCCGGAGCGTTATCTGGCAAAGCGATGGGCATTAAAGGAAGCGGTTTCGAAGGCGCTGGGTACCGGTATTGCCCAAGGTGTGTCGTTTCATGATATGACCATCAAAAACGCTCCTAGCGGACAACCGTACTTGGAGTTGGATGGCGTCGCCCAACAAACTGCAAAAAGGCTGGGTATCACGCATTGGCAGGTCAGCGTTAGCGACGAGAAAACGCATGCTGTCGCATTTGCCATTGCGGAAAGCCGTTAACCGATACGAACAATCGGCGTTATTCTTGAACCCCGTTAAATTATCGGACGGGGTTATTTCTGTGCGGTTTAATCTCTTTCAAAGTGGTAGATGAATCATTTTTAATGGAACTTTGTAATGAATAAAAGTTTGATTACCAATTTGCTGGCGAGTGTTTTACTTCTGGCCGGTATCTTATTTTCGAATTCACTGATGTTTTGGACAGGCTTGTTCGCTTTGTCGGGCGCGTTGACGAACTGGTTGGCGATTTACATGTTGTTTGAGAAAGTCCCCGGGCTGTATGGTTCCGGTGTTATTCCCAATCGTTTCGAAGCGTTTAAAACGGCGATTAGAGAATTGATGATGCAACAGTTTTTCAACCAGGAAAACATTGACCGTTTTGTCAGCGGACAGCCGCAACTTCATACCCACCTGAAACTTTCTCCAGTTATCGAGAAGGTTGATCTGACGCCGGCTTTCGATAAGTTGGTGCAAGTAATCATGAATTCGTCATTTGGAAGCATGTTGGGAATGTTTGGCGGGGCGGATGCCTTGAATCCGCTTAAAGAACCGTTTGTCAGCAATATGAAAACCGCATTGATCGAAATGACGGAAGACGAAAAATTTCTAAAGTTGTTGCAAGACGAGGTAGATCAGCCGGATGTGATGTCCGACATTCAAGCAAAAATCGAAGAGATTATCGATGCCCGCCTAGCGGAATTGACGCCGCAACTGGTCAAGCAAATGGTACAACAGATGATTAAAGAGCATCTAGGTTGGCTGGTAGTCTGGGGTGGTGTGTTCGGCGGCCTGATCGGTTTGATCTCCGCTTTGGTCTCAAGCTATATCCAATTCTAATCTTCGATAAGCAAGTTAAAACCCAACTAAAACCCAACAGACTTGTTGGGTTTTTTAATTCCGTTTTGAGGACTGGTACTGTGCAACGAATTACAATTCTTTTTCCCTTATGGGCTCTGCTGTTCTCTATCATTGCATTTTATTCTCCGCAAGTGTTCGCGGATCTGAAAGGGTGGATCGTTCCGTTATTAATGGCAGTCATGTTGGGAATGGGGTTTACCTTACGTTGGCAGGATTTTCAATCGGTTTGGCGGCTGAAGCGAGTAGTCGGTATTGGGGTTACAATTCAATTTTTGGTTATGCCCTTGGCTGCCTTTTTGATCTCAAGATTGTTTGACCTATCAACTGAACTGACGGTCGGCATGATGTTGGTCGGCGCTACGGCGGGAGGAACCGCATCGAATGTAATGACCTATTTGGCTAACGGCAACGTTGCTTTGTCGGTAAGTATGACCATGATTTCGACTCTACTGGCGGTGGTGATGTTACCGGCATTGACTTGGTTGTATCTTGGACAGGGCGTTCATGTGCCTGTCGGCGCGATGATGCTCAGTTTATTTAAGTTGATTGTCGTGCCGTTAAGTATCGGAATGCTGGTTAATCATTGGTTAGGTCAACGAATGCAATTTTTGAATCAACTGTTTCCAATGCTGTCGATGTCGGCAATCGTCCTGATTATTGCGATTGTGGTCGGTCTCAATCAAGCCAATTTAGCCGCGATTGCCGTGAGTCTAATGGCTGCGGTCGTTTTACATAATTTGTTCGGATTATTCAGTGGGTATTGGATCAGCCGTAAGCTGGGATACGATTCGCAGATTGCACGGACGGTTGCGATTGAAGTCGGTATGCAAAACTCCGGTTTAAGTGTCGCCTTGGCGCTTAAATATTTTTCCGCCGCCAGTGCTTTGCCGGGTGCATTGTTTAGTATTTGGCATAATCTATCGGGTTCTCTGTTTGCGAGCTATTGGCAAGTTAAAGGTAAAAATCAACGATAATTGAATTTATGTTTCTATTGAACTCTCTGTTCTGTTTCCCTGCCAATTTATAAGTACTTATCCCTGGTTAATAAGTTTCTTTAATGAAAAAGAACATTTTTATACTAAAAAACATTGACCAAAACCCTACTGTTTATGTATATTTCGCCCCTTAAATTTGTTGTGCCAAACTTGTTGTGAAGCAAGGACGGAAAGCCAAGGGTCTTGAGGGTACTGTTTAATCAGGGTTTTTAAGATAGCCGGTTGCCAAATAATAACGTGCTATGGTCAAGCTATTTGATGTAGTTTCCTATGCCTTATTAAAATTCACTTCTCGCACTTTGTGCCTTCAATTTAATTTTTAGCTTCAAAAAGATTTCATAGTGTTTGGATTGCTCTGGCGATTCTGTTTCCGTTTCAACATTAGTTTGAAAATAAATGGGTTTTAAAAGAAGTTTTTCGCGTTTAGTTTTAGGTTTCTTTAAGCAAAGGTACCTTTTATTACATGTTTAGTTATTAGTCTGATATTTACCTCCTTTCAAGACATAGGCCGGACGGATAGACCGTAAACATTTTTTAAAACCGATTAATTTTTTGATGAATTAGTAAAAACTACTGGTTGGATTGTTCGATAAAGAAAAGATTTAGTTAAAAATTATTAAATTAAGGAGCTGTTATGACAGTCAAACTTAGATTGGTTTTGGCATTTTCAATGTTGATATTGATGTCGATTATATTGGGGGTTGTCTCACTAATGCAGATCGACAAAATTAATAACTCAATGGATGTCGTGGTGGATGATCGCGTTCCCAAGGTGGTTGCATTGTTGGGAATCGATCAACGGCGTGCTGGAGTGGAACGTGACCTATCACAATTAATATTGGCAAATTCACAGGAGGTGCGCGATAGCATAATCAATCGCATTAAAAGAAGTCGTAGTGCCAATACCGAATCTTATAAATATTTAGATGAGACTATCAAGTCACCGGAAGGGCGAGCGTTTTTAGAAAAAACGAATCAAGCACGTAAGCCGCAAAGCGCCAGGGTGAATGAGATAGTCGATTTGGTGAGTTCAGGAAAAATAGAAGCTGCAAAAGAGAATTTACTGTCTCGTGAATCGCGTGAAGCTAGCAAAGTTTACCGTGATGCACTGAGAGAGTTTGCTAATTTCCAAAATGAGCTGAGTAAAAAATCTTCAGATGAGGGGAGTGCCGCAGGTCAATTTGCAAAGACGATTACACTGGTTATTCTGGTTGTTTCCTTGATTGTAGGCGGTGGATTCTTTATGTGGATCATGCGTGTAGTGGTACGTCCCGTAGTGGCTATGCAGCAAGCTATGCAGGAAGTAGTGCAAACCGGTCAGTTTGATAAGCAGGTTGAAGTATTGAACCGCGACGAAATCGGTATGTCAGTTGAAGCGCTGAATAGTTTGCTGAAAAGTATGGAAAACGCCATTGCGGATTCTAACAATACCATTGGCGCTTTGGCGCAGGGTGATTTTTCGCAACGCATTACTCGTGAATATGTCGGTGATTTAAATAAGCTTAAAGAAGGTATCAATACCAGTGCCGACAATGTCACGAATATCATGACTGAGTTAGGTCGTGTGATGAAGTCTCTGTATGAAGGTCAGTTTGATGTTGACGTGAATACTCAGGCACAAGGCGAATACAGAACGATGCTTGTTAATACTTCGGAAGCGATGAGTGCAATCAATGAAGTTATTGCCAACATCAATAATGTGATGGGGGCAATGCAGGATGGACGTTTCCAAGAACGTGTAACGGTTGATGCCCGTGGTGAACTGGATTTGATGAAGCAGCGTATTAATAGTTCAATGCAGGATTTAGACAGCGCAATGGCAGAAATCATTCGCGTGGTAGTAGCGCAATCGGAAGGAGATTTGACCAATATTATCAATGTTCAATATCGTGGCGATCTAGAAACCTTGAAGCAGGCTGTCAACACTTCTGCACAGAAGTTGATCGAGGTTGTTTCAAAAGCGGTAGCGGCATCTAATATTGTAAATAGCGCGGCCGAAGAGGTATCCAGAGGTTCTTCTGATTTGAGTCAACGAGTTCAAGAACAGGCGGCAGCGCTGGAAGAAACCTCTTCTACAATGAATGAGATGAACTCGGCGGTAGAATCGAATACTGAAAATTCCCAACGAGCTGCCGATGTTGCAAAAAGTGCTCAAAATCAAGCTAATGAGGGTAGCGGAATCATGCATAAGACGATTGAAGCAATGAATGCGATTCAAGAGTCTAGTCATAAAATTGCGGATATTGTTACGTTGATTGACGGCATTGCTTTCCAGACTAACCTGTTGGCGTTGAATGCGGCAGTTGAGGCCGCACGAGCTGGAGATCATGGTCGTGGTTTTGCTGTGGTTGCCGGCGAAGTCCGGGCTTTGGCACAAAAGTCAGCTGAAGCAGCCAAAGATATTAAAACTTTGATTGATGAAAGTGTGAGTCGTATCGGCCAAGGTACACAGTTGGCGTCGCAGTCAGGTGAAATGCTTAACGCCATTAATGAATCCATCGATGCCGTCACGCAAATGGTTCAGCAAATTGCATCTGCCTCTGCAGAACAGGCAAATGGGGTGGCTCAAGTTCATGTTGCAATTAATCAGATTGACCAAGTTACCCAGCAAAATGCGGCTTTGGTTGAAGAAACAACGGCAGCGGCAGAAAGCATGAGTGAGCAATCGAATGTATTGCGTCAGGATATGGCGTTTTTTAAAACAGGAAGAGATAACGCTTCGCTGAGTCTGAAGGCTCCTGAAAATAGAACTCCTGTTGCTGCTCTGCCTACACATAAATCGCAACCTAAGGCGGTTTTGAATGAAGGTGCAATGTCGACTTCAAACATGGGCAATGACTCGGGTGAGTGGAGTAATTTCTAATGGATGCGATTGAACAAAGAGCTCAGTTCGAGCCGGAATCAGGAAGTCGGAAAGAGGACAATCATTTAGGACAGTATTTGACCTTTTCACTGGCTTCCGAAACGTATGGAATCGATATCCTGCGTGTTCAGGAAATTAGAGGCTGGGAAAAAACCACAAAGTTACCTAGTGTGCCTGATTATGTGAAAGGCGTGATTAATATGCGCGGTTCAGTGGTGCCTATTGTGGATTTGCGTCAACGGTTTCAAATTGGCGAAGCAACCTATGATGATAGTACGGTCGTTATTATTACTAAAATGGAAAGTAACGACGTTGCTGAAAATCGACAAAAAATCGTAGGTCTCGTGGTTGATGGTGTGAGTGATGTTGAAGATATTGATCTTGAAAACTTGCAGGCCGCTCCATCATTCCAGTCCGGTGATCGCATCAGTGACGAGTTTATTCAAGGGTTGGCTAGCATTGGTGAAAATATGATTATTGTGCTTAATGTCGATAATTTATTACACCAAGGTATCTTTCAAGAAATTGTTAAAACTTAACCAGTTTTTTCAACACTGTCTAAATATCCTGTTAATAATTAACAGGATATTTTAAATTAATCAAACAGTCTCACTATTACTTATTGTGTCGCATGATGTCTTAATTAAAGCGGTTGAGCGGATGTTGCGCTTAGCTTAATGATGATTCGGAAAAACTTACTCGGCTTGCCTGGCTCATTATTTTAGTATTTGGCAAGATTCATCGTATGGTTTAGTGGCCGATTTTTAGCGTTTGAACAGTGAAAAGTAGAATGGATTGAGTGGAATGCCATTACATATTTTATGGGATTCATATATAGTATCTATCATACTTTTTTTTTGATTTAGCGGTTTTTAGGTAGAATGGCTGAAACGCAGTTTTGTGAATCTCTTAATCTGGAATATTATTCTGAATGACGAATCCAATACAGTTAGAACATAACACGCAGCAGAGTCATGGGTTCTCCTTGTTGAAACACATCATCGAGGCGTTTCCGGATGGTGTGTTCACGCTGAATCATTTATTAATAATTTCTTATGCCAATCCTGCCTTTTGCACCTTAATGGGATTTAAAAAAGAAGAGTTGATCGGAACTGAAATTACCGAGTATTTAGGTGATTTGAATATTTTGGCGGCCTGTCATGCCGAAGTTTTGGAAAAGGGATCTTGTCGAGATCAAGAAACCACCTTTAAACGTCGAGACGGTTCGCTGGTCAACATATCTAAAAATGTTCAGTTGTTGTTGGATGAAGAGGGTAAGCCCGGTTTTATTGTCAGCATTCGCGATTTGACCCAAGTTCATGAATTGAATAAAGAACTGGCTCGTTCTGCCAAAGAATTGGAACATTATAATCAAAACTTGTCGGCGATGGTGGCGAGCCGCACTCAGAGCTTACACGAACAGATGGCCTTTTTATCCAGTTATAAAAAGGCTCTGGATACCAGTAGCTTGGTAAGCAAATACGATTTGAACGACCGAGTGACCGAAGTGAATAGAGCTTTATGTGAGTTACTCGGGTATAGCGAAGCGGAGTATATCGGAAGAGAAAGTACTTGTTGTTGGAATGACGAATCCCAATTGAAGTTTCCGGATATTAAGCAACATGTTGTAAATGGAAAGACCTGGACGGGACGAATCGTTTTTAACACAAGGGAAGGGAAATCACTTCATTTTGAATCCTGTATCGTTCCTATTTTGGATGAATCGGGAGAAGTCCGAGAACTGGTCAACATCAGTTACGATATCACTCCGTTGGTGCAATCAACCAATACACTGACGTATCGCCTATTCCACGATAGTCTGACCGGCTTTTCAAACCGTAATAAACTTTTGGCGGATATTGAGAAAAGCGTTAATAAAGCGTTGATCGTATTGTTTAACATCGATAGTTTCAATGAAATAAATTCTTTTTACGGCCATGAAATAGCCGATCAATTGCTTAAAGAAGTCGCTTTGCGATTGCAGCAATTAGTGACGGGGATGCCGATCACTCTTTACAAGCTGCCGGTAGACGAGTACGCCCTGGTTATTCAACAAGATTGGGATCAAGATGAGTTCGAAAGATTTGTTTACGGTATATTGTTGCAGATTTCTTCCGAAGGATTCGATGTCGGCAATGCCCACATTAATGTGACGCTTACGGCGGGTATGGCCTCGTCATTGAAGGTTGGTGAACCTGTTAAAGACGTGTTGATCGCTGCGGATATGGCCCTGAAAATGGCTAAGAAGCAGCATAAAGATTATGTTTTTTATAAACCGGATCTGAATATTAAGCAGGGATACGAATCGAATTTGATTTGGATTCAGCGCTTGCGCGATGCAATGGACGAAGACCGTTTGGTACCGTTCTATCAGCCAATCGTAAATACGCATACCTTGGAGATCGAACGTTATGAATGTTTGGTCAGGATTGTTGAAGACGACGGTACGGTGGTTTCGCCTTATTATTTTTTGGATGTCGCCAAAAAACTCAAACTGTATTCGCAGTTAACGAAACGTATGATTGATAAATCATTCGCTAAGTTTGCCGAACAACCTTATGCGTTCTCGATCAATCTGTCCATTGAAGACATCGACGACCCGTCTATCAGTAACTGGGTGCTGGAAAAGGTGCGCAATTGCGACTTTGCAGAGCGCGTGATTTTCGAAATCGTTGAATCGGAAGGGATACAGAACTATGACGTGGTCAATCGATTCATTCAAGAGGTAAAACGTTACGGCGTGCAAATTGCCATTGACGATTTTGGAGCCGGTTATTCCAACTTTGCCTATATTATGCGTTTGGATGTAGATTTCATTAAAATCGACGGTTCTATTATTCGCGATATTCATAAAAACCCTTCGTCACAGGTCATAACCGAAACCATTTTGGATTTCGCCGGCAAGTTGAATATTCAGACGGTGGCCGAGTTTGTCGCTGACGAGGAAGTTTATAATTACGTTAAGAACCTTTCCGTCGATAGTTTGCAAGGTTACCTGTTTGGTGAACCGTTAGCGGATCTTTTGTCGGCTTGATTAATTGAGCTTTTAATGCGATTTAATTGTTGTCGCGATCTTTAGTTTGCATATCCATTAAAAAGGCATTGTTAAATCATTATTTTTATAATAGTCTTGAAACCTTATCCCACTGGATTATCGATGTAGATGACTAAAATCATAGAAGCCTTTCATTTTGATCGACTAAAAATCTCGAGTAGTTTCATACTGCTTTTCCTAATCTTTTCTGTTTTGTATTCTAACCTTTCTAAGGCGGCTGACGAGCCTGTTCAACAAGAGTTGAATCTGTCCGAAGCTGAAAAAAATGGCTGTCGGAACATCCCGTCATTCGTATTGGCGGGGATTTCGGCTGGCCGCCGTTTGAGTTAATCGGAGCAAAAGGACAATATGAAGGCATTGCGGCCGATTTCATGAAATTAGTCGTAGATCGTTTAGGCATCACTTTTAAGCTTATACCGGCATCGCCATGGTCAGCGGTTCTGGCAAAAGCGGAAAAAAAGGAATTAGATGTTCTTTCCATTGCCCAGACGACACCTGCTCGCCGTAACTTTTTGTTATTTACCAAACCTTACCTCTCCCAGGGCATTGTCATTGTGACTCGGGATAATGTGGGTTATGTCGAAGACTTGTCGGCATTAGCGGGCAAGACGGTTTCCTACCAGAAAGATTCTCAAACTATCAATCAGATCATGGTTCGTTATCCGGAAATCAAGCAGTCTCTGTATAAGGAGAATCTGGATGCTTTGAATGCCGTTGCGAATGGTAAGGTTTTCGCTTATGTCGGTAATCTTGCTACGGTCAGTTATTGGATGCGAAAGGAAGGCTTGACCAACATCAAGGTTGCCGTTCAGCTCAAGCAACGCGTCGATCTTTCGGTAGCTGTTCGGGATGACTGGCCACTATTACGCTCGGCAATTCAAAAGGCGTTGGATTCCATTACCCAGGAAGAGAAAAATGCCATTTTCAAAAAATGGATTGGAGTCAAGGTTGACGCAGGTATAAGCTATTGGAAAATTGCCCAGTATCTTGCTGTTTTCGCTATGGTTTTGGTGGTTTTTCTGGTTTGGAATTTGACACTCAAACGCAAAATTCGTGAGGTTTCCGATCAACTTCAACATCAATCGAATTACGATTCCTTGACCGATTTTCCGAATCGTTTTCTGGTGAACGACCGTTTAAACCAGTTGATTAAAGAGGCAAGAAGAGAGAATGAATACGTCGCGGTTTTGACGATCGGTTTGGACAACTTAAACAAGATTAATAGCAGTTTGGGGTTTAGCGTCGGGGATCAGTTCATAATTGAATTTGCCAAGCGTATACAGCAAACATTACGCTTTGGCGATACGGCTGGGCGGTTTGACGGTGATACCTTTGTCGTTCTCATCGGTGGCTTAAAGGATCCGACGGAAGTGGATTGGACGGCTGAAGCTTTAATGATGCAGTTTAGGAGACCATACGAAATTAAAGGTAGAGAGTTGAATGTCACGGCGAGTGTCGGTGTTGCATTTTATCCTGCGGACGGTGAAGCGGCACAGACGGTCTTCCGTTATTCGGGGGCGGCCATGCAGTATGCCAAGAAAAACGGCAAAAATAATCTGTCCTACTATAACCGGACGATGAATGAAAAAATCAATCGCAAGCTGCAATTGGATCAAGCCATGATAGGCGCACTGGAACGCGGTGAGTTTCAGCCCCATTTTCAGCCTAAATTGGATATTAAAAGTGGAGAAATCTCCGGCTTTGAAGTGTTATTGCGTTGGTTTCATCCCAAAATGGAAAGTATACCGCCCGACGAGTTTATTCCCGTCGCAGAAGAAAACGGGATGATCTTGCAGATTGGCGAATTTGTTATCAAAGAAGCCTTGAAAATGGTTGTGAAATGGCAGCAAGAACTGAACAAACCGTTAAGTATCGCGGTCAATATATCGCCGGTACAGTTTAAGGATCCCGACTTGTTACATAAAGTTGAAAGTCTGCTGAGGCTTTATGGTGTACAACCGGGCATGTTGGAATTTGAAATCACTGAGGGCGTGCTAATCCAAGAGTCCGAAGCGATTCAAACGACATTGGAAGCCTTTGAAAAGTTGGGGTTGAAGATTTCGATGGACGACTTCGGTAAAGGCTATTCTTCGTTGAGTTATTTGCGCAAATATCCATTTGATATCATTAAAATAGATCGCGAATTCATTCTGGATCTTGAAGAGGTCGACAGCAGCAAAGAATTGATTATTGCCACCATCGCTATGGCGCATAGTTTAGGATTGCAGGTTGTCGCAGAAGGGGTGGAAACCATCGGACAACTTGAATTTCTTGCAGAGCATGGTTGCGATATCGCTCAAGGATTTTTGTTCAGTCCTCCGGTTGCCCCGGAAGAGGTTCCCGGGTTATTCAAGTAAACGCTGCATGACGAAGCATGGAAGTTTCTCAGATTTATCGATTGAACCCGGCAGTTGCCGGGTTTTTTTATAGAGTCTGAATTAAGGACGTTCAATCGCCAAGCGATAAAACAGTACGGCGCTGAGAAGGGTGAGAGCGGTAAACACTAAGGTTTCAAGTGACGTTTCGGCCAGAAAGTTCCCTAGTGCGATAATAGAGAAAACAATGACCAGAGCCCAAAGAATAACGGTGATGATTCGGCTGTTTTGAAAAGACTTGAGCAAAACGCCAGCTTTAATCAATACGGTTGTCAGAATGATTAAGTTGATGATAATGGCTTGGATCTCATAACGTTGCATCTTATCCAGGTTTTCATGTTTGCCGGCCCAGACAATATCGTAGGGAATGGCTTGCAACAGAATCAGCAGGTGGAAAATCAGCAGTCCGGAGAAAATCAATAGTAGGCCGTTAACGGCTAATTTAAAATTCAGGTTTTGTATCATGTTTGATGTCTTTGAATAGAAGCTTCGTATTAAAAGTTGGAATGGATGTCGGAGTAGTGTAACGGCTTCGTTGCCTATGTCCATCTACGTTCAAGTAATACGTTATACACCAGCCGAATGGGGATTTCAAAGTCGTTGTGATGATTATTTATCTTTCCAGTTCCACCATTTTAGACATTCGGGATCCGGTTTTTCGGTTTCGCAATAGTAGACCGCGCAGCGGAATACATAGAGCAGACAGCGGTCTACCGGATGTCCGACCAAATCTTGATAGCGCTCATAAAGTTCTTGCGGATCCTGACCGCACAACTCTTGAGGTTCCATAATGCCCAGCCAATTCAACTTTGCTGCGACCGCCGGACCGATGCCCGGAACCGTTTGTAGGGGATCGTGAGTGTTTTTCATGAGTGCTCCGTTTCTAGTTATTTAAACCGAATGTTTTTCATTTGCGATTTCAATCAGGTTTTGGTCTGGATCTCGGATGTAGAAGGAGATAATCGCTCCATTTGCGCCGGTTCGGTCAACGGGACCTTCAATGATTTTCACACCGTGACGTTTGATTTCATTCATTGCCTGTTCAAGAGGTTGGTCGGTAAGAAAACATAAATCGGCACTTCCTGTGACTGTGTTGCCGGCTTTGGGCTCGAACTCTTTACCCGCTTGGTGAAGATTGATTTTTTGATTGCCGAATCTCAAAGCTATGCGATTTTGACCGAATATGACTTTTTCCATTCCAAGAACGGATTCGTAAAAATGGATGGTTTTGTCTAAATCTTTGACAGTGAGTACTAAATGATCGAGTTGGCGGATTTGCATGACGGTAACAAATTTTTATTAAGGATTTCTATGTTATATCGATTTGTTTGTTTTAGACAGGCCTGATCATTTTTGATTTGATCAGACCGGTTTGAAAAAGGAACGGTTATACGTCGGTCTTTTGAGTCGTGGCTACAAACAGAACCACCATTAGCACCATACCTATGAACACCAGTATTGAGGAAATGCCCAGGATTGGGCCTAGTACCGGTTCGGGTAACGCTTTGGAAAATAGCAGGAATAGCCCAATCATCAAGAAGAATGTTCCTGTTTGGTGAAAATAGAACTGGGCTTTGGCTAGCGTGGTATTCAGGTTGTTTAGCCAGAGTTTATGGCATAAGCCGTAAATGAAGGAAACGACGAATCCAAGTAACAAGATATGGGCGTGGGTGACCAGTTGGCCGTGATCTTTGGATGCCGCCATATAGATTCCCAGTGCAAGACCGACCAGGGCGTAGGCAAAAGCCGTTAAAACGTATCTTATATCCATTTGAAGCCTCCAGATTATTCAACAGTAGCAAACGCCAACGGCCTTTTGTTAAAGGAGCTTGTTGGAAAGGGGGGATTTACTTTGGTTATCAATTCTGTCAGTCGAATTTGAGAGCCGTGCTGTTAAGTACAGAGGTTAAGTACAGCGGTTCGGCTTTCAAACGGGCTGTTAATAATACTAATTTAAGTATGGTTCTCGGTCAATCAATATTGTTGGATTGTGGTATGTATAACTTTATGTTTTAAAAAGTTTTTTAGGGGGACTTGGCTGTGAGGGCTCAGGAAGGAACCGGCCTGTTCGAAATGAAATTGAGCAGGCCGAGTCGGGAAGTGGATTTGAATCGTTTGTTTTACGATAGACGTTCTTTTAAGGCAATTCCGTCTTCCACTGCATCGCTTGGGTGGTTGATAATTTTTTCGCCTTCTTTCAGTCCGCTTAAAACCTGTGCGGTCAAGCCGTTACGTTCACCTAAAGTGACGGTTTTGAGTTTTGCCCGGTCGTCTTCGATCACAAATACCGCCCAGCCGCCTTTATAACGGAAAAGGGCACTGGAAGGAATCTGAAGTACATCATCTTCGTGCCATAGAATGAATTTGGCTTCCACTCGGTATCCGTCTCCAAGACGGCGCCATTCTTCCTGAGGAGAAGTAAAGTCGGAAATGACCAAAACGCGTTGCTCTTCCACACCCAGAGCTGAAATTTTGGTAAAGCCGACAGGTTCGATATTGCGTACGATGCCTTGTAGTGTCTGTTCACCGCCCCAACGATCGAATAAGACCGTCATGCCGGGTTTGATTTTGACCGCATCGGCGGAAAGGACGTCGACTTCGACTTCCAGTGCCGTCGGATCGCCGACTTCCAACAGGGATTCACCAGTGGTGACCGGCCCTTCGCATTTACGGGCGACCTTAAGAATGCGACCGTTGATCGGGGATTTGACCGGAACCCGCTCAACCGGTTCGTCAGTTGGCTTGGCTGCCGAATATTCCAGGATCGTCAAAGCGGCTTGCAATTCATAGTTGGCCACTTCAACATTGAAGTCGGCCGAACGTTTTGAGGCGTTGGCGGTCAGGGATTCGGTATTGGCCTGATCGTATGTTTCCTGGGAAACCAGGCCTTTTTCAATCAATGGCTTGTAGCGTTTGACTTTGTCGTTGGCTAAATGTGCAGCGGCATCGGCGGCAAGCGCTTGTTCTTTTGCTGCATGCAGGGCCGATCTGGCTGCAGCCACTTGTGCTTCGGCCTGAGCCCGGCTGCGTGAGTCGAGTACTTGGGATTCCAACGGCGTAATGCCCAACAGCGTCTCTCCTTTGGTCACTTCGTCACCGACCTTAAGGTGCATGCGGCAGGTCATGCCGTTGACAGGCGAAGAGATGACGTATCGGTCGATCACTCGGGTACGGCCTTCTTTTTCGACCGTGACGGTTAAAGGTCCGCGTTTAACCTGGGTTGATTCGATCGGCACCGGTTGAGGCCAGAAGCCCCAAACCAATAATGCAATAATCAGCGCACTGACGACTAAAATGCCCGGATGATTACGCAACGGAATCTGCATTTATTTACTCCTTAGCTTTCAATACAGCCACCATATCAAGGTGGGCGAGATTTCGCCAGATCATTATGGCGGAAATAATGGATGAAACAATGACCACCAAGGCCGCAAAGGCATAGGTTTCCGGTTGTAGAACGACCGGAATACGGTATAGGTCGCTATCAAACTTCATTGCGAGGTAGTAGCACAAACCGTTGCCGATGACAAAACCTAAAGGTATGGCGATTAAGGTCAGCAAGCCCAGTTCGCCGAGCAAAATATAAGCGACCTCGCTACGCCTCAGCCCGAGCACTCTTAAACTGGCGAGTTCGCGGTTACGTTCGGATAGGGCAATACGCATACTATTGTAAACGACGCCGAAAGCAATGCTGCCGCCCAGAAGGGTGGTGATGAAGGTGAAAAAGAGAATGGTGTTGTCCATCATCTCGTAAAACCCTTCAATCGACGATTTTTGTTCCAGTGCTCCGATGATTCTCGGCATTCCCTTAAGTTTAGCGTAGACCTGTTTACGGTATTTCTCGTCTACCGTCATATAGGCTCCGGATATCAAGTCGCTTTCTTTGAGCAGTCGGTTAAGCGTGGTGCGCTGCAGATAGACATTCATTCCAAGATATTGTTTTGCCGTGCCGATAACAGGCACTTGAAGTGTCGGACGGTTTCCTTCCAATACTTCGATGGTCAACATATCTCCCGGACGGATATGAAGCGTTTCCGCCAGGTAGTCGGTGATGATGGCGCCATCCGCGGGAAGTTTGATTTCACGGAGATTATTGTCGAGTAACCGAACCAGTTGGCTATTCGAGTCGACTCCGCTGATCGACGTCCGATAGAAACGGTGCTCGAATTTGACTCTGGCGGCGACATTTCGAAAACCTTCGGCAAATTCGACCCCCTGAAGACCTTTTAAAGAGTATAAAGAATTGGCCGAAGTCGGTTCCGAATAGACGACCATGAAATCTTCTCTCTGACTCATGTTGTATTGTACGTCGACCATTTCTTTGATTGAACTTTCCTGAAACCCTCCGACCATCATGATGCCGCAGGCCATGCTGATTCCAAGTGTGGTCAATACGGATTTGAAGGGACGGCGTTCAATGTGGCGCAAAATCATGCGTGACGGTTGTGAGAAGTATTGTTGAATACCGAGACGTTCAAGGAACATCGGTCTGTAAGTAGAGGGTTGTTCCGGACGCATACCTTGAGCAGGCGGTAAAATGGACGCTTTTCTAACGGCAAACAGTGTGCCGGCAACGGCGACTCCGACACTGACGATAATCGAAGTTGCGATGACCTTGGGATGCAAGATATAAAACATGTAAGGCAAACTGTATATATTCATGTACAGAGCGCTTAATCCTTTCCCCATCCAGATTCCGAAACCGGTGCCCATGACGATACCGAGAGCAACGATCATCAGAACCAGTTTGCTGTAGTGCAAGCCGACATCGAAATTGCTGTAACCGAATGCTTTGAGAACCGCAATCTGCTCTCGTTCCAACGAAATCAGGCGGCTGACGACGACATTTAATAAAAAGGCGGCCACACCGAAGAAGATGATTGGAAACATAGTCGCCATATTTTGTAGGCTTTTGAGCTCCTCGGTTAAAAACCGGTTCGAAAGTTGGTCTTTTCTGGAGTAGGCGCCGACGCCTCCGTACGGTTTAAGTATCTGGTCGAGTTGGTCGATCACATCCTGTACGTTTGCCCCTTTGGTCAGCGTCAAGGAGACATCGTTGAACGCTCCGTCCATATCGTAAGCGGTGGCCAAGGGTTTACGCGCCATCCACATGATGCCGTAACTTTTGTAATCCGGGAACATCGCTCCGGGAGCGATTTGGTAGATGTATTCCGGCGAGAGTCCGGTGCCGACAATAGTCAGGGTTTTACTGCGTCCGTTGATGGTTGCTCTGATTTTGTCGCCGGGTTTGAGTTGATGGGCATCTGCGAACTCTTCGCTGACGATAATTTCGTCGTCACGTCTAGGTTCGACCAAACGACCGCTGCGTAAGACGATTTGATTAAGCAAGCCGCGGCTATTGGCGGGTAATGAAACTAAGTGTCCATTGACCGGATCCGTATAACCGGCAATGTCTAAATTAACGTAGGTGACTACTCGGGTTTCCACCTTATCGACACCGGGAATGGCTTGAATTGTTTTCTCTAACGAGATCGGAGCACGTTTCAGGTTTGCGAAGACATCGGCGAAGCGGTGTTCGCTGTAATAATTTTCACGGGTTTCATAGAGTGAATCATAGGTGCTTAGCGACATGATGAAGATAGCCACTCCGCTGACAATAACCAAGGCAATCGCCAGAGCCTGCATGCGCATTTTCCAGAGTTCCCGCCATAGTTTGATGTCGATTGCGTTCATCTTCTACCAACTTAATTCATGTGGGCTAAGGCGGTTTTCATTGACTTCAATGTGAGTGATCCGACCGTCGGCTAAATGAATCACTCGGTTGGCCATTTGGGCGATACCGGCATTGTGGGTAATGATGACGGTGGAGGTGCCAAGTTCCTGGTTAACGCGTTGCAAAACCTCCAGCACCATGATGCCGGTTTTTGAATCAAGTGCACCGGTCGGTTCGTCACACAGCAATACGTCCGGATTTTTGGCGATTGCGCGGGCGATGGCAACGCGCTGTTGTTCACCGCCGGAAAGTTGGGCGGGAAAGTGATCCAGGCGTTCTCCCAGTCCGACCAATTTGAGTGCTTCTTCCGGCGTCATCGGCGATTTAGCGATTTCGGTAACCGCGGCGACGTTTTCTCGAGCCGTCAGACTGGGGATTAGGTTATAGAACTGAAATACGAAACCGACATGATAACGGCGGTAATCGGTCAAGTCGTTCTCGCTGGCTCGGGTAAGATCATGGTCCGCATAAATCACATGACCGTCGGTCGGTGTATCCAAACCGCCGAGTATATTGAGAAGGGTCGATTTTCCGCTTCCGGAAGCACCGAGCAAGACCGTAAGCTCTCCGCGATAGAGGTCCAGGTCAATACCGCGTAAGGCTTTTACCTGTACTTCACCCATCTGGTAGATTTTGGTGACGTCGTGGACGTGGAAGACGACATTCTCGGGCAAAGCTTCGTGTTTGCTTCCATCGACAGTTTGGTTAGGTTGCGGTTCGCTCATGAAATACCTCCGCTACAAAGTATAGCAGTTAGTATTCAGAGTTCCATCTTGAGTTACTCGAAATCGAGTGTTTTAAAGTGTTGAAGGTGTAAGCGGGAAGGCCTGTTGAGGACAGGCCTGATAGACGTATAAAAAGGAGTGGCGGGTTTAATTAAACCGCCAGATCGATCTGTTGGACACTGCCGGCACCACGGCCGTCTTCATACAGGAACACACCGCTGCTGACCGCTTGACCCTGCAGTTGATTGTTCTGATCCTTATAGCTGAAAGGCGTGTCGATATTTTGCAGTGAGATTGCGCCGATATTGAGTTCCAATAATCCTTGCATTTGATCCAATCCGTTGGCGTCTTTATGCCAGATTTGCAATTTCGAAAATACGCTGTCGTTCTCGTCGATCCAGCCGTTGCCGTCTTCGTCGTAGGCGCTTAGATCGGCAAAGCCATTACCGCTCTGAGTTCCGAATAGTTCGGTACCGTCATTTACGACACCGTCTTGGTTTTTATCGAGCGCTAAAAAACCGGAACCGGGTTGTACGAATGAAATATCATCCAATTGGCCGTCGGCATCAATGTCGAACTGGACTTTTTCCATGCTCAAAGTAGCAGGAGTACCGCCGAAATTCACCGTCAACGGATCTTTGAGGACAAAGCCTTTTTCGCGTTCGGCACTGACTTGGGACGAAAAGCTTCGGCTCATTTGCATGTTAAGGTCAAAAACGATTTGTTCACCGTTAGCGGTCGTGACGTTACCTTGAGCACGGAAATCGGTCTGTTCCAGTTCAAAGTAGGAACTCTGCAATTGCCAACGTTCTCCCTGCATAGAGGCTTGGTTATTAGGACGTTGAAACCCGCCGATATCCGGAAAATTTAAAGTGGGAAAGTGCATCAAGCGATCGGATGTCTCTGGAGAACCTTCTGAGCCTTCTGATTGGGTAGAGGACGTCGTGGCCTCTCTGGATTCATAACCGAATATTTTAAGATGATAGGATTTACCGGTCATTTTTTCCATCAGTGACTCGATTGCTTCAATCATCCTGATTAAATTTTGAGGTAATTCCGGCAGGTTATCTACTTTCTGACTGCCTCTAGCCGCAGCTTGTCCGGTGAACGGCTCGGTTAATGGCCGAGGTTGCGGCATTGCTCTGAACTGTTCGGTTTTAAGGCTGTGTCTATTGTCGATCAGTTCGTGTGTATTGTTTGTTTGCCGGTGTAGATTCGATTCTGATTTTGGAGCGTGTCCATCCGTTTCCGTCGATTGTCTATTACGGAGTTCGATAATGGATAGGCTCTCGCTTTTTGACGAGGACGTTTCGGTGGTACGGGTATTGAGCATGCCGTCTACATAGGTATCGTGCACACGCTGTTCTCGGCTTTCGTTACGGGCGTAATGCTGCGCGGAAAGCTGAAGTTTCTGGTCTAAAATTTTCATACTGCAGTCCCATTTTGTTATGTTGTTTTCCGATGTTTATGACAACGGAATTTCGGGTTTTCCCTTGGGCTGAGTTTTTTATTGTATTTTTGTAATGTATATTTGTTTCATACGGTTAACGGCCGAATTTAAATAACTTGAGGATAAAAGCGTGGCTCGACAAGCTGTTCGACATATGGTCAGAAGGATTGGCTTTAGCTGGATTATATTGCTGGCGTTGACGTTGTCGGCCTGCAGCGATTACAAATTGCCGCCACTTGCCGAAGAGGCCAAGATTTTAGCTTTCGGTGATAGTTTGACCGTCGGTGTCGGTGTCTCGCCTGCGCAAAGCTATCCGGCCGTATTGGAAAAATTGAGTGGGCGCGTTGTGATCAATTCCGGTGTTTCCGGCGAGACGAGCGAGCAAGGTTTATCGCGCTTGAAGGAAGAATTGCAGCGTCATCAACCGGCCTTGTTGATTTTATTGGAAGGCGGGAACGACGTACTTAAAAATGTGTCTCCGGAAACCGTGGAAGCAAATTTGGGAAAGATGATTCGTGTAGCAAAAGATCAGGGCGTTTCTGTGTTGTTGGTCGGGGTACCGGAAAAAGGGGTATTTCCGGACACGGCCGATTGGTATGAAAGCTTGTCGGATGAATACGAAGTGCCGTTGGAGAACGACATCGTGGCCGATCTGATGGGGCGTTTAACCATGAAGTCCGATTACGTGCATTTTAATCGAGCGGGTTATCAAGCACTGGCCGAAGCGATCTATAAGAAATTGAAAGAGGCGGGTGCTTTGGAATGATAAAGCGATCTGTTTTAAGATCGCTTTATACATTTGTCGTTGGCGTTACTGGAATAAGGCGCGGAATTAAACTTGTTTAAGGGTGTAATGTAAATTAGATATCTTCACTAAAAGGTTGATATTGAATGGCATTCACGTACCAGAGCTTTTTGCCTTCCGGTGTTTGTACCGTTACTTCATCGTCAACCACTTTACCGATCAAGGCTCGCGCCATCGGTGAATTGACGCTAATGGCATTTTTTTGCGGATCGAATTCGTCAGCACCGACAATTCGGTAACGGGCGATCAGACCGTCGTCATTTTCCAGTTCTACCCAGGCTCCGAAAAATACTTTGCCGTCCTGAACCGGTGAATATTCGATCACTTGAACCACATCAAGGCGTTTGCGCAGAAAACGGATTCTACGGTCGATTTCACGCAGACGGCGTTTTCCTTCTTTGTATTCCGCGTTTTCCGATCGGTCGCCGTGTGCGGCCGCTTCGGTAACGGCTTGGGTTACTTGACGACGTTCCACTCGCCACAAATGGTCCAATTCTTTTTCTAAGGCGATTCTGCCTTCACGGGTGATAAGGTTGACTCTGGATGGGGTGTTTGTACTCATTTTTCAGGGGGATACCAAATTAAAAATAACGAAGCTGTATTGCAAATCAGAGATCGGAAGGGAACCAGGGCGATGTTTCCGCTTTGTCGTAAAGCGTTTGCAAGTTCTGTTGAAACTCTTTTAATAACCCTTTGTCTTTAGCCGGTTCGCAGCCGCCCATTTGCGAAAGACGTTGATAAAGTGCCTGCTTGAGTTTCTCTTTGTAACCGCGGGTATCTCGATCAATGTATTGTTTGATGAAGTTGTTGGTCGTTAATCCATACTTTTGAAGTAATAGGCGTTCAACCCGGTAGGATTCTCCGGAGACGGAGACGCCACGGCATCGTTTATTGTAAAAGTCGTACTGGATTGCGGTTTCCACCAGTTTGACGTGTAACGCTTCACCGCTTAATGCTTCCAGTGTTGCCGAGGCCTTATCGATGCTGAGAACCGATTGGCTGTATGCCGCCAGCAGGGCGCTGAAAACAAGAATCAGAAGGCGTTTTGATTTGGACATCATATTCTCTGTTTTGATTGTTCGGAAGTTAGAGTATAGCTTTTATGTACTAGAGGACAAAATAGAAAGGCGTATTTTTTGGTTGATGGGCGCTTTAAAATTAAAAAACCCTCATTGTGTGAGGGTTTGATAATCGAATAGAGGAATTTCTTTGGCTTAGTTCAGCAAAGATTTTACCCATTCTTGCATGGTTTCTTGTGCTACCGGATTTGGCGCTTCCATGAAATTGACGACGAAGTCTTCACCCATGTCGGTCACACCGATAGAGCGAGGGCGAACCGCAACCGGATCGGCGCCCGGAATTTGGAAACCGAAACAAAAGATAATGTTTTGAGCGTCCTGAATCGCCGGGTTGATTTCACCGTCGATATTTTGAGTATGGGAGTAATGGTCAAAACGAGCGATATTCACCGCTTTAGGATGCGCTTCAATCTTCGCCTGAAGTTCGTCTAAGATGGCAGGAACTGAATCGAATTTGCTATCTTTTTTTGCGAACTTAAGTTCAAAAATCGGATATTTATCCTGAAACATTTTCTTTTGCATGGGTTATGGTTTCCTGTGGTTGAGTTTGTTTCGTTATCTATATTGTCGAAGGTACAGCCATTCGAATACGCGTTTTCCGATATGCAGTAATCGACATGGCGGGAGCAGGGTGGTGCCTTTTTCGGTACGTTTGATCAATATGCCGTGCTTCAAGGTGTCAACGATACAAATCAATTCATGTTTAAAATCTTCGAAATCGGTTTGTCCCTTGAGAGCCTTCACTAAATTGCGAGCCGCGGTTTTGGCTTGTATGTCGGCGGCATGCGCTTGCTTGGCTTGCCAGTCCGGGCCAGGGAAGCTTCCTGCGTCGCCCGCGACGAAAACACGGTCGTAACCTTCGACTTTGGTCTGCATATCGGCGCGAATCATGCCGCCTTCGGATTGCGGTAGTTCGCTGTTCGGTAACCAAGCCGGCCCCGTCATGCCGGGCATGAACAGAATCAAGTCGGCATGGAATTCACCGCCTTCGGTTTTGACTAGGTTTTGTTCGAAACCGACCATTTTGTGGCCCAGATGGGTTTCGATTCCTTGTTTCTCCATCATCTTGACTAGATTGCCCGGTACTTTCGGCCCTAAACGCTTTCCGGGTTCGGGTGCAGGGTTGAAGAACACCAGTTTGAAATTATGGCGACGCCCCTGTTGGCGCAGAAGATTATCGATACCGAATAGAAATTCAAACATCGGACCGCCGCGCATGGCTGATGGTTCTTTTGGGTTGCCGCCGAAACCGATTGCAATCGTACCGCCGGTCATGCCGTCCAGGCGTTGTTTGATTTTTTCGGCAGCCGGAATGCCCTCACATGGCGTGATAGCGTGTTCGATACCCGGAAGCTTTTTAATGAAACGTCCGCCTGTTGCGATGATCAGTCCGTCGTTGTGAATTTCGCCTTGATCGGTGACCACCGTGCGACCGCCGCTGATCACGTTTTCAACACGGGCTTCAACAAAGACGACTTTTTGACGATTGAAAAAGTTATGCAGATTGATGCGCAAATCGTCGCCTTTTCGAATGCCGGACGGAATCCAGATTAGGCTCGGTAGATAGATAAATTCTTCGCTGGGAGCGATGACGGTGATGGTTGCGTCAGGTGCTTCTTTGCGGGTCTGTTTGATCGCTGTTAAAGCGGCAAATCCGCTACCTAAAATGGTAATGTTCATAATCGACGACTCTCAACTGTTAAAAACGGTTAATGAAGGGTATCCATCAAATAATTAAATCCATTATAGAAAAAATTAATGCGGGAGCGATTTCAAATCTTTTATGCATCATACCAAAATAAATTGATGAGGTTGAAAGCGGAGTTTAATGCGGTCGATTTAATTATTTTCGTCTTTAAGGATTGCCTTGTAATCCGCCCGTATGCAACAGAATGACGTTGGAACCTGCAGGGATTTCTCCATGCTGTAATTGCCGATAAAAGGCGTTAAGCATCTTGATGGTATAGACCGGGTCGAGAGGCACTTGGAAATCGGTTTCGAATCGGTGTTTGAATTGACGCAAATTATCCGAAAGTTTACCGTAGCCGCCGTCGTGATATTGGGTCAGAAGCTCCCAGTCGACGACATTTGAGTCATCGATCCATGCTTGTATTTGCGCTAATAAATAGTCGGCTTGTTTTAGCGCCGCCACTCCGAGTATCTTTCGGTTGGCGGCCGGCGGTGCGTATTTGACCAATCCGGCCAGTGTGCCGCCGGTTCCGACTGCAGTATAGAGATGCGTCCACTGCGGACATTGTTGTTGCAGGTCGTTCATTAAAGATTCGAAACCCGCTACGGCTAACGCATTGCTCCCGCCTTCAGGGAGAATATAAGCGTGAGGGTATTGTGTTTGTAGTGTGTTTAGAAAAGCTTCGTCGCTTCTTTGTCGATATTCTTTACGACTTAAAAAAACCAACTCCATACCGTTTTCGTGGGCGGTTTTAAGGGTGTGGCTCCAGTTTTGCCGGTTGTTTTCGAGTTCGTCGCCGCGAATAAATCCGATGCTTTGCAAACCGGTTTCGTTAGCGGCATAAGCGGTGGCGGCGATGTGATTGGAGTAAGCGCCTCCGAACGTCAGCAGGGCGGTTTTGTTTTGGCTTTGAGCTTCAAGCAGGTTGAGTTTGAGTTTGTGCCACTTGTTTCCCTGTACCTTTGGGTGGTTCTGATCCTCTCGTTTAATCCACACCTTTATGCGGTTATTTGCGAATAAGGGATCGCTTATAGCCTGCAATTGAGTGGGATTTTTAGAGAAACGCGTACACATATTTTGGTAAAATCCTGCCTGAAAAAATAATTATAAGTTTTTTGGAGAACACCGTGGAACAGTTGACGACAAGCATCGATGTTTTGTTCATCTTATTAGGCGCAATTTTAGTCTTATTTATGCATGCCGGTTTTGCATTTTTAGAAGTCGGAACCGTACAGCATAAAAATCAGGTAAATGCTTTGGTCAAGATTATGAGTGATCTTGGGATCTCGACAGTGGCTTACTTCTTTGTCGGTTACGGTGTGGCTTACGGCGTTTTCTTGGGCTTCAATATGGATGGTGCCTTGACTCAGGCAATGACCGAGCGTTCCGGTTATGAGTTGGTGAAGTTTTTCTTCTTGATGACGTTTGCCGCAGCGATTCCGGCCATCGTTTCGGGCGGGATTGCCGAGCGTGCTAAATTTTATCCGCAATTGGCCGCGACTTTCTTTATCGTAGCGTTGGTTTATCCGTTTTTTGAAGGGATTGCTTGGAACGGCAACTTCGGTATTCAGGAATTTTTGGAAAAAAATTACGGTGCCGGTTTTCATGATTTCGCCGGTTCGATCGTGGTTCACGGTGTCGGCGGTTGGATCGCATTGATTGCCGTATTGTTGCTGGGAGCCCGTCAAGGACGTTACAACAAGGAAGGCAAAATCAAGATGGCGCATCCACCATCCAGCATTCCGTTTTTGGCGTTAGGGGCGTGGATTCTTTCCGTCGGCTGGTTCGGATTCAACGTCATGTCCGCTCAAGCGATCGAAGGCATTCAAGGTCTGGTGGCGATGAACTCGTTGATGGCGATGGTCGGCGGTATCTTAGCGGCTACGTTTATCGGCGATAAAGACCCTGGATTCGTTCATAACGGACCTTTGGCCGGTTTGGTTGCCATCTGCGCCGGCTCGGACGTAGTTAGCCCATTGGGTGCTTTGGCGATCGGTTTGATTGCCGGCGCTTTGTTCGTTAAGGCCTTTACGTGGACTCAGCAAAACCTGAAAATCGATGACGTTTTAGGTGTATGGGCATTGCATGGTTTATGCGGCCTGTGGGGCGCCATTGCCGTCGGTATTTTCGGTACGGCTGCGCTGGGCGGCTTAGGCGGCGTTGCGATTGAATCCCAGATTATCGGTAGTCTGATTGGGATTTCTGTAGCGGTCATTGGTGCCACCGTTGTTTACGGAATCATTAAAAAAGTTTCCGGATTACGTTTGACGGAAGAGCAGGAATACAACGGTGCGGATTTGAGCATTCACCGTATCCATGCAAATCCGCCGCGCGAAGACTATTAAGTCTTAGTTAGCTGAATGCCACTGCTTCTGCAAGTCGGCATTGTCGGGTATGATAGAGGGAGTTGTTTCGTTACGGGCAACTCCCTTTTTTATTCCGTTTTATGATTAAGATACTGAAATTAAATATAAAAACTTGGCTAAATTGATGCAAAAACTCACTTCTGAACAACTATACCGCTATACCTCAATCAATGCTGAGGACTTCGATCCCAGTAAAATCAAAGTCGAAGATCGCGATGTCATCGAATTTATGAAGCGTTTTCATCCAAGGGCATACCAGTCGTTGAATTTCGGTTTGCATTTAAAACGCAATCAGAACCATATTTTCATTATGGGAGAGCCTGGGGTCGGACGTATTGGCATGACCAAAGCCATGTTGAATCAGGCGGCCAGTCTTAAGCCGGAACCGAAAGATGTGGTGCTGGTATCCGATTTCAGTGAGAGCAACAAAACCCAGTATTTGTATTTTACCGCCGGGCACGGTCACGAGTTCAAACAGGCGATGGAAGCCTTGATTAGCCAATTGAAGTCGCAGTTGCCGATTGTATTTGACGGTCACGCTTATCAATTGAGAAGTCAGCAATTGGAAAACGAACTGGCCGACAAGCAGCAGGCAGTATTGGAACCGGCTTTTGAGTTGGCGGAAAGTTTGAGTATCGAAATTATCCAGACGGAGAATAATTTCGTGTTGTCTGCCGTCGTTGACGACAAGCGTTATAAGTTGAGTGAGCTTAAGACCTTTGACGAAAAAGTTCAGGATCATTTCGCCAACGCGATGGATCAGGTTGAAACGGCACTTAACCAGGCGTTAACGCATTTTCCGTTTTTACAGCACGAATATCTGGATGCCGGTAAGAAATTAAATACCGAAGTGGCTAACGAACACATTCGTCCTTTAATCGATTCTTTGAAAATGGAATTCGGTGAAAGCGATGAAATTAAGCAGTATCTGGACGACCTTCAAAACAGTGTGGTGGCCAAACTGCATCTTTTCTGGGATCAGAGTGCCGACCAGGTTACTTCGGGAGGCGCTCAAATCAGCATGGACGAACTGCTGTCGGAACAGCAGGGGCTTTCCATTTTCGAGGTGAATTTACTGGTCGATCATCGTGGCTTGGATCAGGCGCCGGTGATCTACGAACAGAATGCGAGTATGCCGAAGCTATTCGGTTATGCCATCAATTCAGCCGCAGCGTCGGCAGTGGATACTTTAAGTCTGGCAATGAGCCATCAGGCAGGTTTGTTGCAACAGGCGGACGGCGGCTTCCTGATCTTGGGAATTCAATCCGTGTTGAAAGATCCGGATATCTGGTCGCATTTAAAGGCGGCGTTGATGTCTAAAAAAATCAGTTTTGAAATCCCGTCGTCGCGTAATGTGGCTCCGTACCATCTACCGGATTTTCCACTGAATTTGACGCTAGTATTGGTCGGACAGGCGGCGCATTTTTATGCCTTGCAGGAGATTGATCCGGAATTCAGTCGACTGTTTAAAGTCCAAGTTGAATTCGAAGTGGAATTGCAGCGTACAACGGAACATGAAATTACCTTGGCTCGCCAATTGGCTTACGAAGTCGGTTTGTGGGAAGATCTGCCGATCGACGTCAGCGCTTACGAATGTTTAATTGAGTATGCTTCGCGTATGGCTGAGGATGCCAACCGTCTTTATACCAATAAAGCGATTCTTCGAGACGTGCTGGCGGAAGCCAACGCTTATGCACGAGCCAACGGCGAGATGCAGGTGACCCGTAAAACCATCGAAGAGACTATTCTTCAAAGGGATTTCCATACTGGTTTGATGGAGGATTACTACCATCGTGCGATCATCGAACAACAGGTCTTGATCTCTTTAAAAGGATCGCATATCGGGCAGGTTAACGGTCTGACGGTATTAACGGTCGGTAAACTCTCGTTCGGACAGCCGGTTCGTATTACCGCCCAAGCTTCCGCCGGTGACGAAGGGGTGGTCGATATCGAGCGCGAAGTTGAAATGGCCGGGCCGATTCACTCCAAAGGTATGTTGATTTTGAGTGGTTACTTGCGCGGACGTTATATGAAACAGCGTTCGCTCGGCTTTAGTGCATCGATCGTTATGGAGCAATCTTATAACGGTGTTGAAGGAGATTCGGCTTCGTCGGCGGAATTGTTGGCGTTGATCTCGTCGATTGCCCATGTGCCGATGCGTCAGGATTTGGCGGTCACCGGTTCGATTAACCAGTTCGGCGAAATCCAGCCAATCGGCGGGGTCAACGAAAAGATCGAAGGTTTCTTTAAAGTCTGCGAGGCGCGCGGTTTGACCGGTACCCAAGGGGTTATCGTTCCGGAAGCGAATGTCGCCCATTTGATGTTAAGTTCTAAGGTTCGTAATGCGGTTGAAGAGGGGCAGTTCCACGTTTATACCATGAGTCACATCGACGACGCCCTTGGTTTATTGACCGATATGGCGGTTGGTTCCGAGAATGAAAACGGCGATTTCCCGGAAGGCAGCGTTAATGCACGAGTGGTTGCCGCACTTGAAAAGATGAATGAAAAACACGATGACGACTAAGACGTTACCAGTTCGTTTCCGTTTTCGGAAAACAATCGTTTAATGGATAGAGGCCAACTTTAATGATTTTTAAAGTTGGCCTTTTTTATTTGTGGAATTAGAACGAGGTTATTTAAGACCTTCGTTACGGAATTTTTTACGCCATTTTTTGCTGCGGCGCTCCTTCCAACTTTTAATAACATGTTGGCGCCATAAGAAATTGACCGTGAAATAACCGATAACCCCTAAAACCAGTCCTACCACCGCACTGCCTAGGAACAACGGCATCCATAGGTCGCCAAGCGTATGAACCATCCAGTGCCAACTGAGTTCGAAATGCCAATCTTCGGAAGCGTCTTGACCTAGAATGTAAGCGCCAACCAGATAATTGAAATAGAAAATCGGCGGCATGGTCAGCGGGTTGCTGATCCAGACGAGAGCGACGCTTAACGGCAGATTGGCGCGGAATAAAATTGCGGTGAAAGCCGAGGCGATCATTTGCGAAGGCATCGGAATCGCCATCCAGAACAAGCCGATTAAGAAGGCTTTGGAAACCGAGTGGCGGTGCAGATGCCAGATACTAGGGTTATGCAACCATTTCCCTAAGATACCCAGCCCCTTCATGTTTTTGATTTTTTCAGGGGTTGGCAGATAACGTTTAATGAGCTTTTTGGGTATGTTTATTAGTTTTGTTATTGCGTTTGTATTAGCGGTATTTAGTTTTTACCAAACTTCGCAGGTACCGAGTTTATGGCCTGCTATTGTCGCTTTGGTGCTTCTTGCCGTCAATGAAGTCTTTCGCAGGAGAGATTTTCGCCTGTCTAAATACGTACTAATAAAACATTCAATTTGGGTTAATAGCCAACACTTAACTTGGTTGAGCAATGTTTTACTTGGCTTCATTATAGGCTTCTGTTGGGTATTTTGGCAGACTTTTTTCGCAGTAAACGTCAATGAATCCTGGTTCGGTAGAGAGGTCGAAATTCAGGGATGTGTGGTGGGTTTGCCGGTTGTGAGAGAGGATAGCGGTAGAGCTCATATCAAATTTTCACTTGAGTTGCAGAGGATTGCCGACGTTGAAAGCAATTCTGAAAGTCTTCTACGACAAGCCGATGAGAAACACGCGCAGGATTGGCGGTTATTAAAGCCGAAGATTCAATTAAGTTGGTATTTAACTCAGGTGCAATTCGATTCGTTAAATACCATTCCCAAGCCTGGCGAACAGTGGCGTTTTATAGTCAAACTCAGAGCGAATCACGCTTCCATGAATCTGGGTGCTTTGGATTACGAGGCTTGGCTGTATCAAAATCGTATTGCCGCCAAAGGTTACGTCGTTCAGAAAAAGTACACTGAAACATCCAATCTAAAATTGGCCGATTCCGATGGTTTTGATTTGCGCTATCGTCTGGCGCAACGCTTAGAGTCCGTTTTTTCTAAAAGCGAGTTAGGCGGCATTTACGAAGCGTTGAGTTACGGGGATAAACACAGTATCGGCGACGGACAGTGGCAGATCCTACAGAATACCGGTACGGTGCATCTAATGGCGATTTCAGGGTTGCATATGGGAATTGTCGCCGCATTGGGATATTGGATTTTCAAGGCCCTTTGGTGGTTGGGGTTGCATAGGATACGACGTTTTAATTTACTGGCGGTTGCCGCTAGCGGCGCTTTGCTGTTTGCAACCGTTTATTTGGTGTTAGCGGGTTACGCCATTCCGACTCAGCGTGCCTATCTAATGGTCGTGGCCGTGTTGTTGTTTCTGTTTATCAAGCGTGAATTTCAACCTTGGTCGGCGCTGTTTTTAGCCGCCTTGCTGGTCGTGGCATGGGATCCGCGTTCCGTGCTAAGTTTAGGTTTTTGGCTTTCCTTTTTGGCCGTGGCGCTGATCTTTTCCGTTCTGCAAAGCCCCTACATGAAGCGCTCTCCGCGATGGTTGCAGTTAGTGTGGATTCAATTGGCACTTACCTTCGGACTCGCACCTTATTTACTCTGGACGTTCCATTTTTTACCTAGTTTCAGTCTGTTGGCTAATTTAGTTGCGGTGCCGTTTGTCAGTTTGATCGGTTTGCCCGCCGTTTTTTTAGTGGCCGTGATCAGTCTGTTTTCGCCGGAATTGGCCGCCGACTTGGTTCCTTGGCTTGATCGGATCTGGAACCCAGTATGGCACTATTTGAAGATGCTCGGTAATCAAGAAAATGCCGTTTGGAGTGTGGGAGGGGTCGACTTATGGCAGGTGATTGTTTTATATGCACTGTTGTTTTCCGTCTTATTGTTTAAGTCGATTCGTGTACGGGGTTATCTTGGCGTTACGTTGCTTGTATTTGCGTTTGGGTTAGTGTCTAACGTGTCTATGAATCGGCCTGAAAACGGCCAGGCTTGGGTGCATGTATTGGATGTCGGCCAGGGGCAGGCTATTGTGATCGAGACCCGTCGGCATGTCATGGTTTACGATACGGGAGCAAAGTGGGGCGACAAAATGGACGGTGCGAAATTGGCGATCTTGCCGTTTTTGCATTTACATCATTGGCCGGAAGTGGATTTGGTGATGGTCAGCCATAGCGACATTGACCATGCAGGCGGGCTGAACCGTTTATTAAAGCGAATTCCCGTTAAACGGGTTGTCAGCGGACAAACTCAAAAAGTGGAGGCAATGCTGTCGGATACCGACTTTCCGATTAGGGAATGTGAAGCGGGGCAAAACTGGATTTGGGATGATGTCGTTTTTCAAATATTGTCCCCCGGAAACAATCAAGTCGATCCATTTTTGACAACGGATAACGATCGTTCTTGTGTGCTTAAGATCAGTGTTAAAAACGGATCGAAACCGACTTCGGTCTTGATTAGCGGCGACTTGAGTTCCGGGGCGGAGAAGCGCTTAGTCGAATATTACGGAAAAGCGCTGCAAGCCGATATTCTGGTGGCGGGGCATCACGGTAGCCGATACTCAAGCTCAAGTCTCTGGCTGCAGCAGGTTAAACCGGAGGTTGTTCTGTTTTCGTCCGGTTATCGAAACCGTTATCAGTTTCCGGCGCAGACGACGTTGCAAAGACTTGCCTCCGGCACAACTTGGTACAATACCGCCTGTTCCGGCGGTATCGGTTATCTGATGGGACAAAGTGCTGAAAAATTTAATCCCATACCAGCATATCAAGTCAGAAAAGAGTCGAGTAAATGGTATCATCACAGCTGTTTAGCGAATGAGAAAGGAATTTTGTTTCAATGAGCTGGCCTACGTTTTGGAGCCAAACCAACTGGAAAACAACTTTGCTGAGCCCTCTAAGCCGATTGGTGTGTTGGGAGGCGCGTCGGCGTTTAAACCGTTTTATTCAATCTCCGCCACCCAAAAAAGGGAAAGCGGTCGTGATTGTGGTCGGAAATATCGTGGTCGGCGGCAGCGGCAAAACCCCTTTTATCATTTGGCTGGTGAACAAATTGCAACAGCAGGGATTGCGAGTGGGCATCGTCAGTAGGGGCTACGGCGGTAAATCCGAACGTTGGCCGCAGGAAGTGGGTGCCAATAGCGATCCTCAGCAAGTCGGCGACGAACCGGTGATGCTGGCAAAACAGCTTGGTTGTCCGGTTGCGGTATCGCCTAAACGCAAAGAGGCGATTGCTTTGTTAGAGCATAAGTATGCGCCGGATGTGATTATCAGCGACGACGGTTTGCAGCATTACGGAATGGCGCGGGATATCGAGATTGTCATGGTCGATGCGCAACGTCGATTCGGTAACGGTTATTGTTTGCCTGCCGGGCCATTGCGAGAACCGGCATCGAGATTGCAGCAGGTGGATTTCATCGTTTATAACGGAGACTTGCCTAAAACCATCGAGTATCCTCAAAAAAGCTTTGCAATGCAGCTGCAGCCGGTCTGTTTTCATCGCTTAAGCGATTATGAAGAGACTCTTCCGGCGGAGGCGTTTTCCGGACAGACGGTGAATGCACTTGCCGGAATAGGTAACCCCCAGCGGTTTTTTGATACTCTGAGCCGTTTACGGATTCACGTCGACGGGAAGGCTTTTGCCGATCATCATGCTTATCGTGCTTCGGACTTTGAGGGGTACGGCGATGAAAAACCTTTGCTTATGACCGAGAAAGATGCTGTAAAATGTAGCAAGTTCGCCCAAACCGGGCAAAAACAGAATTGGTGGTATTTGGAAGTGGCGCCGCAGGCTGATCAAGTTTTATTTGATTCGCTTTATGACAGAGTAAAATCGTTACGCCAAGCCCCGTAAAATAAGCGAAATTGAGAGAAGTATGGATCCTAAACTGTTAGAAATTCTAGTTTGCCCAGTCAGCAAAACCAAGTTGGTTTACGATAAAAAGAATCAGGAATTGATTTCAACGGCGGCGAATTTAGCTTATCCGGTTCGTGACGGAATTCCGATTTTATTGGAGGACGAGGCTCGCCAGATCAGTGCGGAAGAAGCGGAACAGTTCCGTGCTAAAAAGGCCTGATCGCCCAAACCGTTACAGTAACTTTGTATTAAATCTAGATTAAGAAAACATTTATGGCCTTTACCGTTATTATCCCTGCGCGTTTTGAATCGAGCCGTTTGCCCGGAAAACCTTTGATGGAGATCGAAGGTAAACCCATGATTGAATGGACCTGGTTACAGGCTAAGAAGTCGGGAGCGAACCGGGTGATCATCGCGACCGAATCGCGAGATGTACAGCATATTTGCGAAAGTTTCGGCGCTGAAGTTTGCTTAACGGCCGATCATCATCAATCGGGCACCGAACGCATTGCGGAAGTGATTGAAATTGCCGATATTCAAGGGGATGAGGTTATCGTCAACGTTCAGGGCGACGAGCCGATGTTGCCGCCGGAGTTGATTCATCAAGTAGCCGACGGACTGTTGGCGCATCCGGAAATTTCGATGGCGACGCTGTGCGAACCGATAGAAGATGTGGAGACGGTTTTCGATCCGAATGCAGTCAAGGTTAGCCGTGATGTCGCTAATCGAGCGATCAATTTCAGTCGGGCGCCGTTGCCATGGTCGAGAGATACCTTTTCACAAACAATCAAGACCCTTCCCGACAATCTGGCTTATAAGCGTCACATTGGATTGTATGCCTATCGTGCCGGTTTCGTAAAACAATATGTCTCATGGCCGGAATGCGCTTTGGAACAGGTTGAAAAACTCGAACAGTTGCGTGTCTTGTGGCATGGCGAGAAGATTCTGGTTTTAGATGCTTTTTGTGATGCCGGAGTCGGTGTCGATACCGAAGCAGACCTACAGCGAGTACGTTTGCTGATGCAACGCAAAAAATCGGCACTTTAAACGGTTTCGCCAATGCTGAAATATCTCACGCTCGCTGGAATCATTTATTTTTTTTACTGGCTAATCAAGTCTAAATTACGTGCCCGTAAATTAGCTCAGCAGGGAATTGTGATCGAGCAGAAAGGCTTGCGTCCAATCACGTTGCTGAGCATTGTGATGGTGGTTATGTACGGCGGTTACATGATTTATCATTTATTGACTCAGACTCATTAAGTTTTAATTTTTTATCTGCATTTTTTCGTGATCGGGGATGATGTTAAATCCTTGTCACTGTTCCGAACTTGTCTAGAATGTCGTTGAATCTCTTTTTAATCCTTGTTTTGGTTGGACATACGTCTTTAATTGCAAAAAATGGCATGGATTGGCCTAAACTTTCGTGTTCAAATGCCGTTTTTAGATTATATTAATCCTAGTTAATATAGATGAATGAACTACACCAATGAAAGCCGTTAACGCACCATTAAACATACTTTGTTTTTCTCACCAAGCGGCGGGTTGTTAAGCTATGCCGGGTACGCATTACGATAGTGATCACTCTTTTTTAGAGGCGTTGCCTTTCGAGTACAAGAAGATCGCGTATAAGATTCTGCGCAGCAGTTCGTTGGAAATTATGCTGATGGACTTGAGAAGTCAGTATTCCAAACACTTTGAAGAATTTAAAGTAACGGAACCGTTGGAAGTCGATTACATCGAAAAGACCATTTGCGCCTGTATCGTTGCAAAAATCACTTCATTTTCTAAAGGCCTCTATATTAATGAAATCCATTTCCAGTTTTTGTTGGAGGTGCTTTATAAGGCTCTGGGTGTTCTTGTCGAAAGACCGGGGGCAGAAAATAAGGTCATCGACGCAATTCTGGTCGATTCGCACCCGAAAACACTTCATTGGATTAATAAAGACAAAAGCGATCACGGCAAACATTCTTTAGCGATTCGCAGCCGTCGCGAGAATACACGCCGTTATTTCCGTTATCAAGCCAATATGAGTTACCACTTCATTCGTATCGGTAACCATGAAAAGGTTGAGGAATTACACGGGGACATCTATAGTTCCGGAGTCAAACACTTCAATAAAATCGTGAATGAAAAGCTCGATACCATTGTCGTTAACTACTCTAAAAACATTCAGGCATCCTTACAGGATAATTATCCGGAAGCCCACGATTTATTCATGGTGGTTTTGGAGAAGTTGGAATATCTTCGTGAAGTGCTTAACGGTATATCCAACGGGGTTTTGGATATTAAAACGGCGATGCGTTTTTTAACCGAAAATATCAATAACGAACTGGATTACGCTTCGTTAAACGGCAATATTCGAACCGAATCTATTTTGCGCGATTTTGAAGAGAAGCTTAACCAGATCAACCGCCATACCATCACGTTGTTGGAAAATTCGACGCCGCATAAGTTATACGAAGGGCCGGTACTGCAGAAGTTAAAGATCGATCACGATATTCGCGGTTATGTCGAAAAGAACAAAAAGAACGGCTCCAAGTTATTGAAAGCCTTTATTGATCTATATCACTACACCCTGCTGATGGAGAAGGTTTACAACAACATCTCCAGCAGTAACTACATCATTATCTTTCCTGAATATTGGTCACAGGAGTATCAAGATATTTCGCCCGGTGGTTTTGCTTTCTTGACGGAATTTCTGGTGGAGAAAAACGATATTCTTGAACTTTTCTTCAGAATTGACGTTTCCACTTCCAATGGTGTCGAGGATTTCGAAATTATTCACCAGAGAGCCAAGGTGGTGCGCATCGAACCCAGAGCGGATTTAGGCCGTTATTTAATCGCTTGCGAGTTTATGACTTGTCCTGAAGAGACGGTCATGTTGATTAGCCATGCGATTCAAGGTCAAGAGGTGAAAGACGCCTATAACTCTTCTGGACTGTTAGACGAAGACGATGCTTTCGGCATTTAAATAATCGTTAACAATCTATGTTTCACCGGCGGTTGTAAATCGCCTCGTACTTTGGATTTATTTGTCGTCGAAAACCGGAATTCGAGTGGTTAAACGTGCTTGATCGATCTTTTCGCATAGGCTATCCATGCTCTCAATCAAGCGAGCGGTCGCACGGTGAAAACGGTCGGCATTCAGTTGGTAAATTTGTCCGTTTTTTACGGCAGATAGCGTTTTCCATCTTTGCCAATTTTCGAACCATTGCTTTTGCATGGATTGCTCGCCCCCCATTAAAATCACTTGCGGATCACGCTGCAAAACCGCTTCGATATTTACTTCGGCCGCTAACAGTGGTAAATCCGAAAAAACATTTTCAGCACCGCAAAGCTGCATGGCCTGACTGATAAATTGTCGTTGGTTGACTGTCATAAGAGGGGCATCCCAGATTTGATAGAAGGCGCGGATTTTATGGCGGTCTTGGTAGGTTTGGCGCAATCGTTCAAGAATATTTCGTAAACGTTTGGCTTCTTTATCGGCAATGGTCTCGGTCTGCAACAGTTTGCCGAAACGTTCGATTTCATTAGGTATATCCGTCAGTATTTGAGATTCCGACAAAATTACGTTGAATCCCAGTTGCCGTAACCGTTCGATGTCGGCGGTACGCGTCCCCGATTGCCATGCGATGATGAGATCAGGATTAAGTTGAATGATTTTTTCGATGGCAATGGCGTTATAAGCACCGACTTCGGGAAGGCTGGTCGCTTGCGGAGGATAATCGGAGTAGCTGACGCGGCCGACCAGTTTGTCGCCTGCACCGGCACTGTAAATCAGTTCGGTCAGGTGGGGGGCTAAGCTGATGACTCGATGGTAAGTCGGGCTGGGTGTTTGTGACCAGACTTGTTGGAGAGGAAGCAGGAGAAAAATAGCCAGCAACCATGTTTTATTCGGCATTGAGAGTCCTATCGATATTAATTGAAAGTGTTCGAACGGCTTTGAATCAATCGGTTTGCATGAAGTTTAACCTTTAGATAATAAAAAAGGGCAAAGTTTTGTTTGCCCTTTTTTGTTTTTAGCGACTAATGATAATAGCGATTAAAATTCACCGCGTAATCCGAAGTAGTACTGTCTGCCGCCGTTGGCATAGACGTATTCCGGATCGTTGTTGGAATCGAAGCCGACGTATTGAGCGACCGCACGAGTGTAATCTTCATCGAACAGGTTGATCGCTTTGGCATACAAGCTAAGTTGTTTGTTTACCTGATAATTGAGAATCAAATCCGTGACGAAGTAATCGCCGATCTGCGCACCGCCTTGATTGGCTAGATCGTACATGGTGCCGACATACTGGGTTTGTACATCCACAACCAAATTTGCGAAGCCGTAATAGGACAAACCGATATTGGCTGTTTGTTCCGGACGGCGTGCCAGCCATTGGTCATTGTCGTCTTTGGCCGTACCTTGAGCGTAGTTGAAACTGAAATCGGTATCGATTGTTTTAAAGTCTCTTTGATAGGCAACTTCGATGCCTTCAAACGTCGAGGTGCCGTCTAGGTTTTCGTAATAGTCGTTCGGCCAAAAACCGGCATAGTTGATCAAGTCTTCGGTTTCGGTATGGTAGAAACTCAGACTGAAATTGTCGATACCGACTGTCAGGTCGTAGCCGTTAGTGGTTTCCGGTTTGAGATCGGCCGTGGCTCCGTAGGTTAATTCAAACAGAGTCGGGGCGTTATATGCCGTACCGTAGTTGGCGCTGAAGTAGATCGACGGTTGAATGTAATGTTTTACGCCGAATTTACCGGTGATTTTGTCTTCGAAATCGCTGTAGCGATCGCTGCGCAAGGATTCGGTCACCACCCAGGTTTTATCGGCAAATTGATTGGTATTGCTTAGCGCAAGAGCCTGGTTATCGTATCGATCCGAGCTGTTTCGTTTAATGAACTCTTTGTGAGTGGCTGCAAATCCTAACAATTGATCCGGGGCATAGGCATAACCGCCTTTGACACCCATTTCGGTGATGTTTGCCTGGTAGTATTGTTCGATCTCGTTATCGCTTAAAAATAGATCGACATTGAAGTTGGGCTGTTGAAAACGGTACTGAATTTTTTTCAGTGTATTGCGGTAATCGACGCTGGCAAAATCGGTTTGATCGGGGTTGTTGCTCCAATCGTAATCGGTGGTGCCGCTGGCGATTTTAACCAGTGTTTCAAGACGGTGCTCCGGAGTAAAGTTCACGCCTAATTTGAATAGGGCATCGGTCTGTGAAAAGCCGTCGCTTTCATAATCCTCAGCATCGCCATTGTATGCTTTCACCGCACTGAAACCGTCGGACTGAATGTCGGAAACGCTAAACAAAAAATCCGCTTGATCAGAGGCTGCGGAAAGGGTCGCGGAGAGTTTTTTTGTATTGAGGCTGCCACTTTCAATCGCTACTTTCGCCGATGGTTCGTAAGCTCTTTTGGTCAGAATGTTGATTACGCCCGCACTGGCGTTGGCACCCCATATTCCGGATTGAGGACCTTTGATGATTTCGATTCGGGCTACATCGGACAGTAATAGGTTTCCTAGTAAAGCGCCCCCGGTTCCCATCGGATTTGTCATTTCGACACCGTCGACCAATATCAATGTACTGCGGTTGCTTTGACCGCGCATATGGATGGAGGTGGTTTGACCAAGCCCGCCGTAGGTGACGAAATTGAATCCTGCCTCGTACTTTAAGGCGTCTTCCAAACTGGTATAACCTTTAGATTCAATCTCTTCTTGAGTGATGACTTGGAAATTGGAAGTGATCGCATGCGTCGTTTGTTGAGTATGATCGGCCGTGACCATAACCGTGTTCAACGAGCTGGATGACGAGTCTTCGGATTCGGCAAAAGCTTGAGTAGCGAAAGAGGAACTTAGGGCGCTAAGCAGTGCCAAAGTCAGTGGGTTGAGTTTCATGGTGTTTCCTTCAATTCATGTTGTCTATGAACGAAGGCAAATGGGTCGTTTGTTTGACAAGAGTTATAGCCGGATAGGGCGTCATACCTCCATGTGAAATTCACGCCGCATTGCCCTCCGCAATCGGTTTGAGGTGATATGCAAAAATCACCTGAATTTCTCTGGCCGGTATCCGGGCTTAAGAGCGATTTCAGATTGCCTTCTCGGAATACACCAATGGCATTTCAATCTGTCTTCTCTATCACCGTTGCGGGGGCAGCGGAGGAGTGGGTCCGGTAAAAGACTTCACCTCACTTCCCGTTTAACTCATTTAAATCTATGGAATGAGCACCAGAAAACGCGCATTGTAAGGGTTTAGCGACAAGCTTGCAAATGACAATGTGCAAACAGTTCCGGACAAGCATGTCGTGAATTTAATGGGTCATCAAGCCGTTATGAGTGTTTTTAATCGATTTTTCCTGAATGGCATCATGGAAGAAACGATAAGTATTACGCTGCTTTTTCGCGCAATACATGGCCATATCGGCTCGTTTAAGCAGGGTTTCGCTGTTTTCACCTTCTTCAGGGTAAAGAGCGATTCCTATACTGCATCCGATGTTGCGTTCATTGCCGTTCAGGTTGAATGGATCCGTGAGCGAATCGATGATTTTTTGTGCTACATTTGCCGCGCCTGAATTCGTTTTGATGTCGGTGATTACGACGGTGAATTCGTCACCGCCTATGCGTGCGACCGTGTCCATTTGGCGTACGCTGGCTTGTAGCCTTTTCGAGACTTCTTGAAGCAATAAGTCGCCCATGGCGTGTCCCAGGGTATCGTTGATTTCTTTGAAATGATCCAGATCGATGAATAGCAAAGCAAATTGGAGTTGTTCTCGTTTAGCTCGAGCGAGCTCCTGATTGAGGCGATCCAAAAATAACGCTCGGTTCGGCAAGTTGGTGAGCGTATCGTAGTGAGCCATATGCTGTATCTGAAGTTCGGCTTGCTTGCGTTCGGTAATATCCCGATCGATGCCGCGGTAGCCCATGAATGCACCGTCGGCATCGAAATAAGGCACACCGCTGGTTTCCAGAACTTTTAGTCTGCCGTCTTTATGAGTGTTGGTGTTTTCTAACATCTGAATCGGCTGAAGTTTTTCGACGACTTTTAAGAACTCCTTGCCTGCATTTTCAGCTTCTTGCGGCGGCATAAATTCCAACGGGGATTTTCCTAATACTTCCTGAGGCGTATAGCCAAGCAGGGATTCAACTTGAGGGCTGACGTAAGTATAGATGCCTTGGCGGTTTATTTCCCATATCCAGTCGCTCGTGGATTCGAGCAGGGTGCGGAATTTTTCTTCGCTTTGCCGTAATGATTCTTGGGTTTTTTTACTGTCGGTGATGTCGAAAATAACACCGTCAATGTAGAGGAGTTTGCCGTCTTCACCGAAAACCGGCATGCCTTTTTCCTGCATCCAGCGAATTTCGCCGGTTTTTTGTTTTAGCCTGTATTCAACGGTAAAAGGGCTTTTTTCTATGATCGATTTTTCGACCAGGTTCAATACAGTAGGGCGGTCTTCATCGACAATGAGCGGATCAATAGAGCAAACTTCGCCGTTTGTCAGTTCTTCTACGGAATAGCCGGTCATTTGAAGCGGTAAGTCGTTGTAGAATTCCATGTGATAATTTTCGCGCACGAATACGCGATAGACTAAGCCGGGTAAATTTTGTGTCAACGTTCGATAGGCGAGTTCGCTTTCTTTGAGCTTTTGTTCCGCGATTTTTTGATCTGTGATGTCGCGGGCAATGCTGATCATATAAGGCTTGTCGAGTGCAACGACCGAGGCACGGACTTCAACCGGAAAGGTTGAACCGTCTTTACGGCGGTGTACTGTTTCGAATTGGGCGCTTCCGTTCCTTTTGATTTGACTTTCGATTTCAATAACCGTTTCTTTATTGAGGTGATGATCAATTTCAAATACTTCCATGGAAAGCATTTCTTCGCGGCTATAGCCCAAGTTTTGACATTCGGTTTCATTGACGTCCAAGAAATGAAAGGACTCTGGGTCAAGTACTTCAATGGCATCGCTGCTATGGTCTATCAGCGTGCGAAACAGTTTAAAACGCTCTTCGTTTTGTTTGCGTTCGGTAATGTCTCGAAAAACACCTAAAACATACGTTTTGCCGGCAAGTTGTATGGGCGCGGTGTTAATATCAGTATAGAAGGTCGAACCGTCTTTGCGCTGAACAGGCATGTCCGCAGCAAGTTTAATTTCACCCCGGGCCTGTTTGTCGAACTGTTCAAATACATACGGCCAATCGGCCTTGGGGTGAATGTCATGAACCTTGAGAGAGGTCAATTCTTCATGAGTGTACCCAAGCATTTCGCAGATCGCTGTGTTTCCGTCTATCAGTTGTTTGGTGTCGCTATTGGCTATGAGGATGCCGTCGAGGACACTGTCGTAAATGGCACGATGCTTTTTTTCCGATTCCTGCAAAAGGATTTCTACTTGTTTTCGTTGCGTAATGTCTTGAACGATGCCGTTGGAACGTATTGGTTTTCCGGATGCATCGAACTGATGATTGCAGCGTTCTTCGACGTATTTTATGCGCCCGTCTTTAAATAATAAGCGGTGTTCGGTCTGATAGCCTGTGTGGTTCTCCAGGGAGTCTTTGTACGCTTTATCAACCGCATCGCGATCGTCCGGATGGATTGCGTTTATAAACGCTTCATAAGAGGCTTCGAATTGTTTTGGATCGATTTCGAAAATACGGAAAATTTCATCGGACCACCATAACTTGTTACTGTTTAAATCAAGTTCCCAGCTTCCTAGACTCGCTAGATTTTCAGAGGCGTTCATTCGAATTGTCGACACATTGTTGAAGGAACGGTAGTCGGTTTCAGAATCCTGACATATTCGCTCTAAAATGTACTTTTTTCCGTTTAAATGCACCTTGTCAAATAGGACTTGCCTGGAAAACGTTGATCCGTCGGAAGTTTCAAAAGTCCAATCAAAAGCTTCGCTGTCATGTTTAAGGGTTTGGGTTAAACGGTATTCAAAGCGTTCGGATGAGTGTTCTCCGTTAGGTTGATGTCGGGGAGAAAAATCGGTCAGTGATTTGCCGATGACGTCTTGGCTTGATGTGAGTGAATAGAGCTCAAGCGTAGCCGGATTGCAGTCGATGTATAGACCGGTTTTCGGGTCGATAAGTGAAAGTGGTTGCCGGGTACCGTGAAACAGGACGTCAGATAATGATTTCTGCTGGGACGTTTCTGCTTGTTTTGGCATAACCTATTCAATCCTTGTAGGTTTTTGTTCGATCCGAATCGAGGGTGGGTAACTTTGCACAACTAATTAATTGGTCACCGACGGATTTTTACAAGATAAAACGTTGTCTCTAAATGGATGGTTAAGCTTATTTTGCCTTAAAGTGGAAAAAGTGCAAACTGGTATTTTTAATAGATGGATTAAGCGGATATTTTGATTTGTATTGCCTTTGATGGTTCCGTTCGATTGTAAGCAAGTTTAAAACGAACGGAACTGAGCAGGTTAAAAGTCGTGAATTTGATCGCCTTGCTTAGGAAGACGGTGGTGTGCACTGCGCCAGAATAATAGCCCGACTAGCCACAGAGCTAGCATCGCAATTGCCATTTCGGGAACCGAGGCATGGACGAAAGGAACCACCAGGAAGGAGACAAGCGCCATCATTCCCATTTGCATTAAACTTTGTAAAGAAGCCGCCATGCCGCGTTTTTCGGGTAAACAATCCAAGGCGAGTATGGCAAGTACCGGTAAACCGAAAGACAGGGCAAAGGCGTATAGGCTGAGAGTAGGAATAACGGTTAATATCTGCGGTGCCGTAAATAGCGCCAGAATCAAATTTATTACGACAGCGACCGCTCCGATGCTAAAGGATAAATGGAGCATTTTAGTCGGGGTTTGACGGTTGGATACGCGGTGCGAATAAAAGGAACCTAGCATCATGCCGCCGACCATAGGAACAAATTGCACCCAGAAGTCTTCGGCCCCGAGGTGAAGGTGATCGTATATCAGACTGGCGGAGCCTGCTATGTAGACGAACACGCCTCCGAATACGAACGATTGAGCGAGAACCAAGCGGATGAAAGTCGGGTGCTTTAAACTGTGTACGTAAGACGCATACAGCTTTTTCGGGGCGATTGATTGAACGTGTTCGGTTGACTGGGTTTCTTTTAGAAACAATCCGATCAGTAAGAAGGTGACAATGCCGTATGCAGTTAGAAACCAGAAGATACTTTCCCAGTCGTAATGATGTTGCAGAAAGCCTCCAAGGATTGGAGCGATGGCTGGTGCAATCGCAAACACCATCATAATCATGGCCATTGCTTTTTGTGCTTCCTGCGGGGGAAAAGTATCGCGGATCATCGCCCGTCCTGCAATGATTACTCCGCCGGCCAATACCCCTTGAAGCACACGGAAAACCATAAAGTAGTCAAATGTCGGTGCAAGAGCGCATCCGGCCGAGGCCAGTGCAAAACCTACTAGCGAGGTGATGGCAATGGCTTTGCGACCGAACTTGTCCGCTAGAGGGCCCCATACTAGGGTGGTAAGCGCAAAGGCGGCTAGGTAAGCTCCCATTGACGTCGACATCATTTCCCGGGAAACATGGTAATAGTTTTCGATTGCCGGAAACGAAGGTAGGTAAGTGTCGATTGAAAAAGGCGCAATCATATTACCTAAAGCGGCGAATAAAATAAGCAAGGTTTTGGTGTTGGATTTCAAGCGAATGCATCCTGTGTCGTCTACGGCTAATTCGTAGAGTTTTTATAAGTGTAATAATAATTACATCTTTTGATTTTACCATGCCTATTTAAATATTTTTCGACAAAGAGCGATTAAAAATAGCTTGGTGAAAGAAAGTAAGAGGGATGAATTTTTAAAATTGTAAAGCGGTAAGGCGTGACAATGGTTTTGTTACTTTATTTGATTGGGAGTATGTGAAAAGTTAATAAGAAAGGGGGAGCAGACAGGTCTTTTTTAGACCTGTCTGAAATTGCTCATGACTTAATTCAAGGGTAATTAGTCATTGTCAGGCGAAGAAGCGAGATTAAAAATCACTCCATTCATTGGACGATGGCTCTTCCTGTTTTCTAGTCGGGGCTGGAGCAGATTGCGATTTAACCGGTTTAGCCAGTGTTAAGGTCTCCGGTTTTGTCTCAATCGGTCTTTTTGTAGGCTGACTTGATGATTGATGCAAAACAACTCCGGTATTAAAGAACGACATATCATTACGTAATCCCGTAGCTTGTTCGCTCATACTTTCGGAAGCGGCGGAGGTTTGCTCGACCAATGCAGCGTTCTGTTGAGTGACGTGGTCAATCTGACTGATGGCCTGGTGAACCTGGCTGACACCGCGTGCTTGTTCGGCTGAAGCGGAGGCGATTTGTGAAATCATTTCCGCTACCGACGTAATGGAGCTATTAATGGTGTTAAGCATATCGCCGGATTGCGAGGCCAATTCGGTTCCTTCTCCGATTCGCGTCACGCTCTCTTCGATGAGCGATTTAATGTCCTTCGCCGCTTCGGCCGACTTTTGCGCCAAGGCTCTTACTTCACTGGCCACCACGGCAAATCCACGGCCGTGCTCGCCAGCTCGTGCCGCTTCAACTGCGGCATTCAAAGCGAGTAGGTTGGTCTGGAACGCAATGCCGTCGATCAAACTGACTATCTCGGATATTTTATGGCTCGATTCCTGAATAGCATTCATCGCCTCGATGGTTTTTTGCATGACCTGCACACCTTGGTTGGCTTTTCCTTGAACGTCTTCCGACAAATTCGCGGCTTCGGTGGCGTTTTCGGTGTTGTTTTGCACGGCAGTGTTCATTTCATCCATCGTGGCGGAGGTTTCTTCAAGCGAAGCCGCTTGTTCCTGAACACGCTGGCTTAAGTCAAGCGCGCCTTTGGTGACTTCCTGCGCTGCGTTGCTAACGACGTCGGAAGTGCTGACGGCTTCGGAAACGACTTCGATCAATTTTTCCGCAGTCTGGTTGATCGCTTCTTTCAATACCTGTAATTCGCCTTGGTATTCGGCGGTGATTTTTTGCGTCAGGTCGCCGTTTGATTGTCCGACCATAATACGGGTAATGTCTTGGATGGCATTTTCCAAAGAGTCCATCGAGTTGTTGACGCCATTCTTGAGTTTAAGCAGATCACCTCTGGCTTCAACCGTGATACGGTGCTGGAATTGACCTTGCTGCATTTGATCCATGACTTCAATGATGCCATTGATGGTCTGATTGATCGCGCCCAGTGCATTTTCGGTACGGGCTCTAAATTCACCGGCGACTTTTGGATCCATTTGGGCAGTGAAGTTTCCGTTATAAAGCGCATCCATGATTTTTCCAAGTTCGCTCATCATGAAGTCGACGCTTTCTGCGCTGCCGTTGACGCCTTCTTTCAGGGTGTGTAAATCGCCCTTAAGATCTGTGGTGACACGTTTATCGAATTCGCCGTTTGCAATGGCGCTGACAACCGTATTGGCTTCTTCAATAGCTTGTTGTGAGTTGATCAATAATGCATTGAATGCTTCGGCCATTTCGCCTAGTTCATCCTTTTGATGGATTTCCACGCGGTGTCTGAATTCACCTGTATCCGAAACGCGTCGCATGACTTCTGCTAATCGATGGATTGGGTTAACAATCAATCCGGTGATATATAAGCTGAATGCGATGGCAATGATACCGATGAGTACGAAGATGGTGATCATTGTAGCTTCAAGTTCGGCCTTGATTTCTTCGCGTTGTTGTTTTTGATCCGCTCGAATAGCGACAGCTTGATCAACCGCAGTACGCGCTTTATCTTTCATGGTTGCCGACAGTTGAATGGATTTTTCACGCAAGTCGAAATATTCGAAAAATGCCTTTTTGTATGCATTTACGCTGGTAGCGATGTCATCCATCATCTGCTTGTTTTCCGGACGGCTGAAATCTGCCTTTAGGTTCATAGCCGTTTTGTTGATATTGCCAATGAGTTGATTAATTTCATCGACATATTTTTGGTCTTTTCTGCGGATATAATTCTTTTCGGCAATTCGCATGTCTTTCAAGTCTTTAACGATGCGATTGGTCAAAGAGGCTTTTTCCATTTTGTTGACGATTTGATCGAGAGGGGCGTTGGCCTCGATTAAAGCTTGTCGTTGTTTCTTTTGTTCATCTCTGGCTCGATTGGATAGGTCTTCGATAATGCGCGCCTGAGTGACCATATCTTCTTCTGATTTTATCGATTGCTCTCTTACTTCGGTATAGTCTTTAAAGGCTTGAGCATATTCGTCAATGGCTTTATGGGTATTTATAGCCTGTTGCTTATTGGCGGGATCAGAAAAACGTGTTTCCAGATCGTTCGTGATTTCAATGTTGGTTTTTGCGAAGTTTTCGACTTCGGCCACATATTGGGGATCTTTTCTTCTGACATAGTTTTTCTCTGAAATACGTGAATCCAACATGTTTTTGATGATTTTATTCGCGGCACTGGCTTTATAAGCTTTGTCATCCAGATTGGTCATGCCTGATGTGATGGTAATGTATAAGATAACTAGAGAAATGGCGACAATCACTGGGATGAGCATCATTTTGTATTTTAGTTTTATATTTTTCACTTTAGTTCCTGGATTCGATCTAGCTTGGAGTGAGTTGTTAGGCTCGGGATTCATAATTTAATAAGAGAAGTGGTGTTTATTAATCACTAAGCATTTTTATGGCTATTCTATCGCTTTTTGGATAGTCAGAAAAAATAAACGGGAGAGGGGCACTTCGCTATATATTTGGATAGAAGTATATATTTATACACGTAGCTTTTTATGATTTTTTTATTAAACATTTTTTAAATTGATTGAATTAGCAAAATAGATTGCTTTCGAAGCCGGTGCCCGGAATCCTTTTTTATGAACAATGCGGGTGGTTTTAGAGTTGAGTGGTTTTTTATCGTTTTTTGAGGCCCTGAAACCCCGTGAGTTATTCTTGTCCCGTGTGGCTTTAGTGCTATAATTTGCCCTATTTCAATAGAGCCGCTTTGATTGCCGATTGTCATTGGCCGAAGTGATGTGGCTTGTTTTTTAAATTCAGTAGGTTTTTCCCCAAATGAGCAAAGTTGAAGCAACTGATCGTCCCGTAAATTTCATTCGTAACATTATTGATGAGGATTTGGCTAACCATAAGTACGAGTCGGTGCGCACGCGTTTTCCGCCCGAGCCGAACGGTTATTTGCACATCGGTCACGCGAAGTCGATCTGTTTGAATTTCGGGGTTGCTGAAGATTACAACGGTGAATGTAACTTACGTTTTGATGATACCAATCCGGCCAAAGAGGATATGGAATATGTCGATTCCATTCAAAAAGACGTCGCTTGGTTAGGTTTTAGTTGGCCGGGTACACCACGTTATTCGTCCGGTTATTTTGATCAGTTTTATAAGTATGCGGTGGAGTTGATCGGCAAAGGGTTGGCTTACGTCTGTTTCTTGAATGCCGAAGAGACCCGTGAATACCGAGGTACTTTAACCGAGCCGGGCAAGAACAGTCCTTACCGGGATACGTCGGTTGAAGAGAATTTAGCTTTGTTCGAGAAGATGAAGAACGGCGAATTCAAAGAGGGTGAGTGCGTATTGCGTGCCAAGATCGATATGGCTTCCTCTTTTATGTGTATGCGTGATCCGACGCTTTACCGTATTCGTTTCGAACACCACCATCAAACGGGCGACAAATGGTGCATCTATCCGATGTATGACTTTGCCCACTGTCTATCGGACGGAATTGAAGGGGTGACACACTCTTTATGCACGTTGGAATTCCAGGACAACCGTAGATTGTATGACTGGGTTTTGGATAATCTGGAAGATTTCCAGAAACCGGATCGTCCGTTTCAATACGAGTTCTCGCGTTTGAACTTGGAATACACGGTGATGTCGAAACGCAAGTTGCACCAGTTGGTTGGCGATAAGTTAGTCGAAGGTTGGAACGATCCGCGTATGCCGACGATTTCCGGAATGCGTCGCCGCGGTTATACACCGGCTGCAATTCGTGATTTTGCAGATCGTATCGGTATTTCCAAAGTCGACAGCATGACCGAAATGAATATTCTGGAAGCGGCGATTCGCGATGATTTGAATAAGGTAGCACCTCGCAGCATGGCGGTTATCGATCCGGTTAAGGTGATTATCGAGAACTATCCGGAAGATCAGGTTGAAGCTTTGATGGCGCCGGTACACCCTCAGAATGAAGCCATGGGCAAGCGTGAGATCTTTTTCAGCCGTGAATTGTATATTGATCGTGCGGATTTTATGGAAGTGGCGCCGAACGGCAAGTATCAGCGTTTGGCAATCGACAAGGAAGTGCGTTTGCGTAATGCTTATGTGATTAAGGCATTGCGTGCAGAACAGGATGCCGAAGGTAATTTCACTACAATTTATTGTAGCTACGACCCGGAAACACTGGGTAAAAACCCGGCAGACGGGCGTAAAGTGAAAGGGGTGATTCATTTTGTAGAGGCGACCAAAGCCTTACCGGCCGAATTCAGAATCTATGATCGTCTGTTCACGGTTGCCAACCCGGCAAAAGAAGCGGATTTCGAAGCGGTTATTAACCCGGAATCATTGGTGGTTAAAAACGGTTTCGTTGAACCTGGGCTGTTGAATGCCGAGCCTGAAAAAGCGTATCAATTCGAACGAGAAGGGTATTTCTGTCGCGATAATCAATCTGGCGATGCCATGGTGTTTAACCGCACGGTTGCTTTACGCGAAACTTGGAGCAGTTAATTCCGTTCAGTTATATTCTTTGTTCCGATAGGATGATGAAGGATTGAATATTAAAAAAGGCGTGTAACCCTATGGTTTCACGCCTTTTTATTTTAAATAATGGCTTGTGCCATAGTTCAATTCGGTTTTGTCGATTGTTCTTTACAGGCTTTTCACTCTGTCCAGCATCGCCTGTGCATGTCCCTCCGGACTGACTCCGTATATGGCTTCTTCAAGGATGCCTTGCTTATTGATGATAAATGTTGAACGGACGATTCCCATTTTGGAAACGCCGTTTTTTTCCTTTAGCTGCCAGACGCCGTAGTCTTCACAAATTTTTCCGTCGGTGTCCGCCAAAAGGTCGACTTCCAATCCGAACTTATCAATAAAGGCCTGATGACTTTCACAGGAATCTTTACTAACGCCTATCACGACTGAGTCTGCTGCGGCGAATTCGCTTGCAAGTTGAGTGAATTCGTTGGCTTCGATCGTGCAGCCCGGCGTATCGTCTTTAGGATAGAAATAAAGGACGATGTTTTTTTGTCCACTGAAATCGGCCGACGAGACCGTTTGGTCGTTTTGATTTGGCGCACTGAACTCGGGTGCGATTTGTTGAGTTTGGAGCATGGCCGGATACCTTTTATAGAATAAAAAAACAATCATACCCAATTCTATAAAGCTTGCGTAGAGGCAGGATAGGTTTTTCTGCGGGTTTGTTTTGAATACGCTAAAATGATTTTTCCCCTAAAATTCATTTCATATCGTTTCTAAATTAAAAAGGAATTTTGTGTGTCCTGGATTCTATCCAATAGACAGATTTATTTTTTTGCATTCGTTGTGTTATCAATTGGGTTGTCAATCAATGGATTACGCTATAGCTACCAACAGGACAAGCAAGAAGAGATTTTTCAGGAGCAGTTTCAAAAGAATGTTAATCAGTTCTTTTGGGCGATTCAACGTGGTATGTATACAGAAGTAAAACGATCAGACAGTTTGGCTTCTGTGTTTGAGTTAAACGACCGTCTTTCCCGTTCCGAATTTGAAAATTACGCCCGTGTATTAACGTCTACAAAACATTCAATTCAGTCGTTGGCCTGGCTGCCATTAATTAAGCGCGATCAGAGAGAGGCTTTTGAAGCTTCGGTTCGATTACAAGGATTTGAAGATTTTCAAATTAAACGTTTGCACAATGGAGTTTTGCAGTCCGCGCCGGTGGCCGAAGATTATGTTCCGGTCAAATACGTCTATCCGCTTGAGCATAATCGTAAAGCTTTGGGATTGGACATCTCATCGATTGAGGTAGAACGCGTTGCTTTAGACGCGGCTAAAGCTTTGAATCATGCCGTGCTTACGGCTCCTATTAATTTGATTCAAGACGAAAAGATAAAAATAACGACCATTCTTTTTAATCCTGTTTATGACTCATCTTCCGTAAAAACGTTGAAAGGTTATGTTGCGTTGGTATTGCGCATGGAAGATTTTATGAGTTTTCTTAAAAGGGATTTTAATTTGAATCCCAATGTCAAATATGCCATTAAGGACGTCACTGCCGAACCGACTGTTTTGATTGATGAAATCCTCCAAGGTCATAACTCTCCCGATCAGTATTTTAAGGCGACACGTCGATTTTTTATTGCAGGAAGGGCATGGCAGTTGAGCGCTACCATGGATCGTAAGCATTTTGAGGATTTAAGTGTCAGTGCGACATTGCCGGTCAAGCATCCATTGATAAACGGCATGATGATCAGCTTCATGTTAGCCTTGTTGGTTTTTGGCATATTACGTTATAAGCGGGAAACTTTTCGTAACGAAAAGAAATTTCAATTACAGAAGTGGCGTTACCAGCAGTTGATAGAGCAAAGTTCGGAAGGATTTTTCTTGACCGATGCCAATGCCCGAATAATGGGGGTCAACGAGACATCTTGTAATATGCTCGGATATTCGAGAGATGAACTGTTGAATATGGATCTCTCAATGTTGGATGCGAAGTACTCCCTAGAAGCAATACAAGAGATGATTGCAAAATTCAAGATCGGTGAGAAATTGCTGATAGAAAGCGTTCATAAGAGAAAAGATGGTACGGAATTCCCCATTGAAGTCAGTTCCAGTAAGTTGTTCTTGGACGATCAATATGTCGTGGTTTCATTTGTACGTGATATTTCAGAACGCGTCACTTATCGCGCTTTGTCGAGCGATAATACTCAATTACAAGCTGAACTGGAAAAGTATACTCAAGAATTACAGGAGCAGAAAAATGCTTTTGAAACCGTTTTCGAAAAATCGACGGACGGTATTTTCCTGACCGAAGGGCGCCATGTTATCGATTGTAACGAAGCGACTTTAAAAACTTTTGGTTATAGCAGTAAGGAAGAGTTCATCAAGCGTCCCAACCATCTCCTATCCCCGCCTTTTCAGCCGGATGGTGAAAGCTCTATGGTCAAGGGAAATCGCATGTTAAAAATTTGTTTAGAGCAAGGTTCGAATAATTTCGAATGGCTTAATATACGTGCTAATGGTGAAGTTTTCTGGACGGATGTGGTTTTGACGCGCTTGGAACTTTACGGCAGAACCATCATTCATGTGGCTTTCCGCGATATTTCAAAACGCAAGCAGTTGGAAGCGGAGCTCATTCAGGCGAAAGATTTTGCCGAGCGAGCCAACCAAACCAAGTCGGAGTTTTTGGCTAACATGTCCCATGAGATACGTACGCCTCTACACGGTATTTTAAGTTATGCCAATATGGGGGAAAGCCGGGCGGAAAATGTTCCAAGGCAAAAGTTAACGCGCTACTTCGAAATGATTGAGCGAAGTGCACAACGTTTGATGCACCTGTTGAACGAATTGTTGGATTCCACTAAATTGGAAACCGGTAAGATGGATTTTAATTTTTCTCGCCAGGACTTATTGAGTGTCATTGAATTAGCCGTCTCAGAGCAAGAATCGACACTTCAAGATAGACAGCTCACAGTCAGTTTGTCTACTAAACAGCTGGAGGCCTATTTTGATCGCCAGCGAATTGCGCAGGTGCTGGCAAATTTGCTGTCTAATGCAATTAAGTTCTCGAATGCGGGAGGGGGCGTCATTATTGAGCATAAGCCTTATAATGATGGTTTTGTTATAGTAGCGGTTTCCGATCAGGGGCCGGGTATTCCGGAAGAGGAATTGCTGTCCGTATTCGATAAGTTTGTGCAAAGCCGTCAGCACGATTCGTCTATCACGGGAAGCGGTTTGGGACTGTCTATCTGTAAAGAGATTGTCGAGGCCCATGGTGGAGAAATTTGGGCAGAAAATTTACCGGAAGGCGGGGCTGTTTTTAAGTTTACGTTACCCGTTTCCGAAGTTGTAATGAAGAATAAAATCGAATAAATCGATGAGCTATCCGAATGAATGAAAAACCGTATTTATTGGCAGTGGACGATGAGTTAATCAACCGTTATGTGTTGGAAGACTTATTGGAAGAACACTACGAATTTAGCTTGTTGCAAAGTGGGCAGGCGTGTCTGGATGCCGTTCAGCAGCGTAAGCCGGATTTGATTCTATTGGACATCGATATGCCGGGAATGGATGGATTCGAGGTCTGTTATCGTTTGCAGAATAATCCGGAAACGTGTGATATTCCGGTTATTTTTCTGACGGCAAAAATCGAAGTGGCGGATCAAAAAAAAGGTTTCGAAATCGGTGCGGTGGATTATATTACGAAGCCGTTTACCGAACCTTTGTTGCTTGCCCGTATCCGCACGCATTTAAGTTTGTCACGTTCCAAGAAACTGCTGGCGAATCAAAATTCCGAATTGAACAAAGAGCATACCTATATTGAAGATATCCTCTTGAATATGCGGGATGATGCTCAGTTTGTACATGAAAATTTACAGTTATTAATGACGCCGTTAAAGCGCACTAATGGTGATTTAGTGCTTTCTACCCGTGCTCCTGGCGGCAATCGTTACCTGTTAATTGGTGATTTTACGGGGCATGCATTGCCGGCGGCACTCGGTGGGCCTTTGGTGTCGGCTCTGTTTTATACGTTGGCCGAACAAAAGGTTCCGCTTCAGCAAATTCTTCAAGAGATTAATAATCAGTTACAGAAAAAAATGCCGGTGGAATTATTCATGGCCGCTTTGGTTATGGAGTGGCAAGTTGAAGAGAATCGTATTTTGACTTGGAATTGCGGTATGTCCGAGTTGTTTCATTATCGTAACGGGCAATTGATCGATTCGGTTGAATCGTCGAACATGGCGCTGGGCATTCTAAAGCATTCGGAACCTTTACCGCCTTCGGCGATTTTGGAATTGCAAAAGGACGATCGTTTGTTTGCCTATTCCGACGGAGTCATAGAAGCACGTTCGCAGGACGGCGAGATGTTCGGTAAAGAACGCCTAAAGAAGCTTTTGCATGCATTGCAACTTGAAGGCGGGAGTTCACTGGATTTTATTTGTGAAGAACTGAACCAATTTGCCGGAGAGCAGGGCTTGCACGATGATGTGACTTTGATTGATTTGAAAATCTGATCAAATTTTTGCCTTTAATGTGCTTAATCAAGACGTGTAAATACCTTTTTTGCAAACATTCCTTTAAAATGAACGGCTTGCCGGTTATTTATTCAAATCTCCCCTCACTTTAGTATTGTTTTGTAAAGTTGGTCGGATTATTGCTTTAACCGCTTTAAAAATACTAAAACGAAACAACTGAGATGCGTCATACGCAAAAAATCATAGGAACACTTGGTGATGGTCAAATTTGATTTTAGAGAACCTAGTATATTAAGGAATCTGTTTTGGGCCTTTATGGCTTTCGGATTTGTTATGGGAATTGCCTTTCCATTTTTTGCGGATTTTTTCGTCGAATGGAAAGAGGGGATGCTAATCTGGTTTATATTGTCCTGTATCATCGCGGGAACCAGTATCGGATTGTTTAACTTTTGGCTGGTCAATAAAATGCTGTTGAGACGTTTGAAGCGTATCGCAGATGTCGCTAACGCCATTAGTAACAACGATATTTCCCATACTTGCGTGATGCAAAGTAATGATTTTATTGGAGATATGGCGAAGAGCTTTAATTTGATGTCCCATAACTTACGCACCATGATTACGCGTATCTCCGATGTGACTCAGCAGCTTAATAATGCCTCTGGCGAAATGGTAACGGTAACCCAATCCACCCAGAGCGGCGTAGAAAAACAGAAGCAGGATACCCAGAGTGTCGCTAATGCGATGGAAAGCATGAATGATGCGGTAATGGAGATGTCCAATCAGGCTCAGGCGGCATTAAATTCCGCAAGTGAAGCGAGTTCGGCAACGGCCAAAGGGACTAAAGTGGTCGGTGATACGGTTTCTTCTATCGGCATGTTGGCGCAAGAGGTCGAGCAGGCTGCCGGTGTCATTAAGCGCCTTGAGCAGGACAGCGAAACCATTGGTACCGTATTGGATGTGATTAAGGATATCGCCGAGCAGACCAACTTGTTGGCGTTGAATGCGGCAATCGAAGCGGCGCGTGCCGGCGAGCATGGTCGAGGCTTTGCCGTGGTGGCGGATGAAGTCCGAATTCTGGCTAGTCGTACTCAAGAATCCACTAAAGAGATCGAGTCGACGATCGAGCGTCTACAAGTGGCGTCCCGTGAAGCGGTCGGAGTAATGAATCGCGGCCGCGAGCAGGCACATAAGAGTGTCAGTCAAGCGAATGAGGCGGGGAATTCGTTAAAAGCGATCGATATTGCCGTAAATACCATTAACCAGATGAATAGTCACATTGCTTCGGCATCGGACAATCAACGTCGTCAAGCGGCTGTCGTTAATGAAAATGTTGAACATATCAGCGAAGTGGCTCAAGATGTTGCCGCCGGAGCGGCAAAAACGTACGATTGCAGTTCTCAGGTTGGCCAGTTAGCGGTACAGCTGAGTAAGCTGATCGGTCAATTCAAGACGAAATAAATGTAATCGATCTTCTCTGAACTGAAAAAAGGGAATCTATATAGATTCCCTTTTTTTATGTCTATTGAATCATGTCGATTAAATCATCTCGATGAAACGGAACCGTGGTGATTGTATAGATTCCCACTTTTAAATATAGCGAATACGAAAGGATCGGCCTTTGAGTTTGCCTTGCGCTAATTTATCCATTGCCGCTTTGACGGCATCGCGTCTGACGGCCACATAAGAACGGTTATCGAAGATCTGAATTTTGCCGACTTTGCTACCGGCAATGCCTTTCTCTCCGGTTAAGGCACCCAATATATCTCCCGGGCGCACTTTCTGTTTTTTCCCACCGTCAATTTGTAACGTCGCCATAAGCGGTTTGCTTGGAGGATTGCCTAAAATTTTATTTGAAGGCAACGCTTCCGGTTCGATTGACTGTCCCAGATACTCGCTCAGTAGCGCCATTTTATAGCTTTCCTTGTCACTGTACAGCGAGCAGGCAATTCCTTTGCTTCCGGCGCGTCCGGTACGACCGATACGGTGCACATGCACTTCGGTATCACGTGCGATATGGTAGTTGATCACCGCATCCAGGTTGTCGATGTCCAGGCCGCGTGCAGCCACATCGGTGGCGACCAGTATCGAGACACTCTTATTGGCAAACTGTACCAGAGTTTGATCGCGGTCTCTTTGTTCCAAGTCGCCATGCAAGGCAAGCGCACTGAAACCATAACCCACTAATTCATCCGCTACTTCTTGAGCTTCGCGTTTGGTGTTGCAGAAAATAACGCTGGATTCCGGAGTGTGATGTAAAAGCAGCAAGCGGATGGCCGTCATACGTTGTTCATCATCGTCTACTTTATAAAAGTGTTGGCGAATACTGGTGTTGTCGTGGGTGGACGCCGCTTGCGCCATGACCGGATCGTTCATGATGCGTTCGGAAATCGCCTGTATCTGTTCCGGATAAGTTGCGCTGAAGAGCAGCGTTTGGCGATTTTTCGGCGTGAGTTCGATAATGGCGTCCAGTGCCGATTGAAAGCCCATTTCCAACATACGATCGGCTTCATCCAATACCAACATGTTCAGGTTGTCTAGTTTCAATGTCCCTTTACGCAAATGCTCTTCAACGCGTCCGGGCGTACCGACAATAATATGGGCGCCGTGTTCCAGTGAGCCGATCTGAGGACCGAAAGGCATGCCGCCGCATAAGGTTAGTACCTTGATGTTGTGAATGGTTCGGGCAAGTCGACGGATCTCTTTAGCAACTTGGTCGGCGAGCTCCCGGGTAGGGCAGAGTACCAGTGACTGTACCTGGAAACGTTTGACATCCAATTTGGAGAGTAAGCCTAAAGAGAATGCGGCTGTTTTACCGGAACCTGTTTTTCCTTGAGCGATCACGTCTTTTCCCGCCAAAATGGGCGGTAGACTTTGAGCCTGAATCGGAGTCATGCTGTCATAACCCAAGGAAGTCAGGTTCTTAATCAGATCGGCATGCAGTTTAAGGGAAGAAAAAGCGTTATCGCTCATAGGGGAATCCTTGTGGTAACGGCTAACGTGCAATGAGCCGTAGAAACTATTTAGCGCTATTTTGTCATTTAAAAGCCCAGCGCAAAAGCACTAATAAAAAAGGCGAGACCAAAATGGCCTCGCCTTTTAAATTCCCTCAATCCCCGCAATGTGGTTGAGGCCGGCCTGTGATATCAGGCCAAATAGCGTCTTAAATTAAAGCGCTACGATGTTCTCTGCCTGAGGACCTTTTTGACCCTGAGTAACAGTGAATTCAACTTTTTGACCTTCAGTCAAAGTTTTGAATCCAGTACCAGTGATTGCATTGAAATGTGCAAAAACATCTGGTCCATTTTCTTGTTCGATGAAACCGAAACCTTTTGTTTCGTTGAACCATTTAACGGTGCCTGTAGTTGTATTAGACATAGTAGTATCCTATAAAAATTTTAAAAAGTAATTGGCCTTCAAAAAGGCTTACGGATGGAAATGTGGTTATTACTTATGAAGAACAGGACTAGACTAAAAAGACATCGAAATGGAACGCATAAATAGAAGACAAACTTCCAACTCGATTGACTATACTCTGATTCCCAATTAAGTCAAGGACTTTGTCAGATATAAAAGTTATTTATCGTGACGGTTCGTACGGCGTTCTAAAATTTGAGTAGCGCGTTCTTTAAATTAAACCGAACAAGACCGTTCGGTTTAATTATCGTTTTGTTTGTTCAGACGGTTGGTGTTAGATGTACCCCAGCAGGTCATGGAATATGGTGACCAGGATTTCGAATGCGATCAACCAGATAATGATCCACTCAAGCAGGGATGAGTGTTTATGTTTCTGTTCTTCGGCCATCATATCGAACAGTTCATGGATCGTTTCCAGTTTTTTACTGAGCACCTCAATCCGTTGTTTGATTTCCAGATAATCCGAAACCATAACGTATAAATGATCCAGTTCCGGATATTCCCAGAAGAAATCGGGAACGTCCAACAGGTCGTAGTTGAGCATGATGTTGCTTTTGGTGATAAACAAACGGCCTCTAAGTTTCGCTAATTGGTTTCCAGTGAGTTTGGATGCTCCGGTATCGGCGATGTTCTTGGGAATATAGGCGGTGTCGTTGATAGTTTGCTGAACCAGGTATTCGAACTGTGCCAGTTTAGTGGACTGGGCGATACCGTGTGAGATTGCCAAGCGCGTCATGGTTTCATCGTCGCATAACGAGATATGATCGTCTTTGATGGTAAGTTTTTCCGAGTTAAGCGAATAGGTGAACTCGTCTTCGACCAAGTAGTCCAATGTATTGACGGCGTAGGGTTCGAGTTTATGCAACAATGCCAAACGATCGGAGGCTTCCACGTTGAAAAAAACCACGACGCCGTAATCGAAAATGAAGACGTCTCCTTGTTTCCAGTCGATATTCAGTACTTTGCGATAAGCGGTGCAACGCAGGTTTTCAAGCAGGTGCTGTTGCAACGCTTCAAAATTGAAGTTGGCGCAGTAGCTTAAAGCGTAGATGTCGTGATTCACACTCATGTTTTGTATCCTTTGGATTTCATGGGTTGTGTTAGGTTAACGGCCTTTAGTTTCCAGGCGGCGTAAAAATTCTTTCATTATTTCGGTATACAGTTCATCGCCGAGGTATTTATCTTCGACGTCATATTCGATACTGGGGTTGTCGTTCACTTCAATAACGACCACTCGATCGCCGGACTGTTTCAGGTCGACGCCGTAAAAACCGTCTCCTATTAGTTTAGTCGCCTTTGAGGCGACGTCCAGTACTTGTTTAGGCGTTTCGAAAATCGGCAAGGTATCGAACATGCCGGATTGGGTATCCGCTTCGATGTCATGTTTATAAATTTGCCAATGATCGTCCACCATATAGTATCGACAGGCGTAAATAGGTCTGTTATTGAGTATGCCGATTCGCCAGTCGTATTGAGTGTACATGAACTCTTGCGCCAACAGCATGGCCGACTCTTTCAAAAGTTGCTTTGCCTGTTTCTCCAATTCTTCCGCCGTTTCTACTTTGATAACGCCGCGCGAAAAAGAACCGTCGGGAATCTTAAGCACCATCGGTAATCCGATCTTGGTTTGCAGGTTTAGTAAGGCGCTTTTACTCGGTTGGTTCAGAATTTCGGTTTTCGGCGTCGGGATATTATGGGTATTGAACAGATCCGCAAGATACACTTTATTCGTACAGCGAAGTATCGACGTCGGATCGTCAATCACCACCAAGCCTTCGGCCTCGCCTTTTTTAGCAAATTGATAGGTGTGATCGTCCACCGCCGTCGTTTCGCGAATAAACAAAGCATCGTATTCGGCCAGTCTCATATAGTCTTTGCGGGTGATGAATTCGGTGGCAATGCCCAATTTATGGGCGGCTTTGGTAAACAAACTTAATGCCTTGGCATCGCTTGGCGGCATGGCTTCGTCAGGGTTGACCAGAATCGCCATGTCGTAGCGGTAGGTTTTGTTCGATTTAGGTTTACGCCACATTTTAAGGCTGAATTTTTCAAACGCATTGGCAAACGCTTCTTGTTCCTGTACATCGGACAGAGCGCGCAATGAAATCGGTTTGACCTGTTTGATTTGCCACTGGTGTTTAAAGATCAGGGTGATTTCAAGTAACGGGCACGGAAACTTTTCGAAAATCATTTGCGCGAGTTTCGAATGGTTTTTATCCAATGTCTGGCCGAACCAACAACGGAAAGTCAGCGTATCGCCTTCTTCACCGTTCGGAATTCGTTTGATAGGTTTGTCGGTTTTTTCCAGTTGAATCGCCGATAAGGATTTGCGCCCCAAGTCATTGATCGTGGTGATCGACGGAAAGACGTGATGGCCGCGCGCTTCGGCTAAAAGCGAGCAGTAATACCCGGTTTTAAGGTAACGGTAATCACGGCAAAGGTTAATGATGCGTACACGTTTTTTGTCGGTGTTTTGGACACGCTGCAAGTAGTCGTCAAAGGTGATGACATCCTTGCTGGGATAGTAGGGCTGCCAGTCTTTAAGGTTCTCAACCACTACATAAAAGTTGCTCATTTTCGGCTCCGAAAAAATAGGATTTTCAAGTTGCTTTTTACAGCAGAAAAACCAAAAGCACAATACCCTCCGAATAATAAAAATGTTGCTTGTCAGCGGATAAAATTACGCGGTATGATTCAGCTTTCTTAATGGGGTTTTTGTATGTTAAACCTGTTGTCCGAAATGCACTTGAATTACTTCAAGCAATCCTATGGTTCGTGCCGAAATCAATTTCTAGAAAGTCTGAATAACGTCTCTGAAGCGTTGATTGTCGATCGTCAGGAATTTGCGCATCCTCTGGCAGGTCCGCAGGGCGAAGCGCTGTTTTGCGATGTTGTCTTTCTGGGACAAAAAGCCGATCCAGACAATGTGCTGGTGTTGATTTCCGGTACTCACGGCGTAGAAGGGTTTACCGGTTCGGCTGTGCAAACGGACAATTTGAGTTTACTGAGCGACGTTTTGCTTGAACAGCCCGATTTAGGTGTCGTGATGATTCATGCCATGAATCCGTGGGGGTTCGCTTGGGTGCGTCGTTGCGATCATGAAGGCATTGACCTAAACCGCAATTTCATCGATTTTAACGAGCCGTTGCCGATTCACGCAGGTTATGAATCTTTGAGTATGAAACTTGACGATTTGGATTTGCTGTCGCAAGAAGGTCTGGAAACCTTATGGGACGGGATGGACTTCAATGAATTTGTCGAACAGGCTACCCGGGGCCAGTATCAAGATGCGGCCGGGTTATTCTATGGTGGTTCGCAGCCATCCTGGTCGCGTCGGGTCTTGGAAGAGATTACCGAACACGGCTTTTTTAAAACCGCACAACGTATCTCCGTGATTGACGTACATACCGGTTTAGGGCCTTATGGCTATGGCGAAATCATAAACGATCATCAGCCTGATAGCGGCGGTTTTTATTGGGCGAAACACTTGTACGGTGACAACGCTTATTCGGCGCATCTGGGAGAGTCCTGTTCGGCACCCAAACTAGGGTTGTTGGACTACCACTGGCACGAGGTTGTCGGGGATCGAGGTTGTTTCGTGACTTTGGAATACGGCACCTATGCCGTAAAAGATTTGATTGCAGAGCTGCTCAAGGAGCAACTTTACCATCAGTCCTTGAAACCCGGGCAGACTCGGGATGTACAGTCGACTACGGTACAGAGTATGAAAGCGTTTTTTTATCCATTTGAACCCAGTTGGCAACAACAGGTTTTGTTCCGTGCCAGACAGGTGATTGCAATGGCTTTATCGGGAATGACCGAGTGAAATCTCCGACAATTAGAGCGGCCGGTTCTAAAGACATCCCTGCCTTATTGGAAATTGAAAAAATCAGTTTTAGCACTGACCGTTTATCGAGACGAAGTTTCCAAAACTTCATCAAACCCGGTTCGCACGATTTATGGGTATTGGGCGACGAGGAGGTGATCGGTTATGTATTGATCTTGTATCGTACCGGAACCAACTTGGGACGGCTTTATTCGATTGCCTTGTTGCCGGAGTTTCAAGGCAAAGGTTATGCCTTGCAATTGTTGGCGTTTGCGGAAAAAGCGGCGGCGGCCAAGCATTGTGTCTATATGCGTTTGGAAGTGAACGTAGACAATGCCGCAGCTAAGAAATTATATGAAAAGCAGGGCTATCGGGTAGTCGGTAATATCCGTGGCTACTACGAAGACGGTTCCGATGCTTTGCGCATGGAAAAACGCATTCACTCCAGTGCTGCCCAACTGAGCAAGCCTAAGCCTTATTATCAGCAAACAACCGAGTTCACCTGCGGCCCCGCTTCGTTAATGATGGCGATTAAAACCCTTAAGCCCGATTATGAAATGACTCGACGTGAGGAGCTGCAAATCTGGCGTGAGGCGACGACGATCTTCATGACTTCGGGGCACGGCGGTTGTTCTCCGCATGGCTTGGCATTGAGCGCGTGGCAAAGAGGCTTGCAGGTGAGTTTGTATATGAATCGCAGCGACGCGCCTTTTCTCGACGGTGTTAGAGACGAAGAGAAAAAAGCCGTTATTCAGCTTGTGCATCAGGATTTTCTGGCTCAGATCGAACAGACCGGCATACAGGTCTTTATACATGACTTGGAATCCGAAGAACTGGATGCGATTTTACAGACCGATCATCCGGTCATTGCGTTGATCAGTACTTGGCGGCTTAATCGCAATAAGGCACCGCATTGGATTTACGTGGCGTCTTCGGATGATCGATTTGTTTACATCAACGATCCGGAACCGATCGAAGATCCGCACTTGAGCCAGACGGACTTTCAGCAGATTCCGATAGATAAGAAAATGTTCCGTGAAATGGCCCGTTTTGGACAGAAGCGTTTGCGGGCGTTGCTGGTGATTTCCGACAGGAATGATCAAAGTAGATAGGTTGGTTGAAAGCGGGGAGTTTAAAGCGATTTTAAAAATGGGCGGCTCTGCCCATTTTTAAGAATCGATACACTTAAATCTGTTATTGATTCAACCTTCCGAATCGTCCCGGTTGTCGGGCGCTTTGTATTTGTCCACCAGGCTTTGAGTATAGCGAAACGAAAGCCAAAGCGCCGGAAAGGTCACCGCAAAGGTAAATAGGGCGGTGAAGATGCTTTTGCTAACCCCTTCGCCTTGATAGACCACAATTGCCCCAACCACCAAGCTGATGACAATACTGTTTCGCAAAGCACGTTTTACAGGTGACAATTCCATGTTGTTTTCCTTTTAAGTCGCTTTTTAAATATTTGATTATGGCGTTTTACCAACCGTTAAAGGTAAGCTCTTATCAATCCCGTACTCCTGCATGGAGCCGTCATACAGTTTAACGTTGGTATATCCCAAACTTTCCAGCATTGCCATACTGCGCGAGGCGCGGTGTCCCGAATTGCAGTAAACGATGATTGGTTGCTGTTTAGTAGAAATTCCTAGTGTATTCAATTGCTTAAGTAGGCTTTCTTGAGAGGCTTGTTTGTAACCGTTGTTAACATCCAGTGCCTGACTCCAGTCAAACCAAACGGCCGTCGGGATATGACCGGTGCGTTTTTGTTTACGGTCTCCGATGTATTCCGGCTCGCTACGGGCATCCAGTAGAGCGATGTTTGCGTTCTCAATCGCAGCTTGAATTTCTTTTTTGTCGGCGGTCAATCGATCCGTCGAGTCCTGTTCGGGAATCGGATAATGACTAATCGGCAAACGTTTAGGAATGCTTTGAGTGACCGGCTTACCTTGCAGAATCCAATCGACAATTCCACCGTCCATCATATTTACCTGGGCGTGATTGATTTTTTTCAGCTCCCAGTAGAGGCGGCTTGCATTGAGGTTGCCGATGTCGTCGTAGAGTACGATGTGATCTTCAGGTTTAATCCCGAGTTGCGAAAGCACCATTGCCATATATTTAGGGCCCCCGCTGAGTGCTAGACCGTTTTGAGGTCGAATCAACCAATCGTAATTAACCCAGAGCGCATTGGGTAGATGATATTTCTGATAAGCCTGTTGAGAACTTAAATCAATTAAAACCAGTTTATCTTGGTTTTTGCCGACCCAGTCGCTCGAGACAAAGACGTTGGATGTCGCCGTAGTTTCGGTATTGGCTTGAACCTGATTGAAAAACAATCCCGCCAGCATAAACGCTAACAGGAAAAAGCGGACAGGGGACCTTAAGTTGCAGGTGGTGCTTATTACGGAAGAAGTTCTCATCGGGCAGCTCGATTATACGGTTAGGTTAATTAGTTATTTAATCAGTAAGGTTTGTAAACAGCGTAAATAAGCCTGTTCGTCGGGTTCGATCTGGTCGCGTTGCGCAATCCATAAGGATTCCGCCAGACAGTCCATCATGGCGTGTTCAGTTGCTTGAACGTCGCCTAAACGTTGTCCGAGTTGTTCGTAGACGGCTCTGATGCCGTGGGGGCGATCCAGTGCCACTTGTTCCTGCAAGGCCAGATGCATGCCCATGTGCAGGAAAGGGTTGGTTTCGCCGTCTTCGGGTTTGTATTCGTTGCCCAGATGTTTTTCGTTGCTGAGCATGTTGTGGTATTCGGGGTGCATTTCAATGACTCGCGCCACCATTTGTTCCATCGCATCCATCGGCTGACCGGTGCGAGCTTTGTTCCAGGTGTCGGCGTAAAATTGGCGGAGTCGATCACGTTCGGAGGTATAAAACATAGCTAACGGGCCTACTGGTTTAAAGTTTATTCGGTTTTGTCTTTATATTCGCACAAGTCGTAGATACAACAGGCACCACAACGGGGTTTGCGTGCAGTGCAGGTATAACGGCCGTGTAAAATCAAGAGGTGATGCGCCGGAATCAGATACTGTTTGGGAACGAATTTAAGCAGGTTCTTTTCCACTTCCAAAACATTTTTGCCGGGTGCGAGCTTGGTGCGGTTAGACACGCGGAATATATGGGTATCGACCGCCATCGTCGGTTGGCCGAAGGCGGTATTGAGCACTACATTGGCGGTTTTTCGACCAACTCCCGGCAACGCTTCCAAGTCAGGACGGTTATCCGGTATCTGGGAACCGTGCAGATCGATCAACATCTTACAGGTTTTGATGATGTTTTCGGCTTTGGTGTTAAATAATCCGATGGTTTTGATGTACTCTTTGAGCCCGTCTACACCTAGTGCGTAAATCGCTTCCGGGGTATTGGCGACCGGAAACAGTTTGTCCGTAGCGATGTTGACGCCTTTATCGGTTGCCTGGGCGGACAGAATTACCGCGATCAATAATTCGAACGGCGTACTGTAGTTGAGTTCGGTTTCCGGTTCGGGAATCGCTTCACTGAGGCGTTCGAAGATTTCCAAGCGTTTTTGTTTATTCATAACTATTCGTTTTGCGTTGAGTCGCTATTTTTTACCGTCGTTCATTTTTATTTTGGCTGCATCGGCGTCGATACGGCTACTTGAATGCCAAGCTGGTTTTGTTGCTTGGTCACTTTTTTGGCATCCACATAGTTTTTGAATGCGATTAGCAACCCGAGTCCTATAAAGGCACCGGGCGGAAGAATGGCCAATAAGACGCCTTGATAGTCGCCGCCGAAATGAATCGTCCAGCTGCGTGCACTCTCGCCGAACATAAGGTATGCCTGGTCGAATAGAGTGCCGTTTCCGATCATTTCACGTAAGGCGCCTAACAGAACCAGAATGAACAGGAACCCGAGTCCCATGAAGAAAGCATCCAATGCGGCTTTGTCTAAGGAGTTCTTGGATGCATAGGCTTCGGCTCGTCCCAGAATGGCGCAGTTGGTGACGATTAGAGGGATGAAAATACCCAATATACCGTGCAGAGTATGGAAATAAGCGTTCATCAAAAGGTCGATGATGGTGACGGCCGTCGCGATAATGGCGATGAAAACCGGAATACGGATTTCGTCCGAGACATGCTTACGGATCAGGGAAACCAGAATGTTGGAAGTCATCAGTACCAGTAAGGTAGCCAAACCCAAGCCTAGGCCATTGACGGTGTTGTTGGAAACCGCCAATAGCGGACATAAACCGAGTAGGGCAACCAACGCCTGATTGTTTTTCCATAAACCGTTTTGGGCGATTAATTGATAATCCTGTAAGCGTGTTTTGGTTTTGTTTTCCATGGTTTCCGCTCCGGCGGTCACGGTGTTTGTGGAATCACTCATACAGTTTTTCCCCTTGTTGGTTGATCAGGCTAAGGGTTTTCTTGACGGCACCGACCACCGCTCTCGGCGTAATCGTTGCACCGGTGAATTGGTCGAAATCACCGCCGTCTTTTTTAACCGCCCAGCGCGGATCGTTATCGTCACGAAGATTGCGACCGTTGAATTCGAGAATCCACGAATGTTTGTTGACTTCGATCTTATCGCCCAGGCCGGGGGTTTCTTTATGTTTTAAAACCCGCACGCCTGAAATACGGCCGTCTGCCATCACGCCGATTAACAAATGAATATTACCGCTGTAACCGTTCGTTGCAATGGCCGTCAAAATCAAACCGGCCGGCTTGCCGTTTTTACGTGCACGGTAAACCGTAACCGGTTGTTCGCTTCCCAGTGCTTCCAGCAGGGTCGGATCGGTAATCGTTTTTGTGTCGGTCAGAGGTTGGTTGTCATACAGCGATTCCGGTAGAACCTGATTAAAGGTGTCCATTAAGGTCTGCTTTTCGGCTTTTTCAACCAGCGGGTCGGTGATGTATTTGATGCCCAATAATAAAATAATACTGACCAACACGAACAAGCTGAGCTTGCCGGCCGAACGCAGCATGGTTTGTATGAGTAATTTACCGTTGGATTCAATCATTTGGAACGACTCATCGTTTATGGCCAAAAACACGAGGCTGCGTGTATTGGTCGATTAATGGAACCGCAATGTTCATCAATAATATGGCAAAGGCGATGCCGTCCGGAAACGCGCCCCAGTTGCGAATAACGTAGACTAGAATTGCAATACCGGCCGCATAGATCAACTTTCCTTTGGGGGTGGTGCTGGCGGTTACCGGGTCGGTGATAATGAAGAAAGCGGCGAGCATGGTTCCGCCGGTGAGTAAGACGACATCCATCGGCGGATAAAGTCCGGGATCGATTAGGTTGAACATCATGCTGACGGCGGCGAGGGTGCCCAAGAAACCAACAGGATATTGCCAACTGATGACACCGGAGTAGAGCATCCAAAGACCGCCGATCAAAAAGGCGATATTGATCCATGCCCAGCTGTTCAGTCCCCACAGTGTCGTTTGCAGTTCTTTATTCAACGTGTCGTGGATTGAAACGCCTTGAGATAAACCGGTGCGCATTTCGTTCAATGGGGTCGCGCCCGTATACATGTCAATCGAAACCCCCGGGATATGGCCGTTGAAAATGTAGTGCGCCGATTGCATGAAATCGAGTGTACTTTGGGTAAATTCGACCGGCATGGTCCATTGTGTCATCTGAACCGGAAAGGAGATCAATAAAAATGCATAACCCAGCATGGCCGGATTGAACGGGTTGTAACCCAAACCACCGTACAGGTGTTTGCCGAAAATAAGGGCAAACGCACTGCCCGTCACCACAATCCACCAAGGGGCGTCGGGAGGGATGCAGAAAACCAAGCCGGTGATGGTGATTAATGCACTCATGTCGGTAATAAACGGCAAGACCGGACGTCCGCGTAATTTAAGCATGACGTATTCAACGACTAAGGCTGTTGTAAGCGCCAGCATCCATTGGATGACGATACCGTAACCGAATAGATAGATGTGTGCCATTAATGCCGGTAGAGCGGCAATTTGAACCTGCAACATGACTTTACGCACGTTTTGATTGTTGTGTGCATAGGGAGAGGAAGAGACGATGGGGTGACTCACTTTGAAATTCTCCTATTGCTCGTCGGCTTGTTGTTTGGCTTTTCGGGCGGCAGCACGTTTTTTCGCCGCCTCCATTGCTGCTTTAAGTTTATCGGCCGCATTGTCCGTTGACGTTGCTGAATCGGACTCTGATGGTTGAGAATCCGTCATTTCGTCAGCCGAATCGGTTTTTACGGTCTTTTCCTCTAGCGCTGCTTTTTCCGCCGCACGTTTTTTAGCGGCGGCCTTGGCGGCTTCCATTGCGGCTTTGCGTTTATCCACCGTGCCATCTTTAGGCGTTTTCCCGGGCGGTGGCGGATTGGGTTGGGTAATTTCTTCTTCGCCAATCGAATCGGTTTTGTCCGCTTTGGCCTCAGCACGTTTTTTGGCTGCTGCTCTGGCTGTTTGCATGGCCGCTTTGCGTGCGGATTCTTTTTCCGAAGCTTCGGTCGTTGCGGTTTCCTGAGTCAGGTCGGTCGTCTCGGCCGTTTGCTGTGCTTTTGCTTGAGCGCGCTTTTTAGCCGCCAGCATGGCCGCTTGTTTTGCAGCCGCTTTCGGATCCGGCTTAGCCATTGGTGCGGCGTCTTGCTTGGTATCCGTATCGGCATCGGAAGTTTCTCTTTTGACAGACTTCTGAGCGGCCAACTTAGCTGCTTCAATCGCTTTTAGGCGAGCGGAAGGCATTTTGGTTTCCGTTTGCTCTTCGGTAGAGGATGCCTGCTGGCCTTTGGCAGCGGCTCGTTTTGCGGCGGCGGCTTTCGCTGCAGCAGCTGCCGAACTCGTTTTTTTACCGGCACTTTCATCGGTAGGCGCTTTAGCAGCCTCTTTTTTAACCGCTTCTTTTTTAGCTTTCAGGCGCGCTTCGCGTTCCTGTTTTTCACGTTCGATGCGAGCCAGTCTGAATTCATGACGTTGTTTTGCCAATTCGACGGCTTCTTTTTCGGCGTGAATTTCTTTGATTTCGGATTTGGCGTGGCGGTAATACTGTACGAGTGGGATGTGGCTAGGGCACACGTAACTGCAGCATCCACATTCAATGCAGTCGAATACGTTTAATTTCTCAACTTTGTCGAACTCGTGTGCCTGGCTGTGCCAATACATCTGTTGCGGTAGCAGATTGACCGGGCAAGCATCCATGCAGTCACCACAGCGGATACAAGGCATTTGCATTTCGACCGGTTCGGGAGGGTTCGCTAGAATGCAGTTGGTGGTCTTGATAACCGGCACGTCGTTGTTTGCGACCTTGAAGCCCATCATGGGGCCGCCCATTACAAGAGGGTAATTAAGTTCGGTTTTGGGTTGTGCGGCCTGTGCCAACGTCGAAAACGGCGTACCGATCAAGACGTGCATGTTAAAGGGTTGATTCAAACCCAGTCCGGAAACCGTTACTAAACGCGAAGTCAGCGGTTCGCCGAAAGTGACGGCACGATAAATGGTGGTATAGGTGGCAACGTTCATCATGAGCATGCCGATATCGACCGCGTGTGCCTTGTGCGGCATTTCAACGCCGGTTAACTCTAGGGTGAGTTGTTTTTGACCGCCCATAGGATAGACGGTTTCAACAACTTTGATTTCCACACGGTTATTGGCCGCGGCTTTTTGCATGGCTTTGATCGCTGCCGGTTTGTTGGATTCGATTCCGCAGATGATACGTTCTGCCCCTAACGCTTCGGCTGTGATTAAAGCACCCTGAATAATGCTGTCGGCTTCGGTCTGCATCAATAAATCGTCGCAGGTAATGAACGGCTCGCATTCGGCGCCATTGATTAACAATGTATGAATTTTACCGCGCTGATTCGGGATTTTGGCGTAAGTCGGGAAGCCCGCACCGCCCATACCGACAATACCGGCATTCAGTAGAATCTCTTTAAGGGCGAGTGGTGACTCGGGTACGGTACCGTCTACACCAAGTATGTTATCCAATGCCTCGTCAAGACCGTCCGGTTCGAGAATGATCGCCTGATCTTCCAGGCCGGAAGGGTGCGGTAAGGTGATTGGCTGAATCGCGGTGATTGTTCCCGAAGTCGGCGCGTGTACCGGAACACTCAATGCTTTAAACGGATCTTTGGAAGGTTGTGCAAGTAGTTGATTTTTTTTGACTTTGTCGCCAACCTGTACTTTGACTTCAGGCGGCAAGCCGACCTGTTGTTGCAGCGGTAAAATCAACTGTTGTGGAATGAGCTTGGCTCGGATCGGCTGGCTGGCAGACAGTGATTTATTGTATTTGGGGAATACGCCGCCATTGAATTTGTGCATCAAACGTTTCGCGGAAGGGTGGGCTTTAGCCAATAGGTTGACTATCGGGGTAAACAAATTCATTGATCACCTCCTGATGCCTTATTGGGTTCGGGCCACTTCCAGTTTTTAGGCGTGACTTCGACCGGAATCATGTCGATACAGTCAACCGGACAGACCGGAACGCACTTCTCGCAACCGGTACATTCTTTCTGGATGACGGTATGCATCATTTTGGTGGCACCGAGAATGGCGTCGACCGGACACTCTTTAATGCACAAAACACAGCCGATGCAGAGGTCTTCGTTGATAAAGGCTGTTTCCTTAGGTTTGGGTTCCGTCGCGGCTTCATCCATGGCTTTAGGCTCGAGACCGGTGATTTCGGATATTTCAATCATCACCTCGGTGCCGCCAGGAATGCACAGGTTGACTTCCGCTTCACCATTGGCCAACGCTTCGGCATAGGGTTTGCAGCCTGGATAACCACACTGGCCGCACTGTGTTTGCGGTAGGATTTTGTCGATCTGTTCCGCCTGCGGATTACCTTCCACTTTGAATCGAATCGAGGCGTAACCCAATAAAATGCCGAATAGAGCGGCTAGGCCAAAGAAAATGAGGATTGCTTCGATCATTTAACTAAACCACCGAATCCCATAAACGCCATAGACATCAAACCGGCGGTAATCAATGCGATCGGGGCGCCTTTAAACGGAGCCGGAACGTCGGAAGCGTCAACACGTTCGCGAATGGATGCGAACAGAATCATGACTAATGTAAAGCCGACAGCGGCACCGAAACCGTAAACGGCGGATTCGATGAAGTTGTTTTTTTCACCGACATTCAGTAACGCAACCCCTAAAACCGCACAGTTTGTGGTAATCAGAGGTAGGTAGATACCGAGGACTTGATAAAGTGTCGGACTGGTTTTGTGGATGGCCATTTCGGTAAAGCCGACCACCGCCGCAATGGCAAGAATGAAGCCGATGGTCTGTAAATACTCCAATCCGAACGGGTGCAGAAGGTAAGTATAGATGATGTAGCTGAGTACCGATGAAAGCGTCATGACGAACGTTGTCGCTAATCCCATTCCCAATGCCGCATCGGTTTTCTTGGACACGCCCATGAAAGGGCAGAGGCCTAAGAATTTGACCAATACGAAATTGTTTACCAATACGGTACTGATTAAGATCAGGATATATTCTTGCATATCACGCTCGCCTTGATTCGGCCGGAATTACGCTCCGCCGTTCTTATTTCACTCGCATACCCGGTTGAGCACCTTCGTCAGGCGATAAAACGAATAGATCGCTGCCGCCCGGTCCTGCTGCCAATACCATGCCTTCGGAAAGACCGAAACGCATTTTACGAGGTTTTAGGTTGGCGACCATGACGGTTAATTTACCAATCAGTTGTTCCGGTTCATAGGCCGATTTAATCCCGGCAAAGACCTGGCGCTGTTCAAAACCGATATCCAGCGTCAATTTTAGTAACTTATTAGCTTCCGGAACGGCTTCGGCATTGATGATTTTGGCAACGCGTAAATCGACTTTTGCAAAATCTTCGATTGAAATCTCTTCCGCCAGAGGATCAAAATCCTGCGTCGCTTGTGGCGCAGGTGCAGCAGCCGGTTTTTGGTTGGTTGCCGTCAGGCTTTGTTGTGAATCGTCGATCATTTTTTGAATCTGTTCCATTTCCAAACGGGTCAGCAGGGCTTTGAACTTGTTGATGGCGTGGCCTTTAAGCGGCGTAGCGACATCCTGCCAGCGCCAGTCGTCAATGTTCAAAAACGCTTTTGCCTGATCGGCGGTGGCCGGAATAACCGGGGCCAAATAAGTCATCAATACACGGAACAGGTTGATTCCGACGCTGACCGATTCATGCAGTTCCTTTTCCTTGCCTTCTTCTTTGGCAAGTACCCAAGGCGCGGTTTCCGCGATGTATTCGTTGGCTCTGTCCGCCAGTGCCATGATCTCGCGCATGGCTTGTCCGTAGTCGCGTTTTTCGTAAAGTTCGGCGATCATTTCGGATTCGTTGGCGAAACTGTCGTACAGGGCCTGAGCATCGGCACTCCATTCGCTACTTAGTTTGCCATCGAATTTCTTGACGACGAATCCGGCGCAACGGCTGGCGATATTGACAACCTTTCCGACTAGGTCGGAGTTGACTCTTTGGGCAAAGTCTTCCAGGTTTAAGTCAATGTCGTCAATGCGGCTATTCAGTTTAGCGGCAAAGTAATAACGCAGGTATTCCGGATTCAAATGATCCAGATACGTTCTGGCCATAATGAATGTACCGCGGGACTTGGACATTTTTTGTCCGTCAACCGTTAGGAATCCGTGTGCAAAGATGGCATCCGGCGTACGGAATCCGGCACCGGATAACATCGCCGGCCAGAATAGGGCGTGGAAGTAGATGATGTCTTTACCGATGAAATGATAAAGTTCCGCGTCGCTGTCCGCTTTCCAGTATTCGTCGAAGTTAAGCCCCGATTTTTCGCAATAGGCTTTAAAGCTTGCCATGTAACCGACCGGTGCATCCAGCCAAACATAGAAAAACTTATCTTTTTCGCCCGGAATCTGGAAGCCGAAATAAGGGGCGTCACGGGAAATATCCCAGCCGCGAAGTCCGGATTCGAACCATTCATCCAATTTGTTGGCGATTTGCGTTTGCAGATGTCCTTTGTGAGTCCAGTTTTTCAACATCTCTTCAAAGTGCGCCAATTCGAAGAAGAGGTGATCGGTCTCCTTTTCGACCGGCGTGGCGCCGGAAACCACTGATTTCGGGTTCAGAAGTTCGGTTGGGCTGTAAGTCGCACCACACACTTCGCAGTTGTCGCCGTACTGGTCTTCGGCCTTACACTTCGGGCAGGTCCCTTTAATGAAACGATCGGGAAGGAACATCTCTTTTTCAGGGTCGTAGAACTGGGTGATCGTTTTACGGCTGATGTGTCCCTGTTCTTTAAGTTGGGTGTAGATATAACCGGCTAACTCTTCGTTTTCAGGAGAGTTGGTGCTGTGATAGTGGTCGAATGCGATATTGAACCCGGCAAAATCCGCCTGATGTTCTTCGGAAGATTTGGCGATTAATTGTTCCGGGGTAATGCCTTCGGCCTGGGCGCGTAGCATAATCGGTGTTCCATGTGCGTCGTCGGCGCAGACATAGGTACACTGATGTCCGCGCATTTTCTGGAAACGCGCCCAGATGTCTGTTTGGATGTATTCAACTAAATGCCCCAAATGAATTGGTCCATTTGCATAAGGTAATGCGCTGGTGATTAGGATTTTTCTTGGGGATTGCTTTGCAGTAGAAGAATTCGGTTTTTCAGACATCTTAAAAGAATCCATTTTCGGTTATAGGTTGAATAAGGTTTAGTCGAATGGGACGGCTCGGATTTCGCTTGAGCAATCCAATCAAAAGTAACCGAATATTATAGCCATTTTGATGGCTGCGTTGTGTGTTTGTTGCATATTTTATATGGTCTGAAAAACCCTAGTTCACAATTTATTTGGGGTTTTATACGTGTTTTTGCAGATAGTGTTTGAATAGAGGGTGGCTGTCATTTATTATGATGTTTTAATTCTATTGTCTTTTACTTGAGGAATGGTTCTGTGGGGGTTGAATGTAAGGTTTTAAATGATGACGTCATTATTTCAATAATCGGAAGTTTTGACGTTAGTTGTTACGATGACTTTAATGATTCCTACAGAGCTTACCTTTCGTCCCCCGATTCTGTTTTCTATATCGATATGAAAAATACCACTTATCTGGATAGTTCGGCATTGGGTATGCTGCTTTTATTGAGAGAGAGAACCGGCGGCGATAAAAAAAGAATCCAGATTGTCAATGTTACCGAGCAGGTCATGGAGATATTGAGAGTGGCGCATTTTGACCAGTTGTTTTCAATTAAAAGTCTGCATTGATCGAATATCGGTTTCGTTAAACAAAAAAAAGCACGTTTTATACGTGCTTTTTTATTGGATGAATTTAAGGTTTTTCGGTTAGTCGATCTTATGTATTTTGAATGACGATTTCCGGGAATAGGTTGCCGTAATTGCGTTTGGTGATGCCGATCTTGGCACTGACTTGGTGTGCCATGTCGCGATATTTGTGGGCTATGGAGCTGTTGGGTTCTGCCGTGACCGTCGGTTTACCCATGTCGGCTTCTTCACGGATGCGTTTATCCAGTGGTAAAGATCCCAGGAAATCCACGTGGTAGGTTTCGGCCAGCTTTTGGCCGCCATGTTCACCGAATACGGCTTCTTCATGGCCGCAGTTGCTGCAAATGTGGGTCGACATGTTTTCGATGATTCCCAGTATCGGAATTTCGACTTTTTCGAACATCTTCAAACCTTTTTTTGCATCGATTAACGACACTTGTTGCGGAGTCGTGACGATGATTGAACCGGTGACCGGAATTTGTTGTGCCAAGGTGAGTTGGACGTCGCCCGTTCCCGGAGGAAGGTCGATAATTAGATAATCCAGATCTTTCCAATCGGTCTCTTTAAGTAATTGGGTTAAGGTTTGGGTGACGATCGGACCGCGCCAAATCATCGGGGAGTCTTCTTCGATCAAAACTCCGATTGACATAACTTGTAAGCCGTATGCTTCAAGCGGTTTCATGGTTTTGCCATTTTCCGACTGTGGTTTGTCGTTGATGCCGAGCATGGTCGGAATGCTCGGACCGTAAATATCTGCGTCAAGAATGCCGACTTGGGCGCCTTCCTGTTGCAGAGCCAGGGCAAGGTTGACGCTGGTGGTGGATTTGCCGACGCCGCCTTTGCCGGACGCTACGGCAATGATGTTTTTGATGTTGGGCAGCGGGGAGGTTCCCTTTTGGACGTCATGGGAAACGATGGCAGTTTCAAACTTGATGCTGACCGACTCGATTTCGGGAATCTGTTTTAGGTTGTGGCTGGCGTTCTGTTCGATAGTCGGCCACAGGCTTTTGCACGGGTAGGGCATTTTGATTTCGAGTTCGAGGTGACCCTTTTTGAACTGCATGCCACTCAACGCTTTCAGCTCAACCAGGCTTTTTTCGCTGGTTGGGTCTAATGTCTGCTTTAATTGCTTTTCGATTTCAGCCTGTAAAGTTTCTGAAATGCCGTTACCGAATAGTTTGTTTAAAATTCCCACTGAGAACCTCTTTGATTGTTGGGTTTGCGCGAATGATCGCGCTCAATTTAATTACCCGCTATTTTATCAGGTGTTCATGGGATTAAAAAACGGAGTCTGAAAGTGGTTATTGTTTATAAGCTGTCTCTTTCGTCTTGCCTTATCCGGTTTTAGGCCTTGCTGTAGTGATTTTCGGTGGTGGAACCGGAGTTATTGAGGCCGTAATATTGAGATCGAAATAAATTATTCCGATAGCAGGTGATATAATTTCGGCTGCAGCGGCTACATGCCGTTTTATCGACCTTTTTGAAATCAAAGCATAGAAGTGGATTAATTTTGAGTTCTTCGAATACAACTTCCCGGTTAACCGATACTGAGTCGCCTTCCTTTTTGCGTCCTGAGATTACACAATTGCCGTCGCATTTGGCCGACCAGATTGCTGCGGGTGAAGTGGTCGAGCGTCCGGCTTCCGTTGTGAAGGAGTTGTTGGAAAACGCTTTGGATTCGGGGGCTACCCAGATCGATATTCATATTGAGCAGGGTGGCGAGAAGTCGATTCAGGTGGTCGATAACGGTTACGGAATTCCAAAGGATGAATTGATGCTGGCGGTCAGCCGTCATGCAACCAGTAAAATCAAGACGGTGAAGGATTTGGCCGCAGTGGCAACGCTTGGTTTTCGAGGTGAGGCGTTGGCGAGTATCAGTTCGGTTTCCCGATTTGAAATTATCAGTAAAAACGACGAACGCGGGGCCGCATGGCGCTTAAGTGCGGAAGGCGAAGGTGCTTGGGGTGAGTTGGCACCGGTGGCCGGCACCTTGGGGACTCAGGTGACGGTTGAGGATCTGTTTTTTAATACGCCGGCGCGTAAGCGTTTCTTGCGCTCGCAGCAAACGGAATTTTCCCATATTGATCAATTGGTTAAGCGGGTTATGTTGAGTCGGCCTGAAGTCGGGTTTAAGTTGGTTCATAACGGGAAAGTGTCCCGTCATGTGCTGCCGGTGGTAGATGAGGCGACTCTAAAGAAACGTTTGTCGCAATTAATGGGGCAGCCGTTCGTTCAGCAGAGTCTTGCGGTGGAATTTGAAGCTCAGGACATTAAGGTCAGCGGTTGGGTAGGCTTGCCGACATTTAATCGTAGCCAGACCGATATGCAGTATCTGTTTGTGAACGGGAGAATTGTTCGTGATCGCTTGCTTTCCTATGCGGTTAAACAAGCGTATGCTGATGTGCTTTATCACGGCCGTCATCCGGCTTATTTACTCTTCTTGGAAGTGCCGCACGAGATGGTGGATGTCAATGTGCATCCCGCCAAGTATGAGGTGCGTTTTGCCAACGGGCGTTGGGTTTACGATTTTTTACGTCGCTCTGTACGTGAAGCTGTCAGTCGTCCGGTCAGTGCCGAGCAGGGAAGTGGTAAGAGTTTATCCGGCTTTCAGTCGGGTGGGTTTTCAAATCAGCAGCCATTGCAATCTTCAATGCAGTTTCAAGCGCCGACGAATCCTTCGTTATCCGGTACATCGTCTCTTGGATTTCAGTATTCGGGACAGGGCGCTCCGGCAAACCCGGAAGTTGCCGAAGCACTGAGAGAGTATTCAATTTCCAATCCGGCTTTGGCCGGTCGTGTCGATCATGATTTCGAAGCGGATCAAGATTTCAAACTTGGATTTGCCAAAATGCAGCTTCACGGCGTATTTATTCTGGCGGAGAATAAACACGGACTTGTCTTGGTGGATATGCATGCGGCCCATGAAAGGGTCGTGTACGAACGTTTAAAAAATCAGTGGCAGAATCAGTCTCTAGTGAGTCAGCCTTTATTGGTGCCGATGGTTTTAGCGTTGGAAAGCTCGCAGATTTCGGTTTGGCAAGAGTATCAAGCTTGGTTTGAGAAGCTCGGTTTTGAATTAGAGCCGATGGGGCCGGAGCAGTTGAAGGTGAGTTCCGTCCCGGCCTTGTTGAGTAAGAGTGATATTGCGGGGCTGGTAAACGATATGTTGGCTGACTTGGCGGTTGCCGGGCAAACCCAGCAGGTTGAAGAGCGTATTAACGAAATTCTTTCTACGATGGCGTGCCATGGTTCGGTAAGAGCGAACCGCCAGTTGACGGTGCAGGAAATGAATGCGTTGTTACGTGAAATGGAGCAGACGGAACGTTCCGACCAGTGTAATCACGGCCGTCCTACCTGGGTTCAATTGTCGATGGAACAGTTGGACGGCCTGTTTATGCGCGGTCAATAGAAGAGAGTGGTTTTAAAGGAAAGTAATGTCTGTACAAAATATGATTAAAAATCGACAGTGTTTGGCGTTGATGGGGCCGACCGCTTCTGGAAAAAGCCAGCTTTCTATGGATTTGGCGGAAAAGTATCCGATTGAAATTATTAGCGTCGATTCCGCGTTGATTTATCGTGATATGGATATTGGCACTGCAAAACCGAGTGACGATGAATTGGCGGCGGTACCGCACCATCTTATTAATACGCACGATGCATCTCAGACTTATTCCGCTTCAGAATTTGTGGAAGACGTTCAGCGATTGGTGGAAGAGATTTTTTCCCGTAATCGATTGCCGGTGTTGGTTGGCGGAACCATGATGTATTTCAATGCTCTGCAGCAAGGGATGTCGGATTTGCCGTCCGCCGATGAGGCGGTTCGTATTAAATTGCAGGGTTTATGGGATAGTGAGCCCGAGGCGTTGCATCGACGTTTACAAGAGATCGACCCGGAATCCGCCGAACGAATTCATCCAAACGATCCTCAAAGATTGATTCGCGCTTTAGAGGTCTATGAGGTTTCGGGTAAAACCTTGACCGAATTGAGAGCACAGCCGAAATCGAACCTGCCTAAATTCGGTATATTGAAGGTCGCTTTGATTCCCGAAGATCGTGCCCGATTGCATCAACAGATCGGCGAGCGTTTTCAATCGATGTTGGCTGCCGGTTTTTTGCAGGAAGTAAAGTCATTGATGGCGCGAGGCGACCTGAATCCGGAGATGACGTCTATTCGTAGCGTCGGATACCGACAGGCTTGGTCATTTTTGGCCGGTGATTACGACTACGATACGTTTGTGGAAAAAGGTTTGGTGGCCACCCGTCAGTTAGCCAAGCGTCAGTTGACCTGGCTCAGGAAAGAAAAAGATATGATTGTATTGGATCCGTTTGAGGTTTCCAGGGAGCAGCGTTTGCAAGCGGTCAGCGAGTTGATCGAGTCGGTTTGAAGTTGTGTCGGATTTTTTAGAATCTAATGCAATATTTCGATATTTTCAGTGTTTGAATAAAATCGATTGATAAAACTAAGCAAATTACTGTGATATTCTTTGCGTTATAGCTTGAATTTATCGTTTTAGATACTATAGTTCTAATATGTTTGTGCAAGTTGCGACAATGTAAGGCCTAGATAACAAAAAAATAGCTGCTAGGTATAATAAAAAAACAAAATAATAAAATAGGAAATAATCATGGAGAGTAAGAAGGTGGCAAAAGCTTTACCTATTCAAGATCCTTATTTAAATGCGCTACGTAAAGAGAAAATCAGCGTATCGATCTATTTGGTGAATGGTGTTAAGTTGCAGGGGCGAGTAGATTCGTTCGATCAGTTTGTAGTCTTGTTGAGAAGCAATGTCACTCAAATGGTGTATAAGCATGCCATCTCTACTATCGTGCCAATGCGCGATCCTAAGCCTTACGAAGTCGGTGCGGAAGAGAACAGTTCAGTAGATGCGTAGTCTGTTTGAAGATGTTGAGCGGCCGTTGGTTTGTCAGGTTATTAGGGTCGCTTTAGGAAGCTGTACTGTTTAATGGAATTATTTGATCGTCTTGATCGACGTGAACTGGATCGTGCTATTCTTGTTCATGTCGATTTTCATAATGAAGCGGACCGTGAAGAATTAGATGAGTTTTATGAACTTGTTGATTCAGCCGGAGCCGAAATTTGTCAGTTAATCACAACGAAACGTCAAACTCCGGACTCTAAATACTTTATCGGTAAAGGTAAGGCAGAAGAGGTCAAGGATGCGGTTATTTTGCATGACGCCGATGTGGTTATCGTTAACCATGCCTTATCTCCCGCCCAGGAAAGAAATTTGTCGACCTATCTTGATTGCCAGGTGCTTGACCGGGTCGGTCTGATTCTGGACATCTTTGCCCAAAGAGCGCGTTCGCATGAGGGTAAGTTGCAGGTTGAGCTTGCACAGCTCAAGCGTATGTCTACCCGTTTGGTTAAAGGTTGGTCGCACTTGGATCGCCAGGGCGGTATCGGGGCAAGAGGGCCGGGTGAAACCCAGCTGGAAACGGATAGACGTTTAGTTCAGGCACGTATCAAGCAGCTTGAATCCCGAATCGACAAGGTTCGTAAACAGCGTAACCTCGGACGAAGGGCGCGTAAGAAGTCGGAACTGCCGACCATTACGATTGTCGGTTATACCAATGCCGGGAAGTCTACCTTGTTCAATCACATGACTATGGCTGGGGTTTATGCGGAAGATCGATTGTTCGCGACGTTGGATTCAACCTTGCGTCGAGTGCATCTGCCTGGGGCGGGTCCGGTTATTTTTGCAGACACGGTTGGTTTCATTCGTCATATCCCTCATGATCTGGTCACGGCATTCCGCTCGACGCTTGAAGAGACACGTGAAGCCAGTTTGTTGATTCACTTGGTCGATGCTGCGGATCCGCATCGTGAAGAAAAAATGCAGGATGTGGCCGAGGTAATTGAAGAAGTCGGTGCCCAGGACGTACCGCAATTGGTGGTGTTTAATAAGATCGATATTCTGGAACCCGCGGTTGAGCCTAAAGTGGATTTTAATGATGAAGGCCAGCCGGAAAGGGTTTGGGTTTCCGCTAAAAGCGGACAGGGTATCGATTTGTTGATGGATGCCGTCGCTTCTTTCTTTAAGGGTGCGTTCTATACCGTTTCCTTGACGCTTGACGTTAAGGCGGGCAAGCGAAGAGCCGAACTGTACCAGTTGGGTACGATTCTTGAAGAGGGCTTTGACGATGCAGGAAATAGTTTGTTTAAAATGCATCTGACTAGTCAGGAGTGGGATGTCGTCCGCAACTGGGATGAGTTGTTAGAAGCGAAAGTCTTATCGGAAGAGGTCTCATAAGTCTCTTTTTAGAGTTTACGGATAGGAAACAAGGCCGTCTCGTAAACCGATCAATAAAAAATTTTAATGGGTGACATTTAGGTGCTTTGACACTAAAATGTACCCTATTTCGTGTCCTCAGAAAATGATGCGTCTCATAGGCCAATTATATGGAGAGAGATTGATGGCTTGGAACGAACCAGGTAAACCAGATCAAGATCCTTGGGGGAACCCAGGGAATCAAGGCGGCCAGAACAAGCCGCCTAAAAGAAAGAATGATGATCAAGACATTGATGCATTATTGAAAAAAGCGCAGAGCCTGTTTGGCGGTGCGGGAGATAAATTCAATAGTGGCGGCTTAGGCGGCATCGGTGGAAGCATCATTTTAGGTGTGATTCTGGTGGTTTGGTTGCTTTCGGGTATCTATATCGTCGATCCTGCGGAACGTGGCGTTGTTACTCGTTTTGGTGCATTTGTAGAAGAGACCAAAGCCGGACCGCATTGGCATTTGCCGTATCCGATCGAGACAGTCCGTATCGTCAATGTCGATCAGATTCGTACTGCTGAAATCGGATATCGTTCTGATTCTAGAAGCAGCCGTTCAGGCGACGTGCCGAATGAATCGTTGATGTTGACCAAAGACGAAAACATCGTTGACCTAAAAATTGCCGTTCAGTACAAAATCGAAAGTGCCAATCAGTACCTATTTGAAGTTTCCGATCCTGATATGACATTGAGATCGGTAACGGAAAGTGCGTTACGTGAAGTGGTCGGTCAAAATACGATGGATTTCGTGTTGACAGAAGGTCGTAACGAAGTGGTATCGAAAGTTCAGGAACTTGCTCAAGCAAACTTGAACGATTATCGTACCGGTTTGATGATTACCAGCGTCAACTTGCAGGATGCTCAACCTCCAGAGCAGGTTCAGTCTGCCTTTGCGGATGTGGTTAAAGCGCGTGAAGATAGAGAGCGTGTCATTAACGAAGCAGAAGCTTACTCAAACGATATTTTACCTAAGGCGCGCGGTAAAGCGGCTAGACAGTTGGAAGAAGCCAGTGCTTATCATGACCAAGTGATTGCTCAGGCAACGGGTGAGGCGGCACGTTTTACCAGTATCGTGGCAGAGTATGAAAAAGCGCCTGAAGTCACTCGTCAACGTCTTTATATCGATGCAGTTTCAAATGTTTTAGAAAATACCAGCAAAGTATTTGTTGGTTCTGAAAGCGGTAATAATTTACTGTATCTTCCTTTAGATAAGATGATTGGCGGCCAGCAGGCTGTACCATTCAAGCCAGCCGAAACGATGGCTTCGCCACTATCATCTTCAAGCAGCACAACGACACGTAATAATGCTTCAAGCGGTTCGAAGCAGTCCAATATTCGTGAATATCTAAAGAATAGGGAGTTACGTTAATGAAATCCGTATTGTCCATTTTAGTGGCGGCCGTTCTTTTTATCGGCAGTAGTTCCGTGTTTGTTGTAAACCAATGGGAAACGGCGGTGGTTTTACGTTTGGGTGAGATCGTTAAAACCGATGTTAAGCCTGGTTTGCATTTTAAGACGCCTTTTATCAACAATGTGCGCACGTTCGATGCGCGTATTCAAACATTGGATTCCGCGCCGGAGCGTTTCCTGACCAGTGAAAAGAAAAACCTGGAAGTGGATTCGTTTGTTAAATGGCGTATTAGCGATGTCGAAAAGTTTTATACGACAATGAACGGGGATAACCGTTTGGCGGGACTGCGTTTAGGTCAGATCGTTAAGGATGGCTTAAGAGCCGAATTCGGTAACCGTACCGTAAAAGAAGTTATTTCCGGTGAACGTGTCGAAATTGCACAAAAAATTAAAGATACCACGGCTAAAGCGGCAAATGAATTCGGTATCGAAATCTCAGACGTTCGAATCAAGCGTATTGATCTGGCTAAGGATGTAAGCGAATCCGTTTACCGTCGTATGGAAGCGGAGCGTAATCGTGTCGCGAAAGACTTACGTTCGAAAGGGGCCGAAGCGGCAGAGAGAATCCGTGCGGATGCCGATCGTCAACGTGTCGTTATTTTGGCGGAAGCTTATAGTGAAGCTGAAATTTTACGCGGGCAAGGTGATGCGAAAGCTGCAGAAATCTATGCTAAAGCCTATAACAAGGATGCCGAGTTCTACTCGTTCTATCACAGTTTGAATGCTTATCAGAAATCGTTTAAAGATAAGTCGGACATATTGTTGGTTGATCCGAATTCGGACTTCTTCAAATATTTTAATGGTTCCGTTAAGTAATTAAGGAATCGTTCAAGAGTGTAAAAGGTGGGGTAACCCACCTTTTTTATGGAAGCATGTTAGAAAATACATTATTGGCCGCGATAGCGTTGCTGTTTATTCTGGAAGGCCTTTTGCCTTTCGTGTTTCCTGAGTTTTGGCGGAAAATTATGGCCGAAGCCGTGCAGCTGCCTGAAAAACAACTCCGTATTATGGGGTTTGTCAGTTTGAGTATCGGTTTGGCACTATTGTTATTGTTTAGTTAAAAGCGACGATTTGATTTAAAATAAGTCGGTTAAATTGAATTAGACCTAATTTACAAAGAAAAAGAAGTTAAAGATGCAACAATCCACGTGGTTTACCCCGGAAGGTCTGGAAGATCTATTACCACCTCAAGCCCAAAAACTGGAATTCTATCGTCGTAAGTTGATCGATGGTTTTCATCTGTCAGGTTACGATCTGGTTTTGCCTCCTATTGCCGAGTTTACGGATTCCCTTTTAACGGGAACCGGGCGTCACCGTGCCACGGACACCTGTCGTTTTACGGATCAGGAAAGTGGACGAATGATGGGTGTGCGCTCCGATATGACTCCGCAGGTGGCACGTATTGTCAGTAACCGTCTTAAAGCGTCGCAAGGTATTTCCCGTCTTTGTTATGTCGGGGAAGTACTGAAAACCCGTAACAATAAAGCGAAAGGTTCTCGCAGTCCTATTCAGGTCGGTGCAGAGTTATTTGGCGATCAAGGCGTTGAAAGCGATATCGAAGTGATCGAGTTGATGCTTGAGAGCCTAAGCCTGATTTCGTTGCCTCAATTACAGTTGAGTTTGGGGCATGTCGGTGTGGTGGACGAGTTGATGTCGTTGGCCGGACTAACCGATGCTCAGCGCGCGGATCTTTTGAATATTCTAAAACGTAAAGCGGTTCCTGAGTTCAATGAATGGTTGGCATCGGCCGGTTTGTCGCCGCAAATCCATGCTGTATTTTCCGGCATGCTTGGCCTGGTGGGTGAGGCGCAATCGGTTATCAATGAGGCCAAGCAGTTGTTTGCCGGACTGAATAGTACCGTGCTGGATTCCGCATTGACTCGTTTGGAGCAAATAGTCAGTCATATCCTAACGACTCAGGATGTCGGTATTCATTTGGATTTGGCTGATATTCGCGGTTATCACTATCATACGGGTGTGATTTTCGGTTGTTACAGCACCGGGCGTCAATTGCAGTTAATTGCAAAGGGCGGTCGCTACGACGGTATCGGTGCGGACTTTGGATTATCTTTGCCGGCAACCGGCTTTAGTCTGGATTTAAGAACGGCATTGGATCTTTTACAGCCTGTTGAAGATATTGTGAAAGGCCCTGTGTATGCACCGGTTGCAGCAGATAAAAACCTGAAAGCCAAAATTTCGGAATTGAAAAACGAAGGTTATCAGGTGATAAACGTCTATGACGGCAACCCAATGGAAGAGGGTGCCGCCTGTTTGGTGTTTGAATCAGGTCAATGGATTGTTAAGTAATTGGTTAAATTCACCGAGTGTGAGTTTTTTAAAAAGAATCGTTAATCTTAAGAAGTAAATTATGTCAAAGCGTAATATTGTTGTTGTTGGTACCCAATGGGGAGATGAAGGTAAGGGTAAGATCGTTGACTTGCTAACTGATCGCGTTGCTGCGGTAGTTCGTTTTCAAGGTGGGCACAATGCAGGCCATACTCTTGTGATCGATGGCAAGAAAACTGTTTTGCACCTGATCCCTTCGGGTATTTTGCGCGAGCATGTTGAGTGTTTTATTGGTAATGGTGTGGTTTTAGCACCTGATGCACTTGAAAAAGAGGTCTCTCAGCTAGAGGAAACCGGGCTTGATGTGAAAAGCCGTCTTAAAATCAGTGATGCCTGTCCGTTGATTTTGGATTATCACGTTGCAATTGACCAAGCACGAGAAATCGCCCGAGGAAATAAGGCAATCGGTACAACCGGTCGTGGGATCGGGCCGGCTTATGAAGATAAAGTTGCCCGCCGTGGCTTAAGAGCCGGTGACTTAAGAGATATGGCTCAGTTTAAAGAAAAATTAGCTGAAATCCTTTCTTACCATAATTACATGTTGGAAAATTTTTATAAAGTCGAGCCGGTTTCTTTTGACGATTTGTGGCTTAAGTGTCAAAAGTACAGCGAGATGATCGTGCCAATGTTGGCTGACATCCCTAACTTGATTGACGGTTACAACCGTGAAGGTAAAAACTTGATGTTTGAAGGGGCGCAAGGAACCTTGCTAGACATCGATCAGGGAACTTACCCTTATGTGACTTCATCAAATACTACGGCGGGTGGCGCTGCGCCGGGTGCGGGAATCGGACCAACTCAGCTTGATTATGTTTTGGGGATTACTAAAGCGTATGCGACGCGTGTCGGTGGCGGTCCTTTCCCGACCGAGTTGGTTTATGATGTAGCAACCGACGAAGGTGATGAAATCGGTAAGGAATTAGGTACGCGCGGCCGTGAATTCGGTGCAACTACCGGGCGTCAAAGACGTTGTGGTTGGTTTGACGCGGTTGCCTTGAGACGTTCTGCTCAAATTAACGGTTTGAGCGGTATGTGTTTGACTAAGTTGGACGTCATGGACGAGTTGGCTGAAGTTAAGATTTGCGTGTCTTATTCCAAAGACGGTAAAACGTTAATGTTGCCGCCAAGCAGTGCGGACGACTATGAAGCTTGCGAGCCGAATTACGTGACCATGCCGGGTTGGCAGACTTCAACGGTTGGAATCGATTCTTGGGATGCATTGCCGGAAGCGGCTAAGAATTACATTCAATTCCTCGAGAAGGAAGTCGGAGTTCCCGTTTCGATCTTGTCTACCGGTCCGGATCGTGCCGAGACATTGGTTTTGGACGACCCGTTCAAGTAATTCGTTTAATTGCTATGATCACCGGAGGCAAATTGCTTGTCGGTATTAAAAAAGGCCTGAGTAATGGATTTACTCAGGCCTTTTTCTTTTGGCCCACGAAAATTTGTACGGTAATGCAGTAATGGTGTGTCAACTGAACTTTACGGCGTTAATTTCTCAATGACTTGAATCAATTTTGCCGGGTCGAAAGGTTTTGTGATCCAGCCGGTTGCCCCCAGGCGTTTACCGAGTTGCTTCATCTCGTCATCCGCTTCGGTCGTCATCATTAATATTGGTGTGATTTGATACAAAGGTAGTGTGCGGATTGTTTTTAAAAAGTCGAATCCGTTCATGTTCGGCATGTTGATGTCGGATATGATGATATCGAATTGATGATGATTTAAGGCTTCAATACCCTGTAAACCATCTTCGGCCAATGTAATTTCATAGTGGCCGTCGAGTACCAGTTCTACCAAACGGCGCATTGATTTGGCGTCATCCACATACAATAGTTTTTTCATCGAGCACTCGCTTTCCGCTGATAAGCGGTGAAATTTCTCGTTACATTACCGAGTGTAAGTGTTTGTGTCGTGAAGGTAAATTTTAATTAGATTAAATTTATGCGAAATTATCGGAAATTCGCTATAAAGAAGATGAAACCCCCCTATGAGATTGGTATCATAGACGCTATTTTATAGATTGTTATCAGTAAAGGACAAAGCATGTTACAAACCATCAGAGATAAAGCGCAAGGCTGGATAGCTTGGGTGATTGTTGGTCTAATTATCTTAACGTTCGCGTTATTTGGAATTGATCAGTATGCACGCGGCGATAAGGTAGTTGTGGTTGCTCAGGTCAATGGTGAAGACATTAGTGCCCGTGATTTCCTGATGTTATATAACCGCCAAAAATCTCGTTTGGAGAAGCAGTTTGGCGATATGTACGACCAGGTAGTTAAAGATGATGAGTTGCGCGATCAGGTTTTACAGGCCTTGATCGAATCCGAAGTGATTCGTCAGTGGGCGAACGATAATAATATGATAATCAGCGATGCGCAGCTCGCAGGTACAATCCATGCGGCGGAAGTCTTTCAGCAAGACGGCAAGTTTTCACAAAAGGTATATGAAGAGTTGCTGATGCGTAACGGGATGAACGTGGCGCGTTTTGAATACGAGCAACGTCAGTTTTTGTTGGAAAACCAGTATCGTTCTTTAAGCTTGGCGTCATCGTTTGCAACGAATTCCGAAGTCGAGCAGTTGGCGCAACTGCAAGCGCAACAGAGAAATATCAATTATCTGCGTATCGATCAGCGTCCATTCCTGAAGACGGTTGAAGTTACTCAAGACCAAGTTGCCGATTATTATGCAAAAAACAAGTCGGCATTTGTTGAACCGGAGAAGGTTGAAATTCAATATATCGATATTTCTAAGGAAGCATTGGCAAAACAGATTCCGGCTCCGGAGGAGGCTTTAAAGGCTTATTACGAAGACAATAAATTATTGTTCACGTTGCCTGAAAAGCGACATGCCAAGCATATTTTGATCGCTCTTGAAGCCGATTCAAAAGAGGCTGACGACAAAGCCAAGCAGACTATTGCAGAAGTTCAGAAAAAGCTTGAAGCAGGCGAGTCATTCGAAGAGTTGGCTAAAACCTACTCCCAGGATCCAGGTTCGGCACAATCAGGTGGTGACTTGGGGACTTTTGAACAAGGTATGATGGTTCCTGCTTTCGATGAGGCGGTGTTCTCGATGAAGGTTGGTGAAGTCAGTCAACCGGTGAAAACCGATTTTGGCTACCACTTGATTAAGTTGGAAGGTATCGAGCCTAAAAAAGTCGAGGATTTTGCGACGGTCAAAGATCAGGTTAAGCAACAGTATCAACTACAAGAAGCCGAAAAACAGTATTTCGATCTACTTGAAAAGTTGAATGCGGTGGCTTACGAGCAGTCAGACAGTTTGGAACCGGCTGCAGAAGCGACTGGGCTTGAAATTAAGACCTCTCCTGCTTTCAGCCGAGAAGGTGGCGCCGGGCCAATCTTGTCTAACGGCAAGGTCATTAATACCGCTTTTTCGGAAGAGGTCTTGAAATCACGCCTTAACAGTTCTTCCATTGAGTTAGCACCGGATCATTCTGTGGTGATTCGAGTTAAAGATTTCTTTGAAGCGCATCAGAAGCCACTAGAGGAAGTAGAATCCTCAATTAAAGAGAATTTGGTTCGTAAAGCGGCCATTGATGAAGCGGCTAAACTAGCGAAAAGCTTGTTGGCTAAGGTGGAATCCGGCGAAAATCCCGAGTCTCTAATGAAAGACGGTATTGAATGGAATACAGTAGGTTGGATTGATCGCAATAACCGTCGTATCCTTCCACAGATGACCGCAGAAGCGTTTAAAGCGATCAAACCGAAAGAGGGTAAACCGACGTGGCGTTCTTATCAGCTGACAACCGGTGACACCGTGCTTATCCAGTTGACGGATGTGAAAAACGGAGAAGTGAACGCGGATCAGAAAACTCAGTTGAGTTCGGCTATGACTGAGTTGATGGGAAGTACCGAAGTTGAAGCACGCTTGAAAGAGATTCTTGCTCAAGCGGATGTTGTGAAAAAACAAAACTACAAAACACTTAAATAACAACCGAACGTTATAAAAACGGCCTCTTGAATTACCGGGAGGTCTGTTTTTCGGTTAAAGTGTTCCATTAAAAAAGCCAATCGAATAGAGATGTTCGATTGGCTTTTTTATTTATATGCGATGGTTTAAAGCTGTTTAGAACACTGGAGGCAGTAGACTGGAAGAAAGCTTAAGGTCTGAAGAATCTGCCCTAGAACAGTAACCTTATCTGAATAGGTAGTGTTTGCGAATGGGTTGGGTGATGTTCCAGTGGCAATTCATTCCTTGAGGAAAAGTAACTAGGTCTCCGGCTTTAACCGTCACCGCATTGCCGAATTCCGGCTGTACCGTCACTTCACCTTCGAGGATATAACAGATTTCTTCGGCATCGTAAGTCCAAGGAAAGTAATACAGTAAACAGATATATCTATAGACATGGTCTTAATCCTTTGTAAGTAAAGGGATTGGCCTGGAGTTGCTAATGTCTATACTTCTTGCTAAATTTTTAATGATTTTCTCTATATTCTTGTCTATGGTTTTTTAATCAAATTTCTGAAACTAGTAACATCATTACTACGTTCATTCGAAGCCTGATACATTTTAGTACTCAACTAATATTCGATTTGTTAAAACGTATCTCTAAATCTTAAATAAAACAGATTTACAAACTCACTCACCTAAAATGATAAAAAATGTAAAAAAAACAATATGTTGTAGTTTTAATAATAAAATTTTCATGATATAACAAAAAGGGATTTTACTTATGGGATAAATAGTTTCACTATGTGAAAAATTACTGGCGCATTTAAATTTTCAACGGAGGGTCATACAAATGAAAGTTTTATTGATGGTTTTTAGTCTTTTATTACTGTCTGGGTGTAATAACTTTTATGGATTTAAAAAGTCTGATTACAGCGGCATAAAAGACTCACAGGTTGATTCAGAATTAATTGGATCTAATAGGAATTTCAATCTTTTAGATTCCTCGGATGAATTTTTAACAAAATTACAGGAAAACTGTCTTGATGATTCACAAATAGCTGACATTCAAAAGAAAAGTGGCTTCATTGCCCCAATATTAGCTACCGCTATAAAATACACTTTTGATAGCTACATAGATGAAAAAACGAAAGAAATTGAAGAGATCAAAAAAGCTGCGGTACGAACATATTCAAGTACAATTTTATTAAACTCTAGTGATTTAAGTGAAGGCAAATGTATCCAAATTATTAGACACAAAGATAAAAGTACTGGTTTTATTGCTTTATTAAAAATTGAACATATCCCCAAAACTTCTAACGCTCCTAACAACAAACAGCAAGCTGTCTTAAAGGATTCTTGGTACTTCAAGCCTATTTACGTAAAAGCAAACAATTCTGTCGCTTGGGCTAGTGAAAAGATTGATCCTGATAAACCTGCCCCACCAAAAATCAAGGTTTCCATTGCCATGTCTTTAAAAGCTATTAAAGAAGAAAGCAATGGTTGGAAGTCACTTCAACCAGTGGGACAATCTGTGGTTAGCATCCCTTATAAACTTGTCATTGGTAAAAGCAGTACTGCCAAGTGCATTAAGAATGATGAAAATTGTAATAAATCAGATTTAATTGCAACATACCCTGATCCAAATAAAAGCATCTCTCTAACCATTAGTGTAACTGAAACTGGTGTAACTGGAATTGATACGGATCTAAGAATATCCGAATTAAAAGCGCTCAAAGCAGCATTTGGACCTGTAATCAAAGATACGATTAAAGACGGAATCTGACTTAAGAGTAATTACATTGGCCTAAAATAAGACATTTTAGGTTAATGTAAGTTTCAGTAAATAAGAACCTTAATTTGAGTCGTGAACATAGTAAACAACTAAAAACTATGTTTAAACTCGAAATGGATAGCACTCATATCTTTATTTCCGTTAGAATAAATATATGGGTGCGATCCACATAGTTTTCTATGACACCCGGTTACTTGAATTTTCAAGTCGTGGCAAAGCCGGTAAGGACCATGGAATGTTGTTAGGACTGATTACAGCTATCAGCCGAGCCCGCAAGTGGAATTTCTGCTTGCGGGCTTTGTTATTTATATCAATTTACTTTCAAATCAATCCAAAGCTTTCCCAAGGGAAATCTGAAAAAACACTTAAGTTTCCCCGGGGAAACCTAGTATTTTTATGCTCCCACTTGAACCATTTGTTAAGCGAACTTCAACCTGTCTATTTTTTTTGAAATAAATACATTGGATGTAACTTACCAAATATGATGTATTGTATTATGGAGACAATTGCAATCGCTCCAAGCCCAATAGCTACATTACCTAAAAGGTGACTTTGGTCTAGGAAAATAGATAACGGTAGCATAGCTATCGCAAACGTCATTGCAAGAAACATTAAAACTTTCATTATTCTTTCCAGCATACTAACTCCTGATTATTACTTAGCACCACTTAATGATTAGTATAATGAATGTTAGCCTATATGCACGGTATTTAATTTTAAATCTGGAATTAATACCGCAGTATCGGGTTGATACTCAATTTGTAAGGAAAGGCGGTATTTCTTTTTTATTTTGCTAATTCTTACGCGCATTCCTGAATGCGACAACAATGAATTGGTATAGGAGGCGTTCTTAAGTGAGATATCTGACGCTATTATTAGCGCTAATAATTTCTAGCTCTGCATTCAGTGGACCATACTCATATGCATGCAAAATAGCAGGAGAGTATCGCGTTGAGAGCAAAGATGGCAAGTTAACTACACCTAAGCCAAATGCAAAATTATACGAAGGCAAAGACTTTAATGTAGATAGAAAGTCGGGAGTGGTTTTAGGTGCAATTGATAACAGTTCTTATGAAAAGAAAGTTGTATTAGACAGGGGTAGCAAACAACAGTCGTTTAAGCTTATCTGGTATTCATATACAGGATTCGGAGCTGCTGCTAACTATCTTACTATCAGGGAATATGAGGAGAGTGAAAAAAAGCCATTTTCCGCAATTATTGATTGGGAAGTGCTGTCAGGAACTTGCCAATAAGGAGTTAAACATGGATGCATTTTTAAGGGGTATTGTAGGCGGCGCCGCTATTTTAGTTATTGGCCTACTAGGTATCAAGCTGATTTCTCTGGTTTTAGACCGACGCCCTAAAAAAGAAGAATAAAATGTCGATCGTGAAGTCATCGATTATAGAACTGACTAACAGGTTTAAAAATCGTTCTGGTAGTCGCACACAAGGAGAGCGGATGCTTAGATAAGTTTTTCTATGCTACTCAATTAGTGGAGATTCTTCTCATTGATGGTTTCTGCGACATACATCCTCCATTCTTTCACCGGTGAAACTTAGTATCTTTTTTTACTAGCGTTTGCCATATTATTTTCTTTAGCAGTTCAGCAAAACTTATCCCTCGGCAAAACAAATAAGCAAAAAACTCTTGTTTTTATAAAATAGTTTTAAAAAAAAAGTGTTTTCAAAAATAGCACTTAAAGCACAATAAAAACTATAGTAGAATTAATTGGGCATGAATCGCCACTAATTTACTAGACACTTCTTAGCCATTTTATAATGGTCAAAAAAGAGGTGTTAAATGAGCAGTAAACGCTACCCTGAAGAATTCAAAATTGAAGCCGTAAAACAGATAACCGAACGAGGTTATCCGGTAT
>NZ_JBFHFC010000005.1:0-162384 GCF_041583835.1 Thiomicrorhabdus sp. | reverse complement strand
TGTAGTCCGCTTCCGGCGTGTAGCTGAAATTGCCGTCGGGATACACCACCACACTACCGTGACTTGCGACACTGGCCAATTCCCAAACGTTTCCTCCGTCCGGACTTGGGGTGTCGTTACCGACTAAGGTGTCGTTCAACACGGCGTCTTCGTCCAACGTAAACTGGTCGTCTACCGCAACCGGTACGTCGTTGGCGGGATTGATCGTTAAGTTCACAACGGCTGTATCGCTGCCGCCATTACCGTCGACCATAACGTAGGTGAAGCTGTCAGTTCCGTTATAATTAGCGACTGGCGTATAGGTGACCGTACCGTCTGCATTGATCACTACGCTACCATTCTCCGGCTGAGTCACGCTTTGCACGCTTAGCGTATCGCCGTCCAGGTCGGTATCGTTCGCAAGCACTTCAATAACTGCGCTTGAATCTTCATCCAACGTGGCCACATCATCGACGGCGACCGGCGGATCGTTCTGAGGATTAACGGTTAAACTCACTAAGGCCGTGTCACTTCCTCCGTTTCCATCTACGACGGTGTAGGTAAAGCTATCCGTGCCATTAAAGTTCTCATACGGAGTATAAGTGACCGTACCGTCTTCATTAATCACCACAGTACCGTTTTCCGGCTGGGTAACGCCCTGTACGATCAACGTGTCCCCATCCAGATCGGTATCATTTGCAAGGATATCGATGACTTGACTGGCATCCTCATTAAGCACGGCCGAATCGTCGGCCGCAACCGGAGGAGCATTAACATCGGGTTCAACAACAAGGTCTCCGGCAGGAAATGTTCTGTCTGCTGTGGAACTGCTGATTCCCGCTGTATCGAATCCGCTGGTAACGGCACCTACCGAACCTAACCTCTCTACCAGGTTTTCGCCACCGGCATTGGCACTGGACGTTCCGCCGATATCCCCCGCTGCCGGTTCTTCCAGATTTTCAAGGTCAACATTGCCTTCAAGAATCGCCTGTTGCAGGGCTGCGACATCAGCTTCTTCTCCGCCCGCCGCTTGAATGCTGGAAGAGGCACCCAAGACATCTTCATCCAGAGCCATCTCGGAATCACGACCCAAGGTTAAAATTTCACCGTTATTCAAATCAATGGTCACCTGCCCATCCAATGAAGTATTGATGATTTCATTTGCAAACACTTCGTCACCGAGCAGCAATAAACGCACGCCCCCCGTTTCCGGATTAACTGCTTGCACTGTTCCGCTGACTGCGGCTACTTTTCCAGCTTGAATAGACATGATTCCACCCTCCTTAGCAAAACATGATTACCATTTAATATGAATGGTTATAGTTTTATATTACTCTTTTTAAGGGAATAAACCACTACCCCAAAGTACAACATAAAAAAATTCTATAAAACAAAGAGATAGTTTCTTTATAATTACTATAAATGAATCATTCCATTAGACGGACAGCCTTAACATGAGTACTCTAAATCCAGTTTTATCTTCTGCTTCTCTAAGCGCTCAGACCCAAGTTTCTCCGACCGTTGCTCAAGAAAACTTAAAAATGAACGACCAGACCAAAGCCAGTTCAAGTGCGGCAGGAAATAGTACCGTCACGCTGTCTGAACAAGCTCTAAAACTCAGTCAAGAGAGCCAAAATCTCGCCGCCACACAAACGGTACGCGAATCGGAATCAACTGAAAATGAGGGGATGGAAAGCAGACAAACCGATGCCGGCTTAACTTATGCCGATAGCTTAAATAACTCGTCCAACCGTTCCATGAGCAACGAAGAAGCTATTGAGCCGGCTTCGGATCGGTCATAAAATTTTTAATTGAACCCACGGCACAACAAGAAACCGTTTCGCAATGAAGCGCTTTGAACAAAACCAATGAACAAGTCCGCTTCATTTTTCTGAAAAAGTAGTTCAAGTGCTTCACAAACAACGAATTATCAATGGTCATTAATTTTTTTGATCTATGCATAAAAACTTCATACTTTCTCAATATTTCTTCAAGCATTGAAGATTGATTCTCTTGTTTCCTGACGTTAAACTAATCTCAACTTAAATAAATCGTTTATTTAAAGTTGGACTTAAATCCCTTTTAAGTCTTATTTAAGTTATTCATTGTCAAATAACTTAAATAGCTCCTCAGACATTCAGCACGGTACGGCCAATACCGTGCTTTTTTTTTCTCTAAAAAAAAGATTAGAATAGCTTTAACACTCTTCCCATATTGCCAGCCAATAATGATTTACATCATGGAGAAAGCATGCCAGATCATCAACAAAAAACCTATAAACACGGCCACGGCAGCGATGCACAGCATAAACAAGATCAAGCGCTTTTCAGTGAGCTTTTAGAAAAGCACTCTCAGCTCAAACGCGAAACTGTGAAATTGGAAAACGGTATTTGCAGCACCACCACGGCAACGACGCCCGAATTAGGCAAAATCATTCAACAGCATGTAGAAGGTATGGAAAAGCGCTTTGCCGGCGGGCGCGCAATTCGTTCATGGGATCCTTTATTTGCAGCCCTATTCGAATACAAAGACCAAATTAAAATGGAATACCGTAATGTCGAAAACGGCGTTGAAGCCACTCTGACCAGCGATGATCCGAAAATCATTGAATTGATTCACGCACACGACGACACCTTGCACGGTTTTGTCGATCGCGGCTATGAAGCCGGTAGAGAAGAAAGCCCAAAACCAAGTTGGCTATAAATAAAAAAGCTTGAATAGACGACAACACGACCCTATTAACTGCACACATTCAATCAAAACAGGAAGTGAAGCATGATTATTATGTGCCCTAGCTGCGGCGGACTGAACCGTGTAGCGGATGAAAAACTCAACAGTCATCCCACGTGCGGAAAATGTAAAAATCCACTGTTTTTAAACAAACCGATTGAAATGAACGGCCAGCAATTTATGCGTGCCTATCAAAAATCCGATCAACCTCTGGTGGTCGATTTCTGGGCGCCGTGGTGCGGACCCTGTAAAAGTTTTGCTCCCACGTTCACTCAAGCGGCGGCAAACTTTGAACCGCGAGCGCGTTTCGTTAAAATCAATACCGAAACCGAGCAGCAAATCGGCGCACAATTCGGCATACGCTCTATTCCAACCTTGGCAATATTCCAAGGCGGGAAAGAAATTACCCGTGTATCGGGCGCGATGGATCTCGGAAACTTCAGTCGCTGGCTGGAACAATATCTCTAAACCCAAACCTGATAAGGATGCACATGGAACTAGGCTCAAACGAACATAAACAAAAACTGGTCAACGGCATTCTAAAGGTCGCGATTAAAACGACGACACTGGGATTGATTATCGGCGTTCTGCTGATGGTACCGAGCCTTATCCGCGTCAATCTATTTTCGACCGGTCTGGCGTATGCCGGGAGCGCGGTGATTATCGGCTCTCTGCTTTGGTCCGGTTGGATTGCCTTTAAAAAATACCAACGAATCATCAAGCCGTTCGACAAAACTTTCAATCAGAACCGTTAACAAAAACGGGGGCATTAAGCCCCCGTTTTTTATCCACTTTTCGTATCTAAATCTTTATGGTTAAAACCCCTACCTCAACCCTTACGCCGATTTAAAGCGACTTAAAAGCCCTTTTAAATCCATTTTAGGTATTAACGGCAATCGTCTACTCCAGCTCCGCGCCGTTTGTCGCACGGCTTGCCAATTCACTTCGGAACGAAATTCCGGCTTCGCGTAAAGCCAGCTGTTTAATTGCTCAACAAGCTGATCCAATTCCGAGTCGGCAACAAATCGTTGTTGATACCAATCCGAAAACTGCGCCAGAGAACCAACACCAACCGGCCACGATTTCATATTGGATTCGCTACGCGAACCAGACCAAGCTTGCTGAGACTGCCACTGCCAAATAGCGGTACAGATCTGCCGGGCATCGTCAGCCTCACTGATCGCCCGACGTAATCGCCAATTAATGAACAACTGTTTCAACAACCATAATACGGCAAACATACTGAATAACAGTAACAACAATCCAACCCATTGCAACAACCAAATACTCCAAGGCGGAACGGCCAAGCCCGATTGCGCTGCAATCATTCGAGTCTGAATTTTGCCGCTTTGCGGATCAAAATAACGCAATTGCAACCCTGGGAGTGTAAACGGGCCGGAGTCCAAGATTCGATAAGGCACACTCACTGTCAGTTCGCTCATCAATCCTTGTTCCGTTATGGACTGCGAACCTTGGCGACTTTCGGTTAGCCATTCAATCTTAGGATCGTGGCCGATCTGCGAAATCAATTGATAAGCCACATTATTGAGTGACGTTTGATTCATTCCCAAACCGCGCAAATGCCAAATCCAATGAGCCAAATCCCCGGTTTGCTGCCCAAAACCGACACTGGACGCACTAAACTCAATTTTTCCCACCGATTGGGTAATCGGCAAAAAGCTCGGAAGCGGCGAAACCTCCATGTTTAACAATCGGTCAAAAAACAACCAACGTCGGTTACTGGTATTTTTTACGATCACCGTCGGCGAAGCGACCAACCACGCACTCTTTCTAGAATCATTAAAAAAGTCCTGTGACGAATCCAGATGATAATTGGCGGCCAATAAAACCATCTTTTGCTGATCCGACAAGATCGCTTCTTTCAACGGTTTCTCTGCCACCTCTGATTGCCAGCCATCGGTCTTACGGGCTTCGTAACTCACCAAATTGGCAGGATCATCCACCGTCACCTGTGCATTCCAGCTTAATTGTTGACTCGGATACGCCTGCTTGTCCGGTGTCTTCCATTCAATCGCAACATGGGGATTAGGCTTAACCTCAATCGTCGTATCGGGAATGCGAATCACCCCTAATCTTTGCGCCTTGATTTGAAACTGCCCTACGCCTAAAGGATATAAACGTAGACGAATTAAATCCGATTCCGTATCGACCTCATAAATAGCAAAATGCTCCCTCAGCGCATCCATATCCAACTTTTCAAAATCCCGAAACACGGTTGGACCCTGCATGGACAAGGTGATTTTTTCCCCTAGCATGACACTGGTTGGATAGATACGAACCTTGGGGGCTTCCGTCTCGGCATGGACCGCTGCTGCCAATAGAATCAAAAGCATCCCTGCAATACCGCTCAGCCATAATCGCGACTTTTCAAACCAAATCACAAAACCGCCTACCATGGTTGAACCCCCGGAATCGGATGCGCTTCTTCTTGCGCAGCCTGAAAGCCCTCTTCACGCTCGAAAAGTCGTTTCAACAATACGCCTTGTTGGTCGTCCAACTGCTGCAATTGATTTTCGAATGCCTGGGCGCGCTGTAATTGCTGTTGACGTTGCAAGATTGCCGAACCAGCCGCAACCTGGGCACGTTGATCAACGTTCAAGCGAGCGGAACCGGCTTGATTGTCAAACCGGTAATCGGTGATTTCTCCGGCTTGCGGCAAAATGACTTTGTCTTCTCCGCTGGAACCTTCGACATCATCCGCCCCAAAACCCGGGGTTTCAGACGAAGCACTCGGCTTTTGACCACCGTAAAAAGCGCCTTCGGAATCACGCCCCTCACCGCTGCCGTCGTCGTCTTCGCCTTTGGCATTTTTGCCGGCATCCTCGAACTGTTTGCGCTGTAAAGCCAATGCCAAGTTTTGTTCGGCCTTAACATAATGAGGGTGGTACAGCAAAGCTTGGCGATAAGCCTCGATTGCCTGCGGCAACAAATTCACCAAATAATAACCGTTACCTAAGTTAAACAACGCCTTAGCCCTTGAATCATCATCGTTAGCACTCAACGCAGCTTGCCTGAAGTACAACACGGCCGATTCCAGATCCCCGGCTTTATAGGCAGAGGTTCCCGCCCCTAAATAACCGTCATAATCGGCAACTTGATCATACAAAGAAGTGGCCAAATCGTACTGTTCCGCCTGAAATGCCTGATAAGCGCTCTGCTTAATGGATTGGGAACTCTCTGCGGCTTGTACGTCGGGAGACAGCGATACAGTTGAAAACAATATGGCAAATCCAAGCATAAATAACGAAGCAACACCGTTTTCGCTCTTTTTAACAGCGTCTTTATTTCCTTGACCCGTCAAACCAAACGCAAATGTCAGCGGATAAAACGCCCACAATAAAGCCAACAAACCCATCACCATGAACGGTTGTGAAAAATCCTGCCAAACCTGCTGACTACTAGGCAAACTTCGACTTTGCGCAGGCAGTGTCACTTCTTCCATCAATCTGGACATAAACGCTTGATCGGTCGAACCGTGCAGATAAATGCCATGCAACGTTTGCGCCCACTTTTTCATCACCGCTTCTTCCAAGCGACTCTGCACCAACATGCCATTGGCGTGTAAACGTCCGGTTTTATCCGTTTTGTCCGGCAAACTACTTGGTGTTGGCTTACCGATCCCAATCCAGATGGTTTTGACGTCGGTCTGCCCGCTTCTTAACGCTTGTGTTTCGGGCAATCCCTTAACCACTTCAGGTAAATTTTGCGGCTTCCAAAATGCCGGTGCGCCATTACTTAAAACCAGCATCACTTTCGCATTACCAGCGGTTTGTTGCAGATGGTGCAAGCCAGAAATCGCCGCCAGTTCCAACCAGCTTCCCTGTGTCGGTAACATATCCGGTTCCAATAAATTCAACGAATGCTGAAACAGATCGCGGTCAAAACTCAAGGGGCTGACCAGATGCGGCTGTCCGGCAAACCCCATCAATGCCACACGGTCATTCGGCTGTAATCCTTTGACCAAAGTTTCCACCAATGACTTCGCCTGTAAAAAACGGCTGGGATAGACATCCTCGGCGGTCATGGAGTGCGAAAGATCCATCATCACCATCACATCAACACCGGCACGACTCGTCTGATCCGGACTCGGCAACAAGCTCCGGGGACCGGCTAACGCAACAATCAGGCATAACCATCCGACGCTGAGCAATCGACTCGGCGAAACCAGTTGTTTAACCTTGTAATAAAAACCGACCGCCACGCTAAGCACACCCGTTTTAAAACCGGCAGACCTATCCAAATTTGATTTTGATTTCGATAATAAAGGATTCGCTTCCACCCACGGCCAAAGATGTGAATCCGCATAACTCTGTTTTTGAACTTTAATCCACCACTGTTTGAAAAACCATAACAACGGGGGTAACAATAAGGCCCACAACCACAACGGCGCACGCCACTGCAGGTCTCCACCGAACAAAACCGACCAGAATGCCATCATCGAATCCATTAGAGACCTCCTTGCGTGGCGGTCTTAACCGGCTTGGACAAATGCGAAGCCAATGCAATGCTCAACAACAGATAGACCAACAAACTTAACACACCGAACAACAACGGCCAGTGATACAGTGGAATCTTCTGTGGCGGACTGGGCGGTGCCAAATAAGGTACGCCTTCCGTTTGATCTATTTTATGCAACACTTTCTGTAAATCGTCTCCACTACCGATCTGATAATAGTGCCCGTTGGTCTCGGCGGCGATCCGTTTCAATGACTCCGACTCCAACGGCTGATAAAGCAAGCCGGAATAGAGACGTTGATCGGCCTCTTGACTGCTTGCACCGACACCCACTGTATAGATCGGCACATTCATCATCTGAGCGTAGTTAATCGCCTCGCTCACGTCGATTCGGCTAGGCTGTGCCTGGCCGTCACTAATCAACACCACCACACGCCTTAACGTATCTTCATCGCCTTTTTGCATGCCCTGTTCGGTCTGTTTTAAAGCCAGCCCCAACGCTTCGCCAAGCGCCTCATCGGTACGCCCCGCCAAATAAGGCTTGAGGCGCTTTAGATTCAATCTTGCAACCGTCTGATCGGCACTTAACGGCATCAAGGTATAAGCCTGCTGGGCATAAATCGTCAAGCCGAAGCGATTTCCGGCAAGGCCGCCAATGAATTGATCCAACACCGATCTCACCACATTCATACGCGTATCGTCCTTACCGTTTACCTGATAGTCAGGCAACAAAAAAGACGCCGAGCTTTCGATTACAAACACCACATCACGCACGGTTTTTTCTTGAGGTAACGGATCGGATGGTTGCATCTTTTGCGGTTGCGCCAAAGCCACGGCAAGACTGACGATTACCAAACCGCGCAACAATTGCAGAAACAATTTAAACCACGAAAAAATCGATTTGCCCGGCGACGTTTGAGACACGCGACTTTGCAAATGAATCAACGGGTGTCTGAACACAAACTGGCGTTGCGACTGCAACTGCGCCAAATCGTCTTCTTTAGCCTGAATCGGCCATAAACGTAGCGTTTGCAATAACCATAACAGAGGCCAAAGCAGAATCAGCCACAACCAAACCGGCGTTGCAAAGCTATCCACGTCTAAAGATAAGGCACTCAACCATGACATTACCAAGGATTCCATACTCAGCTATCCTTGCTCGTCATATTGGAATCAACAGGCGCGCTCAATCTCAAAAACGCACGCTTCTGCAACAACACCCGAGCTTGAATAACCAATTGTATGTAAGTTTCACGTGAAACATCCGCTTGCGAAAATCCAAGCTGGTTTAAGCGTTGCATAAAGGATTCCATCGAGACCATTTCGGCCTTTGTTTTACCCAAATGGCGCTGTAACAATTTCGCCCAACCATACAGACGCCACAACTGAGTTTTATCGATAATTAATTCGCCATCTGCCGATTCAGCTGCGGATTTAAGGGCTGAATGCTGTAATCGTTGCAGCTGCAACGACAACTGGAGCGGCAAGTAATAACGTCTGCCAATCCACAACAGCAAAACAATCATCAACAATCCAAGCACACTCCAACCCAATAACGTTGTCCAAAAACTCCAATCCACACCGGGCGGCGTTGGCATCTCGATATCCTGCAACGACAAACCCATCGTCGGCACGTTCGGCGTATTGGCCATTGAATCAGTCATCGAATCAGCCATTAACAGCCTCCACTTTCCCAGCGAGCTTGCTCAAAGGTTCGTGCGCCAGCAAGGTGGTCACAACTGCACCGGATTGCTGTAATAAGCTTTGAAGTTCTTCAAAATAACTTTCTGCCCAAGCATGGTATTGAGCGACCTGCTGAGAGCCGTGCAAATTGAACGTTTCCGCAGTCGCCACAGATTGAAGCTGCAACCCTTCGGTACTCGGCAAATTGCGTTCGGCGGCGTCCTCAATAAATACGGTTTTAACAAAACTGCGCTGTTGTAAGGCCGTCAAAATCGTCGTTGTCCGGGCATTGGCATCATGAAAGTCGCTGATTAAAATCACTCGGGAACCCGGCTGAATTCGCTGGGTAAGCTCCAGCAAAACATCATTAAGGTGAGGCTCTTGGCGGCTTTGCGATTGCGGCGGACAGGGTTGCGAAAAGATTTCCATCAAATGCTCGAAAGTACCGCGTCCTTCAAATATCGGCGTAGCCTGTAAATCTTCGGCTAAACGCGCTCCTTCGACGGGAATTGCGGATTGCTGCGCCATCCATAAATAATAACCGGCGACACGAAGTGCTTGTTCCGCCTTAAGGCGGGTTTTGGTGCCGAAGCGCATGCTTTGACGTTGATCGACGAGAATAAACCAATTTTCCTGGCGTTCTTCCTGAAACAGTTTGGTATAGGCTTGACCGCTACGCGCCATCAATCGCCAGTTGATACGGCGAATTTCATCACCGAGTTGATAAGGACGGCTCTCTTCATACTCCAAACCCGCCCCCATAAAACGGCTGGTCTGTTCACCCTGTCGCAAAGCCTCGCTTGGACGCAGGTTTCTCGGCAGGCGGCCGGCCAGATGCGACACTTCTTCGGCCAACTCATTGATCTGAACAGCGGACAGCAGTGGCTGTTGCAAGCGTTTTGAAGCGTCCATAGACGACTCCACTTGCTTAAACAAGCTCTGCAAGCCTAGCTTAACTAAACTTAACACCGACATATTTTCACGCGATCCCAATCGTCAATCCAATACAGTCAAGCGCAATTAAGCGTTCGCTTCCGTTAAAGGCACCGGTACTAACTCAATGATTTTCTCGATGATCGAATCGGCATTCCATTGCTGTGCGCGTCCGCTGAAACTCACGATCAAGCGGTGACGCAATACGTCCGGCAATAAAGTGATAACGTCATCCGGCGTCACAAAATCACGATCCTGCAACCAGGCATAGGCACTGGCAGCATGCAGCAATGCGATCGAAGCACGCGGCGAGGCCCCCACATCCAACACACCGGCTAAATTCGAATCCAACTCACCCAGTTTACGGGTCGCGCTGATCAGTGCGACCATGTATTTTTCAACCGGTTCGGACACATACTGTTCCGAAATCGCGTGACGCGCATGCAACACATTTTCCGGCGTTAGAAAAGCGGCGGGCTGCTCCTGATCTTCGCCAAAATGATGGGCGCGGTCACGGCGCAGAATCTCCAACTCTTCCACTTCGTCCGGATAATCCAACACAACATGCAGCATAAAGCGGTCAAGCTGCGCTTCCGGCAACGGATAAGTACCGCTCTGCTCTAATGGATTCTGCGTTGCCATAACCAGAAACATCTCCGGCAAAGCTCGAGTCTGCCCGCCAGCCGTCACTTGTTTCTCGGCCATTGCTTCCAACAAGGCCGACTGTACTTTAGGCGGTGCACGGTTAATCTCGTCGGCCAGTACAATCTCGTTGAAAATCGGACCCTTTACAAAATTCAACTGCCCACTGTTAACGTCCAACACCTCGGAACCCATAACATCGCCCGGCATCAAATCCGGCGTAAACTGAATTCGCTGAAAGCTGGCATGAACGCCCTTTGACAAAGCCTTGACGGCGGTGGTTTTCGCCAGGCCCGGCGGCCCTTCCAACAGAATATGTCCACCCGTCAACAAACCGATAATCATCTTATCCAATAAAGCTTCCTGACCGACAATCACTTTTTGCAAATGCTTTTTCAGCGCGTGAAATTCTGTTTGTGTAGACATGTTCCATTTCCTAGATAGGTAGTTTTTCTTATCATTATATTATGACATATTTCGCTTAATTGTTCTTAGTACACAAAAACAACAGCGATTAAATTGTTGTTACCGCACGTTGCCATTTGGCTCTTTGCCGCGCCTTATACCATTCGTGATTCAATACCAACAGCACGGGGAACGGAATCAGCAACCACAGATTTTCCAGAGGAACCGTAGCGGTATTAAAGACCGTCTGCACGGCAGGCACATACAGCACCGCCAAAATAAACAGGCCTTCGGTCGCCACCCCGAACCAGATCATCTTATTAATGCTTGTAATCTGCCAAATCCCGCCTTCCCACGAACGCAAGGTGAAAACGTTCGCCATCTGACAGGTGATCGCCCCCAACAGCGTCATCGTCATCGCCTGACGGTGAAACTCCGAATCGATCGACAGATCGCCGTACTGCCAACCATTCAAGAACAGAAAGCCGAGAAACGCGAACATCGCCGCCATCCCCTCAAACACACCGTTCATAAAATAGCCGCGCTTGAATACTTCCCAATCGAGGATCTTCTCGTCTTTGCTCATCGGCGGCCGTTGCATAATATGTTTTTCCGGCTTCTCCGATCCCAATCCCAACCCCGGCAGCTGATCCGAACCGAGGTCGATCAACAGGATTTGAATGACCGACAACGGCATCGGTATCTTCAAAAAGAACTGCAATACATAAGGCACGATTTCCGGCACGTTCGAGCTGAGGATGTAAGTCGTGAGCTTTTTGATGTTGAAATACACCGTACGCCCCTCTTCAACCGCCGCCACAATCGACTTAAAGTTATCGTCCAGCAATATCATATCCGCCGCTTCTTTGGCGACATCCGTACCCGATCCCATTGCGATCCCGATATCGGCCTGTTTCAATGCCGGCGAGTCGTTTACGCCGTCACCGGTCATTGCCACCACTTCGCCGTTCTCCTGCAATAGTCGGGCAATGCGCAGTTTCTGCGCCGACGCCATGCGTGCGAACAACAAATGATGATGTTTCAACTTGGTTTTTAAGGCCGTGTTCGACAAAGCATCCAACTCCTGCCCGGTCAGTACCTCGTCCACCCGTAAACCGATATTCTCGGCAATCGCTTTGGCGGTTACCGGATTATCGCCGGTAATCATCGTCACCTTGATATGCGCCGAATAACATTCGCCAATCGCCTGCTTGATTCCTTTTCGCGGCGGATCGATCATGCCGATCAAACCAAGGAAAATCAATTGATCTTCGCCGTCGCCCGATTTCATCGCCACCGCCAAAACCCGATACGCTTTCTCGGCCAGCATCCGGTTCTGCTCCACGATTTGTCCGCGACGCTCTTCCGTCATCGGCTCCAACGATTCGACTTGAATCTGGTTACACAAAGGCAGCACGCTTTCCAGGGCCCCTTTGACGAACAGTTGATTTTCATCGCCTTGCTTTACCAACGTCGACATCATCTTGCGTTCGGTCGAAAATGCATACTCGCGAATCTTTTCAAATTCCGGCATTTCAACATACTTTTTCGCGGCAACGACCAGAGCCGCTTCAGTCGGATCGCCGATCACTCTTTTCTCGGCTGCATCCACCGATGCATGCGTATTTACGGCGGCAACCGTCAAAAATTGCTGTAAATGCCGTTCACTTTGCGACGAACCCCGTTTCACAAATTGGCATTCACCCGAGCCGAAATAGCCGTTTCCGCTAATCTCGATCTCACTGCCGTCCGCCAAGTGAACCACTCTGGCGGTGATCTCGTTCTGGGTCAAAGTACCGGTTTTATCGGTACAAATTACCGTGGCCGAACCCAACGTCTGTACCGAGTTCAGGTTTTTAATCAACGCCTGGCGTCTCGCCATTCGTTGAGAAGCCAACGACAAGGATAAGGTGATGGTCGGTAATAACCCTTCCGGTACGTTCGCCACAATCAAAGACAGAGCGAAAATAGCCGAAATCAGCAAGCCCCGATCCGAAAACCACCCAAGGAAGAAGAACACCAATCCCGCCGCCAGCGCCAATAAAGTCAGCAGCTTTGTCATATGACGGATTTCTTTTTCTATCGGCGTCTGAATGGTGACCACTTCCGCCGTCATTCTGGCGATCTTACCGAATTCGGTGGCGTCTCCCGTGGTCACCACCACCGCATGTCCGTTGCCGTTGGTAATCGACGAACCGGCAAACACCATGTTTTTAGCATCCAGTTCGCGCTTCGCTCCGCCCGATTCCATTAAACGGGCGGAAGGGGTGGATTCCCCGTTTAACACCGACAAATTCAAATAAATGTCATTAGCGCTAAGCAGAATCGCATCCGCTGCGACCTTGTCTCCCTCTTCCAATTGAAGAATGTCACCCGGCACAATCTGACTGGCATCCACCGTCTGCACCTGCCCCTCACGAATCACATTGGCTTCCGACTTCACCAGTTTAAGCAGGGCTTCCATCGCCTTGTCTGCTTTGAATTTCTGCCAGAAGGTAAAGGTGGCGTTGAGGAACACCGCGCCAAATACAGCATAGGCCAAAACATCATTGCCTTGCCCGGGCTGAAAGTAATCAGCGATCAACGCCAAAATCGCCGCGACCTCCAGCAAAATCGGGAAGAAAGAGGTGTACTCTTTTAAATACTCGATGCGGTAATCTTTTTTAGCTTTTTGTTTAATCCGGTTTGGACCGAACGCTTCCAAACGCCGCATCACTTCTGCGTGCGATAAGCCGGATTCGCTGCTCTTAAGCGATCTTAATATCTCTTGAGGCGACTGTTCGAACAACATGGCTACGCTTTCCAGGGGTAGAAAATAATGCTGTTAACCGACGACTCGTCGGTTAACTGATTCAACATCTTCTGCGAATACGCGTTGGCGTCGTAGATCACCAAGTCCAGGCTGTTGGCGATCAAATAATTATTCATCTCTTCGGGATCAGCCGGTTGCATGGCATTCACCACTTCAACGTTTTGATGCAGCATCTTGGCAATCTGCACAAACGGTGCCGCCTCATACTTCAAACCCGACTTAGTAGACGCTTTAGCAGCCGAATGGCTATTTTGCAGATAGAGTTTTCCGAGCGAATCGCCGTCATTCAGCAATCCCAACCATAAAAGGTAGGCATGAGGGTTAATCGCCTTGCCCGCCGCCAACATCACGCGATGGTAAGAACGTACCTGAGGCACGTTTTTAACCTTAACCACCGCGACGGCGGTTTCCAAACCCGCCCGCACGATTTTTTCACTGAACGAGTGGCTCTGAGAAAGCTTTCGGGTCGCGCAAAACAAGGTATCAATCGCATAGAGCTGTTCGTAATGCTTCAACTGCGTCAGCATATCGCCTTGCAGAATGACGGTTTCAACCTCAACGCCCAGCGCGTCGGCCAATTCCTTCAAAGAAGCGACCGAGAGATGCAATTTCTCCACCGATTCGGCGCCATTATCGATGAAAAGAAGCGTCAGAGGGAGTTGCACCACCTGCGCATAAGTAATTGCATATAAACTGGCCGCTTCCGAAAGCAAAGAACCATTCACCAAAGATACAACGCGCATAAACTACCCCCTGCCAGACAACAAGTTTTAGAGGCTTTATCTTACTGCAAAAAAAGTCAATATCGACAATAACCTAATGGTCTTTATGTAAAAACTTTTAAACCACAATCTCCTCGCTTACGCAGCCCCCTATGAAGCCGTCTTTTTAGGCAGCACCCGCTGCACCCACAAACCGGATAACAACATAAGAATACCTACCAGCCAAAAGGCCATATCCATCGAATCAAACACTTGCACGATTGAACCCATCAACAAAGCGCCGATCGCATAGCCTAGATCGCGCCAAAACCGATAAATCCCAATCAGACTCGCACGATGTCTAACCGGGCTAAAATCCGAGATCGAGGCACCTAGATTCGGATATAGCATTGCCATTCCAACACCGATTAAAGCCGCCTCCATACTCCACAAAAAGCTACCTTGCGTCAGAGGAATCGCCAACACGCCCAAACCACACAACCACATTCCCCATACGACCAACCCTTTTCTACCGATCCTATCCGACAAAGGACCGGTCACCAACTGCAGAGCCCCCCAAACCACAGCGTAAATCATAATAACGGCACTGCCTTCCACTAAGCTGAGGCCTTGAGATAAAAAATAAACCGGAAGAAAAATCCAAATCAGCGCATCGGTAAATTTTTCCACTAGACCCGCCTGATTCAATGCCTGTAGATTGCCGTCCTGCCAACTAGCCGATTTAAACAACTGTCTAAGCGTTTGAGGCTCCACCGGTTCGGCGGCCTGCTGATGCCGTTCCATCCAGCTCATCGTATCTTTGATTAAAAACACTGCCATCATCAAACCTGTCAGAATCACCGCGCTACCGAAAATAAACAGGCCTTCACGCGCACCGTATAAATTCACAAAATAGGCGGTCACGACTCCGGCAATCCCTACGGCCGCATAACCGGAAAACTCATTTAACCCATTAACCAAACCTTTCTGCGTCGATCCAGCCAAATCCAACTTACTATTCAGTGCCATCGACCACGCCAAACCTTGATTCAACCCCAATAAAAAAGTCGCCGCAATCACCCAGTTCCAATCCGGTGCGTACAACAACATGAAAGGAATAGGTACCGCAACCAACCACCCCACCACCAAAACATTTTTACGACCATAGAGATCGGACAACTTACCCGCGAGCAGATTCATCACGGCCTTGACCAAACCAAACACCACCACAAATGAAGCCAATAAAAAGAACTGCTGCTTGGCTAAACCAAATTCGGTTTCCGCCAGACCCGGAATCACGATACGCATCGATCCGATTGTCAAACCGACCAGAAATACTTGCATCAACTGCAAAATGAATTGCATTTTATTGGCTCGAATACCGTGTTCGAGCAAGGCTTTAGTTGTCATTTTCAAAACTTGATGTATGTTATTAGGGCTGAAATAAAAACGAATGCTTAATCATTCACGGAATGCATTCTAATCAACCCAACATAACTATTCAATCAATTAATTGAATAGTTGAATACTATAATTTATACAGGTTTGCCTTGCTATGTCCTCGGTTAAGAAACAATTATTCGAACTTCTTGCACAAATCGCACAAGCTATCGCCTCACCTCAACGGCTTGAATTACTGGACTATTTAGCCCAAGCGGAGCGAAGCGTCGAAGAACTTAGTCAGCTAAGCGGTTTAAGCGTCGCCAATACATCAAGGCACCTGCAAGTTCTAAAGCAGAATGCTTTGGTAGAGGTCAGGAAAGAAGGTAATAAACGCCTGTATCTTTTAGCGGGCGACGATGTAATCAGTTTAATCGCCAGCTTAAGGAATACCGCCGAAACCCATCTGGCCCAAGTCGAAAATCTGGTGGACAGCTACCTGACTCAAAAAGATAAACTCGATCCTATCAGTGCCGATCAACTGATGAAAATGAGCCAAAACGGTGAAGTCATCGTTTTGGATGTCAGACCGGAAAAAGAATATCAACAAGGTCATATTCCCAATGCCGTCAACATACCGCCGGAAGATTTAAGTAAACGTCTTAGCGAGCTGGATAACAACAAAACAATCGTTGCCTACTGCCGCGGTCCTTATTGCCTGTTCTCTTTTGATGCGGTCGAAGCCTTGCAGAAAACGGGCGTTAAGGCACATCGTCTAGTTGACGGATTTCCGGAATGGAAAGCGGCGGGGTATCCGACTACGGTAGAAAACTGAACGACAACCAACAAATCCACTTAGTAAAAAGCCATCAAATCACTTTATTAACTGCGAAGAAAATACTTTTAGTAGAAGTAATTCGGCTCTGCTAATATAGCGATTCGACTGGGTTTGCAGTCATCCCGATTATTTTTGAGGAAACTAAAATGAAAACAAAATTCTCGATATTCGCTCTTTTCTGGTTCCTGCTGGCCACCGCGTTCAACGCGTCGGCAGAAGAGATTAAACAGACGTACAAAAACCTGACCGTCAACGCCAATCTAGTTATGGCAGAAGGCAAAACACTCGCCGATGACGTCGTACTGCTTACCCACGGCACCACCACTCATAATGGCCGCGAAACCTACCGCAGCATCCAGAAATTGTTGGCCGATCAAGGTATCAGCTCGCTGGCACCGAACTTAAGCCTGAACGTCAACGACCGTCACGGTGAAATCGACTGCGCCCTGCCGCAAACCCATAAACATGAAGATGCATTGGATGAAATCGGATTCTGGCTGGACTGGCTGAAATCGAAAGGCGCCAAATCCGTCACCCTAATGGGACACTCGCGCGGCGGTAACCAAACGGCTTGGTTCAGTATCGAACATGACGATCCGGTCATCAAAAAAGTCATCCTGATCGCCCCGCAAACCTGGAGCAAGGAAGCCGAGGAAAAAGACTACGCCAAAAAATATGACCTTCCTTTGGAACCCATCCTGAATTCGGCTGAAAAGCTGGTCAAAGAGGGCAAAGGCGATACCATGCTGGAAAATATCAACTTCATCTACTGTAAGGGCACTTCCGCCTCTGCCGATGCGTTTGTAAGCTACTACAAAAGCGAGCCTCGCATGGACACGCCGACCTTATTGAAAAAAGCGGTTAAGCCTACGCTCGTCATAATGGGATCAGCCGACACGGTTGTTGCCGATCTACCTAAAAAGATGGAATCGGTCGACAACGATTTGGTACAAACCTACACCATCGAAGATTCCGATCACTTTTTCCTAGACTTGTTTAGTGAAGAATTGGTCGAAAATGCAGCGGCATTTATTAAAGAATAAAAGCATCTTTACAGCAAATCGCATCATTTATTAATGATTTCTGTACAAAAGCCCGTGTTAACGGGCTTTTTTATTGCTTGAAAACGCCAAAACTTATGTCAAATAGGTCTAATGGTTTCGTCCTCCCTATTTCTATCCTTCACCGACCTTATTTTCCTTACCTCTTCCTGTGTATTTTCAGCCTGTTACCGTCAAATTCCGACTTTTTCTAGACAATACGCGAATTTACCGTTAACTTTACTATCAACAACCCACTAAAAAGGTAAAAGGCACGCTCATGGAATCGATCAATCAAATCCTATCCTCCGCAAGCAGTTGGGCATGGGGCCCGGCCATGTTAACCCTCTTGCTAGGCACCGGCGTCTATCTCACCATTCGTCTGCGCTTTTTACCTTTGCGCAACCTGTTTTACGCTTTCAGCCTGTTATGGAAAGAGCGCCACTCGAAACAGGAAGGGGATATCAGTCCGTTCAGCGCCTTGATGACGGCGATGTCTGCCACGGTCGGAACCGGAAACATTGCAGGGGTGGCCGCGGCCATTTTCATCGGCGGACCGGGAGCGATTTTTTGGATGTGGATTACGGCACTGGTGGGCATGGCAACCAAATACAGCGAAGCAGTACTAGCGGTGAAATACCGCGAAGTGGACGACGAAGGTCGCCACGTCGGCGGACCGATGTATTACATTAAAAACGGAATGGGCGAAAAGTGGAAGCCGATGGCGTTTGCCTTTGCCCTATTCGGCACCATCGCCGCCTTCGGTATCGGTAATATGGTACAAGCCAACGCGGTAGCCGGAGCCATGGAAACCGCCTTCGGATTCAATAACCAATACACCGGTATCGTACTCATGGTACTGGTCGGTCTAGTGCTGTTCGGCGGCATTCAACGTATCGCCAAAACGGCGACCGCCTTGGTGCCGTTGATGGCCGTACTCTATATCGGTTTCTCCTTCTACATTCTCGGAATCCACTATGATCAGCTGCCAAACGCACTGATGACCATTGTCGAAAGCGCCTTTACCGGTAGCGCGGCGGCGGGTGGATTTGCGGGAGCAAGCATCATTCTTGCGATTCAATTCGGCGTGGCGCGCGGCGTATTCTCAAACGAAGCCGGAATGGGTACAGCCCCCATCGCCCACGCAGCGGCCAAGACCAACGATCCGATCCATCAAGGGCATATCGCCATGCTGGGAACCTTCATCGACACCATCATTCTGTGCACCATGACCGCTTTGGTCATCATGGTCACCGGCGTTTGGCAAAGCGGCGAAACCGGGTCACCACTGACGGCTTTGGCATTCAGCACCGGCTTGGATTCCGATTTCGGTTCGGTGGTTGTCGCCATTGGTTTGGCCATCTTCGCATTCACCACTTTAATCGGTTGGAGTTACTATGGCGAACGTTGCGCCGAGTATCTGGCCGGCACCAAAGTCATCACGCCTTACCGTATGTTATGGGTGTTGGCGGTGTTTGCCGGGGCGGCGCTCTCCAACTATTTCAATACGGTGTTGATTCTAGCCGACGTACTCAACGCTCTGATGGCGGTTCCCAACCTGATTGCTTTACTGGTACTTTCGCCGATCATCATTAAGCTCAGCCAAGAACAAAAATGAACCAAGAGACCGTTCAGGCGGCGGCCGAATTTTTAGCAAAACGCCGCCTTAACCATCAAATCACGCCGCGCTTACCGGCGGAATTACGCCCGCAAAACAGCGAACAGGGCTGGTTGATCCAACAAGCGCAAACGATCTTACTTACGGCCGATAATCAGGACACAATCGGCGGCTGGAAGTGCTCCTTGCCGTTTGACGACAAACTCGTTGTCGCCCCCATTCTGGCGAGTACCATTTACACTCAATCGCCCTGTCCGATTCAGCTTGAAGACGGCATTTGCAAAATCGAACCGGAAATCGGATTTCGTCTTAAACGAGATCTTCCGGCACGAACTGAAGCCTATCGAGAATCCGAGATAATCGAAGCGCTAGAAGGGGCTTACCTCGCTTTAGAATTCATTCAAAACCGTTATTTAAGCGACGAAAAAGCATCTTTTTTTGAGCATCTAGCTGACTACCTGTTTAACCAGGGGGCCTATATCGGTCAATCAATTCCACTGGAAAAGGCTTTTACCGCCGAAGAGATCGACTTTACACTGAGCCAGAAACCCGAACCGAAAAAGGTCATCAAAGGCAAACACCCCAACGGTACGCCACAAGCGCCGCTATTTTGGCTGGTGAACTACTTAAGTCAACAAGGGATCGATCTCAAAGCGGGTCAGACCGTCATTACCGGTTCTTATGCGGGTGTGTTTGAAATCTTACCGCAACAGCCCTTCTCACTGGAATACCAAGGATTAGGGGAATTGAATTTACGTTTTGACGGGCAATAAAAAAGGCAAAAGAGAAACTCTTTTGCCTTTTTTACAATTAAAGCCTGATTTATCGCGTTTGAAAACGTTTAAATCAGCACTTACATTTCTACGTCGAAATAGACTTTTTGAACGTCGTCCAAGTCTTCAAGGCTGTCCAAAAACTTCTCGAACATTTCCAAATCTTCACCTTCAAGCTGTTTAAACATTTGCGGAATGAACTGAATTTCGTCTACTTCAAACTCGACGCCAGGGAAAGCTTCGGTCAAAGCCTGTCTGGTTTTGGCATACTCGGTGTTCGGAGCGAATACGCTGATTTTGCCATCTTCGCATTCGATATCGCTAACGTCCACATCGGCCATCATCAAAGCTTCCAATACCGCTTCTTCATCTTCCCCAGGGAAAACGAAAATCGCGCTGTGGTCGAACATATGAGTCACACTTCCCTGCGTACCAATCTTACATTTAGCTTTGGTAAAGCAGTGGCGTACGTCACCGAAAGTACGGTTTGGGTTATCGGTCAGACAGTCTATGATGACCATTGAGTTGCCCGGTCCGTAACCTTCATAGCGTGCCAGTGCAAAGTCTTCACCGCCGCCGCCTTTGGCTTTCTCAATTGCTTTCTCGATAACGTGGGCAGGAACCTGATCTTTTTTTGCACGTTCGATCAAACCGGCCAGAGCCAAGTTACTCTCGGTTTCGATACCGCCGTTCTTAGCGCACACATAAATTTCACGGCTGTATTTACTGTAAACTTTAGCCTTTTGATCAGACGTCTTCGCCATCGAATCTTTACGGTTTTGGTAGGCTCTACCCATTTCGCACTGCTCCGTTGAAAAATAATAAAACGTAAATTTTACACCATTACATTTGTTCATGGGGAGTTTGAATGTGCGCTTTTTCCGGATTTAAGCCAAAACAAAAATGAAGAGAGCTCTTCAAAATTATTTTTCAAACCAAGCGCTTATGAAAACCGAAATAAACACAATCACACGCTATTTACCGAGATTTTAGGCGGATACAAGGTGCAAAAGCGCTAGTCAAAGCGCTGTTTTGAACATAAAATAAATGAAATTGATTTTCATTTAAGGAATGGTCGAAATCATGCTGAAACCTTTAGCCCTGTTTCTGATTCATCTTATGGCGTTGGCCTATTCGGTGGGTGCCACGGCAAAACCGCCTGTAGAGGTCATTGCTTATCAAGTTACGAAGACATCGCAACCGCAGATGATTAAGGCGCTGGGTAATCTGCAAGCTAAACAGTCCATCGATATTTCCTCCAATGTCACCGAAATCATTAAGGCGATACACTTTACAGAAGGACAAGTGGTTCGTAAAAGCCAGTTGTTGTTGGAGCTGAATAGCGCCGAACAGCTGGCATTATTGGAAGAAGCCAAAGCGTTGGCGGAAGAAGCCCAACGCCAATACCGCCGTGTCAAAGACGTTGAGGGACGCGGCTCCGTAACCCGCTCTCTGATTGACCAAAAATACCGTGAATGGCAAACCGCCGTTGCGAAACGCAAGGTGATCGAAGCCCAGGTGGCCGACCGCCGTATTTACGCCCCCTTTGGCGGACAACTTGGTTTCAGCCATTACGCCGTCGGCGCATTGGTCTCGCCGGGCGATCAAATCGTCAGTCTGGACGACACCAGCGAAATGAAACTCGACCTGTATATTCCGATCAAATATCTCAGTTACCTTAAACAAGGCCAAAACGTTACTCTGCGCAGCAGCGCTTTCCCCAATCAAACATTTGAAGGGCATATCAGTGCGATTTCTCCGCGCTTGGAACAAGAAGTCCGTATGGTTCAGGTTCGCGCAATCGTCGGCAACCCCGATAATCGTCTAAAAACCAATATGATGGTGGAAGCACAAATCGATTTGCCTTCCAAAACCCAATTAAACGCACCGAATACCGCTATTCTGATGCTTGGCGACAATGAATTCGTCTATCGACTTAAAGCCTCGCAAGACGGACTCTACAAAGCCGAAAAAGTGGCGGTTGAAACCGGCGAAATCGGGGATAGCTTAACGGAGGTCTTAACCGGCTTAAACGAAAACGACTTGGTCGTCAGCCAAGGTGTAATGCGTGTCAACAGCAAGGTTTCGGTCAAAATCAAAGCCATGCAAAACGACGCAATTCAAGAGAAGCTGTTACAGCCAAGCAAACCGTCTTCTAAGCAGGAGCAGTAAGCATGTGGCTGTCTGATACTTCGGTCAAACGTCCGATACTGGCAACGGTTGCCTCCCTGCTATTACTTGCATTCGGCTTAATGGCATTCGACCGCATGAGCCTGCGCGAATACCCGAACGTGGATGCACCGATCGTCACCATCGACACCCAATACCTGGGCGCTTCGGCGCAAGTTGTCGAGAACCGCATCACCAAATTGATTGAAAACCGCATTTCCGGGGTCTCGGGCATCCGTTTCATCGAATCGACTTCCAGCGACGGACGTTCGCGAATCAAAGTGGAATTCTCCATCGACCGCGACATTGATGCCGCCGCCAACGATATCCGCGACCGCGTCGCCCGAATCGCCGACAACCTACCGGAACAAGCTCGTGCGCCTGAAGTCGAGAAAGTCGACGGCGACGAAAGCGTCATTCTATGGTTCAACCTCAACAGCGACCAGATGACCGTACCGCAACTGACCGATTACGCCGAACGCTATCTGGTCGACCGTTTTGCCGTACTGGACGGTGTCGCACGTGTGCGCGTCGGCGGCGGACAGTCCTATGCCCTACGCATCTGGCTAAATCCGCAGCAGATGGCGTTATACGGTATCAGTGCTCAGGACGTCGAGACACAGCTGCGTGCGTCCAATATCGAACTGCCGGTCGGTTCGGTACAAGGCAAACACATCCTGTTTACCCTGCAAGCCGACAAACCTTTAAGCAGCATAAACGACTTCAAAAATTTGATTATCAAACAGAACCAGCAGGTCGGACAGGTGACACTGGGCGAGATCGCCGAAGTCAAACTCGGCGCCATCGAACGCCGTCGCCTGTTCAAAGGTAACGGCGAACCGATGGTCGGCATCGGGATCATCAAACAATCCAATGCCAACACTCTTACTGTTGCCGAACTGGCGCGGGAGCGCCGCAAACTCGTTAACCAGACATTGCCGGAAGGCCTGCATCTGGCGGAAAGTTTCGATTCTTCGGTCTTTGTTCAACAAGCCGTCGACGAAGTCTACAAAACCCTGTTCATTGCTTTGGGCTTAGTCTCTTTGGTGATGCTGGCGTTTCTGAAAAACTGGCGCGCCGCATTGGTGCCGATGGTGACCCTGCCCGTCTCCCTAATCGCCACTTTCGGCGTATTGTGGATGCTCGGTTTCTCCATCAACCTACTTACCCTACTGGCATTGGTACTGGCGATCGGGTTAGTGGTGGACGATGCGATCGTGGTACTGGAAAACACTCAGCGCCACCTAGATATGGGGCACCCCCCTATTGCAGCTGCCTATCTGGGAACCCGACAGGTCGGTTTTGCCGTCGTCGCCACCACTTTGACTTTGATTGCGGTCTTTATGCCGATCGCCTTTATGGAAGGCCAGATCGGACGACTGTTCTCTGAATTTTCGGTGACTCTGGCGGTGGCCGTCCTCTTCTCGAGCTGGGTGGCACTGACACTTTCTCCCGCATTGGCCTCCAAACTGTTACTGCCGACAAAAAAACCAATCCAAGACGCGTCGGAAGACCGTCCGAAACCTTCCGGAAGACGCCGCTCCCATCGCTTCAAAAAACTTCTGGTCAAAAACCTCAGGCACCCTTGGATCAGTGTTTTGGCATTTGCCGCCGTGATTGCGGCCACGGTATTCTATGCCCAAAAAGTACCGCATGAATACGTGCCGAAAGAAGACCGCGGCGTGTTTTACGTGACGGTCAAAGGGCCGGAAGGCGCGACTTTCGAATATATGCAAAGCTATATGAACGAAATTGAAGAGCGCCTAATGCCTTTAGTCGAAAACGGCGAAGCCAAACGCCTATTGATTCGTGCGCCAAGGTCTTTCAGCAGTACCGAAATCTTCAACACCGGTTTTGTGATCGTCGTTCTGGAAGACTGGTCCAAACGCCGTTCCGCTTACGATATCATGGAAGAAACCCGCAAAAAACTCGCCGACCTGACCGGTGTCAAAGCGGTACCGATTATGCGCTCGCCGATCGGCGGACGCGTTCAGAAGCCGGTACAGTTTGTTATCGGCGGTTCCAGCTATGCGGAACTGGAACAATGGAAAACCATGATGGATCAGGCCATTCACGATACCAACCCGGGATTAAGCGGGTTGGACTGGGATTACGAGGCCAGCAAGCCTCAACTGCGTCTGACGGTCGATTACGCCAAAGCCAAAGCGCTGGGAATTTCGCATCAAGACCTGACCGAAACCTTACAAATCCTGCTCGGCAGCAAACGCATCACCACATACCAATATCAGGGCGAAGAGTATGACATTCTGGTCAAGGCGGATCATAAATGGTTCCAATCCCCACAGGATCTGGAACAAATTTATCTGCGTTCGTCCAGTACCAACGGCATGATTCCGCTGTCCGCGATCACGCATATTGAAACCTCCGGCGTGGCCTCGAGCCTCAACCGCTATAACCGTGTGCGCTCGATGACATTGTCGGCCAAACTGGATGACAACCTGTCGTTAGGTCAGGCGTTGGATTACCTCAACAAACTCACTCGCGAAACGTTGCCACCGGAAGCAATCATCGACTATAAGGGGCAATCACGCGATTTCCAGACGGCCTCTAATTCGTTCTACTTTGTCTTCCTGTTAGGCGTAGTCGTGATTTTCCTGGTACTGGCAGCGCAGTTTGAGAGTTTCATCCATCCTTTCGTGATCCTGCTGACAGTACCCTTAGCACTGGCAGGCGGGCTGTTCGCACTTCTTTCGTACCACATGAGCCTGAACATCTACAGTCAGATCGCGTTGGTGTTATTGCTCGGTCTGGCGACTAAAAACGGGATTCTGATCGTTGAATTCACGAACCAATTACGCGACCGCGGCCTGCCTGTCTACCGGGCTTTGGTATCCGCTACTCAATTGCGTCTGCGGCCGATCTTGATGACCGCCATCACCACCATCGCCGGAACGGTTCCGTTGATACTGTCGAGCGGAGCCGGTGCGGAGACCCGTTACATTCTGGGCATCGTGCTGTTCTGGGGGGTGGCTTTCTCGACGCTGTTGAGCCTGTTCATCATTCCGACCGCTTACGCGCTGCTCGCCAAGCGTAGCGGCTCTCCGCTGGCTTCGACGCATGAGCTGGAAAATGCGCTCGAAAACGGCTTAAAGAAAGACCAGAACTGATAAGATTTATCAAAACAAAATAAACAAAGGGGGTCGTAATGGCTTGCGAATGTCATATTGAGGTCACCGACGCCTCGCAGAAAAAAATCCTGATTACCCTTCTGTCGATCAACGCGGCGTTGTTCGTGATTGAATTCATCGTCGGCTGGTATGCTCAGTCGACCGGTTTGACGGCAGATGCATTGGATATGCTGGCCGACGCCATCGTATACGGAATCGGACTCTACGCCATAGGAAGAGCGGTACAGACTAAAGCCAAAGCTGCATTGGTCAGCGGTTACTTTCAGATGATGCTGGCGGCGTTAATCGGTTTGGACATCGCCCGCCGCGCGATCTACGGCAGCGAACCACTGTCGGAATGGATGCTTATTATGGGGTTCATCGCTTTGATCGGTAACACCTACTGCCTGAAGCTGATCCACGCCCACCGAAACGGCGAAGTCCATATGCGAGCCAGCTGGATTTTCTCTGCCAACGACGTCCTGGCCAATTTAGGCGTAATTTTAAGCGGTCTGCTCGTCTGGTGGCTGGGAAGCCGATTGCCCGATTTGATTATCGGTTCGGCGATTACCCTGCTCGTATTTTGGGGCGCAATGCGGATTCTCAAAGACGCCAGATCGGAACTTCAATCCGCCAACGCCTGCGAGCCGGAAAAGGAAGAGACTTGTTGTGCGGACAATACCTGTTGCGAGTCTTCTGAAAAATCGGAAAAAAAGCCTGAAAAAACTCTCAAAGAAAGTGACACCCAAACCCAATTCAGCGACTAAACCGGTTTATGGAGCGATAACCGGCGCATCGTAAATTTCCGGTTCGTCGCTGTAAACGCAGACATTCCAGTCCGCCGCCAAGCCATCTTCAGCCAGACAAAAATTCTGGAAAAAGTCGACAATCTCCTGACGCTGGCAATGTGCTTCAAAAGCAGCCATATCCGCCCAGATTTCATTAAATACGATCGGAAAACTCTTACCTTCGGCAAACGGGCTGGCAATCTGACGAGTTACCCGATACTGCAAACAACCGTCTTCCCTCAACGTGTTTGGTTCAAGACTCTGCAAGACCTTGAATAATTCGGCTTCTTTGCCAGGTTTAGGCTGAAATTGCGCCAGACAATAAACTTTCGATGACATGGACTCTCCAATCGATTCAAATAATTTAAACAAGATGGTTTACATCAGGCCTCTAAGATACTCAAAGCCGCACGAATACTCAAACTTTGGCTACGATAGACCGACACAATCTTCAAAATACAAAAAATTCACGTCATTCACCGCTTCTGGCTAAAATAAACCCATGAAAAATACTCCTCCCCAAAAAGCCGACCGCAATTTCGACAAACTGGTCGATAAATTCGAAGCCAAGATCTATAACACGGTCAAAGGCGAGTGGCGTCTAAAACTTCTCAAGGAAGACTTAGCAGACCTGCATTCTCCCGAAAGCAACTCGACAAATCCTATTGAAAAGCAAACGTCGCTGACGGTTTGGGATGCCGGTTGCGGCTTTGCGCAAATCAGCCAATGGTTTGCCGAGGCCGGACACAAAACGACCTTATGCGACCTTTCACATCAGATGTTAATACGGGCTCAAAGAAATTTCGAAGAGGCCGGCCTGGAAGCGACCTTCATCAACGGTCCCGCCCAAGAAGTTGCAGCAACCTTACCGGAATTTGATTTAGTACTGTTTCATGCCGTTCTCGAATGGCTGGGCGAACCCAAAGAGACGTTAAAGACCGTCACCGACAAAGTCAAACCGGGCGGCCATCTTTCCCTGTTGTTCTACAACCGTAATTCGGTCGTTATCCGCAATACATTGCGCGGAGGCTGGCGCCTACCCTACATTCTCAACGACGACTATCTCGGTAAAGGCAAAAAGCTTACACCGCCGAATCCACAGATACCGGAAGAAGTAATTCAGTGGCTTGAAGTCTGGGGGTTCGAAATCGAAGTGCACACCGGAATTCGCGTGTTCCACGACTACATGACCCATGAAGTGCTGGAACAAAGTGACCTGGACGATCTGCTGGCTTTAGAATATCGTTTCTGTCGCGAACCCACCTACCGAAACATGGCACGATACATCCATATTCTTGCCAAGAAAAAGTAATCTAAGGGGGGCTATTCCGATGGACTCTGCCGGCTCTGACGGAAATCGGCCAAGTCACCTTTTTGGCGTTAACGGGATTACCCCATGATTTTTTCATCCTTTCGAAAAACGCCTCGAATGCTTTCAGCTCACCTTTTTCCTTCGCCTTTTTATAGGCACTCCAAGTTCTTATGGAGCCTATCATGTCATCAAACGACAAATTTTTTTGAATAAAATAATCCGGAAAAACAATCCCTTCAAATAGGTTCGTTCCGTCTTTTGTCGCCTTTTGGTCTTGTTGCTCTTTCATCAAATCAACCTTACCTCCATCGCAATAAATTCTATTTTTCAACCTAAAGACTTTAGCCTAAAAATGGATAGAAAGCCTGTTCTTCAATTTTAAGACGCTTTTCAACAAAAAATAAAATTCGAAATGATCTAAGAAAAAAAACTTAATAAATTTAATAACCACATCAAATTTTAAACTGAATAAAAACCACATAACCCATGTTAGAATCGAAATATTCTATTAACTTGTGGTTCTGAAAGCCGTGCCGACATCAAGCCTGCATAAATTCTGCAAAGATCTGATCGAATCAATGGAAAGCGACCTGATCCAGCAATCTTCAATGACACATGTCATTCATTCTTTGCACGAAATGAAATGTTTGTTTCTTCAAGAAGAAAAATGGCTAAAAAAGCTGTTGATTGATGAACTGACCGACGAAGACTGTAATGAGCTTGAAAACGTCGGTAAAACCTTACAGCAAATCTATCATCTGTCGTTACACGATGTCTTTGATCTGATTGATATGGCGCAGGAAAATGCCTTATCCGGTTTAGCGCACTTTAAGCTTAAAAAAACGCCCGAAGCGGTTCTCTATTCAATCAAACAAGCCAAAAGTCATCTCGCCCGCGGTTATTTTCTTTCGACAGTCAAAGAATTTGTCGACCATTTTAAAAACGAAAATTTTATCTGTCATAACCAAACCATGACTCTGCACCAGAGATGGTTGATCCAACTTGAACACTTCTTTACCCACATCGAAGAAGGCGGGTCGCCTCCTCAACTCGACCACACTCTGTGCGATTTCGCCCACTGGTTAAAAACCCTGGAAGCCAAATTGATTTTGCATGCCACCGGTGACAAAGCGTTTGACCTGCAAGGCAATATTCTTCTGATCCATCGCTCGGTACATCAAGAAGCGAACTATGTTTATGTCTACTTGATGCAAAAGGAGTACCTTAAAGCGCTCTCTCATTTCGAAAATCTCAGTCAAGATTTTCTGTTATTAGACAAGTACATCAATGAAGCGCACTTCAACTACCTGGCCGATCCATACCATAACTTCATCGATTTTGTGATGGCGGAAAGTAAACGCCAGAAGAATCTAAGTTATTACTTTGTCATCCATTACGGTATCGTCGAAGCATCCGACATCCAATATGAACAGAAAAAACAATTGCTGAATATTTTCTCTAACGAATGTATGACATGCTTAAAACAAAACGACATCGATTTCATTCACCTGGAACGCGAAGAAAGCTTGCATGTCGTACTTAAGGAGGAGAAAGGGCCAAATACGCTTCCTTCGGTCATGGAAGACGTGATCACTTCACTTGGTGAGAGATTCGGTAAAAGCCATAGTCAACAGCTTTACGTTAACCTGTTTAACCTATCCGATCTGCCGGTTTACGAAACCCAGCAATTCGCTTCAATGCTGAACAAAATCCTAAAGGACAAATGCCACGAACACATTTGCCACATCCAGTCGCATGAATTGGTTCAATACCATCAGCAAGTCGAACAGGATTTGGAACTTTTAGAAATCGTACATAATCATTTACAAAACAAAAGTTTTTGCCTGTTCTATCAACCGATCGTTAATGAAAGCGGTAATATCAAAACCCTTGAGGCATTGATTAGAATGTCTGTCGACGAGCAAATCATCGCGGCTAAAGACTTTTTAAGCATTGTGGAAACCTATAACTTAACCAGTCAAATCGACGAACAAGTATTCGAACTACTGGAACGGGACATTCCGCAGCTGCAAGGGCTGACCGAAATGATCAACGTCAACATCTATCCGCAATCGCTTGCCAGCCCACAGATCATCACAAAACTGATCGGTTTGAATAGCGTTTGCAAGCAGCATAACATTCAGTTGCTGGTGGAAATTACGGAACACGAAATCCTCATGCACGATGAAGTGTTGAGAGAACTGAATCAAAAATATCAGATCATCTTCGCAATTGACGATTTTGGGACAGGCTATTCCAACCTTTCTAGTTTGGTCGACCTAGCCAGCAGCCACACGGTTCAAATTGCCAAACTGGACGGCAAACTCATTCAAAACATCGAGAACGATCAAGCGAAATACCGTATGGTGGAATTCATCACCAATATGGCCGCCAACCTTGGCCTGCAACCGGTTATCGTCGAATTCGTCGACACGGCCGAAAAACTCGAAACTTTACGCACGCTACCGAGTGAACTGCTTTACCAGGGTTACTACTTCAACAAAGCCATCCCGCTAAAAAACCTGATTAAAGAGTATTCCTAAAGCCGGGCTTCGCAATTTCGCTTTTAAGCCATATAATTGCGTCTCTTTTTAGCCCGATTGACACTTATGACTACACGACAGGTTTTACGTCTTCTTAGACCCGCTCTACAACTGATTATTCGCAAACCTATATACCTTATCGCCGTCTTTTTAGCCGGGGGGATCTGGTACGGCTATGAGGTCACTGTTGCCCGTCCTGCGATGACTTACATGGGGGTTCCGCAAGAAATTTCTGCCCCCGCCGACGCTAGCTGGACTCATGTCTTACGTAATCAGGCATTTATGCTCGGCTACTCTGAGAAACTGGCCAACCCTTTATGGGTCACCTATCAGGTTAAAGCCAAACAGTTCGACAGCGGCAAGCGCCCCAGCAGCTTCTCGCGCGACTGGCGCGGACTGTCCGGCATCACCCATCAGGATTACACTGGTTCCGGCTATGACCGGGGACACATGGCGCCAAACTATCTAATTGCCAGCCGTTACGGCCGATCGGCGCAATTAGAAACCTTTTTAATGACTAACATTACCCCCCAAAAACCGAATCTGAACCAGAAAAGTTGGCAACGTTTGGAAGAGTTGGTGGCCAATGATTTCTCGGACTGGTTCGGTAATTTCTGGGTCGTAACCGGGCCGATTTTCGACACTAATCCGAAAACCATCAAAAACACCCGAGTCGCGATCCCCAAGGCTTTTTATAAAATCCTGATCAAACCTGGCAGCCAAGATAGCCCGGCTAAAGCATTGGCATTCATTTTCCCCCAGAATGCCAAGCCCAATGCCAGCTTAATGACATTCGTGACTACTATCGACGAAGTTGAGAAACAAACCGGATTGGACTTTTTTTACAAACTGGATGACGACTTTGAAACCCGTCTGGAAAGCAGTCAAACCCCGGAGGCCTGGCGATTGTCCGAAGTGGCAAACCGACCGTCCCGTTACTGACATATGGCTCGTCAATTCCGTTTTATTGGTTTTGACGGGTAATTTCTTTAAAATACAATCTTTGCGATGTCATCGTTCCCTATAACCTAAGCCAGGCTTGAACAGGTTCACCAATATGAAAGATACCATTTACGCCCAAGCCCATGAAGCGGTTGGCGCCTTCCAATTTGACGAATCGGTCGTTGCGGTTTTCCCCGACATGATCCAGCGTTCCGTTCCCGGTTACCAAACCATTCTCACCGGAATCGGCGAATTGACCGAAACCTACGCCCAAGCCGACAGTAATTTGTATGACTTAGGCTGCTCATTAGGTGCGGCCACTTTAACGATGCGCCGCAAGGTGGCACAGCCCAATTGCCGAATCGTCGCGGTCGATAATTCTGAAGCGATGATAAACCGTGCAAGCGAATATTTACACGCCTATCATTCCGACGTCGAAGTCGATTTGCAATGTGCCGACATCACCCAGATCAAAATCGAAAACGCTTCGGTGGTAGTCATTAACTTCACCTTGCAGTTCATCGATCCGGATCAACGTCAGGCGCTATTGGATAATATTTATCAAGGTCTTAAGCCTGGTGGAATCCTCATCCTTTCGGAAAAAATCCACTTTGAAGACGATGCCCTGCAGTCGGCAATCGAACACCTGCATTTACAGTTCAAACGCGCCAACGGTTATTCCGAACTGGAAATCAGCCAGAAACGCAGCTCGCTGGAAAACGTATTAATCAGCGATACCGCCGACTTCCATATCCAACGTTTGAAGCAAACCGGTTTCGATTCCGCCGGCATCTGGTTTCAGGCATACAACTTCGCTTCTTTTATCGCCATCAAATCAATTTGATGGTTTTAAATCACAGTTAAGTTCGTTGAATTCGTACGGTTCTGTTAATCCGTACATTTCAATCCTGTTCAATTTCACAGAACCGAACGGTATAATTACGCCCTTATCCATTTGCCAACAACAGGAATAGTTTCACGTGAAACAGCATTACGATACATTTTGGGAAAGACTCGGCGACTCACGCTTTGATGAGTGGAGAAAAGTGCTGCCCGATCTGATCGACCATGCATTGCATCCCGAAGGCAATGGCAACTTACCTCGTTGGTTAGCCGCATTGGAAATTATCCATGACTATCCGCGCGACCAAGTCACCCATCTAAATCAATCCGTCGTCACAACCGGAAATGACGATTTGGACGACGGCCATAGACATCAACTGGAAAGTGCTTTACGGGTTCTAATGCCTTGGCGCAAAGGCCCGTTCAGTATTCACGGCATCCACATAGAAACCGAATGGCATTCCGATTGGAAATGGGATCGCGTACGCCCCCATCTTCAACCGCTTGAAGGCAAACGCGTATTGGATATCGGCTGCGGAAGCGGTTACCACCTATGGCGCATGGCCTCTGAAAACCCAAAATTAGCGGTCGGTGTCGACCCAAGCCTACTGTTTATGAGCCAGTTCTTGACGCTCAAACACTTTATCGGCGAATCCGTGCCCGCTTATTTCCTGCCGTTAACACTGGAAGATTTACCGGTGTCTCCTAAAGGCGGGGCTTTTGATACGGTTTTTTCAATGGGCGTGCTTTATCATCGCCGATCGCCGATCGATCATATCTACGATCTTAAAAATCAACTTACGCCGGGTGGTGAACTCGTACTGGAAACCCTGGTCGTTCCCGAAGAATTCGGTCAGCTTTTGGTTCCGGAAGACCGTTATGCGCAAATGCGCAATGTTTGGTTTCTACCGTCGGTTTCGGAACTGCAGCGCTGGATGGAACGTTGCGGATTTACTGAAGTCCGTTGCGTTGATCTCAACCAGACTTCCATCGAAGAACAACGTTCGACCGATTGGATGCAATGGAACTCTCTAAAAGACTTTTTGGACCCTGACGACCTGAATAAAACCATTGAAGGCTATCCCGCTCCTCTACGTGCGGTGATGGTTGCAAACAAACCCAAATAAATCCCGTTAAAACCTACCCGTTTAATGGGACTTCTCCCCCGTAAATAATCAAGACTAACCCTCACATCAGTATTAAATAGTATTATTTAACCAATTGATAATATTAGATAAATTTTTCATTTTAATTATTAATTCTTCTCGTTTTCCATATCAAACCTATGTATCATTACCTGTATAACTTTAGGGTTAATATACGCAAATGAAGTACAAAGGGGTATTCATGTTCAAATCTCTCGGCCTACAATCCAAAATTATTTCCAGCATCATCATCGTTTCCAGCATTGTCTTGGCAGTACTGATATTGGTTGAATACCAAAAGTATCAATACGAATATAAACAGACGGCGGCCGATGTTGCGAAAGAATTACGTGGGGACATGGATCGTAGTTTGAATACCAAAATGGAAATCGGGATCAGTAACGCCGTAAGCTTTTCAAGCAATAACCAAATCATTGATGCCGTTGCCGACCAAGATCGCGATTCCGCTTTAACTGCGCTACAAAACGTCAATCAGACGTTTGCCCATAACACCAGTTTCAAAAACATCAAAATTCATATCCATACCCCGGAAAACCGTTCTTTTTTACGAGCATGGAAACCGAATAAGCATGGTGACGATCTTTCCTCTTTCCGCTTTGGTGTCGACAAAGTCATCCAAACCAAAAAAGCCATCGCCGTTTTGGAATTGGGCCGTGCCGGTTTAGCGGTACGCGGCATCGCCCCGCTTTTTAAAGACGATCGCTACATCGGTTCGCTTGAATTTATTCAAGGCATGGGAAGTGTGGCTCGAGACTATACTGCCCGTAACATGCAATACGCTTTATTGTTGAACGACTATGCCCTGACCATCAGTACCAATGCCAAAGACAATACGAAAGTCGGTGATTACGTATTAGGCAGCCAAACCTCGTTTAGCAAAGAAGCGGTTGCCATGACACAGAAGATTGATTGGGACACCTTAAATAAAAACGGTTGGTTGTTACAAGACGGCCTACTGATCACCCAATCGATCGTTAAGGATATGCAAGGCAAAGAGGTCGGCGTACAGATTCTGGGCGCCCCACCGATCGAACTTGAAAACCGTATGCTGGTGATACAGCAAGCCGTCTTTAAAGAATTGGGAATTCTCGTCGGGATTGTCATTCTAATGGGTATCGTGATCATGTTGATCATTCGAAAAGTCGTGTTGCTGCCGGTTATCAACCTTCAACAAACCATTCAAACCGTTACCCACCAAGGTGATTTTTCGGCACGCGCCAAGAAGTCGGAGCATCAGGACGAAATCGCCTTGATGGCAAACGATTTCAACCACTTGCTAGAAAACACCCATCAGGTTCTGAAAGAAACTTGCGATACCATGCAAGCCATCGGAAACGGCGATTTGAAAAAACGCATTCAAATTTCTGCGGTAGGTGATCTGGAAAAACTAAAAAATCAGATCAACCAAAGTACCGATACCCTGGAAAACACCATGAACTCGCTTGGTGAAACCCTAACGGCTCTCGGACAGGCTAATTTCAGCGCCAAAATCGAAAACAACATAAATGCGAAAGGCGCGTTCAAAGAGGCGATGGATAACGCACAATTCACCTTGAATTCATTGAACTCGGCTGTATCCGAAATCAATCAAGTGGTTGCCGATATGGCCGATTCCGATTTCTCGAAGCCGATCACGATTGAATTGAGCGGCGACTTGAACACCCTGAAACAAAACATCAACCAGGCGCTGGATAATTTACAAACCGGTTTTAACAGCTTTACCGGCAGCTTAACCAACTTGATCGACGGCGATTTAACGGCGCACGTCATCGGCGACTACAAAGGCGAATTGGCAAGATTGCAGGCAACCATCAATAGCGCTTTGAATAATATTGCCACCATCTTCATCGACATCAAGCAAACCTCAGAATCGGCGTTGATGAATATTCAACAACTATCGAACGGCAATATCGATTTGAACGACCGTACCCAAAATCAGGCCGCCTCTCTGGAAGAAACCGCGGCTGCTATGGAAGAAATCGCTTCCACAATGCAAAACTCGGTCTCCAGTGCAAGGGAAGCCAACGCGTTTACCGCACAGGCTAAAAAAGATGCCGATCAGGGCGAAAAAGTCATGGAACAAGCCCAAAAAGCCATGCAGGGGATTCATGAATCCAGTACCAAGGTATTCGAAATCACCACTTTGATCGATAGCATCGCATTCCAGACCAATTTATTGGCATTGAACGCCGCCGTTGAAGCGGCACGTGCCGGCGAACACGGTCGCGGATTTGCGGTTGTGGCCGGAGAAGTACGCGTTCTGGCACAACGCACCGCCGATGCCGCTAAAGAGATCGGCGCTCTGGTGACCGAAACCACCGACCAGATCAACCACGGAACCAAACTGGCTTCGGAGTCGGCGGACATGCTGAAAAAAATCAATCAGCAAGTCACCTCAATAACCGGTATGGTCAGTGAAATCAGCCGCGCTTCCGAAGAGCAATCCGTCGGTATCACGCAGATTAACCAAGCCATCAGCGACATGGACGGCAACACCCAACAGAACGCGATTCTGGTTGACACGGTTGCTCAAGATACACAGCGTATGAGCAACGAAATCGGCCGCTTGGTCGAGCTTATCGGTTCGTTCAAAATTGATACCAGTAAAATACTGCCTAAAAAATAAGCATTCATCTGTTAGCCGGGGCGCTTATATCGTCCCCGGTCAAACAGAAATTTTCACTCCCACTCCATTCTCCGAATTATTTCAAAACTTCCTCCATTGTTAAGCGTTTGTAACCCTTCCTGATGTCAGTATAATGAAAACCCTTTCCAATTAAGACAACAGCGAAGTTCAGGGATATGATGGAACCTAACGATTCGACCTTAGCCGCACGATTCCAAACCTTACAGGCACACATCAACCAACAGATTATCGGACAGCCGCACTTGACTCAACGCATGCTGATCGCCCTACTTTCTGACGGCCATCTACTGGTCGAAGGACCGCCGGGGTTGGCAAAAACTAAAGCGATCAAAGTTTTGGCGGAATTGATAGAAGGCAGCTTTCACCGTATCCAGTTCACGCCCGACCTACTGCCCTCCGATATCACCGGAACCGAAATCTACCGTCCGGAAACCGGCGTGTTCGAATTCCAACCGGGGCCGATTTTTCACAATCTGGTTCTAGCCGACGAAATTAACCGTGCACCGGCCAAAGTTCAATCCGCCTTATTGGAAGCCATGGCGGAAGGTCAAATCAGCGTCGGTAAGCACACCATGCCGTTAGACAAACTGTTTATGGTCATGGCAACCCAAAACCCGCTCGAACAAGAGGGGACCTACCCGCTGCCGGAAGCGCAGCTCGATCGATTTATGCTGCACGTTAAAATCGACTACCCGTCTGCGGAAAGCGAATATCAAATTCTGGAATTAGTGGAAAACGAAGAGCGCAGTCATCAGCCAATCAAACCCGAGAATCTCAGCCAAGACGACCTTTTCAAGGCGCGCGACGAAATCCTGAATATTCATATGGCCGATGCCGTCAAAACCTATCTGGTGGAGCTGGTGATTGCCACCCGTAATCCAGCGGCGTACAGTGCCGACCTGGCAACCAAAATCAACTATGGCGTCAGTCCGCGCGCCACCTTGGCTTTATCGCGTTGCGCACGTGCCCACGCATGGTTGCAAGGTAAAAACTTCGTCAGTCCCGACGACGTGCAAGCCGTAATTCACGATGTCTTCCGTCACCGCCTGTTGCTGAGTTTTGAAGCCGAAGCCGAAGGTTTGAGCACCGACGACATCATCGACCAACTACTGAGTTACGTTCCCGTTGTCTGATCAAAGGGTTCCGTAAGCAATGACGATCTCTTCGCAAGCCCAAACCGAAAGCTCGATGCAACCTCGCACGAACATTTCCGAGGACAGTCTATACAGTTCGCTTGACGAGCTGATTGCCTTTCGGTTTCACGTGAAACATCGTAGCCTCAACAGTCAACAGAAGGTGATGGAACAATTCAGCGGCGGCCATCACAGTTTACGTAAAGGCAGCGGCATGATTTTCAGTGAGGTACGACAGTATCAAGCTGGAGACGATATCCGTCACATCGACTGGCGCGTCAGTGCACGTACTCAAAAAGTTCATACCAAAGTCTTTACCGAAGAACATGAGAAACCGGTCATAATCGTTGCCGAACAGACTCCGGCACTATTTTTCGGCAGCAAGGTGCGTCTAAAAGCAGTTCAAGGATTGAATATCGCCGCCATTTTAGGTTGGACGGCTCTGCAGCAAGGCGATCTGATCGGCGGTTTGAGTTTCAACCAAAACCACCAGACCTGGTTGAATCCAAAACGCCAAAAACAGACTTTATTGACCTGGTTACAACAGGCCATTCAATTACAGCACGGGCTGAATAGACCGGGAACGGTACAGCCGCACCTTTGGCAGCAAGCCACACAACAGTTATTAAAAATGGTCAAACCCGGCAGTAAGCTGTTTTTAATCGGCGACATGCTCAACCTCAGTGAAGCCAGCCAACAGCACTTACAAAGCCTACGCAAACACACCGAAATCACGGCGATTCATCTATACGACCCTTTGGAAAAAGAGCTTCCCAAGTTAGGTTGGCTAAACCTCAGTTCCGATTGGCTAGGAGAACACCTGTTACCGATTAACAGCCTTAGAAAAAAAACTCGCCAGGAATACCGTGACAGCTACGTAAACGCTTGGCAAGCAGCGGAAAAAACCTTCCGCAACTTGCAAATTCCATTGATTCAAATCTCGACCGAGGACAAACCGATGGAAGCCTTACTCAAATACAAAATCATCCAATAGAGACGACAGCGAAATGAATCTGAATAATCTAACGGATAGTAACAACCCACTCAACCAGCTCAAAGACATTCACCTGCCCGATCCAATCGGTTGGTGGCCGCTGGCATTCAGCTGGTGGGTGCTGATATTCAGCTTGAGCGCCATTGTCTTTGCATTGGTGTGGTTCCTGTTGGATCGTCATAAACGCAACGCCTACCGCCGCGAAGCGCTGGCGGAAATAAAACGGATTCAAACAGGCACTCAAACGGACGTCGCCGAACAAATCCTGCACATCAACGCCCTGCTAAAACAGGTGGCGATTACGGTTTACGGGCGTCAGACGGTTGCGCATCTGAGCGAACAGGCCTGGTTGGATTTTCTTCACGAAACCGCCAACTTCGTCCGCCAACCCGACAATGCTCTGGAGATTCTGCAACAAGCCTATCAAGGAAACGCTCAAAAAACAGACGCCGAACTGAACGGCTTAGCGCTCTCGTGGCGAAACTATGCGCAGCAATGGATTAAGGGGCATCATCTCTAATGCAGTGGTTGAACGTTTGGCAAAACTTTGAATTCTTATGGCCGTGGATGATTGCCTTTTTACCTCTTCCGTGGCTGGTGCGTTTGCTGATGAAGCCGGTTCAACAGCAACAAACCGCGCTGCTGGCACCGCAAATCATGCAACGCGTTTCGACGCAGTTTGCCAAAGAATCCCTAATTCAACCGGAAGTCAAAACACGTAAAATTCCATGGCTGTTCGTTCTATTATGGGGACTGTTTATCCTCGCGGCCATGCGGCCGATTTGGTATCTGACGCCGACGCCTTTCACCACCAGCGGTAAGGACATGATTTTGGCGGTCGATCTCTCCGGCTCCATGCAGAAAGCCGATATGTATCTCGACGGCAAAGATGTCGACCGTTTGACCGCAGTCAAATCGGTGGTCGCGGAATTTATCGAACAACGTCAAGGCGATCGCATGGGCTTGATCGTTTTCGGCTCCCAAGCGTTTTTGCAAAGTCCTCTGACATACGATCTGAAAACCGTTAAGACCTTGTTGAACGAAACCGAAATCGGCATGGCCGGTAACAATACCGCGATTGGCGATGCCATTGGTTTAACCCTGAAACACCGGATGAAGAACCACCAGAATGAATCGGTATTGGTGCTGCTGACCGACGGATCCAACACCGCCGGCGAAGTCGATCCAATCAAAGCGGCGGAAAAGGCGGCGCAACTCGGTTTAAAAATATACACCATCGGCGTCGGTCAGGTTAAACATCGAATCGGCCTGGATGCTTTCTTCAACGGCGGAAAATCGGATATGGACATCGACAGTCTTAAAAAGATCGCCGAGTTGACCCACGGTCAATTCTTCCTTGCGAACGACACCCGCCAGTTGCAGGAAATTTACCAATCGATCAACCAGCTTGAATCGGTCGAACACGAAGTTCATAGCTACCGTCTGCGCAGCGAACTCTATGTCTGGCCTTTGGGGTTGGCCTTTCTAATCAGCCTGCTATTAGGCTGGGTTCAACTAAGAAAAGCGGGAGGCTAAAATGGAAATTCACTTTTTACGTCCGTGGTGGTTCCTAGCGTTGATTCCGGTCGTCTGGCTTGTTTGGAAAGCCTGGCACATCAAACTCCAGCAAGGTGCATGGCAGAAAGTCATCGCCCCCAAATTCCATAAATTACTACTCAATTCTCAAAACCAAACCCAAGGCCTCAGTTCCAACCGTCTGGCGGTCATCGGTTTGGCATGCTTGTGGATCATGGCGATTCTAGCCTTGGCGGGACCCAGCCTGAAATCGGTTAAACTACCGGCCGAAAAAACCCACCAGGGTACGGTCATCCTGCTCGATCTTTCACTTTCGATGCTGGCCGAAGACATTAAACCCAACCGCATCAGCCGCGCGCGCTTTAAGTTGATCGACCTGTTGAAAAAGCACCCGGAAACCGCATTCGGACTGGTTGCTTATGCAGGCACGGCACATACCATTGCGCCGATTTCGGAAGACAACCAAACCCTGTTGTCGCTGGTGCCGACGCTTAACCCGATGATGATGCCGAAATACGGTTCCGAGCCGTTGTTGGCGATGCAGCAAGCCGACCTTCTTTTTAAAGGCGCCAACGTCACTCAGGGGCACATTGTCTGGGTAACCGACGATCTCGAAAACGAACAGCGTCAAGCGATTGCGGACTGGATTCAGAGCAAAGGTTATAGCTTGAGCATTCTGGCCGTCGGCACGCAAAGCGGCGGCGCAGTCAATATCCCGAATTACGGTTTGCTTAAAGACGACAACGGGGCGATCGTACTTCCTAAACTACCGTATGCGGAACTGGAAAAATTAAGTCGTCAAAGCGGTGCCGCCCTGACCCCGTTAACGGTCGACGAAACCGATTTGGATCGCCTCATGCCAAACCAACTGGAAGCCTTTGCCAAACAGCAAGCCGAACATGAAAAAGACAAAGAAGTTTTGCATCGTTTAGACGACGGTACCGCCGTTATTATGGCCATGTTGCCGTTATTGGCGCTCGCTTATCGACGTGGCTGGCTGTTCAGTTTAAGTCTGTTGCTGTTGATGCCGATCGGTAGCCTGTATTCACCGCCGAGCTACGCCGACACCAAGCTTTCCGACTTTGCCGATGTGTTCCAAACACCCGACCAGCAAGCGTATAAAGCCTGGAAAAAACAGGATTACCAAGCGGCGGAATCGCTGTTCAAATCCCCTCAATGGAAAGGCAGTACCCTATACCGCAACGGAAAATACAAAGAAGCCGCCGAACAGTTTAAAAAGGATCCAAGTGCGTCGGGACTGTACAACCTAGGCAATGCACTTGCCAAACAAGGCCAACTCAAAGAGGCCAAACAAGCCTATGAACAGGCTTTGCAAAAACAACCCGACTTGAAGGACGCGCAGAGCAACCTCAAACTGGTGGATCGAATCCTTGACCAACAGCAGCAGACGGCCGATCAATCGATGAAGTCGCCGCAACAGTCGAAATCGAAAGACTCGCAAGACCAACAAACGAATTCGTCTTCTAATCAGTCTTCGTCGGGTCAACAGAAAAAGAACGGCGAACAAAACCGTGCTGAAAACGGTTCTACAAGCAAACAGGATCAAGATAAAACTGCACAATCGCAAGGCCAAAGCGACAATCAACAGCATGACGGAACCCAAAAACAATCCGCCAAACAGCAAAAACAGCCGCCAGCGGCCGATAAAGAAAAATCAAAAGAACCGTCTCAATCGGACGGCGAACAATCGGATGGAAAAACCGCAAAAGAATCCGCCGATTCAAAACAGGAAAAAGCGTCACAAGCACAAGAGCTGGCGGACAAATCAAACGACCCTAATCAACCGGCTGAATCGTTAAAAAAGACCGAACAGCAGCAAGCCACCGAAAACTGGTTGCAACAAATTCCCGATCAGCCGGGGCTGTTTTTGAAACGCAAATTCGAATACCAATTCCAGAACCAAACAAACAATGCGCCCGATAAACCGGGTGAACAGGCAACGAAAAAGATATGGTAAGCATGCTAATCCAAAAAAGATTTCACCTAGATCCGATAAAAAGACTCGCTGTTGCGCTCATATTTAGCCTTCTCAGCGTTTTTTCGACTTCATCCTGGTCAGACTCCCTCACAGTGGAAACGGACCGCCAGACGGTCGAATTTGGCGATATTATCAATCTCTATGTCACAGCCGACTTTCAAAGCACTCTGGGGCAACTCAATCTGGATGAACTCAAGGATCAATTCGAAATATTAGGTTCCCAACGCAGCAATAATATCCAAATGGTCAACGGCGATTTTCAATCCAGTACTCGCTGGCTGATTCAACTGTTGCCGAAACAGGTCGGTGAATTGATCGTGCCGCCCTTCAAGGTCGGCGACGTGACTAGCCAACCATACAAATTAACGGTTATGCCGCTGCAAAAATCATTGCAAAAGGGCAATTTAAAACCCTATTTCTTCGAAGCCAAAGTCAGTACCGACTCGCCCTATGTACAAGGACAAGTCATCTACACCCTGCGCTTCTACTATCAAGGACGCTTGATCTCCGGCAATATCCGCCCGCCGGAATTCGGCAATGCGTTGGTGGAACCGCTTAAAAAAGAATCGGTTTTCAATAAGCAAATTAAAGGGCAAGCCTATACCGTCTATGAATGGGTTTATGCGATCTATCCGCAAAGTAGCGGCGAACTTAAAATCGCCACCCCTCAATTCGGCGGGCGAATTCAACTCGGCAGTCACTTGAAACAGATTCAAGAAGAGGCTAACCCGATTAGCTTGCGGGTCAAGCCGGAACCGAAAGTCTTTAAGGATAAATCCACTAATGCCTGGTTACCGGCCAATAAGGTCAGCGTTAGCCAACAGTGGAATCTTCCGGACGGCGCAATTCATGTCGGCGATACTTTAACCCAAACCCTGACTTTAAACGTCGACGGGCTGATGGCGAATCAATTGCCGACCCTAAAAATCGATTCGCAAAGCGGGTTCAAAGTCTATCCGGATCAACCCAGCACCCAAGAAGATAAACAACAAAACGGCATTATCAGTAATAAGCAGCTTAAACGCGCCATCATTCCTACCCAAGCGGGCAGCTTAACCCTGCCGGAGCAGACGCTCTACTGGTGGAATACTCAGACCGACAAGCTGGAAACAACCCTGATTCCGGGTAAAACCTTTGAAATTTTACCCGCCGCGGACACCGCAACGTCTACCGCCACGCCGGGAGCCGATATGCAGGCACACGATCTCACAACCGTACCGCCTCATTCGATTGTCAAACAATCCGCAAACAATCTGCCATGGCAGATATCAACCGCCGTATTTGCTTTTCTATGGGTGGCGACACTGGCACTGTGGTTAAGAACCAGACGTCAGATTAAAGCGATCACAATTAAAGAAAAAGAAAGCACCGACAGCGATTCGAAACCAACCGAACCGGTCTGGTCGGAAATAGACGATATTTGCAAACTGCCAGCGCAACAACTCTACCCCGCCCTAAGACAGTGGCTGCGTGAACGGCATCGGATTCAAAGTTTCGCGGAATTGGATGATCGGGAATTGATCGCCCGACTTCAACAACTGGAAGCCAGCCTGTTCAATCAAGGTGAATTTACGGACGCCATGCGCCTGGCACTTTGCGAATCGTTGAAGAAGCTGGAACAAACATCCGGTTCAATCCGACAAGAGAGCCAATTAAAAGCTCTATACGCCCGTTAAAACCCCCACATCCGCAATTTGCTTGTCGAGTGCCCGGTGCCCGTTTTAAGAACCGAAATGGCGCTCGGCGATTTTTTGAACTTCCGGATAGTTGGTTTTACCGGTACCGGAAACCGGAATCGACTCGACCAGGATAATGGTTTTCGGAATCATGATATCGGCAACCTGTTGCTGTTTGGCGGCTTCGGTAATCGTACTGCGGCTTAACTCGCAATCATCGGTTACCAACACCAACTGCTCGCCTCTGCGCGAATCGGGAACCGCAACCACCACATGATGCCCGTTCGGACTCGACTGATTGATATAACTTTCAACTGCGGTCAAAGAAACCATCTCGCCGCCGATCTTGGCAAATCGTTTCGCACGCCCTTTGATCCACACAAAACCGTCTTCATCCACCGAGACGATATCGCCGGTGTCATGCCAACCCTCCGGTGGCGCCTGTAGCACACCCGGTTGATCCGGCATCAAATAACCCAACATAATATTAGGCCCTTTAACCTGCAAACGTCCGCCTTCGGCAATACCGGGAACCTCTTCGAGACGGTATTCGACAGCCGGAACCAGTTGACCGACCGAACCGTTCTTGAACGAAGTCGGAATGTTCACCGACAAGACCGGCGAGGTTTCGGTAACGCCGTAACCCTCATAAATCGGCGTATGGAATTTTTCGGCATATAGCTGGCGGGTTTCGGGGCGTAAACGCTCCGCCCCGGCCACCATCGCCCTGACGCTATAGAAATCGTATGGATTGGCTTTACGCGCATAGCCGTTAAAAAACGTATCGGTACCAAACATCAAACGCGCATTGGTCTGGTAACACATCTCCGGTACCAGCGCATAGTGCACCGGGGACGGATATAAAAACACTTTGGCGCCCTTCAAAATCGGCCAAAGCATACCCGCCGTCAAACCGAAGCTATGGAATGTCGGTAACGCATTAAACAACCGTTCACCCGGCAATAGGGTCAACATAGAACTGATCTGCTCGATATTGCTGACGATATTTTGATGCGACAACACGACCCCTTTCGGAACCCCTTCCGATCCCGAAGTAAATAACACCACCGCCTCGGAATGTGCGTCTTTTTGATAGCCCGGCAATGCTGCCGTACGGCTGAACAAGGCGCCTAATTTGTTTAAGACACCGATATTTGCTCGCACCTCTTCCAAAATCACAAATCGAACCTTATCCTGCATCTCGTCAATCAGCGGCTGCAGACCAAAGGCATCGACAAATTTACGCGACGTGATAATGGTTTTAAGTTCGGCGGTATCGCAAGCCGACTTGATCGCTCTGAACCCTGCCGTAAAGTTGATCATCGCCGGCACGTAACCGTAGGCTTGCAAAGCGAAAAAGGTCGCCGGCATGCCGGAAACGTTGGGCAACATCACTCCCACCCTTTTTTCATCCGCCAAAACCTTCTGAAGCTGTTTACCTAAAACTTTCGATGCCAGCAGCATTTTTTTCAGACTCAACGACTGATCGTTGATGTCTTCGACGCACGTCTGGTTGGCATGGTAACTCTGCTTCGCCTTAACTAATGTCTTAAACAGGCTCTTCTCTTCGATCAAACCGTAATAAGCCAGATCTCTCATCAAGATATAGATATTCTGCTTTAAGGAGTGATGGCGGCTATGACCCTTTAAACGTGCCGGAGGGTTGATGTTTTCGGCCGGTAAAATAGTCAACGTGATTTTAGGAAACCAGAATTGTTTGATATAGGCATAGAACTGGCCGTTCAAATAGGACAACTTGCTCAACTCCGCTCCGCGGATATGTACCGGAAGAATCGCCGCATGGGTTTTATCGGCCACCATGGCCGTACCTTCGTAAACCTTCATTAAACCGCCGGTCGTGGTAATGCGGCCTTCCGGAAAGATCATGCACTGCTTGCCTTTTTTCAATTCGGCGATCATGTGTTTGGCAGCATAAGGGCTGTGCAGATCGACGGTAAAGAACTTACCGAAATACAGCACAAACTTGCCGTACCATTTTTTGGCGTGGTTCATGCCGACCATGAAGGTCGTTTCACCCGGAACGAATAAATCGATCAACGGCCCGTCCAACAACGAAACATGGTTGGCGACAATCAAAAGCGGTTGTTTACTCTGATCAACGGCATGGTAGTTTTCCAATCCTCTGACTTCCACGCGATAGAAAACTTTAAACAACAACCTAATAAAAGATTTAACCAACCACTTCATTGTGACTCCTCAACTTTCCAATACTCTTCTTCAATCCACGACGCATCTTATTTTTTATTCGCAACGGCTTTACAGCCCGTCATTCAACGTGGATCGGCGGTAAAACAATCCGGCAATCGCCAAATTAAACACCGCCAATATCAACAACATGATCGGTAACGTCAGATCAAACATATACCCCACCATGATTAAAATCGATGACAACACCATCAAAAACGCATTGACGATGTTATTAACGGCGATCATTCTAGCACGAGTGTTTTGCGGGGTCTTTATCTGCAACTGGGTGTATAAGGGCACAATATAGGCTCCTCCTGCCACCGCCAAGACAAACATAAACACCAAAGACAGGCTTTCAGGCCACAACCCTAAAAACTCACCCAATCCCATCAAAACGGACGTATCGTGAATGACCGTCGGTGACGCAATGGAATCGGCCACCCAAACACTAAGCATCAATAATAAAGACATCGATACCAACAACCACGGGTGATACTGCAAGTTAACCCGTTGTTTGGACAATTTAGCGGCCAGGCCCGCGCCTACGGCAATACCAATGGAAAACATGGTCAAAAACGCCACCACCACATCTTCATTGGCAAAAAAAGTGTATTTAACAAAGGTTGGAATCTGACTGAGAAGGACCGCACCGATGAACCAGAACCACGAAATCGCCAACACGGCCGAGAACGCCTGGGAAAATTCGCGGCAAGATCGAATGATCTGCCAAGTACTTCGGAAGATGTTTTTATCGATCTTAACATCGGCCGTTTGTTGGGATGTAGCCGGAACCAATAGACTGGCAACGTATCCCAAAACCGCAACGCCCATGACCGCCGACGATATCCATACAGTGCCGTTTTCCATCACGACACCGCTGCCTCCGGCAATCGTACCCAATAAAATGGCGATGAAAGTAGAGCCGCTAAACCAACCGTTACCGCGTAACAATTGATTTTCTTGAAGCACCTCCGGCAAAATCGAATACTTAATCGGCCCGAAAAAAGCCGACTGCGTGCCCATTAAAAACAGCGACACATAAAGCCACTCCAATTGCAGACTTAACAGCCCCAGAACGCCGGTCGCCATAATCAAAATTTCGGCTAATTTGATTTTTCGAATCAAAACGGATTTCGGAAAATGATCGGCAATTTGCCCGGCAAAAGCGGAAAACAGGAAAAACGGCAAAATGAAGATACCGGCTGCCAATGTGATGTATAAACCGGTCTGCTCGTCGGATTGACTGAGCTGGAAAGCGATGAGCATCACCATCGCATTTTTATAAAGGTTGTCGTTAAACGCGCCTAGAAACTGCACCCAAAACAACGGAAAAAAACGTCTCGAAAGAAAAAAAGAGGAGGTCGACCGCGTCCGGGAATTTAGCATACAAAGCTTCTAATTCATTTTAAAAAACATGCGCTAAGTATACCCCGAATCGATCCATATCAAAAAGGAACCGGTTTGTTCAAACCGCAAATCAAATCTTGATGTATTTCCAACCCTCGTTTAGGCGTTCCACCACCGCATCGATCGCCGGTTTATCGTGTTTGACCATTGGAAGTACATTAACCTTTTCGCCTCTTTCCAACGCTCTTTCCAACGCTCTTTTACACGCATACAAGGTTAAATTATCGTAATGGCTTAACAGGTTCTCCAGTTGTTTGTGATTCGGGTTATCGGCGTCGAACATCTTCACACCATGATAATTGGAAATGAAATCGACTTTGACTTTTGGCCCGCCCTCTTTCAACAACTGTTCGATCTTCTGCAAAGCTTCCGCCTGTTTGACCAGGTCGTCCGAATCCAAATGCACAATGTATTTGTCTTCTTGAGGTACTGCTTGCGCCAATGTTTGATATGACTCGCCGCTGTTTTGACCGGTCAGCAGACTAAGCATTCCGGCACCCAATACAACGCCCAAAAACAGAGAAGCCGCTGCCGTTTTAGGAATCGACCAAACTCGTTTAGACACCGGGGCACTCGATTTTCTTTCCGGCACCGGAATATCCGCATAAGCCTCTTTCACTTTGGATTTAAGAGTACGAAGATGACAAACCTCATCCTGTAATTTTGAATCTAGCCGCATTGCCTCTTCAACCTCAAAACACTCTTCACTGGAAAGTTGTCCGTCGATGTATGCATGTAACTGATAGGTTTGAATTGATTTACCCATTAATTTCAATTTCTCCGTAATGGAACCACTTTGTGCTTTTGCACATCACTATTCTCTAACAAGGATCGTAACTTCTCGCGCCCCCGAGAAATTCGACTCATTACCGTGCCGATCGGAGTGGAAGTGATATCCGAAATTTCCTGATAACTGAATCCCTGCAAATCCGCTAAGACAATGACCTCTCTCTGGTCAAACGGCAATTTTGCCATCGCTTGATAAAAAGCGTCTTGCGTCTGCTTCTTAATCATTTCCGACTCGCTGCATTCAACCGAATAGTGCTGATCGATTTCCGCTTCTTCGGTCCATTCCCAACGACGATTGAAACGCATGTTATCCAAAAACAGATTTCGCATGATCTTACTCAACCAAGCGTCTAAATGCTCCAAATTGCTAATATCTTTGCGCTTTTCCAACGCTTTCAACATAGTTTCCTGTACAAGATCTTGCGCTAATGCAGGATGATGGCTCCAAGCATAGGCCAGACGATACAGACGCTCATACTTGTTTTCCAACGCTGTATTGAACCGCCTTCTCTCTTGGGATTCGCAAAACAGATCGGCAACCTTGCTCGTAAATTTCATTTACACATCACTTGTTTGAATTAATACCTTTTTTCGATACTAATTCAATTTCAGTTTTTAATGCAACAAATATTTTTTTGTAAACATATTAACAACTTACGAAATAAATAAAACTGTTGTGTAGATAAGAATTACTGGTTTAAAAAAATGGAATAAAACGCTCTACCCATTCGTTTAAGGGTTAAGCGCGCTGAATTTTGATTTACTTTCGAGGATAAAAAAACATGCTAAAAAAACAGGTTTATAAACTTTTTGGATTACTACTGGGACTCCTGGTTACGATCCCCGTCTTTGCGGCTCAAACCGAAGCACCGCTGCCTGACACCTTCGCGGAACACAAAGTCGTTCTACAAATCAGCGACGGCGATCCGTTTAAACAAACCTTGGTGCTTAATGTCGCCGGAAACTTACAGCGCTATTACGGAGCCCAAAACGTCGATATCGAAGTGGTTGCCTTTGGACCGGGCGTTCGCCTTATGTTAGATAAAAACGTCAACGAGCCGCGTATTAAATCTCTAATTGCGGGGGGCGTGCGCTTTACAGCCTGTGCCAATACACTCAAAAACTTCTCTTCTAAACTTGGACATGAACCCAAAGTCATGGAAGGCATTGCCATTGCTCCGGCCGGAGCGGGCAGAATCCTGCAACTTAATGCTGCCGGTTGGCAGATTTTGAAACCTTAACAATCCCCCGAGGTCACTATGAAATCAATAAAACCTTACCTGATCGCTGTTTTCATGTTGCTATCGGCTATCCTGACAATCAACAGCGCCAATGCCAACGAACGCTACGGACATCAAAAAGTGGTGTATCACATTAACTACGACGATATCAAAAAACAGTCTTCAACCCTACGCAACATTCAAAACCATATCAACGCGGTCGGTGTAGACAATATTGATATAAAAGTCGTGCTCCACGGTAACGGACTATCTCTGCTACTCAAACCCGAAGCTTTGAAAAACGTGCCTAAATTCAAAACGGCCAACGCCACTTTGGAAATGGCTCAAAAAATCGACCAACTCAAAATGCAGGGGGTCACTTTCAACGTTTGCGCTAATACCTTAAAAGGTCGAAACGTCGATTTCGAACGCGACCTTTACGATGCCAAGAAAGACGATATCGTTCCTAGCGGCGTTGCCGAACTTGCCTACCTTCAAAGCCAAGGCTTCTTATACCTAAGACCTTAATTTAATCAAACAGACCAAATATAAAATCTCTTAAAAAAGAGAAGAGGATACTTATGCTAAACAAAACCTATAAACTCAAAAAAACCGCGTTATTGATCGCATTAGCCGGCGCCTTGGGCGCTCAATCCGCCCAAGCCGCAAACTGGCTGATGATCCAAGGAACCGAAAAGGATCACCAGGCACCAAGAGCCAAGGTCTGGGGGTTTGTACAAGCGGAATACCAACAAACCGACGATACTAAACTTACCGCCGGTCCTTATGCCGGAAAATCAGCCGCATTCAACCAGATGGCACCTCAATTGGATACCTCTCAAGGCTTCAACGTCCGTCGTGCACGTATCGGAGTCAGAGGCGGAAATTTCCCGCTGGATGAAAAAGTGAATTACTTCCTACTTACCGAATTCGGGAACAATGGTATTACGACCGGTGGTGACGCTTCTCAAGGTCAGTTAACTGATGCCAGCGTCACCCTTAACCACATTCCCGGCGCAAGAATCCGAGTGGGTCTATTCAAAACTCCGGGTGCGGAAGAAGGGCTTCAAGGTATCCCGGTATTCAACTATGTCAATTTCAGTAACGTAACCGATCGCCTATTGTTGGAACGTTATTTCGACAACTCTACCGGCAATACGGGAAGAAGCGCACCGGTCGGTGCGTTCCGAGACACCGGGGTGGAAGTCTTTGACGCTTTCAGAGTCGGTGAGTGGGAGCACAGTTATGCCGTTATGCTAGGTAACGGTAATGGTTTGGCATTAACGGACAATGATAAACATCAGGATCTGTACTTGTATGCCTCTACGGAAAAGATCTTCAACAATACAACCGGTCCAAGAAGACAAGGGTTGAAATTCTTTGCTTGGATGCAGGACGGGAAACGTACCTTGGATGATGTGGGGACCGTAGACCGAAAACGTACCGGACTGGGTACAACCTATTGGGACGGTAAATACCGGTTAGCGGCCGAATACATTACCGCCGACGGTATGATTTACGGTGGAACCAGCGGCGCCGGATTACCTTCCGACGGTGCGACATTCAGTGTCTTTCCCGACCAAAAGGCGGACGGATATTATGTCGATCTAGGGTATCGAGTCATGCCTAATCTGGAATTGAACGTACGCTACGACAAACTCGACAGCGCAACCAAAACCGATGCCGCATCCAATACCAATCAAGACAAACATCGTGAATTCCAGACGACCACATTAGGCGCACAGTACTTCTTCAACAAGAAAACCTCATTGAGAGTCAACTATGAGATTCGTTCGATTGAAGCGCCTGACGCCCCATCTACGGCTCCGGTACACGATATTCTGGACAGTGTGGACAATCGTGTTTCAGCACAAATCAGCTTAGTCTTCTAAGCCGTTAAACCTCTTTTTTGCGTTGTTAGGTTGGTACTCCGAAAATCAACCACCTTGCCCTTGCTTAATCAGCAAGGGCTTTTTTATGCCTAAAAGAATCTAAAAATTACGCTGCTATGCCGCTGTGACGTAACAAAGCTTCAATTTTCGGTTCGCGTCCTCTAAAGGCTTTAAACAAAACCATCGGATCAATCGAACCCCCTGCTGCCAAAATCGTATTCTTAAATTTGGCACCCGTTTCGGGATTCAAAATACCCGTCTCTTCAAATAGGCTAAATGCATCCGCAGACAGCACTTCTGCCCACTTATAACTGAAATAACCGGCCGCATACCCACCCGCAAAAATATGACTGAAACTGTGTAACATACGAGTATATTCAGGCGGTTGAATCACGGAAACTTCCTCTCGAATTCGTTTCGCCAGTTCCAAAATATCTTCTACTTCATCCGGGCGATAGAAGCTATGCAATTCAAAATCCATCAACGCGAATTCAATCTGACGAACCATCATCATCGCAGACTGGAAACCGCGACTGGTTTTCAAAGACTCGAATAACTCATCCGGCAATGTTTCACCGGTTTGAATATGAGAAGAGATCAAATCAAGACCTTCACGCTCCCAACAGAAGTTTTCCATAAACTGGGACGGCAACTCCACCGCATCCCACGGAACGCCGCTGATACCCGAGATATCCAAATGCTCCATTTCCGTCATTAAATGATGAATCCCGTGACCGAACTCATGGAACAGAGTTGTAACTTCATCGTGTGTCAAACAGGCCGGTTTGTCCGCAACCTGCGGCGTGAAGTTGCACACCAAATAAGCGACCGGCTTTTGTAACGCACCCGCAGAATGCTTCCAACGGCTCACCGCAGAATCCATCCAGGCACCACCTCGTTTATTTTCTCGCGCATAAAGATCCAGATAAAACTGACCCACGACCTCATCGCCCGCATCGACTAATTCAAAAAAACGAACGTCTTTATGCCATACCGAAACACCCTCTTTCTCTCGAACACGAATATCAAACAGTGTTTCGGTAATCGTAAATAAACCATTCAATACGGCCTTAACCGGAAAATAGGGACGAAGCACTTCTTGCGACAACGATAAGCTAGCCGCTTTTAATTTTTCGGAAACGTAAGAAACGTCCCACGGCTGAAAATCTTCTATTCCGTATTCATCCTTGGCAAAGGCTTTTAACGTTGCCAATTCCTGTTCTGCCTGGGGTTTGGATTTAACCGCTAAATCGCGTAAAAAACCTAATACCTGATCGGTGCTCTGTGCCATCTTGGTGGCTAACGAGTAGTCGGCATATTGTTCGAATCCAAGCAAATTAGCCAATTCATGACGCAGTTTTCTAATTTTTTCTATATTTTCCGAATTGTCATACTCGGTATTATGAGCCTGATCCGAAGCGCGTGTTCCGAATGCGCGATACACTTCGGAACGCAATTCACGTGAATCGGCATGCATCATCACCGCTATATAGGAAGGAAAATCCAACGTTACCAACCAACCTTCAAGCCCTTTTTGTTCAGCTAATTGTTTCAACAATCCCATGGCGTTTTCAGGCAAACCGGCCAATTCTCGTTCATCAACAATATTTTTTGACCAGGCTTGTGTGGACTTCAAAACGTTATTGCCGAACTGACTGCTTAACTGTGACAACTGTTGTGAAATCGTTTGATACTGAGCCTGCTTTTCAGCAGGTAGATCAATCCCGGAAAGTCGAAAATTTCTTAATGCATTTTCGATAACTTTCTTCTGAGCCAAAGAATAATCTTTGAATTCTTCACTATTAGCGATTAACGTGAATTTCTCGAACAGACCTTTATTCTGCCCCATTTCAGTGTGATAGGCGGTGACCTTTTCAAGACATGCTGTATAAGCTGCATGCCATTCGTCGCTGTTTTTTACCGAATCCAAATGCCCTATCGGTCCCCAGACGCGCTCGAACCGATTATCGATTTTCTCTAAAGGCTCAATGAAGTTTTCCCAAGTCGGTATTTCATCCAAATTAACCAAACACGCCACTTGTGCACGATTCTCTTCCAACAATTGATCTACTGCAGGAACGATATGTTCCACGTGAAACATATCGAATTTTGGTAAATCTGTAATATTAAGTAGCGGGTTTGAATTAACGTTTTGGGACATAATGAATGTTCTTTTGATTGGTTTAAATAGATGCATTATAGCCTAATCGTGGTCACGCCTAAATCCCAACACGAATAAGGGCCGCCTAGTAATCGATTAAATCGAATTAAATTAATAACAAGGAGAACAAAAGATAGAAATATGGGCAATGGCAGAATAGACAGACCACATCAAAAACATAAATTATTTGCTAAACTGGTTTCCATTAAACATCCAAAAAACGATCTATAACGGAACAATATGAAGACTTTTCAGACTGAAATCATCCTCACCAACCCTAACAGAGGAACCTATAACATCACTCAAAAAATTGAAGCCGCTGTTAGAGATTCCTCTATCAATACAGGCTTGTGCCATGTCTTTATTCAACACACTTCGGCATCGTTGATTATTACCGAAAACGCCGATCCTAGCGTTCGACAAGACATTGAATATTGGATGCAAAAAACGGTTCAAGACGGCGACCCCCGCTACCTGCATAACTATGAAGGGGATGACGACATGAGTGCACACATACGCTGCATGATTACCGATATGAGCCAAACCATACCGGTCAGTAACGGACGACTTAACTTAGGAACTTGGCAAGGACTGTTTCTTTACGAACACCGAACCGGTCGTTTTGACCGTAAGCTGATTATTACCATTCAAGGCGAATAAAAAATAACGAAAAGCAATGGGTTATTTAGGTAAATAACCTAAGTTGCGCATACACTCTTCATAAGGAATCAGACGCTCCCCTTCGGTATTGGTCAAGCTTTGTTGACCGGAAGCCAAGCCACGGCAATAGGCTTGATCTTGGATAAATTGTTTCTCGTTTTGGCCGACTTTATTTACAAAATGATGAGAAGTACAAGCTGCTAATGCCAAAGCTATCGAAGCCAATCCTGAAAAAATCACTGTCTGTTTCATACGTCCTTCCCTGTCGAATAAAATCCAATCGGCTCAATCGCCGATTCACATATACATCATAACCAAAATTTAAATTCATCAATGACTGCAATAAACATAGCATAGCAAATTTAAACTATCGATTATCCGAAATACCGAAACACTTAATATTTATAAAATTGATGTCATTAAAATATCTTAAACGCCCCTTAAGTCTTTATGAAAATAATTATCGTTTTCGATTCTTTTTATCCATATAATAACCATAAAATATAAATGGTCGTGTTAAGCAACGGGTTTGCGATTTCACGCTAAAATTTCAAATTATGAAAAAATCCTTAAATAAATGCCTCATAACGGCATTTTTTCTATTTTTCCTGCCAAGTGCATTACTTGGCTCCTGGAAATCGCCTGAAGGCCACTTTAAAGCGGTCGGTTTTTTAGAGAATTGGCCGAATTTTGAAAAAACGGCAGGTGTCGATTCCGAAACCACCCATTTTCTTATGAGTGACTTTCGAGCCAAAACCGAACGTTTTGAAAAAAACTGGAAATTCGAAATCGATTATCAAATTCAAGGGTTAAAAGGTGAAACCATTTCACAACAAAGACAACTGACTTCCGACGATTACGATTTTTTTGATTTGGATCAGAAACAGCTGTTTAATTTAACCGCATCGATTGTTAACCGAGACGATACATTTATTTACCACCGCATCGATCGACTCTCTGCAACCTATCAACAAAGAAATTATTCGGTCAAAATCGGAAGACAAGCAATTCGTTGGGGAAACGGTCAACTATTCAATCCGTTGGATCACTTCAATCCATTTGCGCCCAATAGTATCGATACCGAATATAAACCGGGAACCGACATGGTCAGCGGTCAATACTTAACCGAATCCGGAGATCAATTGGATTGGATAATCGTCCCTAGACGCAACTTGGATAATCGTGAACTCGATATCGACGAAAGCGCCTTCGGCATTAAGTGGTTACACTATACGGATAAACTGGAATTACAGGGGATTCTCAGCAAAGAAGCAAACGAATGGCTATTAGGGGTTGAGCTAACCGGTAATTTATTCAACGGCCTGTGGAACATGGATTGGTTAAGTGCCTACAACACCGATTACCAAGCGTTCAATAACAGTCTAGTCGCCAATTACCATCAAGCCTGGAAATCTTCGGCCACAATACAACCGGCTTCATCGAGTATTTTTACAATGGTTACGGCGAAGCCTCGTCACAACCTTATCTAAACCAAATCAACCCGATTCTATGGAATAAAATCATTAATAATCAATTATTTGTAATCAATCAACACTACATGGACATGGGGATGACCATCGAGATGACGTCTAAATTAAGTTTAGGACCCAACCTCATCGTCAACCTACAGGATCATAGTCAGTTGTGGAGCCTTCACGGTAATTATTTACTCAATAACCGCAGTCAAATTCTATTCGGTTTACAGTTGACTCAAGGCGATACAGGCTCCGAATTTAACGGCTTATATCTGACGGAAGAAAAGCATCAGATCTCGGCTTACAGCCACTATGCATACCTGCAATTCAATACCTATTTCTAACTTAATACATTACTTGAAGTCGTAGTTTCTGGCGTCGGGTTATTCGCTAATTGTAGTCGTGCAATTCGTTTAGACAAAGTATGCAGCTGTTTGAAACCGTCAACCAACTGCATCTCGTAACGAAAAACGGTCAAACGTTCTTCATTGGGCTGAAAACGTTTAATTTGATGAGCCAGCGCTTCTTGAATAAGATGATCAATTGTCGGTTTAATGGCAATAACCGCCATGGCGGCCTCGGAATCTTGTTTATAGATACTTTGCATTGCATTCTCAATCGCTTTCCCGACTTCGGAAGTCAATTGTCCGACCAGGTTAATCATGGTTTCACTCGGTTTTATCTCATTCTCAACCATCTCGTGGATCACGTTCATCATGTTAGACTGCAATGTTTCCAGCATCGATTCCAATATATTCAAAACATTCATCAACTTAAGGTATTCTTTCTGCTCTTCGGCCGACATGGCGCTTTGTCCTGCGCGACCTAAATAACTTAATATTTGGCTTTGATAAGAACGTAATCGACGAATCGTTAAATCTTCCCTCGATAATTTATCGATATTAGGCGACGGGATTAAACCGACCAGACGTTTATAAAATAAGCCTTGCTGCTTTTGATAATGTTCCAGCTCCATAGCGACCGCTTTCATTGCCAGAGCCGGCGTCATAATCAAGGCTTCATCCAAAAACTCCGGTTTGAATTCGGCCGCGCCTTTCTCTTCCGATAAAACGGGAACCAATTTGTTTACAATCCATAAAAAAACCGGGATCATCGGCAGAAAAACGATCAAACTAATTAAATTAAACAACGTATTTGCGTTGGCAATCTCTCGTGGTGTATTTTCGGCCAATAACATCATGACTTCGTTTCCGGCATATTCATGTGCAGAAATCATAGTCGCAAAATACGCCAGCTCAGGAATAAACGGCAACCAGATCAGTACCCCTAAAAGGTTAAATTGCACATGAATCAAAGCGGTACGTAACGCCTCTCTCGACTTGCCTATTGTCGCCAACATCGCCGTTACCGTCGTACCGATATTTGCACCCATCGCCAATGCAATCCCGGCAGGTAAAGTTAAAAACCCGTTACCGGCCATAACAATCACAATGGCAATCGTTGCAGAAGAGGATTGCACCAGCGCCGTAAAAACCAAACCGATCAAAATACCCAAAAAAGGGTTTTGCATTTGCTGCATCAATTCTAAAAACGGTTCGTAGTTTCGCAACGGTGCCATACCGACACCCATCAGATTCATGCCGAAAAACAATAAACCCAATCCCATAATAAATTGCCCGATCGCAATTTTATTTCTTAATTTGGCTAAAAACTCGATCAAAAAACCCACTGAAACCATTAAAAGAGCAAAATTTTCTATTTTAAACGCCACAATTTGTGCCGTTACCGTTGTCCCTAAATTTGCCCCCATAACCACACCGGCCGCCTGTCCTGCCGACATCAAACCTGCGGAAACGAAACCGACCGTTAAAACGCTGGTTACCGATGACGATTGAATTACTGCGGTCACGCCCGCTCCGGTAATCGCCCCCATCACCCTATTGGTCGTCAACTTGGACAGCATCAGTTTCATCTGATCCCCGGCGATAATCAACAAACCTTTGATCATCTTATCCATGCCATATAGAAACAGAGCTAAACCGCCAAACAACTCCATCAACATAGCAAACCAGTTCAAACTTAATGGCGAACCTTCATCTTGAGAAAACGAATTTGTTGAATATAGCCCGACAATCAACAATAAAACCAACAAACCTGTAATTCGTTGAAATAGGGAAAAAGAGGTATGACGTAATTGAATCCAAGACATAACGGACACTCTTGAATGGATGAATCTCCTCATGATAAACCATTAAGTACAAAAGGAAATAGCGTTACCCTGCCAACATCCAAATCAAATGTTTAAAAATGAGAATGTCTTAACCTTAAAATATGATTATTTATTAGCGTTATTCCAAAAAAAAGCCCCGCAAATGCGGGGCTTTTTTATTCTTCCAGCTTAGATAAAAATTAAAAAACGAATGCCGCTTTATTCTTATCCATTTTATATGTCCAAGGAAGACCCGCGTTTTTCCAACCATTTACAACGCGCTGACCTTTATTTTCACCTGACTTGGCTTTATCGCCTTCAAAGCCTTGCCAAGCACTCCATACATTGGTGTAACCATTTTTAGCCATCAAGTCCGTCGCTTTAGCCGAACGGTCTCCTGAACGGCACATCAAGATAATTTTGGTGTTTTTACCATAGTTAATACCGGTCTTTTTCATTAGATCTTCAACTTGTCCAACAAAACCGGAATTGAATTGACGCTTATAAGTTTTTTTCTTGTCATCCCAATCTGAATAATCGTAAGTGATGTAAGGAACGTTACCATCGATCATGTCTGTATAGCCTACAAACTGAATTTCGTAAGGAGTACGGATATCAACAAATAAAACCTTATTCCCCTCTGTTTTTTTAATGTCATACACTTCTTTTGGGCTTAAATAATGGTGAAGGATATCACGCTTTTTTTCAGGTAATTTTGCTTCAATTGAAGAGGAATCCGCCTTCACATCGACAGAAGCATACACTGAAGTGCTTAATAAGCCTGCCGTAATAAATAAAGCCGGTAATAACATACGTTTCATTCTTAGTACTCCTACACTTGATTAAAAGAATATAAAACGATTCGATTATATTAACTAATACTTATTTTTTCTTATTAAAAATTTTATGGACATAATAGAATTATTAATTGTAGGGATATTTCTATAGAAACAGATGTTTTAATTGAAAATAAGACCGCCAATTCGTCCAGGTAATCGGCGGTTTTTGTGTTTCACGTGAAACACAAATAGCGGATTTTATTCATTATTTATCCGGGGACACAAGGGTCATCCCTGCTATGGATTTAATACCGGTCTTTGCAATGCAAACTGGTCTTGAATGGTCGAATAATCATTGCCACCCAATTTTCCAACCGCATTCAAACCTTTGGAATCAATCATTCCATTAGCATAAATATCATCGTCGACGTAAAATCCGACGACATCCAACAACATCATTTTGCCGCCGGCAGGCTGTTCCGAAATCGTAACCACTTCTCTTAAACGACACTCGTAACGGACTTTCGCCTGTTTGACGCTAAGCGGATTCACATGATGACTTTCAATCGGTTCGATACCCACCGCCTCGAATTCACTGATTTGCTGAGGATAATCGGCACAACTGGCATTCATCATCTCCGCTAACTCCGCGCTAACAACGTTAACCACACATTCCGACGTCTGCTTAAGATTCACCAATGTATCTTTGTCGTGCCGATCACCGGGATTGACCTGAGTCACACATAAAACAGGCGGGTTACAACTGACAACGGTAAAGAATGAATAGGGAGCCAAATTATCGACCCCTTCTTCACTGCGGGTACTGATCCAGGCAATCGGCCGGGGAACAACTCCGCCGACCAAAAGAGGATAGATTTGCTGAGTACTCAATTGCGAACTTTCAATAAACATTTAACACCTTCCTAAAATAAATTTTGAATGCTGTTATTTGAGTATAAGTACCTGTTTATTGCAAATCGATTAAGCTTGATATCATAAAAATGTAACAGGCTTCGTCCGGGTTGAAAATTGTTCTTAAAACCCGGCTTTCAAACCTTTTAACAACGCCAATAACATTGCAGTGACAGAGTCTTCCGCCATAGCAACACCGACTGTTTTGGTTTGATTCTGTTGAAGATAAACATAAGCCATCGCACGGGCGTTTTTACCTGCCGAAACATCATCGATCAAATGCAATGCATGCTCGGCATAATCGATAACATCTACCGACTGCCCGGTACGTTTTTGCCAAGCGTCACACAAAGCACTGATGGTACCGTTGCCGATCCCTTCCCACTTCTCGCCATCGATCTCAATGCAAAGTTTTTCCTGGTCACCGACACGGTCCAACTTGTAATGATCCAATTGAATATCAGACTGCTGAAGGCCGTAATGCACTTCAAACGCGGCATAAAGCTCTTTATGGCTAATCACGCCGCCCTGCTCTTCGGCCAATGCCTGAGCCACTGGTGCAAAATCCAACTGCATCCACTTAGGTAGATTCAAACCGTATTCCTGAGCCAATACAAATGCGGAGCCCGCTTTGCCGGACTGACTGTTAACTCGAATAATCGCTTCGTAATCGCGACCGACATCCTTTGGATCGATCGGCAAATAGGCCACATTCCAAGGGGCATCAGGCTGTTGTTTCAACAAACACTTGCGGATTGCATCCTGATGACTACCGGAATATGCGGTATAGACGACATCTCCCACCCAAGGATGACGAGGATGAGTTTTGATTTGAGTCACTTCTTCAACCACCGGAATCCAATCGTTCGGATGCGAAAGATCCAATTGCGGATCGATCCCTTCACTGAACAAATTCATTGCCAAGGTGACGATATCCATATTCCCGGTACGTTCGCCGTTACCTAACAACGTTCCTTCAATACGATCGGCTCCGGCCAATAAAGCCAATTCCCCCGCTGCTACGGCACAACCGCGGTCGTTATGAGTGTGAATCGAAATAATCGCCGACTCTCGATTCGGTAAATGCGTAATAAAATATTCGACCTGATCGGCAAAACGATTCGGAGAAGTGCTTTCTACCGTTGCCGGAAGATTCAAAATGCATTTATTCTCCGGCGTCGGCTGCCAAACATCCATTACCGCCTGACAAACTTCAACAGCATAATCGGTTTCCGTCTGCGAAAAACTTTCCGGCGAATACTGGAAAACCCATTTCGATTCTGGATTGGTCTCGGAAGCTTTGATTGCATATTCCTGAACCCATTTAGCGCCCTGAACCGCCATTGCTTTGATTTCTTCTTTAGACTTCTCAAAAACATTTTCGCGCTGTACGATCGACGTGGTGTTATAGACATGCACCACCGCTTGTTTAACGCCTTGTAACGCTTCATAAGTGCGGGCTATCAAATGCTCACGCGCCTGAACCAAAACTTGAATGGTAACGTCGTCCGGAATTAAATTTTCTTCAATCAAACGACGGGTGAAATCGAATTCAACTTGGCTGGCCGACGGAAAACCGACTTCAATGGTTTTAAACCCCATCGCCACTAACTGTTTCCATAACGCTAATTTTTGGTCGACCGTCATCGGATTGGCCAACGCCTGATTACCGTCGCGCAGATCAACGCTAACCCATATCGGTGCCTGGGTTAAAAAATTGTTCGGCCATTGACGATTTGGTAATTCCGGTGTCGGTGTACGATGGTATTTATTGGCATTCATTGTCGATTTCATTGGTTTAAACTCTTCCGTGCATCATTGCAGTTCTTTATTGCAAATTATTGTACAAATTAGGCCGCCGAATTTTATTGCAAACTATTCTATAAATTTAACTAAATACACAACTTTATGCTTAAATATAATCAAATTAAGCAATATAAATTCAATATGGTGCAATATGTCATTAAATTATTCGAATTCTCTTGATCAATACGATAAAGCCATCCTTAATGCCCTCCAAAACAACGGTCGATTGAGCAACCAGGAAATCGCCGATCAAATAGGCCTGTCTCCTTCTGCTTGTCTGCGACGTTTCAAATCACTTGAAGAATCAGGCATCATTCTCGGCTACCGTACTCTATTGGATGCTAAAAAACTGGGATTGGATTTGATGGCGTTAATCCATATCTCGATGGATAAACACACTAAAGAACGTTTTCAGGAATTTGAAACCAAGGTTCAAGCCCTGCCGAACGTATTGGAATGTCTGTTGTTAACCGGACAGACTGCCGACTATCAACTGAAAGTGGTGGTAAAGGATTTAGAAGCTTACCAAGATTTATTATTGAATCACGTCACTCAGATTGAAGGTGTAAGCGGCGTACACACCAGTTTCGTTTTACGAAAAGTCATCGATAAAACCGCCATCCCGATCTGATATCCAAACCAAACAGGGTTTCCGGTTTTATTTTGGCGTTTTACACCTTATCGATTTTTATATATGATTGAATGAAATCTAAAAACATTTGAAAATCATAATGATAACTTCCAAAAATAGCGCCAAAGCCATTATTTTCAAAGACCGGAATATATTGTTGATCAAAAAACAGTATGAAGACGGACGGGTAATTTATACTCTGCCCGGCGGCACTCAAGAGCCGGGAGAGACCCTTGAAAATACGGTTGTCAGAGAAGTATTTGAAGAAGTGGCCGCGGAAGTCAAAGTAAACGGAATGGTCAACCTATACGAACATAGCCGCCCTTCTAAAAAACAACCTGACGTAACCAAACATAAAGTCGAGTTTGCATTCTTATGCGAGCTTAAAGCACCCTACACGCCACAAAATGGTCATCACCCCGACCCACATCAAGTTTCGGTAGAATGGATCGATCTAGACAGCTTAAAGGCTTTAACGCTTGATCCTAAACAACTACCTGAAGTACTACAACGGATAAAACTGCCGGATAATCCGGTTTATCTCGGTTATATTCAATAAATTCAAACTCAACAAGACTCATCTGATTTATAAAAAATATAAAAAAAGCGGCATTTAAAGCCGCTTTTTTGTTTGCCAAATATCCTAAATTAGAATAATTCGGCATTCAGCATCATATGTACCCAAATACTGGCGAAATATCCCAATGCGATCACCGGCGTCCACTTCAAATGATTGAAGAAAGTGTACTGGCCTTTGGATTGTCCCATCAAAGCCACACCGGCGGCGGAACCGATCGAAAGCAATGATCCCCCGACACCGGCGGTTAACGTTACCAACAACCATTGTCCGTCAGCCATATTCGGATTCATCGTCAATACCGCAAACATCACCGGAATGTTATCGACCACCGCCGATAAGAAACCGACCGCTACGTTGGCATAAGTTGCACCCCATTGGTTATACATAACATCGGAAGCCAACGACAAATAACCTAAAGTACCCAAACCGCCTACAGCCAAAATAACCCCGAAGAAGAACAGCAAGGTATCCCACTCGGCGCGTGCGATTTTGTTGAAAATATCAAACGTAACCGGTCTGGAATTACCGTGAATCGTTCCTTCCCCTTCATTCCCGATTTCATAGGAAACCTCACCGGTTTTCTTAAGGTAATAAGCGAAAAACTGCAGGTAAGCAAGTCCCATCATCATTCCCAATACCGGCGGCATATGCAGGAAGTTATGCATAGAAACCGCAGTCGCGATCGTAACGAAAAACAGGAAAATGATGCGTTTTGCCCCGCGACGCATAGAAATATCTTCTTCTAAAGCTTCCGGTTTTTCTTTTGGAATAAAGAACATCATGAACAAAGCCGGAACCGTAAAGTTAACCAAAGCGGGTAAGAACAGGTCAAAAAACTCATTAAAATGCAGAAGCCCTTTCTGCCAAACCATTAAGGTTGTGATGTCACCAAACGGACTGAAAGCACCGCCGGCATTAGCGGCAATAACCACGTTAATAAAGCCCAGACTAACGAACTTCGGTGAATTGGCGCCAACCGCTAAAATCACCGCCCCCATCAATAATGCGGTTGTCAGGTTATCTGCAACCGGTGAAATGAAGAACGCCAGAAAACCGGTAATCCAAAACAATTGTACGTAAGAAAAACCTTTGGAAACCAACCAACCGCGCAAAGCACCGAATACTTGACGTTCTTCCATCGCGTTGATGTAGGTCATGGCAGCCAAAAGGAATAAAAACAGTTCCGCAAATTCCAGAATATTATGTCTGACCGCCTCTTCTGCAGCGTTTGGCATTCCATTCTGTCCCATTACATAAGCTATGATCGCCCAAATTAACCCCGCGGCCAAAATGACCGGCTTGGATTTACGTAAATGGGTAAACTCCTCGGTCATAACTAAAAAATAAGCAACGATGAAAATTCCCAAACTGACGAAGCCGGCCCAATGAACAGTGAAATCGATAGAATGAGCGGTTTCACTGGAAAAAGCGAAACCTGGCAGGATCATTAACAAACCGGTTAACGCCATTTTGAATACATTAAACATTACTTATCCCTAATCTTAAAATCGGTACAATACAAATCAATTGTTCTTTATTCTATATAAATTAAACTTAATTTAATATTTAAAAAACGATTGATTAGCGCCAGAAATCAACAAGGAAACACAATGAAAGTCAAACTACTTAAAAAAGAGTACGAAATTTTTGCCCCTTGGGAAAAAACCTTCAATAAGGTCGCCACCCCTTTCGAAGAATTTCTACATAACCAAACCACCACCGGTCTGGTTTTAATGGTCATGACCGTCATTGCTTTGATTCTTGCAAACAGTCCGTTTGCAGAAACCTACGCACATATTTTCCATACCCATTTTACGGTCGCTTTAGGCGAATTCGCCATTGATCATACTCTTCACCATTGGATCAACGACGGCTTAATGGCAATCTTCTTCTTTTTAGTCGGCTTGGAAATCAAACGAGAAGTACTTGTAGGAGAACTTTCGGATCCAAAAAACGCCGTATTGCCGATTGTTGCGGCTTTAGGCGGTATGGTCTTCCCTGCCTTGATCTTCTACTCGATTACACAAGGTACTCCGGCCGAAAGCGGTTGGGGAATTCCGATGGCAACCGATATCGCTTTCGCCATTAGTGCTTTAGTACTGCTAGGTAAACGCGTACCGGCGGCTTTAGTCACTTTCTTGGTCGGCTTAGCAATCGTTGACGACTTAGGTGCCGTTACCGTCATTGCATTGTTCTATACCGAACAGATCAACATCCCTTACTTATTAGCCGCTTTCGCATTCTTTGGTGTTTTAATCAGTTTTAACCGTTTCGGTATCCACAGTCCTTTACCTTATTTCATCATCGGCGGGTTAATGTGGGCTTCCATGTTAGAATCCGGCGTGCATGCGACGATTGCCGGGATTCTGACTGCAATGACGATTCCCGCCAAACCTAAATTCAATCCGTCGTTTTTCCACGAACATATGGACACATTGGTTCATGCTTATAAAAACGAGGAAAAGAACGATCCAAACCATCAACTGTGTGACAATCAAAAATCGATCGTCAGACAAATTGAAAAAGGCGCACAACGTGTACAAACTCCTTTAAACCGTTTGGAACACGACCTACACCTTCCGGTCGGTCTAATCATCATTCCATTATTTGCTTTGGCCAATGCCGGTATTGCTTTAAATTTCTCCGAAATGGGTAGTCTTTTGGCGCAACCGGTCACTCTTGGAGTTATGAGTGGTTTGGTTTTAGGTAAAGTGATCGGTATCGCCGGAGTTTCCTGGTTAGCGATTAAATTAGGCTTCGCCAGATTGCCAAGCGGCTCGACTATGAGCCAACTATTTGGCGTTTCCTTCCTGGGAGGAATCGGTTTTACCATGTCGATCTTTATTGCCGAACTGGCTTGGGATACTCCGAACGATATGCTGCTGGGCGCAAAAACCGGGATCCTCGTTGCTTCACTAGTGGCCGGTTTATTCGGTTTTCTTTGGTTGCGTTTCGTAGCTAAATCAGCCGATACGCCAAACTAAAATAAATAATCTTCAATAAAAAACCAGGCATTGCCTGGTTTTTTTATGTCCAAAATATTCAAAATAAAATCGATTTACTCGAAATTGAAATCGTCTAACTTCGGTTGTGGAGGATTTCCGTCGTAAATTAAATTAGTTCGATATTGCAAGTAACTCTCACGCAAGAAAATATAAGGATCCGGCTGACTTTTAAGTTCGTCGATCAACGGCACCGTTTTTGTATAAGAGATGAAAGCATCTCCTAAAAAAATCGCATTGCGGTTAATGTCATCGTGCAATAAATCATAAGCAGGATCATAACTGCTATCGACCACTTTTCCGAAAAGACTGCGGGTGGTGTAAGGTCCTAAAAAAGGCATCATGATAAAGGATGCTTCATCCCAAACGCCCCAAACATAAAGCGTCTGACCCAAATCTTCTTTTTTCAGTTCCAAACCGGCCGGCGTTGCAATGTCCAATAAACCTAAAAGTCCGAAAGTACTGTTTATGGTAAACCGCATCACCCCTTCCAGTCCTTCTTGTACTTTGCCTTGCAGAAAACTATTGGTGAAATTAAGCGGCATGGTGAGGTTACTGAAGAAATTACTGATGCCGGTTTGTGCCGGTTGAGGTACATAATTCAAATACGCTTTGGCAACCGGTTCACCGATCATGTCATGAAATCCCATATTGAAAGCATAAATCTGACGATTAAAAGATTCATAAGGGTCTCTTGAATTCATAGTCGGTGCATTAGTTGATTGGGTTTTTGATGGAATATAAACCAGATCTTCTTCCCAGCCAGCCGAGACGTTTGAACTATTCAATACAGATAAAAAACTGAAAGAAAAAATGAGTAGCTGTCTTTTTATATTATTCATTTGAGTTTGATCTCTAAATGCCTAAGTAAATAAAATAATTTAAAAAATCTTACGGGGAAGAGATTGTACAAGGAATTTGCACTTCCAATAGAGATTGTTTAAAGCGTTCTAATATTTCTTTTCTAGGGAAGCTCTTACGCCACGCTAGGGCAATCTTTCTTTTAGGGACAGGGTCAGATAAGGTTTTAATCGTAAAGAGAGCTTCATCGCGTTCTGAGAGCGAACTACAAGGAAAAATAGAAATACCTGCACCCGAAGCGACCATATAACGAATGGTTTCCAATGAACTGCCTTCAAATGTTCTTTGTAATCGATCACTTTGATAATTCAGATGCATCAGGTTAGGAAACGCTTCGATGACTTGATCCCGAAAACAATGTCCGGCACCCAATAATAGAACCGTTTCATCTTTAATTTTTTGTAAAACGATATGTTCTTTGGTTTTATCTAATGGATGGTGTTTGGGGACGATTAATTTAAAAGGTTCTTCGTAAAGCGGAAACGTTTCAATATTAGGTTCGTCAAAAGGCAAAGAAAGAATAACCATATCCAATTCCCCGCTTTGTAACTTTTCAGCTAAGACATGGGTAAAGTTTTCTTCGATAATCAATGGCACATGCGGTGCGTGTTTATGAAAAATGGGAATTAATTTAGGAAGTAGGTAAGGCGCTATAGTGTAGATAGCCCCAATCTTTAATTCGGATGAAAAATCGCCTTGGGCTTCTTTGGCGAGTTGTTTAATATCTTTGCTATGTTCAATGATTTCTTCTGCAATAGCAATGATTTTTTTACCGATAGGCGTAATTAGAACATCTTGTTTACGTCTTTCAAATAAGATGACTCCCAATTCCTCTTCAAGCTTTTTAATTGCGACACTCAACGTAGGTTGACTGACAAAGCAGGTTTCCGATGCTTTACGAAAATGTTTTTCTTTTGCTACGGCAATGATGTATTTCAATTCATTTAGTGTCATTTTGAATGATTCTTAGTGGATTAAAGTTTACTTATTAAATATATATATTCTTTTTTATATATTCTTTCTTTTTATTCTTCTTATGTTAATAGATACTGTTGATAAAAACGAATTATTAAAAGATATCAATCTATTAGCTTGTTAATAGGGTGTGCGTATACTACCAAATAAGTGACGTGGATAAGTGTGTGCGTTTTGTGGATAAAAATTTAAGTTAAGAAAAAATACACACTTATCCACAAAATATGACAAGTTATTCACTTTGTTATTGGCTTGTGGATTGGTTGGCGATTCTTGATAATAGCCTAATCTAAATTAGATGCCATTTACATAATGATTAGGATTGATAACGGATGCAATATTTTTTACCTCAAGCAGATTTGTTAACGCTTTTTCAATCAAGACGAACCTGTTATCAATTTGCTTCTGTTGACCTTTATCCGGTAGATTCCAAAGCATTGGAAAACTGTTTGGAAGCGGCTCGTTGGGCACCAAATCATAAATTGACCCAACCTTGGCGCTTTTGGCAGGTAGGTACGAACAGCCGAACGGTTTTGGCGGATATTTATGCTGATAATCGAGCTCAAAAGAAATCACATGATCCTGATAGCTATGAAAATGTTTATCAAAAGGCATTAGAAAAGTTCGCCGCTATTCCTGAAATCATTTTAGTCGGTCAGATTTTGGCGGAAGATCCTGTCATTCAAAAAGAAGATTATGCCGCTTGTGCCTGTTCAATTCAGAATTTTCAATTAATGGCTTGGAATCAGAATTTAGGCGTTCAGTGGAGTACAGGACCCATTTTAAAGGATCCTAGAACCTATCAATTGTTAAAGATCGATCCTAATAGGATTGAGCTAATTGGCGCTTTGTATATCGGACAACGTCATCCGGACTGCGGTACGCCGAATCAAAAAAGAAAGCCGCTTGAAGAAATTCTGATTCAATTGGATTGATTAGAAATTTAAAAGTTCTTCATCGTGCAACGGCGAATCTTTGTCTTCTTGTAGAGAGCTTCGGATGCTCTTTTTGAATAAAAGTTTATTTTGAACGGCGTCAGGAAGATCGGTAAAACGAATCAGATCCTTATCAATCAGCAGGTCGATCAAATCCTCGATAACACGTACCATGCTTAAATCAAGATTATCGAGAACGGTTTTGATCATCTCCTCACTGTTAGGAGAATTTTTTAAGAATTCTTTAAGTTGAGGGTCAAATAGGCTGATTTCTTCCAGATTTGGAGCGGGGGCAAAATCGATTTCAATGATTTCACCTTCGGTATTGCGTCTTATGAAGATCATAATAGGATCCTTATTTTTAATAACTCTGGTATTACGACAGCCGGTTTGATTTCAATTATGAATCAGTCTTCAATTTCAGACAATACATTACCCAAAAGTTCGGTTAAACGATCGTTTTGTGAATAGTCGACAGGACAATCGATAACGGTAACGGTATTGGCCTTTAAAGCTTGCTGTAAGGTTGGTAATAATTGTTCCGCCGATTCTATACGTACGCCTTCGGCTCCAAAGGATTTGGCGTAGGCGACAAAATCCGGGTTGGTAAAATCGATGTGGGACGAGCGTCCGAAACGACGATGTTGTTTCCATTCGATTAGTCCGTATTTACTGTCGTTCCAGATTAAAATGACAATCGGAGTATTGCAGCGTAAGGCGGTTTCAATCTCTTGGGAATTCATCATGAATCCGGCATCGCCGGTAACGGCGACCACGGCTTTGTCCGGATAAGCCAGTTTGGCGGAAACGGCGCCGGGTACGGCAATACCCATTCCGGCGAAACCGTTCGAAATAATACACGTATTCGGCAAATCACAACGGAACATGCGCGCCATCCACATTTTGTGCGCCCCAACGTCGCAAATTGCGATATCGGCCTTTTTCATGGCGGTACGCAGATCCCAAATAATTTTTTGAGGTAGCATCGGCCAATCGTCACTGGTTGAGCAACGATTCATCTCATTAATCATGGCATCCCGTAAAGGAAAGTCTATTAAGGTGTTATGTTGCGGTTCCGGAAGCAGTTCGCCTAATGCCGACAGGTTACGACCGATATTTCCGATCAGTTCGACTTCCGGAATGTAGCTGTGGTCGACTTCGGATTTTTTAGTGTCGATATGAATGATTCGATGATTGCGTTTCGGGTTCCAAAGGTGAGGGTGGTATTCAACCATATCGAAACCGACACAAATCACGACATCGGCGCGAGCGAATCCACCGTTTTCGTAATCCCCTTTTTGTAAGCCCGCTGAACCCATCGCCATGCCGTTTTTAAAGAACGGAATAACGCCTTTAGCCATAAACGTGTTTACGACCGGGATGGAGTGTTTTTCGACGAATTCTTGAAGATCATTGCCTGCTCGAGCTCTTACCGCGCCATTACCGACCAGGATTAATGGGTATTTCGCATTTTTAATCAATTCCGCCGCTGTTTGAAGCAGTTCATGGTCGGCTAAGGTCAAACGGTTGGCGCTGGTCGGCAACGGCACTTCATTGGTTTCCATTTCGGTAATATTTTCCGGTAGGTCAATAAATGTGGCTCCCGGTTTTTCAGCTTCGGCTAATTTGAATGCTTTGCGAACGACTTCCGGAATCGTTTCCGGTTCCAATACTTGGGTGGCATATTTGGTGATGGGTTTAAACATGCTGACCAAATCCACTACCTGATGGGATTCTTTGTGCATACGAGTGGTTGCGGCTTGACCTGCAATTGCGACTAGCGGAGCATTGTCCATATTAGCGTCCGCCACACCGGTGACCAGGTTGGTTGCCCCCGGACCCAAAGTGGATAAGCAAACGCCGGCACGTCCGGTTAAACGACCGTAAACGTCAGCCATAAAAGCAGCGCCTTGTTCGTGACGGGTCGTGATGAATTTAATTTTGGAGTCTAATAATGCATCCATGATGTCCAGGTTTTCTTCACCTGGAATTCCAAAAATATATTCAACCCCTTCATTTTCCAGACATTGAACAAATAAATTAGCCGCTTTCATGGCATCACTCGCTTTTTATATTTTAAAAATTATGAATCAGGAGTAAAAATAACAGGAGTTTCATAAATATGAAATTGTTTCTTTCGAGTTGATGTATTTTTACTGTGCTTCAGAAATAAAAAAAGGGGTTATACCCCTTTTTATAATATTGGTATAGGCCGGGTTTAACGTTCGGTTAAATAATCCACGACTTGCCACATTCTGGTTTGACTGTGGGACATAGGAACATCGGTGATATATTTACCGTTGACGATAACGGCAGGAACACCGTCAATACCATAAGATTTAGTTACTTTCATTGCATTACGAACGAGTTGATCAACTTTAAAGCTATTAAACGTCGCTTTAAAATCCTCTTCTTTAACACCGAATTGAGTGAAGAATTTAGCGATTGCTTCAACCGTAAACAGAGGCTTTTTATCTTGATGTAATGCGGTAAAGAATGGAAGGTGAGATTGTTTTAGTACACCCAGTTCTTTAGCGGTGTAATAAACTTTGCCCATAAAGATCCAATTTGGGTTATTCAAAATGGCCGGAACCTGTTCGAAATCGACGTCTTTCGGTTTGGTTTTAAGCCATTCATGAATACTTGGTTCCAAATGAAAACAGTGCGGACAGCCATAGTAAAATACTTCCGTTACCTGTTTTTTATGTGGAGCAATAGAAACAGGCTGAGCCGTTTTTTTATATTCTACGCCTTCTTCAAAACCAAAATCCTCTTGCGCCGATGCGGCACCTGAAAATAGGACGATAAAAGCGCTAGCTGCCAGTGTTTTTAACCAAGTTCTGCGTAACATGTAAACCTCTAAACTAAATGGAATCGTTTTAAACGGTCCTGATTACAGAGTACCGTATGAGTGTAGACCGGATAAGAACATATTAACGCCTAAGAAAGCAAAGGTCGTTACAAGCAATCCTATCAAAGCCCACCAAGCCATTGGCGTTCCACGCCAACCTTTGCTCATGCGGATATGTAACCATGCAGCATAGTTTAACCAAACGATTAATGCCCAGGTTTCTTTAGGGTCCCAAGACCAGTATCCACCCCAAGCTTCGGCTGCCCACATCGCACCTAATACAGTGGCGATGGTGAAGAAAGCAAAACCGAGAGAAATGGCCTTATACATTAGGTCATCCATCAATTCTAAAGAAGGCATGCGTTTAACAAAGCCGCTTTCCGGATTCTTTTGCGCGATTTTTGAGGTAATCAAATAGGCTAATCCGACCATTGCTGCGATCGAGAAAGTACCGTAACCGATAAAGTTGGCTGGAACGTGAATTTTCATCCACCAGCTTTTCAGGGCAGGTACCAAAGGTTGGATGACGTGAGCCTGTTTATCGAAAGTGTACCAAAGGATAAAAGCAACGGCGGCACTGACGACCAGCATGACGAAACCACCTAAAGTACGGGTTTTATATTTTTGTTCGTAGTACAAATAGATCAAAGCGGTAATTACAACGAACAGAATAAATACTTCGTAAAGACTGCTGACCGGAATGTGTCCGTAATCGACGTTAATGATGTACGATTCGCGCCAACGAACCATCATTCCGACCAAGCCAAAAACCGCTGCACTCCATACCATTGACGTCGCGACTTTGCCGGTGAATTCCGACTTTTGGTAAAGAGCGAAAAAGTAGGTAACCGTCGCCAATACAAACAAGGCGTTCATCCACATGATCGCCGATTGGCTGGAGATTAGGTATTTCAGGAAGAAAGCTTGTTCATTAGCACTGATGACATTACCGTGAGATTGATAAGTGTAAATGGCTAACAGACTCAATAGGGCGACGGCAACGGCGGCAGGTTGGAAACTGCGCCAGGTCACGCCCAGCCAGATCAAGCCAATGGTTGCGCCGGCCAATATACTGTCTTCATAGTAGTCCATTAAGGCGCCGTATTGGTTCCAGCCGATTAAACTACTGGCAATGACAAAAATCGCCCACACAATGTTTCTTAAATCAAAGTGCTTTTTTTCTGATGAATTGAATTCATTCGTGACGCTGTTAGTGTGCATGGTTTTTTACCTTTAATCTGTTTGTTTATTAACGGGCTGTCGAATTGCTTCAACTAACGCATTAAATTCAGTTTCGGTTTCCGGTAAAGGCTTTTTATCCCTACCAGCCACAGTGATTTCAGTTGATTTTGCTTCGTTCGAATCGTCGGATTGTTTGCTTCGAATGTTTACCCAAATGCGTTTCTGGCGCACATAGAACAAAAAGAAAACACCGATTATAAGCATTGCACTACCAAAATAAACCACATCTTTACCAGGTGATTTAGTGATTTGGAGGCCGGTTGCTTGAATTTGTTTGAATGATTTCATTTCAAAATACATCGGCGGTCCGAAGTGCGGCAAACTGTTCAAAGCATTTAAAGCATCTTCAAACCAACGTTTGTCGAAATCGGAAATGTCTTGATCTTGAACGACTTTTTTACCTTCTTGTTGTAGAGTGTTCAGGTAAAGACTTTGAAGGGCGAAACTGGTTTGACTGAAGTAGTAGTCGGACACTTTTTCGCGTTCTTCTTTCGGTACGTTTTTATTAACGAATTGAGTAATTCCGTCAAAACCTTTGGATCGGAAAAGACTCAATAATTGTTGCATTAACCTGATCTGCAATTCATAGGTTTTCTCTTCAACCTGATCGGTTTTCGGGAACGATTGAGTCAATATCTTCGCGCTCTCGACCGGATTGTTGACTAGAGCCAGGAATTTGAAGAAACGATCTTTCTGTTTATTACCGTCCGCCGGAATAAACAGGTAACGGAATGGTTCGCTGTTCATGGTGCGCACGCCGGTCATAAAGAACCAACGTCCTTCTTGTAAACTCGGCATCATATAGCTGTCGTATTCCCAAGCCTTACCTTGTTCGTTACGTACTTTGAAGACCATAGAAGGGCCGTTGTTATGGAATTTCTTTCCAGTCGCGGCTTTTTCTTCTTCGGTGGCCGGAACCATGTTAAATAGACGGAAGTCGTTGATTTCAACATTAAAGCGTCCGACAGGCGTTTTTAAAGGTTCGGTTTTGTTAACGGAGGTTTTTAGGTCAATCGCATTTTCAATCGGAGAAAGTAGGGGATGCACTTTTAAGTTTAAGATTGACCCGCCGTCTCCGAAAGAAGATTGGTAAATTGCATAATTTTTATAGTAAAGAGGGTGGTTAACCGCAATGGTTTGGACAATTGGTTTATCCAATTCGGGTGCCGTCAGAATCAAATCGCTTTCGAAAGATTTAGGCATTCCCGTATCGTAATATTCGATGCGGAAATCTTTGACCTCTACCGTGAATGGTAGTTTTTGAACGAGATATCCGTCTTCATAAGGTAAAAACAATACATCGGTTTTTTGTCCTTCAGGGACATTAACCGAACCACGGAAAGAGAGGTTTTCCGGCCCCATCCAAGCGGTTTGCGGTACTTCATCCAAAGAAACCGTACGAGTTTCGGGAATTAAATTTCCGGATAATTCACGGAATTTAAGCAATAAATTACTGTCTAACAAAGCGCCGAGACAAATGACGATTATGGAAATATGAGTAAAGAAATAGCCTAAACGGTTCCATCTTCCTTTCAATCCGGCGACGGTAACACTGCCGTCGTCTCGATGGTGAGTTTTAACTTTATAACCGTTTTTGCTTAACAGCGTTTGGGCGTGTTGCAGTTCGGCTTCCGCACTGTAATTGCTTTCGAAAGTCGTATGATTCGGCTGATGTTGCAGAGCGGTTAGTGAAAGTTTTTCGCTGTATTGTTTGATGTCTTTGATGAAAGTGGGCGTATTGCGGGTGACGCAGACACTGGTTGAAAGCAGTAAAAACAGCAGAACCAGAACAAACCATGCGGCTCCGTAGACGTGAAATAAACCGAGCGAATTAAATACATCCGACCAGAAAGGACCAAACTTGATAATGTAGTCTTGAGTGGTTTCATTCTGTTTTAAAACCGTCCCGATTACCGAAGCGATAGACAACATTACCAATAAGGTAACCGCGAGATTCATCGACCCCAAAAAATCGACAAGAATTTTATTCTTTTTAGGGCTTGGTGGAGGCGTTTTGGAGATTTCTGTTTGAGTCATAAGTTCTGCAATTTTTGATATTTTAAACGGACATGGCAAGCCAATTTAACCGCTAATAAATTATTTAAAAAATAGTGTAGAGTATATACTTATGAAAACCATTGATAAAGTATTAAAGATTCTTCTATGCAACACCCTTTGTATCAAAAAGCTACTTACCTAAAAAGTGTTCCGACTCTTGCTTTATGCCCTGAAGATATCGGGTATGAAGTGGCATTCGCAGGTCGTTCTAATGCGGGTAAATCAAGTGCTTTAAATGTAATTACCTCTCAGAAATCGTTAGCGCGAACCAGTAAAACGCCAGGGCGCACCCAATTAATCAATTTTTTTGAATGTGATCCGGAACGACGTTTAGTCGATTTGCCAGGTTACGGTTTCGCAAAAGTAAATATCAAAATTAAACAAGCTTGGGAAGCCGGGTTGTCGGAGTATATCGAGAAACGTCAGTGTCTTAAGGGGTTGGTTTTGTTGATGGATTGTCGTATGCCGCCGACCGAGATTGATATCGTGATGTTGGACTGGACTCTGGATTTGAAATTGCCGGTGCATATTCTTTTAACTAAATCGGATAAGCTTAAAAAGGGACCGGCCAAGGCCAGTTTGTTGACATTGCAGAAGTTATTGAAAGAAGAGTATCCTCATGCCACGGCACAACTTTTTTCTTCCTTGAAAAAGGAGGGGTTGGTGCAGGCGTGGAATAAATTGGACGAATGGATGGCTTATGAACGTCCGTCTAAAAAAGAGAAAAAAGAGTCGGAATAAGACAAGCGGATTTTTCGATATTAAAAAGGCCTCATAAAGAGGCCTTTTTAATAAATAACGATGGTTAAAGTCGATTTAGAAACGGTAACCGGCTTTGATAGAGTAAGTGCCGTAATCGCCGATTTGGTTATAACCGAGCATAACATCCATAAACAGTAAGTTGACGTTTAAGCCAGCCGACAGTTTCATTAAAGAAAGATTTTCGGTTTTCAGGTTGACGCTCGAGTTGCTATTGGCCACCTCCGGATCAACGCTGGAAAGAACCCAACCGATTCCTGCATAAGGGGTCAAGTTTGCAAAGCCTTTTGATATTCCAAAATCAACGCCGTAGCTATTAAAGTTTAGGGCATCAATACCTGAAGCTTGGGCATAGTTTCCGCTTACGGATACGGCCGGTTGGGTCGTCCCGCCTTCAAGAATGGCGTAACGGACTTCGGCGCTCCAACTTGAAGCGCTACTGTCCGAAAGGATATTGTAGTTAAATCCGATATCAAAACCGCCCGGCAAGCCTTTTAAAGCATGAAGGCTGTACATCGGTAACAGATCTTTATTGCGTTCGGTTTGATTGGAAAGTTTATAGCCGGTTTCTACAAAATTAAGTGACGCGCCGACATCAAATCCCGTAACTCCCATATATTCGGCCGGGAACATGGTTTTATGACCGAAAACATTGGTTACGCTCTCGGCAAACTGTTCAAAATCATTTTGTGAGGCGAAGTTTAACGTTTTAATGTTGTTGTCGGCCAAGCTGTTAAAAGACAGGCCGAATAAAGCGGATGCCAATACAGTTTTATGTAATTTGGAAAGTTGGACGTTCAAAACAGACTCCTAAGTAAAAATTATTATTGGCATAAATATACCGTATCTTTTAAACGATAATGACGATTTTTATTGAAGAATCGTCTCTTGTTTAATAGAAATTAAAAGGGAAATTAATGTGCTTCGTCCCAGTTTTTACCCTGACCGATATCGACGATTAGAGGCACTTTCAACTCTAAAGCCGATTCCATTAATTCCTTAATGTGCGGTTTGACCGCTTCGATCTGGTCTTCCGCGACTTCAAATACCAATTCATCGTGTACCTGCATAATCATTTTGATGTCGAACGGGCAGGTTTTCAGCCAGTTTTCTATGCGAATCATAGCGGTTTTGATGATATCGGCCGCGGTGCCTTGCATCGGTGCGTTGATGGCGGTGCGTTCTGCATACTGGCGGAGTTGGCCGTTACGTGCATTGATGTCGGGCAGGTAAAGGCGACGTCCCATCAGGGTTTCGACGAAACCGTTGGCCTTGGCGTTTTCCTTGGTTGTGTCCATGTAGGTCAAGACGCTGGGATAACGGGCGAAATAAAGGTTGATGTATTCCTGGGCCAGACCTCGGCCGACATTCAGTTGCTTTGCCAGACCGAAAGCGGACATGCCGTAAATCAATCCGAAATTGACTGCTTTTGCGCTACGACGCTGTTCGGAGGTGACCGCATCCAACGGAACGCCGAAAATTTCCGCAGCGGTTGCTTTATGGATGTCTTTACCTTGTGCAAACGCGTTCATTAAACCTTCGTCACCGGAAAGGTGCGCCATGATTCGTAATTCGATCTGCGAGTAGTCGGCAGCGATTAATTGATGGCCGGGTTCAGCAATAAAGGCCTGACGAATACGACGGCCTTCGGTTGAACGAACCGGAATGTTTTGCAGGTTCGGTTCGGTTGAAGACAAACGTCCGGTAGAAGCGACCGCTTGCTGATAGGAAGTATGTACACGACCGGTTTTCGGATTGATCTGTTTAGGCAGAGAATCGGTATAGGTTGATTTAAGCTTGGCCAGACTACGGTATTCGAGAATCAGGTTCGGCATTTCATGGCCTTGTTCAGCCAATTCCGCCAAAACCGGTTCGGCGGTGGAAGGTTGACCTTTAGGGGTCTTTTTGATGGCCGGTAAACCAAGATTTTCAAACAGAATCACCTGTAATTGTTTGGAGGAGTTGAGGTTAAATACTTCTCCTGCAATTAAATGTGCCTGCTGTTCCAGCTGACCGAGTTTTTCGGTGATTTCGACACTCTGGGCAGCCAGCATTTCCGTATCAATTAACACGCCGTTGCGTTCCATGTGCGCAAGAACCGGTAAAAGCGGCATTTCAATATCGGTAAACACCTGTTTTAAGCTGTTTTCTGCTTCCAGTTGCGGCCAAAGTGTTTCATGTAGCTGCAAGGTGATATCGGCATCTTCGGCGGCGTAAGGTGCGGCGGTTTCGATATCGATCTGGTTGAAGGTCAGCTGTTTCTTGCCTTTTCCTGCGATCTCTTCGAAATGAATGGTGCGGTGGTTCAGATATTTCAGCGCCAAATCGTCCATGTTGTGACGGGTGGCGACGCTGTTCAAAGTGTAGGATTCAAGCATGGTATCGAAACGAATACCTTGCAGATCGATATTGTGGTTTTGAAATACATGCCAATCGTACTTGAGGTTTTGACCGCATTTAGCAATATTCGGATTTTCCAGAATCGGTTTGATTTTTTCCAGTACTTTGGCTTGATCAAGTTGTTCGGGAGCCCCTTCGTAATCGTGGGCTAAAGGAATATAGCAGGCATGTCGAACTTCGTTTCCGGTGACCGCAAAGCACAGACCGACGATTGTTGCTTCCATGGTATTAAGCGAGGTGGTTTCCGTATCGACGGCAATTAATTCGGCATTTTGTAAGCGTTCGAGCCATTGATCGAACTGAGCTTGGGTGAATACCGTCTCGTAGGGTTGTGACTCTTTCAGGGAAGATGATGCGGGTTCTGATGACGAAACGGCGGCCTGAACCGGATTCTTTCTAGTTAGGGTTTGGCTGTGCGCTTTGGCTCCGTTCGATTTGGAAAATGGCGCTTCACCCTGCATGACTTGGTTTAGCCAGGTTTTGAACTCGTATTCGGCAAACAGTTCCTGAAGTTTTTCCAGATCCGGCGGCTGACGGTTGATGTCTTGCAGGTGCACCGGTAGATCGCAATCGGTTTTAATGGTGGTCAGCTCACGGGAAAGCGCGAGTTGTTCCAGGTTATTGCGCAGATTTTCACCGATTTTTCCGCCGATGCTGTCGGCGTTTTCAACCAAGCGGTCGATGGTTCCATGAGCGTTTAGCCATTTGACGGCGGTTTTTGGGCCGCATTTTGGAATCCCCGGAATATTGTCCGCGGTATCGCCGACCAAAGCCAAGTAGTCAATAATCTGATCGGCGCGTACACCAAATTTTTCGACGACGGTTTCTGGCGTTGAAAGGCTGTCGTTCATGGTATTGATCAGAGTGACGTGTTCGTTGACCAATTGTGCCATATCCTTATCTCCTGTGGAGATCAGGGTGTCGTGTTTGGCTTCGGTGGCTTGTTGGGCGAGGGTGCCGATGACATCATCGGCCTCGACGCCTTCGATTACCAGAATCGGTAACCCTAATGCCTTGACGATTTCATGCAATGGTGCAATTTGAGAACTGAGTTCTTCCGGCATTGGAGGGCGGTGGGCTTTGTACTCGGTATACAAGTCGAGACGAAAGGTTTTACCTTTGGCGTCAAATACGACCGCCATTTTTTCCGGCTGATATTGGGAGAGTAGTTTTCCCAGCATATTAATAACCCCGAAAATCGCTCCGGTTGCCTGTCCTTTGGAATTGGTCAGTGGCGGCATGGCATGAAAAGCTCGGAACAGATAGGAGGAACCATCCACCAAAATAAAAGGACTCTCCGGATTGGTGATTAGTTGCACATTCGATTGGGTCATTTGTTTGCCTGTTATGGTAAAATTATTGAATCATTTTACCCAATAACGAGACTTTACTCTATGTCTGTCTATACAGTCGTTGAAGAACCCCAGCTTATCGAATTTTTAAAGGATTACGAAGTCGGGACTTTGGAATCCTTTGAAGGCATCAGTGCCGGTATTGAAAACACCAACTATTTTGTGAATACCAGCTTGAATGGGGAAACCAGACGATTTGTACTTACCATCTTTGAACATCACACGTTTGAAGAGTTGCCGTACTTCTTGGATATTATGGCGTTTATGGCGGAACATCAGATTCCTACCGCCCACCCAATCGCAACTCTATCAAACGGTTATTTGAAAGAACTGTACGGTAAACCGGCTGCACTGGTCGAGCGTTTGACCGGTAGCGGCGTGGAAGATCCTTCTGTTGTTCAGTGCGGAGTTATGGGCGAACAGTTGGCCCGTTTTCACCAGGCGGGCGCCGATTTCAAAGAAAATCGTGCCAATGACCGTGATCTGAATTGGATGAAAACCACCTATACGCAAATTGAAAGTTATTTGCCGGAAGACGAAAAGCAAATGATTGCGGAAGAACTGGCTTATCAGTCCGGGATTGATTGGGCACATCTGCCTAAAGGCGTGATTCATGCCGATTTGTTCTGCGATAACGCGTTGTTTGACGGTGATAAGCTGTCGGGCATTATCGATTTGTATTATGCCTGTAATGCGGCATTCCTTTACGATCTGGCGGTCATGGTGAACGATTGGTGTCGTCTGCATACCGAAAATCCGTTAGAGATTCATTTTGACGAAGAACGTGTGGATGCCATGGTCTCGGCGTATCAAAAACAGCGCCCATTAAGCGACGCCGAGCAAAATACTTGGCCGGCGGCATTACGTTTGGCTGCTTTGCGTTTCTTCTTGTCACGTTTGAAAGACAAGCACATTCCTCGAGAAGGTGAGATGACCCAGATTAAGGACCCAAAAGTCTTTAAGCGCGTCTTACGAATTCATCAACAATCCAATTAAATTTAAACCGAGTGAGCCTGCTTAAATTTTAGTCAATTTTTTTGAGTTGCTTAAGAAGGTTTGGTTTAAATGATGTTCAAGCCGATAACAGAAGATGATTATTTAGTGAATAAAAGCAATTTGTTAAAAGCAGTGAGCATTCTGCAGGGTGGTGACGTGGTTGCTTACCCTACCGAAGCGGTCTATGGCTTGGGTTGCGACCCTTTTAATCAGCAAGCAGTGGAAAAACTGTTTCACGTGAAACAGCGCCCGGTGGAGAAAGGGGTGATTCTGGTTGCCGCTTCCGTAGAGCAGATTTTGCCTTATGTGCAGTTGATGCAAATGCCGTGGGAGCAGGAGGTGTTGGCATCTTGGCCGGGCCCTGTGACTTGGGTGTTGCCATTAAAGCAGTCAATGCCGGAGTGGGTTACCGGCGGGCGGGATACCGTGGCGATAAGGGTGTCTGATCATCCAATCGTACAGCAATTGTGTCAGGCGTTTGGGCAGCCGATTGTTTCCACCAGTGCTAATCTCACCAATCAACCTCCGGCCAAGTCGTGTGACGAGGTGGTCGAAATCTTCGGAGAGGAACTGTTTTGTTTGCAAGGCGCACTTGGCGGGTTGGAAAAACCCACCCAGATACGCGATGCGCAAAGCGGGCAGGTTCTTAGATAGCAGAGTGTTTTAGACCGGTTCAGGCCGACGGGTATTAACCCCGTCTGGCTGCAAGATAAAGCGGCTCGACTTTTTTAGCGTATTTTTTCAAGTCCTTGATTCGGGTATCGTGAGACGGATGCGTGCTTAAAATTTCAGGCGTACCGTTACCGTTGGCTTTACTCATTTTTTGCCAGATATCAACCGCTGCATAAGGATTATAGCCGGCACGTGCCGCCAGTTCGACACCCATCCGGTCGGCTTCGGTTTCGTGAGTTCGGCTGTTAGGAAGTGTCAGGGTGACATTTAGAGCCATTGCCGTCAGATCCAAGCTGGGTCCTTGAATGCCGGTGAAAGCTTGCAGAGCGGCTAATCCAACTTGAGTCAATTGAGCCTGAGACGCTCGTTCGCGACCGTGTTCCCGTAATGCGTGTGCCATTTCATGACCCATAATTGCTGCAATTTCATCATCGCTAAGCTTGAGTTTTTGAATGATTCCGGTGTAAAAAGCGATTTTTCCGCCAGGCATACACCAAGCATTTAACTGGTCGGATTTAATCAGGTTAACTTCCCAATCCCAACGGGGTGCATCGCTTCTAAATATACCGGTTTGCGGAATCAAACGATTGGCGACCGACCGAATCCGCTTGAGCATAACCGGATCGGTATTAAGCGTCTTCTTTTCACGCGCTTCTTTCAGGATGGAATCGTAGGCTTGCACCGCACCGGTGTTCATCTCTTGTTCGGAAACCATCATTAATTGCTGGCGCTCGATTCCCACGGCACCTTGTTTGGTGGTTTGAGTACCGACGACACAGGAAGTGAGGGTAAATAAGCTTAAGCTTAGAAAGAGGGGTTTAAGTAATTTCATAGCAATTTATCAGTTTGATCCAAATACTTTTTTAAGCAGTTCCGTGGTTTGTTTAACCGGGTCTTTACGGATACTTTCTTCTTCTTTAGCGAGATATAAAAACATACCGTCCATTCCTTTTTCGGTGACATGGTTCAGTAAGTCGGCTTTTACATCCGGAACAAAAGGCATGCTTTTGTATTGGTCGATGACTTTATCGTAAGCGGCTACGGCACCGACGCTATTAAGTGTATTTTCGATGATCGGACGCATCTTCTGTTTTAAATCATCGCTGGTTTTCGATTTAAGGTACTGGGTTGCCGAGTCTTGCGGACCATTATAGATGGTTTGTACATCGGCAAAAGTCATGCCTTGGATGGCTTTAAGGAAAAGATCCTTGGCTTCCGGGGTAGCGGCTTCGGCTGCACGGTTGAGTTTGAGTTCTAGGTCATCCATTAAGTTTCCCATCCCGACTTGACCGAGCAGGGATTGCACTTTTTTCAGGCTGTCGGGGAGCGGGATATGAATCGCCTTATCGGCATTAAAGCCGTCTTTTAAGCTAAGTTGTTTGACGACCGCTTCCGACCCTTGGCTGAGAGCTTGTTTAAACGCCTTGCTCAACTCTTCACTTGATAAGCTTGAGGTTGCTGTGGTGGTTGTTTCGGCCGGTGTTTCGGTTTGCGTACCTTTTAACAGTTCCAAACCTTGCTCCCACCAACTGCTTTGGGCAACGGTACAGTAGCTTAATAATAGAACCGCAAAAGTTGCACTATAGGTTTTTTGTAGCGTCATTGCATTACCTCAAAATGGACGGGTCAAGAAAAGTTCTGACACCATAAGCGATAATCATAGTTTTTCGAATGCTTGAATACAAGTTAAGTTGATCGCTTTGTGGGTTTTTACGCTGCCGGGAATTCCTTATGAATATGCCTGTTTTCAGGTTAAAATAAACCTTAATTGTAACGAATAAAACGATGGAAGAAGAGTCATGGCAGACACTCAAGTGAATATTGAAGCGGTTAAGAAGTACCTTTTAAGCCTACAGGATGATATTTGTCAGCAGTTGGCGGAAGAGGACGGGTCTGCCGAGTTTATCGTTGACGAATGGCAGCGAGAAGAAGACGAAGGGATAATGGGATTGACCGGTGGCGGTCGCACACGCGTTCTTGAAGGCGGCGAAGTGATCGAGAAGGGCGGCGTCAACTTCTCTCATGTGCGCGGTAAAACATTGCCCGCTTCGGCAACGGCACACCGTCCTGAATTGGCCGGTCGTTCCTTTCAAGCATTAGGTGTTTCTTTGGTGATTCACCCGCGTAATCCTTATGTACCGACTTCACATGCGAATGTACGTTTGTTTATTGCCGAGAAAGAGGGTGAAGCACCGGTTTGGTGGTTTGGCGGCGGATTCGATTTGACGCCTTATTATCCATACGAAGAAGATGTGGTCTATTGGCATTCACAGTCAAAAGACGCTTGCGATCCATTTGGAGAAGAGATTTATCCCAAGTATAAGAAATGGTGCGACGAGTATTTTTATTTGAAACATCGTAACGAGACCCGCGGTGTTGGAGGATTGTTTTTCGACGATTTGAATTCGGATACGTTTGGTTGGGATTTTGAAAAATGTTTCGCTTTTATGCAGTCGGTCGGAGACCACTTCATTAAAGCTTACCGTCCGATTGTCGGTCGTCGCAAGTCGGTTGAATACGGCGAACGTCAACGTGATTTCCAATTGTATCGACGCGGTCGTTATGCCGAATTCAATTTGGCGTTTGACCGCGGAACGATCTTCGGGCTTCAGACGGGCGGACGCACCGAATCGATTTTGATGTCGATGCCGCCAATGGCGACCTGGAAATATAACTATCAGCCTGAGCCGGGAACCGAAGAGGCAAAACTTTATGCTTATTTGACTCCGAAAGACTGGCTGGCATAACGTTTCGATATGGATAAGTTACGAGTTGATAAATGGCTGTGGGCAGCCCGGTTTTTCAAAACCCGGGGAGTGGCTCTGGATGCCGTTAAAGGCGGAAAGATCGAGTTGAACGGCCATAAGCCGAAACCGAGTAAAACCTTGTCGGAAGGGGATAAGCTTAAGATCACTCAGCCGCACAGGCAGGTTGAAGTCACGGTGTTAATCGTCAGTGATAAGCGCGGTTCGGCCGAACAGGCGCAGGCGCTTTATCAAGTGGATAATGAAGTGCTCAATCAGCGTAAACCGACGGCCGATATGGCATTGGTCGGTTATCGTGAAAAAGGTTCTGGACGACCGACCAAGCGCGATCGCCGTAAGATCGATTCATTGGACTTTTAAACCATTCTTTTTTCAGTATAAACGCTTATTCATATTTGGCCGATATTTCCACATAATGGGCATTCGATATTTTCAAACCAATGGAATGATGAAATGAAAAAAGCGATTCGAGTTTCTTTGTTAGCGGCAACCACGCTAGCGTTATCCGTCGATGCCCAGGCATCCGGTGTAGACGGAGTAGGTGTGGGTGTTAATTACGGTTTATTCGCAGGTCCGACATTCGAATTGAATTATGCGATCAACAACCAATTACAGATTCGCGGTGCTTTATCATCCGGTATGACTTTGAGTGAAACCACCAAGGATACCGATATTGAATATGATGTCGAATCCGATGGCGGCATTAACCGTTTGGCATTGGATTATCATCCGTTTGGCGGTTCGTTTTTCTTATCGGCAGGTTATGCGGTGAACAACTTTAAATTGTCGGCTTTAGGGACCACCTCTGCAGGTCAGTCGGTCACAATCGGTGATACCACTTATGACGTCGATGCCAATGTCGCTCTTAACGGCCAGCTTGATTGGGATAACGGAGCGACATTGAGTCTGGGCTGGGGCCATTCTCCTGCTAAAGGCTGGGGTGCTATGGTAGAAATCGGTGCCATCTTTACCGGAACGCCAACAGTTTCTTTAAGCGGTACCGGTACGGTTGACGCCAACGACGGAAACGGTCCTCAGGATGTCTCTTCGAGTCAGTTGGTTCAGGACGCTTTAAATAAGGAAGCGGATAAAATTCAAAAAGACGTGGGTGACTATACCTTTCTGCCTATATTGCAAGCCGGTGTGACTTATCGTTTTTAAGCAACCGAATTGATTCAAGTCTTTATTTAAAACCCCGCTTTTAAGTCGGGGTTTTTTTATGTCATTCATTTAATGGTTTTGGTGATTATCAGTAAAAATGTGTAAACTGGATTCCATGTTGTGCGTCCGGTCTACAAAGGAGTGATAATGGTCACATATACGGTTGTCTATGATGCCGGGAAAACCGAAATTTTTGAACAGGAAATCAAGCCGTTTTTAGCGGAAATGGACTGTAATTTTGTCGCTTTCGATCTTAAATCATTTCCGGAGTTAGATCCTCAAACCCGGGTTCTGGTTTGGTTGGGTGATGAAGATTTGTATCGATTTCTTCCGCACGCTTCAGAGCAACAGTGGTGGATCGGGTTTTTGCCTCATCCCGATATGAATCGGGTTTATCGTTCGTTTGATGTTCCTCAAAAGGCCGCAGATGCGATTGCCGATATTGTGGCTTCGGAAGCGCCAGTCAGCGCCGATTTGATGTATTGTAACGGGCAATTGGTTCTTAGTTCCGTGATGCTGGGCAACCCGGTGACGATGATTCCCGCGGCACGGGTGGATGAAAGTATCTGGAGTAAATTAACCCAATTGGTGGTGCTCGCTTTCAATTTGAGTAAAACCTGCCTTCTTCCTTATAAACTCGAAACCGCCAAACAGAGTGTGATCAGTACGGCCGCTCTGGGTATCACCATTGTGTATCGTCCCAGCAACAGCAGTTTTACCAAGCGTGTCGTGGGAGAAACCACGGAAGACGAGGCGAGTTTGAATGCGGTTATTCTAGCGCCGCGAAGTATTTCAGAAGTGGTGCATTTTTTATTGACCCGCGTGTTGCCCAAAACGGTCCGTAAAGCGTCGCTCTCGGATTATTTGGGGCACGTTAAAACCACCGACTTGACGGTCAGCAGCCAAACCAATATCGATTACAGTGTGGACGGAAATTTTTTGAGTGCGGAAAAAATCGAGGTTTCCGTACAGAGCGACGCTTTATCGGTTTTAAGCAGCCGTTTGCCTAAGAAACTCGATATTTGCGAACATAAAGAGTCCATTAGAGTCAGCGGCTTGCCAAAAGGCCAAGCGATCAATGAGGTGATCAACCGCCCGCTTCACTGGATTCATCACACCGATCAGGAAGAGGTTAAGGAGACTTTCGTTTCCTTAAAGGAAAATGCCCGAATTTCCGAATCTTATCTGGTTTTGATGGTGTTAGCGACGATGTTGGCGACGTTCGGACTGTTTGCCAATTCCGCACCGGTGATTATCGGGGCGATGATTTTAGCGCCTTTGATGTCGCCGATCATTTCACTTTCGATGGGGGTGTTACGGCAAAATGCCGAATTAGTCACCGTCAGTGCCAAGACGTTGTCTACAGGGGTATTATTGGCGCTGTTTTTCGGTACGTTGCTGACGTTGTTCACGCCCTTACATACCATCAATCATGAAATCGGCGCGCGTTTAAGTCCGACGATTCTGGATTTAGGTGTCGCAATCATTTCGGGTATTGCCGGAGCTTACGCGAGCGCCCGTTCCGAGGTGGCAAAAAGCTTGGCTGGTGTGGCAATTGCCGTTGCTTTGGTTCCGCCTTTGGCGGTTTCCGGGATCGGAATCGGCTGGATGGATTTAGATGTCTTCTGGGGCGCTTTTTTATTGTTTATGACTAACCTGGTCGGTATTGTCCTGGCCGGATCGGCAACCTTTTTGATTATGGGGTACAGCCCGTTCCATTTAGCTAAAAAGGGAATTCTGCTGTCTTTGGCGTTCGTTGTATTGGTGAGTATGCCTTTGGTGCTGTCGTTCACAAAAATGGTTGAAGAGCAGGGTGTGGTCTATGCTTTGGAAGGCTGGAAAACAGAAGGAATAGAGGTTAAGGACGTCAAGATTCGTAGCGGTGATCCGATGTATGTATCGGTCAAGCTGCTTTCCGATAGGTCTCTTCAGGGAGATCAGATCGATAGGGTAAAACGAAAAATGGAAGACTTATTGGGACATGAAATTCGTCTGGAAGCGACGGTTGCGGTGGTACGTTGATTCTGGCCGAAGATAAAGAAGATAAACTTTAGGCAATAAAAAACCCGCTTTATGCGGGTTTTTTTAAGCTTAATACAAGGGGTTGTAATTAAGCTTGTCCTAGCGCCGCCATAGCTGCACGTTTTTTAGCGATCAGGTTCTGGATGATTGGAGTCATCATTAGATCCATTGCTTGAACCATGTGAGAACCGTTACAAACTAAAGTATCAGGTCTCTGTAGGAAAGCACCAGGAATCTGTTCCTTGACGGCTTCAAGATCGACGTCTTGGTGGCGTACGTGACAGATGATCAAGGAATCTTCCGGTGCAGGTCCCATTGGTGCGTCAGGAGACATGGTTGAGAACGGATCCGACGTATCGATCAACGGTACACGGTGGAAATTGATGTGTGTACGGTGGAACTGAGGAACGATTGTTTCGATGTAGTCAGGCATACGCTCAAGAATGACGTCACGAACCTGCTGAACGGAATATGGACGCTCTGAAGTGTCGCGGTAGATTTTCTGCATCCATTCGATGTTGATGGACGGAGCTACACCGATACCCAAGTCGACATACTGAGCGACGTTGTGCATACCTTCTTCCGGACCGTGATCCATACGCTTAACCATACCGTGAAGACCTTCGTAGAATAAAACGTCAGTTCCTTCAGGAATTGGTTCCCAAGGTGTGAATTCACCGGATGAGAAGTTGGTGCCTAGACGAGCATTATGTTCTGCAGCTTCTTCGTCGCTGTGGATATAGTAACGACGTTTACCTGTACCGTTTTCTTTATATTCTTTGAAAAGCGCTTCAAGTTCACCGAATTCATTGGCATATTCCGAGAAGTGAGTCAGAACCGGACCACCGTTCTCTTTGGATTCAGCCACTTTCTCTTTCATTTCCGCACGGTTGTACTTGTGGTAGCTGTCACCTTCGATGATCGCAACGTTTAAGTTTTCACGATCGAAGATTTTTTCTACGGCACGTTTTACGAAAGACGTACCAGCACCGGATGAACCTGTAACGGTTACAATTGGATGTTCTACTGACATAACACAGTCTCCTAAATTAACGAAAATGACCGGGCTTGGTCATTTAAAAGTATTAATATTTTTATAGCTTTAGACTAATAGCTGGGTATTAGAAACTAAAAGCCGTTGTTTTTCAAAATTAAATTTTTGCTACGCTGACATTTTTTTAAGTCGATAAGCCGCTCTTTTAACCCGAAAATTCGCATTTTCGGATTTGGAAAATAAACGGCTGACTTAATTTAAAGCGATACTTAAACGTCCAGGTTTTCAACCTGCAAAGCATTTGATTCGATGAAATCGCGTCGAGGTTCAACTTCATCCCCCATCAGGGTTGTGAACACGCGATCGGCCTGAATGGCGTCATTAATCGTGACTTGTAACAGACGTCTTGCTTCGGCATTCATCGTGGTTTCCCAAAGCTGTTCCGGGTTCATTTCCCCCAAACCTTTATAGCGCTGGATATTCTGACCACGTTTGGCTTCATTGAACAACCAGTCGATCGCTTCTTTAAAGCTTTGAACTTCTTCGGTTTTTTCGCCGCGTTGGATGTAAGCTGATTCGGTTAATAAGCCTTGCAGTGCATTACCCAGTTCGACAATCTGTTGGTATTCTTTAGAGATAAAGAACTCGGCATCGTAAACTTGCGAGCTTAAAGTTCCGTGTTCGCGTTGTTGTAGGCGAATTTGGAATTTGGCGCCGCTGTCCATGTCGCTGGCTGGCTCGACACTGATCTGGTATTCGATCTTGTCTTTTTCGCCAACCGCTTTAAGACGAGGCAGGATTTCGCTTGTCCACTTGCCGGCTTGATCGAAGTCGTTTAACAAATCCGCATTCACGGTCGGTGATTCGATCATCAATTCCAGGAAGTTACGATTATAACGGCGCGATAAGCGGTTAATTGTGTGTACGGTTTTAAAGTACAGTTTAGACAAGTTTTCCAATGCCACACCTGTAATGCTCGGACCTTCTTTGGAAACCCACAGTGCTGCGCTGTCAATAGCGGTCTGTAACAAGTAGCTTTCCAGTTCCGCATCGTCTTTCAGATAAGCTTCCTGCTTACCTTTTTTGACTTTGTAAAGTGGTGGTTGGGCGATGTAGATGTAGCCTTTTTCAACCAACTCAGGATATTGACGGTAGAAGAAGGTCAATAACAGAGTACGGATGTGAGAACCATCCACGTCGGCATCCGCCATGATGATGATTCGGTGATAACGCAGTTTTTCGATGTTGTATTCTTCGGCTCCGATTCCGCAGCCTAATGCGGTGATCAGCGTACCGACTTCAGCGGAAGCCAGCATCTTGTCGAAACGGGCCTTTTCGACGTTCAGGATTTTACCTTTTAGAGGTAGAATCGCTTGGGTACGACGGTCACGCCCCTGTTTGGCGGAACCACCGGCGGAGTCACCCTCCACCAGGTACAGTTCTGAAAGCGCAGGGTCTTTTTCCTGACAGTCAGCCAGCTTACCTGGTAGACCGGCAATATCCAAAGCGCCTTTACGACGTGTCATTTCACGTGCTTTACGCGCCGCTTCACGTGCACGCGCGGCATCGACGATCTTGGCGAAGACCGCTTGCGCGTCTTTTGGGTTTTCCAACAGGAATTCGGCCAGTTTTTCGTTCATTGCGGTTTCAACCGCCGTTTTCACTTCCGAAGAAACCAGTTTGTCTTTAGTCTGGGATGAGAACTTAGGATCCGGTACTTTGACCGAGATAACCGCCGCTAACCCTTCACGGGCATCGTCACCCGAGATGGTCATTTTATATTTTTTGTTCAGGCCTTCCGATTCTGCATAGCTGTTCAAAGTACGCGTCAATGCCGCGCGGAAACCGGATAAGTGAGTACCGCCATCACGCTGAGGAATGTTGTTGGTGAAGCAGAAGATCGATTCTTGATAGGCTTCAGACCATTGCATCGCTACTTCAACAGTGATGTCGTCTTTTACGGTTGTAAAGTAAAAGGCCTTTTCGTGAATGACCGGCTTGTTGGTGTTAATGTAATCAACAAACGCTTTGATACCGCCTTCGAATTCAAAAATTTCATGACGGCCGTCACGCTTATCAAGCAATTCAATGTGTACGCCGGAATTCAGGAAGGAAAGTTCACGCAAACGCTTCAACAAGTAATCGAAGCTGAATTCGGTAACGTTGGTAAACGTCTCTTTACTTGGCAGGAAGCGGATTTCGGTTCCGGTTTCATCGGTGTCGCCGACCGCTGCAAGTGGAGCATCCGGTACGCCGTGCGTGTAGCTTTGTTTCCAGATATGACCTTCACGCTTAATCGTTAAAGTCAGCGTTTCGGACAGGGCGTTTACGACCGAAACACCTACCCCGTGCAAACCACCGGAGACTTTATAGGAGTTGTCGTCGAATTTACCGCCGGCGTGGAGCACGGTCATAATGACTTCAGCGGCAGATACGCCTTCTTCTTCGTGGATGCCGACCGGAATTCCTCGACCGTTATCCGAAACCGATACAGAGCCGTCTGTATGGATGGTAACGATTACTTTGTCACAGTGGCCCGCTAAGGCCTCATCGATTCCGTTATCGACTACTTCGAAAACCATGTGGTGTAAACCACTGCCATCATCGGTGTCGCCGATATACATCCCGGGACGTTTACGAACGGCATCTAGCCCTTTTAAAACCTTGATGGAGGAGGAGTCGTATTGCGTTTCTTCAGTCATAGAATTTTGTGTCTTCTTAGAGTTATTTTAAATACAAAAATATCCGGTGAATTATAGCATAGTTGACGTCTAAAGGTATGGCCTAAAAATGATCATTATTTTCCTTTTAAATCAACTAGTTATGTATCTATAAAATACGTTTATTGGTTTATTGATAACAAGAGGGTGAATTTGGCTTTTATTAAGGGGGATTTTAATAATAAAAACCAATTAAAAAACATTAGGTTATAAAAGGTTTTAATTTGATTTGAGATACGACAATCGTTTGAATATTGAGTCTAAATACTTGTCAGTATTTAAGGATTTTGTTTGTAGTCATGTTTGAATGGAGGGTAAGGGCATGAGTATGCTATTGAAGAGAAGGGATCCTTTTAAAGAGTTTAGAGAGCTGGAGCAGCGTTTTCAGGGTCTGTTTCCAAGTATTGAAAAGGCGGATGCGAATCTCGCCGGATTTTCTCCGTCGGTTAATACTCGCGAAGGCGATTACGCTTATCATATCGAAGTCGATCTTCCCGGGGTCAAAAAAGAAGATATCAAGGTTGAAGTAAAAGATAACCGGGTAACGATTTCCGGAGAGCGCAAGACCAAGGAAGAGGTTAAGGAAGAAGAGTACTACCGGATGGAAAGCAGTTACGGTAAGTTCGAGCGTAGTTTCACGTTGCCTGATAACGTGGATGCGGAAAACGTCAGCGCCTCTTCCAATGACGGCGTACTGGAAGTGGTTTTGCCCAAAAAAGAACGTAATGGCACTTCCAAACAAGTAGAGGTGAAGTAACTCTATTACTGCTTAAGGGATGTCGAAAAAGGCCGATAAAATCGGCCTTTTTTATAATTTTGAATATCGAACATCAGGCGGTTTGGGTAAATTTTCCCAAGTCGATATGCCAGATTTTAGTGGTTTCCGGGTTGAGTACCGGGATCAGCGATTCCGACGTACTGGTGATGATGTGCTGTATGTTGAGTATCTGTAAGAGCTCCAGCAGTTTCAGACGATGGGTTTCGTCGAGTTCGGCCGGAAGATCGTCGATCAACATAATCACCGGTTCGTTAACGACTTTTTCATGCAAACTCGCTTGAGCCAACAACAAAGCGCAGACAAATAATTTTTGCTGGCCTCGTGACAGGGTGTTGATGGCTTCCAACGAACCGAATTTAAAGCGGATATCGGCTCGGTGAGCACCATATTGGGTGTGCCCCATTTGCATATCCTTGTCGAAGTTCTGTTCCAACAGTTGCAGTAAGTCCGGCGCGTTTTTAGGCCAACCGGCGCGATATTGGCAAACCACTTCCTGGTGCATTTCCGGCATCAGTGCTTGGCAAAAGGTGACCAAATAGGGGGTAAGGGCTTCCAGATAATCCTGGCGAATTTGATCGATTTTAATTGCCGTATCCACCAGTTGAAAATCCCACAATTGAATCTGAGCTTTGGGTAAACGTCTTTTTAGCGCATGATTGCGTTGCTTGAGGATTCTTTGGTGGTGGCGCCATAACTGGATAAATTCCGGACTCTGGTAAAAACAGCCCCAATCCATGAATTGGCGGCGGGCTTTCGGACCTTCTTCCAATAGGCGGTGGCTTTCCGGTGTGAGTAGCTGTACCGGGAGCAAACTGGCCATTTGGATTTGGCCTTTAACGGATTCACCGTCAATTCTTAACAAGGTATTGGTGACACTTTTTTGTACCCCGAGCCTATGAATTTGATGTCGGTCATGGCTGGAAGACACTTCGGTAAAAATAGTGCTGTATTCATGGTTGTGTTCGATCAAGTGCTGGATCTTACTGCTACGAAACGAACGTCCGGTGGCCAACAACCAAATTGCCTCAATAAGTGAAGTCTTGCCCGCAGCGTTATCACCGACAAACAGGTTTAGCCCTGTGCTTAATTGGCATAAAGCATCCTGGCAGTTTCGGAAGTGCTGGATGTGCAGTTGGTTGATTTTGGTCATGCGTGGAACATTACTCTTCTCCCCAGGTGTGGTGCTGGGGATCGTTTCTTAAACTCACCGGTTCCTGATGAATCATGACGTCGATGTTGTCAAATTCATCAATCAGCGCTTTAGTGACCTGTTCGGCGATGCGGTGACTTTCTTTCAAACTAAGGTAATCGTCCAGTTCCAAGTCGAGTTGCACGAAAAAATTGGGTCCTGACTGATAAGTACGCAGATCGTTAAACCCTTTTACATTGGGGATTCCGAGAATGATCTGTTGGATTTGTTGGCGCATTTCTTCCGGCAGTTCTCGGTCAAGCAGTTGGTTGCTGGCTTCTTTGGCGATAGTGATTGCGCTGCGTAAAATCCATAGGGCGATACCGAGGGCTAAAAGCGGGTCGAGCCATTGAATGTGGCTTAACCATAAGCTCAAAATAACCAGAATGTTCGCCATGACGTCGGTTAGATAGTGGAGCGAGTCGGCTTTAATGGCGGTCGATTGGGTTTTATGAATCACATAACGCTGGAAGGCGATGAGCCCGAGCGTCATCAGCAGAGATATCAGCATGAAAATTAATCCGGTCTCCGGCGTTTTGAGCACGGAATCGGAAAGCATTCGATCTATAGAATAGAGGATCAAGTAGCCGGCCGACCCGGCGATAAAAACGCTTTGCGCCAACGATGCCAGAGGTTCGGCTTTACCGTGACCGAAACGATGTTCTTTATCCGGTGGGGTTTGCGCGATATGTACTGCCACGGCAATCATGATGGATGCCGCGATATCCAACGTGGAATCCAGCAAAGAGGCGAGAATACTGACCGATTCTGTTTGCCACCAAGCATAAATTTTAATCAGCACGAGTGTGACGGCAACGGCGACCGAGACATAGGTGGCGATTCGGACAAGGCGAGACTTATTCATAAAAATTGACGTTCGCTGGTTGGTAGTGAAACTGTATTCTAAGCCAAAACATGTGTGAGTTGGATAGAGTTCGAGCCGCTTACGGGGTTTTGAAAAGGATAAAATATTGCCGAAATAAAAGTGCGGGCGGCTCCTTGGGTCAAACGTAAGTTTGACTCAAGAAGATTGGAACGGATTGAATCAAATCAATCCGTTCTACAGACGCATCGGCATGATAACGTGCTGGCAGTGGCAGACGTCGGAATTGGATTCAATCAGGCAGCTGCTGTTGGAGTCTTTCAGCTGAATGGTCACGCAGTCTTCCTGCATCGAGTTCAGCACGTCGAGAATATAGCTGACGTTGAAACCGATTTCCATATCCGGTCCGGTGTAATCGATCGCCATATCTTCGTGGGATTCGTCCTGTTCGCTGTTGGAGGCATTAACCGCCAATAAGTTGTTATTCAGGATGAAGCGGATTCCTTTAAATTTGTCGTTAGACAGAATTGAGGCACGCTGCAACAGACTGCGAAGCAATTCGCGATCGGTTTGCACAACTTGATCGTTATGTTGCGGAATGACTCGGCGGTAATCCGGGAAACGTCCGTCAACCAGTTTACAGGTGAAAACAGTTTCTTCAAATTGAACCGTCAGGTAGTTCTTAGCCAACGAGAACTGGATCAACGAATCGTCGTCGCCGATCAGTTTCGACAGCTCCATGACTCCTTTACGCGGTAAAATTGCCTGAGTCGGATTCAAGCCGTCGATTGCCAATTCGGTCGAGCAGGTTGAAAGACGGTGTCCATCGGTCGCAACGACACGCAATGACTGGTTGTTGATGTCGAAAAGCATACCGTTCAGGTAAAAACGAACATCCTGGCTGGCCATGGCGAAGCTTGAATGTTGGATAAGCTGTTTTAACTGGTGCTGAGACATTGAGAACGACAACTCGGTCTGGGTCAGATCGATCGTTGGGAAGTCGTCTGCCGGCAGAGTCGAAAGTTTAAAACGCGAACGTCCCGCCGAAAGCGTACAGCGCGACCCTTCAAAATCAAGTACGATCGTCAGACCGTCCGGCAAAGAGCGTACGATATTGATCAGCTTGATCGCAGGAAGCGTGATCGAAAACTGTTCCACTTCGCAACTTTCCAATTCGGTCTGTGCACGTGTTTCGATTTCCAGGTCGGAAGCCGTCACCGTCAGGGTGTTTTGGAAGACGTCGAATAATACGTTGCCAAGAATCGGCATGGTTTGACGCTTTTCGACCACACCGCCGACGGTTTGCAATACTTTTAGAAGGTTTTCACGAGAAAGACTGATTTTCATCTTAAGCACTCTTTACGTTAATTTTAATTAGTTTGTGATGATTCGAATTAGGCTGTTAAAGTCTTCATCCATGCGGTGATCAGTTTCGCGCAGTTCTTTGATCTTGCGAACCGCATGTAAAACCGTCGTGTGGTCTCGACCGCCAAAGGCGTCGCCAATTTCAGGCAGGCTGTGATTGGTCAACTCTTTGGCGATCGCCATCGACATCTGTCTTGGTCGCGCAATGTTACGCGAACGTCTCTTGGACAAAATATCCGCTACACGGATTTTATAATAGTCTGCAACGGTCTTTTGGATATTTTCCAAAGTGACCATTTTCTGTTGCAAGGCCAATAAATCTTTTAAGGCTTCTTTGACCAGATCAACCGTCAGGGTTTGCTGGGTAAACTGGGCAAACGCTCCGACCCTCTTTAAAGCACCTTCCAAGTCACGTACATTACCGCGTAGACGTTTAGCAATAAAGAAAGCGACCTCATCCGGCAAAATAAAGCCGAATTCAGAAGCTTTCTTCAACAAGATGGCGACACGCATCTCGAATTCAGGCGGTTCGACGGCAATGGTCAATCCCCAGCCGAAACGGGACTTTAAGCGGTCTTCCAGTCCGTCCACTTCTTTAGGGAAACGGTCACTGGTGAGAATTACCTGCTTGTTGCCTTCCAACAGGGTGTTGAAAGTATGGAAAAACTCTTCTTGAGATTGTTCTTTATTGGCAAAGAACTGAATATCATCGATCAGCAGTGCATCCAAAGAGCGGTAAAAGCGTTTGAATTCGTCAATTTTATTGTGGCGAAGGGCGTTAACCATATCAGCCACAAAACGTTCGGAGTGCAGATAGACGACGCGCGCATTCGGATTGTCTTTCATCATCTGGTTACCGATGGCGTGCATCAAGTGGGTTTTACCCAGACCGACGCCGCCATAGATGAAGAACGGGTTGTAGGCGCCGCCTGGGTTTTCTGAAACCTGACGGGCTGCCGCAGCGGCCAGTTGGTTGGCTTTACCTTCTACAAAGGTGTCAAAGGTAAAGTTGGAGTTCAATCCGTGCTTAATCGTATTCTTGCTGCCGGTTTGGCTTGAAGCAGAGGATTGAGGTTTGTTTTTAGCTGTTGTCTTCGGACGCTCTTCCTTAATCTGTAAAGGTTGTGGTACGGTCTGTTCAGGTGATTCAATCGTTTCAATCGCGTAATCGCCGATTTCCAGTTTGACTTCCGGCGTGTTGATCGGTGCGGCGATGGCGACGGCCTGACGGATGTTGTCCATCAACTTCTTGTTGACCCAGTCCAGGATAAATGACGAGGGTGCCAGTAAACGAATAACCGAATCCTCTTCAATGGCTTGAAGGGGACGAATCCAGGTATGAAACTGTTGATCGTTCAAATCGTTTTCTAAGTGCTTAAGACTTTGGGCCCACAGTGATGACAAGAGCGTATCCTTTGTTTAAATTTTGGAACAAAACTTCCCTCACAAAATTGTGCTAAGCCGTTTTTTATATGGGGAATTTTGCTTGTTTAAACCGCTTAATCAGCAGGTTTAAAAACGTAAGGAGAAGTATAACTGTGAATAACTTTAATTCATAGCCTGATTTTGTGGATAAGTCTGTGAATCGGCTATGTGGATAACCCGTTTTTTTGTTCTGTAATTATTTGTTTTTACAAGGTATTTTGCACTTATTCAAAAATTATGAAAAAAACAGCATTTTAGCAGCGAGTATCAGAAGAAATATACCGAATCCTCGCTTTAATAGACTGACCGGAAGTTGGTGGGCCAGTTTCGCTCCGAGGGGGGCGGTAAAGACGCTGGCGATAACAATGCCGATAAAGGCCGGCCAATATATATAACCGGTGGCATAGGCAGGCAGGTCTGCTGCATTCAGTCCTCCAATCAGAAATCCGAAAGTACCGGCAAAGGCAACGGGTAAACTGACCGCCGATGAAGTAGCGATGGCCTGGTGCATCGAGACATTGTTCCAGACTAAATAAGGCGTGGTTAGGGTGCCTCCGCCGATTCCTACTAAAGAGGATAGGCTGCCGATGCCGATGCCGGCAAAGGTGTTACCTGCCAATCCCGGTATTTCCCGATGCGGACTGGGTTTCATCGCCAACAACATGTTCAGGGCGATCAACACTTCCATGGTTGCAAAGAGATATCCAAGGATATTGGAAGCGACAAACTGCGAACTCCAGCCTCCCAAAAAAGCGCCGATTAGAACGCCTATCACCAGTTGTTTGACCAGATCCCAGCGAACGGCTTCGTGACCGTGATGTGCTTTGACCGATGAGAGCGAGGTAATCAGGATGGTGGCCAAAGAGGTTCCGATGGCCAGATGGATGATCTGTTCGGTCTCTAAAAAGTAGGCGAATACGCTAGTCAGTACCGGAACGATAATCAGGCCGCCGCCGATTCCGAGCAGCCCTGCCGCAAAACCGACAAAAGCGCCGGTGATGATATAAATACTGAATTCTAGGAGAAATGTTTCTGGCATAGTCTGAATTTATTCGGTGTTTAGTTTGGTGAAAAGACAGTTATCTTATTTATTATATTGGTATAGATTTCATGGAGTATGAATTTATGGTTAAGATGGATGACGTTAACTTGTTTTTGCCGAAAAAATATTTTTTTAAAGATTCGGGTTGGCGGCACATAAAGAAATGTTCGTACTTATTGGGTAAGCGCTTCATTTTGTTAAAGGAATTATCTTGAAATGAATTTGTCTAATTTGCTAAAAATATTTGTTTTCTCTTTGATAACTCTATATAATTCCCGTTTTTTCCGCTTTCGGAATTAGAAATTAAGGACAACTGACATGAAACGTACATTCCAACCTAGCGTTATCAAGCGTGCGCGTACTCACGGTTTCCGTGCTCGTATGGCGACTAAAAACGGTCGTAAAGTTATTGCAGCTCGTCGTGCAAAAGGACGTAAACGCTTAACTGTATAATTCTGGGTGTGCTGCGATGGTACACACAGAAACCAAGTCTGGTGGGTTTATGAATTCAAATGACGAGTTTAAAGCTCACCGGGACTTATCCTCCCCTTCCCAAGAATCCAAATTCGGTTTCTCAAAATCTTCACGATTACTCTCTCCCAAAGATTTTCAACACGTCTTTAGTGATGCAGAAAAATTTGCCAATCGTCACTGGACTTTAATTGTTCGTCCAAACCAAAAAGCCTATTCAAGACTGGGTTTAGCGATTAGTAAAAAGCAATTACAGCGTGCGGTGTGGCGTAATCGAATAAAAAGAATGGCTAGAGAAGCATTTAGGTTACATAAGCAGGACCTAAATGGGTATGATATTGTGGTTTTGGGTCGCAAGGGGACGCAAGACATCGATAATAAGACCCTGCATAACAGCTTTTTGCATTTGGTTAGAAAAATTCGAAAAAGTGGTTTAAAAGACCGAATTAAAGAAGCAAAAAAAGAAGAATTAAAGGTTTAAATCATGAATATGAGATCGTTCTGGTGGTTAGCTTTAGCCTTTACGCTAACTTGGATTTGGCTTCAATGGATGCAATTCAATGCACCGACCGTTGAACAAAATGCAGCATCTGCTCAGGTAGAAAGCTCAACGAATGCTTCTGTTGCAGCGCCTACGGATGTTCCAGGAGTTAATGCGACGGCGACGCCGCATAGTACTGCGGTTCCAACTGCAAAAACGGCCATGCAGCAAGGTCAGCGAGTTCATGTCACGACCGATACGCTTGATTTAATCATTGATACCGCCGGTGGTGATATTCGCGATGCCAAGCTAATGGATTACGGCGCTTCCCACGATCCAAGTCAGCCGTTCCACATTATGAGCGATACGGGATCTTTGTTGTATATTGCCCAGAACGGGATTGCGACTCAAGCTGCGGCAAAATTACCGGCGCCGAACCATAAAGCTGTTTACCAAGTCAGTCAGGATCGTTTCGAAATGACCGGCGATACCTTGGTCGTACCGATGACCTGGGAGCAGGACGGCGTGAAAGTGACTAAGGCATATACCTTTAAGAAGGGTAGCCATGTGGTCGAGTTGACTTATAAGGTTGAGAACGCTACTGAAACGGCTTGGTCCGGTAGTTTGTATTCGCAATTGGTGCGCAACAGCTTCAACCCTGAAAGCAATTTCATGATGCATACTTATACCGGTCCGGTGTTATACGACGGAAATGCGGAAGAGAAATACGTCAAACATTCGTTCGATGATTTGAATACCCAAGCGGTTACCGGTAAAGCGGTCACAGGCGGTTGGGGTGCGATGATTCAGCAATACTTCCTGACGGCGATTATTCCGGATCAGCAGGCACAGAACTCTTTCTACGCGAAAGCGTTAGGAGATGATCGCTATGCAGTCGGTGTGGTAGAACCTTTAGTGACGGTTGAACCGGGCAGCAGCGGCGAATTGAGTTCCAGAATTTATATCGGTCCGGAAAAGCAGGACGTGCTTGCGAATATCGCACCGGGTCTGGAGTTGACGATCGATTACGGTATCTTGACGTTCCTGGCCGAGCCGATCTTCTGGTTGCTGAACCATATTCATAGTCTGGTCGGTAACTGGGGTGTGGCGATCATCCTTCTAACCTTGTTGATCAAGTTGGTCTTCTATAAGTTGTCTGAAACTTCTTACCGTTCTATGGCGCGTTTGAAGAAGTTCCAGCCTAAGCTTCAGCAGCTTAAAGAAAACTACGGTGACGACAAGGCGATCTTCCAGCAAAAAATGATGAAGCTGTATAAAGAAGAGAAGATCAACCCGCTGGGTGGTTGTTTGCCGATCTTCATTCAGATGCCGGTGTTCATCGCACTGTACTGGGTATTGTTGTACTCGGTAGAAATGCGTCAGGCTCCGTTCATGTTATGGATTGAAGACTTGTCGGTACAGGATCCGTATTACATTCTGCCGGTCATCATGGGGATCACCATGTATATACAGCAGAAGTTGAATCCTTCGGCGATGATGGACGAGATGCAGCAGAAGGTCATGAAAGCGTTACCGTTTATTTTCACTTTCTTCTTCTTGTGGTTCCCGGCCGGTTTGGTTCTATACTGGGTTGTGAACAACATTCTTTCAGTGAGCCAGCAGTGGTACATCACTAAGAAGATTGAAGCCGGTGAAGAGAAATAAGCGCGCTCAGCGCATCTAGATAGAAAAAGGGATAGAGAATGCAATTATCTTATCAGAAACCGGGTACCGACCATCCGATGTACGGCAAGGTGGAATACATCGTTGCCGACGGTATGCAACCGATTTGCTACAAGACCAAAGACGGTTATATGCCTTTGGAGAACGGATCGGCTCCTGCTATTCAAGCCTCTGCGCCTCAGAGCGACGTCGAGACCAAGCCGTTATACGTTTTGTCTTTCAGCATTAACGGCGAAGCGGAAGAGATGACCTTCACGTCCAAGAAGAAATTGGATAAGACGATCGAAGAGTTTTCTCAAAAGGGTTATGTGACGGATTTGAAAACCACGGTTTATCAAACGGTCGCCTAAGAGTCGGCTTTGACCGAACCCTATTACCAAAGCGCCCGTAAGGGCGTTTTTTGTTTGTATTATTTGTTTGGAACCCATTATGGATTTTGAAAATCACGACACGATTGCCGCAATTGCGACCGCCCCGGGAAGAGGCGGTGTAGGGATTGTCCGTGTTTCGGGCAAGCATGCCCTGCAGATTGCCGAGACCGTCCTGAAGCGGACACCTAAGCCGCGTTACGCGCATTACGGTCCTTTTTACGGTAGTCGGAATGAGGTTTTGGACCAGGGGATTGCACTGTTTTTCCCCGGCCCCCACTCGTTTACCGGAGAGGATGTGCTTGAACTGCAAGCCCACGGCGGTCCGGTCGTATTGGAATGGATTTTAAACCGAGTGGTCGAGTTAGGCGCCCGCCTGGCAGAGCCGGGCGAATTTTCCAAGCAAGCATTTATGAACGACAAACTCGATTTGGCGCAGGCCGAAGCGATTGCCGACTTAATCGAAGCATCGTCCGACCAGGCGGCACGTTCGGCATTGCGATCTTTGCAAGGGGAATTTTCGGCGCAGGTAGATCAGTTGGTTGAAGAGATGACGCAATTGAGAATCTACGTCGAAGCCGCCATCGATTTTCCCGAGGAAGAGATCGACTTTCTGTCCGACGGCAAGGTTGCCGGACAATTACGTCATATTTTAGACCGTTTGCATGCCGTCTTTGCATCCGCCCAGCAGGGTGCGCTCTTGCGAGAAGGAATGTCCGTGGTGATTCTAGGACGTCCTAATGCCGGTAAGTCCAGTTTGTTGAACGCCTTGTCGGGGCGTGAAAGCGCCATCGTTACCGACATCGCCGGTACGACGCGCGACATCGTTAAAGAAGAGATCAATATAGACGGTATGCCGTTGCACATCCTCGACACCGCCGGAGTGCGTGAGGCGACCGATCAAGTAGAACAGATCGGGATCGAGCGTGCTTGGCGGGCGTTGGATGATGCGGATCGTGTATTGGTGATGCTGCAAGCCGGCGAACAGATTCATCCGGAAGATCAGGTTATTTTAGATAAGCTACCCGGCCACATTCCCGTGACGTTGATTCGCAATAAAATTGATCTGATTAATCATGAACCGATGGTGGAACAGCAGGGTGAACGCACGGTAATCTGGTTGTCTGCAAAGCAAAAGCAGGGTTTGAATTTGCTGACCGAGCATTTGAAAACCGTTATGGGTTACCAGCAGACCAGTGAAGGTGTGTTTATGGCGCGTAAACGTCATTTGGATGCTTTGCAAACCGCTTTACAGTGGACCGAGAACGGTATGCATCAGTTGGAAGCGTTTGCCGCCGGCGAGTTGTTGGCCGAGGATCTTCGCCTTGCCCAGGAAGCCCTTTCGGAAATCACCGGGCGTTTCAGTTCCGATGATTTGTTGGGACGGATTTTCACGTCGTTCTGTATCGGAAAATAAGTAGGCAATCTCGTTTTGAGCAACCAACCTAACTGTAAATTGAACTTCTAGAGAACTCTATGTCCTATCCGATTCCAGAGCAACAAGCTGTCGCTGAAATTGAGATCAAAAAGAGCCGTTTCATCGCCTATGCCCGACATATTGTTTCACGTGAAACCGGAATGGCCTGGCTGGAAGAGATTAAGGCGGAATATCCGGATGCCCGTCATCACTGTTGGGCGTATCAATTAGGTAATCCGCATTGCGCGACCAATGCAGGCATGGGGGATGACGGCGAACCATCGGGAACGGCCGGCAAACCGATTTTGAATGTGTTGCAACATAAAGGCATCGGTGATGTCATGATTATTGTGGTACGTTATTTCGGAGGCATCAAGTTGGGTGCCGGTGGTTTGACTCGCGCATACGGTCAGGCGGCGCAAGCTGTAATGGAAATTTTGCCGACCATGGAGCGGATTCCGATGACCGAGATGCAGGTGACTTGCGACTTTGCCTTGGAGCAGAATGTCAGGCATTGGTTGAATCAGTCGAATGGCGAATTGAAGCAGGTCGATTATCGGCAACAGGTCACCTTGACGCTCGAAATCCCGGACTCCGAAGTGGAGACGTTCTGTACCACGTTACGCGCGAACCGCTGCGATTATGGGTTATTGGAAGACATCACCTAAAATTCGCCTTAAGCTTCATCAAACTGTCAAAATTCGTGGTTACCATGAACTGATATACAGTCAATTGCTCTGGCAAGGAGTCGGTGATGAAAAGTTCTACAACGGATGAATGGGTTGAACAGCATCTAGACGGTTTGGATTATGTTGGCTTGGCGCCGCTGATACAGCAGCATGTGATTGAAATGTTGGATCGGGCTTTGCAGTTGAGCCAGTCGGCGCAACGTGAAGACAAAGAAGCAATTCACGATTTACGGGTTGTTTTCAAGCGCTTGAGAGCCTATTGGCGATTGGTTCGTTTAATCGTCGGCAAGCCGGAATTTGAAGCCGCCGATCGGCGCATTAAACTCGTCGCCAAATTGCTTGGCGGTCAGCGCGATCAACAAGTTCTATTAGATTCTTTATCTTTAATCAGTGTTCAACTCACGGGGGCTGAAAAAGCAACTGCAGAGCAGTTATTGCAACAGTTGAACCGTTCTTTGAAAGAAAGCCGGAAAGCGCTTTCGATCCATTGGCCAACCGTTATTTCGATGTTGCAGCTCGAGCGTTCGGCCTGGCAAAATCTGAATTGCGAACCCCTTAAAAACAACCCGCTACAAAAAGGGTTGCGCAAGAGTTTTAAACGCCAAATCGAGTTGTCGGAAAAAGCGACTAAAAAACAAGCGGGATCGGTATTACGTCATCAATGGCGTAAGTGGGTTAAACACGTTTATTATCAACTCAATTTGTTAAAGAATTTGGGCGTTAAGAGGCAAAAAAAGACGGTTAAACGTTTTGATGAACTCGGCGAGTTGCTTGGTCTGGAGCATGATTTAGAGGTCTTGAAAGACTTTTTGGAGCACGCCTCTTTTCAGCAAGACAGTGGTGCGGGCATCGATCATCTCATCCTGGCGTGCGACCATTATAAAGAAGATTTGTATAAGCGGATCAACCGCTTGGCAGGACGGATTAATAAGGTTTTTTGAAGGATAATTGCTGCGCGTGAAAAGTCTATTAGAGGATTTTATTGCGGTGTGATGATGCATAGAAAAAATTCATTACTTTAATTATAGAATTGAGCATAAACTTAGCTTCACTTATTAGCGTGATGCTAAAAGTGAAACGGTTATTTTTGACCAGAATTTAATATTTATGAGGTAAAGTTATGTCGAGATTTTCAGTTGTAAAATCTTTGTGTTTAGTTGCGCTATTTGCTTTGCCGATGGCATCAATGGCAATGGAAGAAGAGCCGGTTTACGGCAGCCAGTTGATGACACCGCAGGAACGTCAGGAATATCAAATGAAAATGCGTGAAGCGGAATCTGCCGAAGAGCGTGCCCAAATTCGTGAAGAACATCATGAAGAGATGAAAATTCGTGCTGAAGAAAAGGGCGTTGAGTTGCCGGACGAGCCACCTGCAGAAAGAGGCCACATGAATCAGAAAGACCGTCCTGGAATGGGATACGGCCGCGACAATTAATCACCCTAATTCCGGTCTGATTGACCGGTATGTCTTGATTACATTGCCATCATGCTTATGGTGGCAGTGATTCCGATGAAATAAATCAAAAGCGTCAGTTGTAACATGCGCTTATTGGCCATGCGGCTATTCAACGATTCGGCGAATCGAGGCTGCTTCTGTAAAACTTTGTAACCACCCCACAATAGACCTAAAGCCAAAGCGGTTAGAATCATTCCCGAAATCAGTATGCTTAACATCGATTGTTTATCTCTTGAGTTAGGTGTTTAAAATGGTGTGATTATCTTATTCCAATTATTTGATCGTTTCAGATTTTCTCTTTTCCCGTTGCGGAACCGAATAGCATTTTCTCCAAATGATAGCTGATCCGATAAAGGTGTTTGCTGATGCGTTCCATCCAGCGAATGGCCTCAAGAGAGTCTCGACACTCATCGGCGCTGATTTCTCCCTGTCCCATTTTTTGTACCATTTTGTGACGATAGCCTTCGGTATCCTGGCGAATAAAGTAGTAGAGTTGACGGCTTAGTTTAAGTGCATTATCCCATTGGTTTTGTTGAAACTGCGTTTGCAGGTTGACGATGTCGTTTTCGAGGCGACGACTAAATTTCTGCAAAATGGTGAATTGTTTAGAAGCTTGGGCGCGGTCGGATTCTTCCTCGCAGCGTTCGTGCAAACGTTGTAGATGATCCAGCATGTGAATCATCGAAACCAAGCGTTTCCAGAGATGGCTTTGGGATTGTGTCAGGTGAATTCGATCCAGATAGATTTGGGTTTCGTCCAGCTCTTGTTGTAATTGTTGTAGGTGCGAAGGTAAAGACGGATCGTTGGGATTTTGCATTAATGCATGTAACTGTCGTAACAACGCCTTGGTCAAGTCGATCAGTGTCTGTTGTACTGCGTTCAAAGCCAGTTCCGGCGTTTGTAGAAGCTGGGGGTCAAGTTGCTCGGTGTGAGAACCGACGGCTTGAGGAATAATCCTTCTAATCAAGCGAGCGAAGGGTTTACTGAATGGCAAAATCAGCAAGACACCAAGAAAGTTGAACAAGGTATGAAATCCGACTAGAGCGATTTCCGCATTGTCGTAGAGTGCATTTTCCCCGAAATAGGCCCATGCTTCGGTATAAGGCGTAATCAGGAACAGCGCCATTACCGCGGTCATCAAGTTATAAACCACGTGGGAGAGGCCGGTGCGTTTTGCACCTACGGTGCCGCCGATAGCCGCCATTAACGATTTAACCGTGGTACCGATATCCATGCCGATGACCAAAGCCACCGCCTGTTCAAATTCGACGATTCCGCTAAACAGAGCAGTTAGGGTCAAAGCGACGCCGGCACTGGACGATTGGGTAATAGTCGTGAATACCATCCCCATCACGACCAGTTGCAGTAGACCGATCCAATTATTGGATGGAATGCGGCTGAAATCGATTAAATTCACCAATCCCGCCATCGCGGCCTGCATAGTATCGATGCCGATAAACAGCAGACCGAATCCGGCAAGCGCCAGGCCGATGTGTTTCCACTTGCCGTGAGCGAATAACCGTAACAGTACGCCGACCAGAAGAATGGCGGAGGCGATGGTGCCGATGGAGAATTTGAATCCGAGCAAGACTACCATCCAGCCGGTGATGGTGGTGCCGACGTTTGCACCGAAGATGATGCCCAGAGCATTGCTGAAACTCATCAGTCCGGCACCGACGAAGCCCACCGCAGCCAAAGTGGTGGCACTGGAGGATTGAACGATAGCGGTGCCGATAGCGCCGGTAATGGCACCGGTGGTCGGCGTTCGGGTAAAACGCAACAGGGCAGCGCGAATACGATCTCCCGCCAGGTTTTTCAGGCTTTCCGTCATAACGATCATGCCCAATAGAAACAGGCCGAGCCCGCCAGCGGTTAGCATGATCGTGTTCAGTTCCTGCATAAGAACGCTCCGATTGAAGAGAAACTTAGATTAATCCGATTATAGCGGATTTATAGATGAGTATTTCGAGCATGAGGCTCGATAAACTTGTTGTATAAAGTGGGCAATGTTAAATTTACTCACCTAACTGATGCAAACGGTCTGTGTTTGCGATACAAAGAGGTTCATGTATACATGAAGATAGAGAATTCCGTTCAATCCGCCATTCTGAAACCCATTCCGCACCAAGCTTGCTATTTAAGTTTTTCCTTGAAGCCGGAATCCGATTATAGAAGTGCTTTGAAGCACTTGGCGGAACAGGTGGACGGCGATTCAATCGTTATGGGTATCGGTTTGACGCTGGCTAATGGTTTGAACGCTCAAATTGACGGTTTGAAAGTTTTTCCGGTTATGGTGAATCAGGGCATAGAGATACCGTCGACCCCCGAGGCTTTATGGTTATGGTTGAGAGGGCGAGATCGAGGCCAAATTGTTTTGAATGCCAATCGTTTGATTACGGAATTGTCTTCCGCTTTCATTTTAGAGCGCCGTATCGAGGCGTTTAAATACGGCAATGCCCAGGATTTAAGCGGCTATGAAGACGGCACCGAGAATCCGGTGGGCGACGAAGCCATTGAGGCGGCTGTGGTCACGCAAGGTTCTTTGAGCGGTTCGAGTTTTGTCGCCGTCCAGCAATGGGTGCATGACTTAACCCAGTTTCAATCTAAAACGCCGCAGCAGCGCGACGATACCTTTGGCCGCCGGATTGCCGATAATGAAGAGATGGACGACGCGCCTGAATCGGCGCATGTGAAACGTACGGCGCAAGAGTCTTTCGAGCCGGAAGCGTTTATGGTCAGGCGCTCGATGCCGTGGTCGGAAGGCGAGCGTTTAGGGTTGGTATTCACGGCATTCGGCCATTCGTTCGATGCTTATGAAGCGGTTTTGAAAAGAATGGTGGGTCAGGAGGACGGTATTACCGATGCGTTGTTCACCTTCACTCATCCGATTAGCGGCAGTTATTTCTGGTGTCCGCCGATGAAAGGTAAGCGTGTTGATTTAAACGCTTTAGGCATCGATTAGGGGAATGTGATGAGAAAATGGATTTGGGTAATTGCACTTTCGTTCTTAGCGGTTGCGGCTCAGGCCGATTGGCGTTTGCAGGAAGTTCAGGATTTTTCGGCGGTGGCAAAACAGGCTAAGGCTAAAAATGTACCATTGGTGATCTACTTTACCCGTGAACGCTGCCCGCCATGCGTGCGTTTTGAAGAGAACGCCCTGTTACCGATGGTCGAGAACGGTCTGGTTGACGGGTATATCGAGATTGTCGAACTGCAAGCGGACGCGGACGATAAGGTGATTGATTTTGACGGTTACGAAGTGTCTAGAAGCGAGATTGCCGAGTTATATAACGTCACTACGTTCCCAAGATTGGTATTTGTGAATGCTCAGGGACGGGAGCTGGGCATTCGCATGGAAAATTCCGGGGCTTACGATTATTTTCCGTATTATTTCAAGCAGCGTATCAATCAGGCGCTGGAAAAGTTGGGAAATGCCAAGCGAATTGCAGAGTGATGACCGGAAAATTTTTTAAACATCATTCGGTTTTATAAACGATTAGTTATTTTTAAGAGAAGGAAAAAATCATGGGTTCAAATGTATCGGTTTCATCTTCTGGGAGCGTTTTTTCCACTTTAGGCAGATTGCCGTGGATGCTGTTTATTGTTTTATTTCTGATTGCAACGGAGTATTTTCAGATCTCTTTGCAAGGAACCGTCGGCTATGTGTTTATTTCCATTGCCGTTCTAATTCTGTTTATCGAGATGTTCAAATCCGGAGATGTCAGCGCGATCGCATTTCTGATCGACCAGTTCTGGGCGGTATTGACCGTCATTCTGGCAACCGGTTTGTTGAGTTATCTATGGTTCGTCGAAGGTCAGCAACCTAACTTCTTTCATTGGATCGGTTATGCAATCATCATCGCCGATGCGTTGCTGAATCCGTTCAATTCGTTTAGAACCGCCTTGCGTAATTTTGATGTTGCCGGCTAAAGCCGTCTTGGTTTGAGTCTGCAGCCGCATAATGCCTAAGTGGTTATAATAGGCGTTTGTTTACCTGTGATTGGGAGAGTATAAATTGAAATCGAAGTCCGCTTCATCTACGGCCAATGAGAGCTTATTGGGGAAGTCCACGCCATATTGCGCGGCTTATGACCCGACATTGCTGTTTCCGATTCCACGTCAGGAAAAGCGTGATGAATTAGGCTTTGATTTGAATAGCATGCCCTTCCAAGGCTTGGATATATGGAGTGCGTTCGAAGTTTCATGGCTCAATGCTAAGGGCAAACCGATTGCGGTGATCGCCGAGTTTGCATTTCCGGCGGACTCGCCTAATTTGATCGAATCTAAATCTTTTAAACTCTATTTAAACTCTTTCAACGGCACCCGTTTTGAATCCATGCAGCAGGTGGTGGATCATTGGATTGAAGACCTTTCGGCCGCCTGCGGTGCAGAGGTTGCGGTGGATGTCCGAGGTCTGGATATAGAAGAGACGTTGATTGGACGTTTGCCGGGTGATAACCTGGATGAACTGGATATTGAGGTCAACGATTATCAGGTTAAGCCGGAGTTATTAACGGTGGATGACGATGCAGGAGAGGTTGAGGAGACTTTGAACAGTCACCTGTTAAAGTCGAATTGTCTGGTTACGGGGCAGCCGGATTGGGGATCGATCGTGATTCGTTATCAGGGGCCTAAAATTAACCATGAAAATCTGCTGAAATATCTGATCTCTTTTCGTGAACATAATGAATTTCATGAGCAGTGCGTGGAGAGGGTGTTTACCGATATCATGCGTCAATGCCAACCGAACGCTTTGACTGTATATGCACGTTATGTGCGCCGCGGTGGGTTGGATATTAATCCTTACCGCTCTAATTTTGAAGATGAATTTGATATTTCACGAACGCTTAGACAGTAGTCTTAATCTGTATAGGGGTCATAGGAAGCGTAAGGCAAAAGTATGGGTCTTATAAATTGGTTATTTGGATTGTTCGGTTACGAGTGGGTCAAGGATACGGCACCGGCCGAAAATATTTCGGAACAAACCCCGAATATTGTTCAAGGTGAAGATTGGGAAGATCTTTATCAAGAATCCCCGCGCTATGTACTGCGTAAAAAGTCGTGAATTTCAGACGGAATGCAGTCTGCTTGATTTTGAATAAGGAGTGCGAATGACGGAACATGAGATTATCAGTATCAAAAACACCTTGAAGTCGCGGCAATTATTGGAGTGTTTCGATAGTAACCTCAAGCGTTTGCAGGAACATGGTGCGGATGAAAACGAGAATGAGGGGGCGACGATCGATATGTTGTCCGAGTGTCTGGAAGAAGCTATAGAAAACGGTATGCAGATTGAAGAGTTGCAGTCGCGTGCCAGCCGGTTGGCGCAGTTCGCGTTTGATCGCGGTTATTCGCAACACGAGGTCGAAGAATTGTTGACGATGCGACCGAATCCGAATGGTAAACGTCCAACCTAGCGGGCGAAAAACGACAATAAGGATTCAAATGTCAGAAAACGAGCAGACGGTTGCATACGGCATGGGCGACGCTACATATCAAGCTGTCGGAGGTCACGCAGGGCTGGTAAAGTTGGTGGATGATTTTTACGATGCGATGGAGACCTTGCCCGAAGCGAAAAAAATCCGTGCGATGCACCGCGATGATTTGACCGAATCGAGGGACAAACTGGTACATTTCCTATCGGGTTGGATGAACGGCCCGCAGATCTATGCCGAAAAATACGGTTCCATTAATATTCCGATGGCGCATGCCCATATCCGTGTGGACGAATCGGATCGGGATGCGTGGTTGTTGTGTATGCAGACCGCGTTGGCGAAACAAGGCTATCCTCAAGCGCTGCAGGATTATCTGATGCAGCAGCTGTTCCGTCCGGCGGAACGGATTCGTCAAGTGAGTGAAATGCATCATCAGTAATCTAGAGAAGCGGGTTTTTTTAATCGTTAAGCTTTTTGCAGTTGTTGCTTGGTCGTAAAGCTATTGACCAATTGTTTTAAATATTCCGCATCTTGTTTGAGCTCGACCGAGTGGTGTGCCGAACTTTCCACCATGTTGGCATTTTGTTGGGCGATGGATTCCATGTTATTCATAGCTTGATTGACTTCTTGGATGCCTTTGGCTTGTTCTTCACTAGAAATCGAGATTTCCTCGACAATCGTCACAACCTTATTGATGGAATCAGAAATGATTCCGAACGCCTGTCCGGATTGTTCGGCGAGTTCCGACCCTCTTCCCACCTTTTGAGTGACTTCTTCAATCAAAAGCTTGATCTCTTGAGCGGCATCGGAAGATTTGCTGGCGAGAGAGCGCACTTCGCCGGCGACAACGGCGAATCCGCGACCCTGTTCGCCTGCTCGAGCCGCTTCAACTGCGGCATTCAGGGCCAATAGGTTGGTTTGGAAGGCGATACTGTCGATAAGAGTGACGATCTCTTCAATCTTATTGCTTGAATCTTGAATCTCGTGCATCGACAGAATGGTGGATTGCATGACCTTTTCACCTTTTTGCGCTTCCTCTTTGGTTGCATTACTCAGTTGGTTGGCTAGACGTGCGTTTTCCGATGCTTGGGTGACGCTGGAAGTCATCTCTTCGATTGCCGCTGCGGTCTGTTCCAGAGAGGATGCCTCTTGTTGGGTGCGTTTTGCCAAGCTGGTGCTGGTTGTAGAAACCCGGTTGGAGCCTTGTTCGACTTCAAGCGCCGTTTCATTCACTTTAGCAATGGTATTGGATAGATTGTTCAGTGCGTTGTTCAGGTCGTTTTGAACCTTGTTGACGGTTCCGCTGAATTTTCCTTGTATGGTGTGGGTAAGATCGTTGGAAGAGATCGCATCGGCGTATTCGCTTATTTCCGAGAACGCTCTATCAACCTCGCTGACGGAATGATTGATGACCTCTTTCAATATCTCGAGATCTCCCGGCAATTCACTTTGGATGCGATGGTCGAACAGTCCCTGCGAAACGTGGTTCATGACGGTGCGGATCTCTTCGTGTGCGGATTCGAGGAAATGCATGGAATGATCTACCTTGGCTTTAAGTGCTCCTTTGACGGTTGCACTCATGCGGACATTAAAGCGGCCGTTTTCCAAAGCGACCATAATCTCTTCAAGTGCATCCATGGTATTGTCCACACTGTCCACGGCCTGATTGAGATTGAGTCTCAGTTTTTCGAAGTCGCCGGTGTATTCTTGGTTGATGCGCTGTTTGAATTCGCCTTGTGCAATGGCAGTGATGATTTGATTGATATGGTTCATTTCATCGGAGATTTTATTGAGCAAGCCGTTGTAGGTATTGGCTATGTCTCCGAACTCGTCTTTGAGGTTGTGTTTGATTGGGTGACTGAAATTTCCGGTTTCCCGGGTGTGCTGCATACCCTTGGTTAAAATCGATACGCCTTTTAGAACTTTAAATGTCGTTTGTATCAGAATAAAGACGATTACCAGGATAGCCAAGATGGCGATGGTCCATAGGGTAAAGCCGATATTGCGGTGTTGTTGAACCAGGATGGTGTTGATGTGTTCTTGTAATTCTTGTAAGGGTTTTTCTGTTGCGTGAATAGAGGCCCTTACTTCGCCTTGCAGTCCGGAATTTTCGTCCAGACCTTTTTTCTGTTCGGCTTCAAACAGCGCTAGAAAGTCGGTTTTATATTTATTCATCGCCGCCATAACGGTATTTTTTTGGTCGGGATATAAGCTGCTGGATACTAAATTTTGTTCGAATTTAGTGAAGTTCTTAAGGAATTTATCTCGGTATTTGTCTGCAAATCTCAACATAAAATCTTTTTCGTTACGGCGAAGCATTAGCATGTCTGCCGTCAGGGCAATCTGGCCGGTCTCTTTTAAAAGCCCTTCCGCTTTGTGTACCGAATCTCTTAGGCTGCCATATAGTCCGTCCTTGGGAGTTAAGCCGATGTTTTTTTGTAATTCGGACAGTGCGATAAAGCGTTCACGGTATTGAAGCAACAGTGAGGATAGAGATTCAATCACGGCATTGGATTGGTTGATTTCCGTTAAGTTGTGAGAGAGTTGCTGGATATTTTCTTGGGTTTGGGTGTAGGTAGCGTTGAATTGGTCGATGTATTTTGTGTCCTTACGTATTAGAAAGTCTTTTTCTTGCTTGCGTAATTCCAGAAGATGGCTATGGACCTGTTGCGAGAATGTGGAGGTTTCTTCGAGTTGTTGGATTTTATCCAAGGAGGTATTGATGGCAATCATAAGCCCCCCTAAACTCAGTAGAACGATGGTAAGAACAAGAGTGAAGCGGGACTTAAGTGAATGCATATTCTCTCCTGGAATACCTGATATTTGTATGGAAATCAGTCTATTACATTTTGGAGAGAATAAGAAGTAATAATATTTATGACGTGGTATTTATTACTTATTTAATGAAATGCTTATTTAATTATCAGCGAATCATACCGATGTTTCCAAGGATTCGATTGATATCCGCTCTTTCCGGACGATAACTTCTAGGTGCGTCCTTTAAATCACCATTGCTTAAAGCCCCTGCGCAGGTCAGACGGTAAACATTGGGTTGTTTATCGGATTTTAAGTACAGGTGTACTAAATCCATGGTTTCTGGACGATCATAATTATCCATAGCCAACATGATCGGGTCTCTGGCGATGTCGGTCTGAATAGCCGCGTATTGATTGGACGCAAATTGCATGGATCGATCGGTTCGAGCTATTTGCTCTTCGCCTAGTTGGACACGGCTGATGATAAAACTCTCTGGTTGAATCGTAACGGCTTGCTTGGACATTTCGTAGAGTTCGATACGGCAATGCTGTTCGCTATGGTTAAACCCGCTGCCGGTTACTTCGCCGAACTGAATGAATTGGCGGGTTTTCTCTGCAGGAAAGGTAATGGCTTGTTTAAGCACAAAAGTTTCACCCGCTTGAACATCCATCATACTTTTAGGTGGTGTTAAAGAGCAGCTGGAAAGTAGGGAAAATCCGATGATAAAGCCGGCTGTTATCCACTTGTTTTTGTAGTAAAAAGAGTGCATTTTCACCTCCGAGGTAGGGATTGCGTTGGATGCCTAGTTGAATAGGATTAGCTTATGGTAAAATACACTACTATTTTATGAAAGTTTTATTTGATTGCCTATAGTGTCGACCCATAATCGGCCATATCCACAAAGGAAAGCAACATGGATGCGCAAATTTCAAATTATGATGTCATTGTCGTAGGTGGCGGGCATGCGGGAACGGAAGCGGCCTTAGCGTCTGCTCGCATGGGTTTGAAAACCTTGTTGCTGACTCATAATATCGATACCTTGGGGCAGATGTCATGTAACCCGGCTATTGGCGGAATCGGTAAGGGTCATCTGGTTAAGGAAGTCGACGCGTTGGGCGGTGCGATGGCATTGGCAATTGACGAAGCTGGAATTCAGTTCCGTATTTTAAACGCATCCAAAGGTCCAGCCGTGCGTGCGACTCGTGCCCAGGCCGACCGTGTTCTATACCGCCAGGCGATCCGTACCCGTTTGGAAAATCAGGTTAACCTGTCTATTTTCCAGCAGCCGGTAGAAGACCTGATTTTGGAAGGCGATCACGTTCGTGGCGTCGAAACCAAAATGGGCCTTAAGTTTTATGCGAACCAAGTCGTGTTAACGGTCGGTACATTCCTGGCCGGAAGAATTCATATCGGTCTACAGAACTATGAAGGCGGACGCGCCGGGGATGCGCCTGCGAATCGTTTGGCCGCTCGTTTACGTGAAATCAATTTGCCGGTGGGGCGTTTGAAAACCGGTACCCCTCCTCGTATCGATGCACGTACGGTTAATTTCGATGCGATGCAGATTCAACACGGCGACGATCCGGCACCGGTCTTTTCCTATATGGGCAAGCGTTCGATGCATCCGCAGCAGATTCCTTGCTACATTACTTATACTAATGCACAGACGCATGAAGCCATTATGGCTTCTTTGGATCAGTCACCCATGTATTCGGATCAAGGGGAGATCGACAGTGTCGGCCCGCGTTATTGTCCGTCGATTGAAGACAAGGTAATGCGTTTCGCCGATAAGGATCGCCATCAGGTTTTTATCGAGCCGGAAGGCTTGGCCAGTATCGAACTTTACCCGAACGGAATTTCAACCAGTTTGCCGTTCGAAACTCAGATGCAGATCGTACGCTCTATGGAAGGTTTGGAAAACGCACGCATCATGCGCCCTGGCTATGCGATTGAATACGACTATTTCGACCCGCGTGGCCTGAAACCGACCCTTGAAAGCCAACACATCCACGGATTGTTCTTTGCCGGACAGATCAACGGTACCACCGGTTATGAAGAAGCCGCCGCCCAAGGGATTTTAGCGGGTATGAACGCGGCACGCCGTGCGCAGGTAAAAGAGCAATGGTATCCGCGACGCGATGAAGCGTATCTGGGTGTTTTGGTGGATGACTTGATTACATTAGGTACCAGCGAACCTTATCGTATGTTTACATCGCGAGCGGAATACCGCCTGATGCTGCGCGAAGACAATGCCGACCAGCGTTTGACGCCGATTGCGCGTGAATTCGGCTTGATCGACGATGTCCGTTGGATGGCATTTGAAAGCAAGATGGAAGCATTGGAAAAAGAGTTGGATCGTTTGAAGCAGACTTGGATCTACCCTGCGCATGCCGAAGCGAAGAAAGCCGAAGAGTTGATGGCACTGCCTCTGAGTAAAGAGCAGAGTCTATTTGATTTGTTGAAACGTCCGAACGTTGCCTATAATGCTTTGGCGGAACTTGAGGTCTTCGGTGATGGCGTCGATTCCGAAGCGGTGGTCGATCAGATTGAAATTGAAGCGAAATATTCCGGTTATATCGAACGTCAGAAGCAGGAAATCGATAAGATGAAGCGTTCGGAATCGGTCAAGATTCCGGAAGATTTGGATTTGGATAAGATTTCCGGACTTTCAAATGAAGTGAAGCAGAAGTTGCGTGACCATAAGCCTGCAACATTGGGCATGGCCGGCCGAATTTCGGGTATTACCCCTGCGGCCATTTCCATCTTGCTGATTTCAATCAAAAAGCATCGTGCAGGTAATAAGGTTGCCTAAATTCACTATGGATCAAGAAAAATTAAGAATTCAATTGCAACAAGGGATTGGAGAGATCGGAATCGATCTGCCCGAGTCGGCGATCGATAAGTTGATGGCCTATTTGACGTTGTTGGAAAAGTGGAATAAGGTTTATAACCTTACGGCGATTAGAGATCCTCGGGAGATGCTGGTTAAGCATTTGCTGGACAGCTTGAGTATCGTGCCTCATATTAGTGGTCAAAGATTGATCGACGTGGGTACGGGCGGAGGATTGCCGGGAATTCCTTTGGCGATTTGTTACCCCGATAAGCAAGTTGATTTGTTGGACAGTAACAGCAAGAAAACCCGTTTTTTGATACAGGCTAAGGCTGAGCTGGGATTGCAAAATACCACTATATTCCATCAGCGGGTTGAAACCTATCAGCCGGAAGAATTATACGACGGCATTGTTTCGAGAGCGTTTGCTTCGCTTGAAGATATGTTGCATTGGACCTCACATCTGTTAAAGCCTGACGGATATTGGTGGGCGATGAAAGCGCAGAAAGATTTTGAAGATTATTCAGACTTACCGGGCCAGGTGAAAATCGAGGCCATGATTGATTTGCATGTTCCCGGGTTGGAGGCGCAACGTATGTTGATTAAAGCCTGTAAACCGGCGGAATTGTAATAAACTTATATAACTCAAGATTAAATACTAAAAGACTAGGTGAGAGTTCGTGGGCAGAGTGATTGCGTTGGCAAATCAGAAAGGGGGCGTGGGGAAAACCACAACCAGTGTCAATTTAGCGGCCTCTTTGGCGCGTTTGGGAAAAAAGGTTTTATTGATTGATCTTGATCCTCAAGGCAATAGTACCGTCGCTATCGGGGTGGACAAAGACAATCTTGAGAATTCGGTTTTTGAAGTGTTGGTGGGTGAATCCAAAGCCCGCTCGGCGATTCAGCATGTTGAGTTGGCAAATTTGGATTTGATGCCGGCCAATGGTGATTTGACGGCGGCCGAAGTCGCACTTTTGGAAGAGAATATGGGACCGAAACGTTTACGTAAGGCCCTTAAGAAAGTGCGGACCGAATACGATGCGGTATTGATTGATTGTCCTCCGACGTTGAATATGCTGACATTGAACGCTTTGACTGCTGCTGACGGCATCGTCGTTCCGGTACAGTGCGAATACTTTGCACTGGAAGGTCTTTCTGCCTTAATGGATACGATTGAGACGATTAAAGAAGAGCTTAACCCAAGTTTACATATCGACGGCTTGTTAAGAACGATGCATGATCGCCGTAATAATTTAGCCAATGACGTTTCAAATCAGTTGGTTGCACATTTCGGAATGAAAGTGCTGCAAACCATTATTCCAAGAAATGTGCGATTGGCGGAAGCGCCGAGTTATGGTGAATCAATTTTGGATTATGACGCCTCTTCAAATGGTGCCATTGCTTATCTTGCTTTGGCAAATGAACTGATAAGAAAAACACAAATTTAAATTAACTCTGACAATAGAAAAAGAAGGTAGGGTAACCGTGGCAAAAAAACGCTCAGGAATGGGGAATCGTGGCATTCACGCCATGATTGGTGCAAAACAGAAGTCAGAGAATAGCAATACCGATCTACGTATCGAAAAGCTTTCGGTCACACAGTTACAGGCGGGTGTGTATCAGCCTCGTCAACAGTTTGACGAGACGGCATTGAGAGAGCTGGCTGATTCCATTCGTGTACAGGGTGTCGTGCAACCCATTGTCGTCAAGGCGCTGGATGATGATCGTTATGAGATCATTGCCGGTGAACGTCGTTGGCGAGCGGCTCAGCTAGCAGGTCTTGATAAGGTTCCGGTTGTAGTCCGTCAGGCGGATAGCCAGGCAACATTGGCGATGGCATTGATTGAAAACATTCAGCGTGAAGACCTGAATCCAATTGAAACCGCCATTGGTTTACAGCGCCTGTTAAAAGAGTTCGAGTTAACCCAGCAGGAAGTGGCGGACGCGGTTGGGCGTTCACGTACGGCAGTATCGAACTTATTAAGACTGTTGAAGTTACCGCAGAGTGTACAGGATGCCTTGCATGAAGGGCTGATCAGCATGGGGCATGCCCGTGCCATTATTACGTTGCCTGAAGAAGTTCAGTTGGAGTTGACAGAAAAAGCCATTGATAAGGGATGGTCAGTCAGAGAGATGGAAGAGGCGGTACAACAGATATTGGTACCATCGAAAGTAATTAAAGAAGCTAAGAAAAAACAAATTCCCGGATTTGAAGAAATTCAACAGAAACAAAAACAACTTGCCGATAAGATTGCCGCTCCAGTGAAGATCAATCATCGTGAAAACGGTAAAGGAAAGCTGGAAATTAGCTATGACAATTTGGAAGAATTGAACCGGTTATTAAATCTTTTTTAAAAAAGAGAAAATTGATTGAAAATCTCAATCATAAAAATTTTGTTTTGATGACGAATATATCTAGTGGCCTAAACTTAATGATATACAGCATGTAGTAAGTTTAAACCAAGCCCCTAGAAAAAACACAGAAAAACAAACTTATAAGCTAGCTTTTGACGTCATAAAGCTTTATTATGTGCGGCCGTTTAGCTTGAACAATTTTCAACTAAAAAGTATCATTAATAGAGTTTGTCATCGAATGAGTGATTCAAATAAAGAGCCACAAAAATCAAAAGCAGGTGACGCGCCGAAACCAGCGGTAAATTTCCTATTGATGGGCGCCGGATCGATTTTTACATCCATGATCGTGGCGGGATTTTTAGTTGGTTATGCGTTAGATCAGCTATTTGAAACGACACCAATATTTTTACTTTTGTGTGGTCTGCTTGGTTTTATAGGCGGCACACAAAAGGTGATGAGGCTTTCGAGTAAGTTGGACCCGGTTGTAGAAGAAAAGAAAGATGATCAAAAATCTTAGTCAACCGTTGAAAATCCAAGGCATTATCGGCTTGATCGCCGTGGTTATTTTTGCTACTCAAGGTCAGTTGTGGTCAGCTGTTTACGGCTTGTTTATCGGTTTAATGAACGTGTTGATGCTAAGCATTACGTTCAAGAAAGCCAATGATAAAGCGGCAGAAGACCCTAAATTTGGAATTTTAGTTTTATATTTGAGTGCAGTCGTCAGGTTTATTCTGTTGGCTGTGTTGTTTGTTTTAGGGCTGGCGCTCTTTAAGTTCGAACCGATGGCGGTTGTACTGACATTCGTTGTCATGCAAATCGGCCAGATGTTCAATCTTAAAGGTAAGCGTCGTTTGACTGACTAAGGAGAAGACCCTTGAGTGCTGAAAAGATGGGAACTGTCGAGTATATTCAACATCACTTGACAAATAATCACATAGGCGAAGGTTTCTGGACATTTAACCTGGATACCATTGTTGTAAGTTTATTGCTTGGCGCGCTGATCGTTTTTGTAGCGGCACGTTTAGGTAAACAGATTGAGGCTGGAACGCCTGGTGGATTCCAAAACTTTGTTGAATCCATTCTTGATTTCGTATCTACCAATGTGAGAGACGCTTTTCCTGGTCACAATCCTTTAATTGCACCTTTAGCGTTAACCATTTTCTTATGGGTTTGGTTAATGAACTTCATGGACTTGATCCCTGTAGATCTTCTTCCATATTTGTATCAGTTGATTACCGGTGATGCCCATGCACACTTGAAGGTTGTACCTACTACTGATTTGAATACAACATTGGCAATGGCGTTTACGGTTTTTGCTCTGATTCTTTTCTATAACATCAAAATCAAAGGTGTGGGCGGTTTCATCAAAATGTTCCTATTCCACCCTTTCGGAAAGTTCTTTATCCCGGTTAACGTTGTAATGACCATGATCGAAGAAGTTTCTAAACCACTTTCTCTTGCTCTGCGTTTGTTCGGTAACATGTTCGCGGGTGAGCTGGTATTCCTACTGATCGCATTGATTGGTGGAACTTTAGCAGTGGGTGCCGCTGCGCTATTCTGGGCACCTTTACAAATCCTACTAGATTTAGGTTGGTTGATTTTCCACTTGTTGGTTATCACCCTACAGGCCTTCATCTTTATGGTGCTTACAATTGTTTATCTAGGTATGGCTCACGACGAAGGTCACTGAGTCTGACTTAGGAACAATAAAAAGAATAGGTGGTTCTTCGGAACCGCCAAAAAGGTTTAAGCGCACCTGCTTTGAGGTTTCATAATGAGGTCTGAAGTAAAAAGCTTTATTTTTAACTTTTATTTTTTTTAATTTTAACTTGTAAAACTTTAGGAGAAAGTCGATGGAAGTAACTGCTACTATGATTGCTGATATCTACTCTGCAACTGCTATTGGTGTAGGCGTAATTTTGGCTGCTGCTGGTCTTGGTTCAGCAATTGGTTGGGGTCTGATCTGTTCAAAAACTTTAGAAGGTATCGCACGTCAGCCTGAAATGCGTCCTGCATTGATGACTAACATGTTCATCTTCGCTGGTTTGATGGAATCTTTCCCATTCATCATCCTAGCTTTCGCTATGTGGTTCCTATTCGCTAACCCATTCATCGGTGCAATGACAGCTGCTTTGGGTGCTTAATCCAAACCGCTTAATTAAATCGAAAATTTAATTTTTTAAATAACGAATGGCGATGTAACCACTGTGAGTATTAACGCAACGCTTCTCATCCAGATTATTGCATTTGTGCTATTAGTCTGGTTTGTGAACAAAGTGCTGTGGGGGCCGCTGTCTAAGCTAATGGAAGAACGTCAGAAGAAAATCGCTGACGGTCTTTCTGCCGCTGAGAAAGGTAAGCATGAACTTGAGTTAGCCGAACAAAAAGCAAAAGAAGTGCTTAAGGAAGCTAAAGCTCAAGCTCAAAACATACTAAGTCAAGCTGAAAAGCGTAGCTCTGAAATCGTAGAAGATGCGAAAGTAAAAGCAAACGAAGAAGCTGACCGTATTAAAGCTGCCGCCCAAGCAGAAATTGAGCAAGAAGTTAGTCGTGCAAGAGAAGATCTTCGTAAAGAAGTCGCTTCTTTGGTTGTAACTGGTGCAGAAAAGATTCTTCAGAAAGAAGTTGATGCATCAGCACACAATGACATGCTTGAAACCTTAGTTAAATCAATCTAAGGAAAACTTCTATGGCAGAATTAATGACAATTGCAAGACCCTATGCTGAAGCTGCCTTTGCGGTTGCAAAGGAAAAAAATCAGCTAACAGAGTGGTCGGACGAGCTGGCAAATCTAGCGACTATTGCTTCAGATGAAGCAATGCAAGCAATGATGGCCAACCCATCTTATACGGATGAAAATATAGTTTCTGTATTTGAATCTGTAATGGGAGCGAATCTTTCCGCTGAAGGTAAAAACCTTTTAACTGTAATGGCTGAAAATAAACGTTTAGCCGCACTTCCTGCACTTTCAGAAACTTTTGAAGAGTTGAAAGCACAGGAAGAGAAACGTGTAAGAGCGACGGTTATTTCAGCGCGTAAAGCTACGGTTGAGCAGAAGAAAAAATTAAGTGCTGCTTTAAATGCTAAGTTTGATGCCGAAGTAGAGATTACTTATGAGGAAGATCCAAGCTTAATCGCTGGTATCAAAATCAAAGTCGGCGACTGGGCCATCGATGGTTCAGCAGTATCACAACTTAACAAACTTGGCGCAGCAATCGCCCAATAATGGAGAGGAACACACATGCAATTGAATGCCTCTGAAATCAGTAACCTAATTAAAGACCGCATCGCAGGTTTTGATGGTGCTGCAGAGTCTGGCAGTGAAGGGACAGTCGTTAGCATCGCTGACGGTATTGCTCTTATTCACGGCGTGTCAGATGTAATGTATGGTGAGATGGTTCAATTCGACGAAAACACTTTCGGTATGGCGCTTAACCTTGAGCGTGATTCTGTTGGTGTGGTTATTCTTGGCGAATATGAGCACATCTCAGAAGGTGACAAAGTCACTTGTACTGGTCGTATCTTAGAAGTACCAGTTGGTCCTGAACTTAACGGCCGCGTCGTTGACGCTTTGGGTCGTCCAATCGATGGTAAAGGTTCAATCGACGCTAAGATCACTTCACCAATCGAGCGTATCGCTCCTGGTGTTATCGATCGTAAGTCTGTTGATCAGCCTATGATGACCGGTATTAAGTCTATCGACTCTATGATTCCAGTTGGTCGTGGTCAGCGTGAGTTGATCATCGGTGACCGTCAGACTGGTAAAACTGCAATTGCTATCGATGCGATCATTTCCCAGAAAAACACTGGTGTTAAATGTATCTACGTTGCAATGGGTCAGAAAGCTTCAACCGTTAATAACGTTGTTCGCAAGCTAGAAGAATACGGCGCAATGGATAACACAGTTATCGTTGCTGCTAACGCTTCAGATCCTGCTGCTCTTCAGTACATGGCAGCTTATGCTGGTTGTGCGATGGGTGAGTACTATCGTGACCGTGGTGAAGATGCATTGATCATTTATGATGATTTGACCAAGCAAGCTCAGGCTTACCGTCAAATTTCATTGTTGCTACGTCGTCCTCCTGGACGTGAAGCTTTCCCTGGTGATGTTTTCTATCTACATTCACGTCTACTTGAGCGTGCTGCTCGTGTAAACGAAGATTATGTTGAAAGATTCACTAACGGTGAAGTAAAAGGTAAGACCGGTTCTTTGACTGCTCTACCTATTATTGAAACTCAAGCGGGTGACGTTTCTGCATTCGTACCGACTAACGTAATTTCGATCACTGATGGTCAGATCTTCCTTGAAACTGGATTGTTCACTCAAGGTATCCGTCCTGCTGTGAACGCTGGTCTTTCTGTATCACGTGTTGGTGGTGCTGCTCAGACTAAAGCGATCAAGAAATTGGGTGGTGGTATTCGTCTTGACTTGGCACAGTACCGTGAATTGGCTGCTTTCGCTCAGTTCGCATCAGATCTTGATGCTGCAACTAAAGCACAGCTAGAACGTGGTAAGCGTGTAACTGAGTTGATGAAGCAGAAGCAGTATTCACCTTTGACTATCGCAGAGATGGCAACGTCATTATATGCTGCAAACGAAGGTTACTTAGACGACATCGAAGTTGAAAAAGTACTAGATTTTGAAGCTGCGTTACATGCCTCCCTAAACTCTGAACATGCTGAACTAGCCGCCAAGATCAATGAGAAAGGTGGTTGGGATGATGAAATCGTAACAGGTGTTAAAGCTTGTATCGAGTCATTCAAAGCAAACGGCGTTTACTAAGATAAGGGGTAGGCCATGGCAGGCGGTAGTAAAGAAATACGAGCCAAAATTGGTTCCGTAACAAATACCAAGAAAATCACCAAAGCCATGGAAATGGTGGCGGCTTCTAAAATGCGTAGAGCGCAAGCTCGCATGGAAGCTACCAAACCATACGTCGAAAAAGTGAAGAGAGTAATCGAACACGTTTCCGGTGCACATCCTGAGTATAAGCATCCTTATACTCAGACTCGTGAAACGGTTAAACGTGTTGCATTGATTGTCATCTCTTCTGATCGAGGTTTATGTGGTGGTTTAAACTCAAACTTATTCCGTAAGGCTTTGCCACAGCTTAAGGCGTGGAAAGAACAAGGTGTTGAGGTTGAGCTTGCTCTGGTTGGTAATAAAGCTAAAACATTCTTCCGTAGTTACGGTGGTAATGTTGTAGCTGCAGTTTCTGACCTAGGTGATACGCCTCATATTGAGGACTTAGTTGGTACCATCAAAGTTGTTTTAGACAAGTTTGATGCGGGTGAGATCGATGAAGTATATTTGGCTTCAAACGAATTCGTCAACACGATGGCACAAAACCCGAATATCCAGCAGTTAGTACCTCTTCAGTCTGTTGAGTCAGATAGCGAAACGTATTGGGATTATTTGTATGAACCTGATGCTAAAACCGCATTGGATTTATTGATGCGTCGCTATGTTGAAAGCACTGTTTTTGGTGCCGTTGTTGAAAACGCTGCTTGTGAGCAGGGTGCTCGTATGATGGCAATGAAGAATGCAACAGACAACGCCGGTGAAATGATTAACGAGTTGAAATTGTCTTACAACAAAGCTCGTCAAGCTGCAATCACAGCGGAACTTTCTGAGATTGTTAGTGGTTCATCCGCTGTTTAAGTTTGAAGTATTTCAATAAAAGGTTAAAGATTATGAGTGGAAAAATAGTACAAATTATCGGCCCGGTCATCGACGTCGAATTTAAAGGTGCTGATTTACCAAAAATCTATGACGCGTTAAAGGTTGATGAACTAGATCTTACTCTTGAAGTTCAGCAACAGGTTGGTGATAACGTAGTGCGTGCAATCGCAATGGGTTCATCTGACGGTCTGAAGCGTGGCATGGCGGTTAAAAATACTGGTGCAGCGATTTCTGTACCAGTAGGTAAAGCAACACTAGGTCGTATCTTCGACGTTCTAGGGAATGCGATCGATAACGCAGGCCCTGTTGAAACAGAAGAAAAAATGACAATCCATCGTGCAGCTCCAGCTTTTGACGAGCTAGCGGCATCTCAGGAATTGTTGGAAACAGGTGTTAAAGTTATCGACTTGATCTGTCCTTTCGCTAAGGGTGGTAAAGTTGGTCTATTCGGTGGTGCCGGTGTTGGTAAAACCGTTAACATGATGGAATTAATCCGTAACATCGCGATCGAGCACTCAGGTTACTCAGTATTTGCTGGTGTAGGTGAGCGTACTCGTGAAGGTAACGATTTCTATTATGAAATGGAAGAGTCAGGAGTACTTGATAAAGTTGCTCTTGTTTACGGTCAGATGAATGAGCCACCAGGTAACCGTCTACGTGTTGCTTTGACTGGTCTTACAATGGCTGAATACTTCCGTGACGAAGGTCGTGATATCCTATTCTTCGTAGATAACATCTACCGTTATACTCTTGCCGGTACAGAAGTATCTGCATTGTTAGGTCGTATGCCGTCTGCGGTAGGTTACCAGCCAACCCTTTCATATGAAATGGGTCAGGTTCAGGAGCGTATCACTTCAACCAAGACTGGTTCTATCACGTCTATCCAGGCCGTATACGTACCTGCGGATGACTTGACTGACCCTGCTCCTGCGACTACGTTCGCTCACTTGGATGCAACAGTTGTATTGAACCGTGCGATTGCTGAAACAGGTATCTATCCTGCGATCGATCCTTTGGATTCAACTTCACGTCAGCTAGACCCACAAGTTGTTGGTCAAGAGCACTATGACGTTGCACGTGGTGTACAGCAGACTCTTCAGCGTTATAAAGAGTTGAAAGACATCATCGCAATCCTAGGTATGGACGAACTTTCTGAAGAAGATCGCTCTCTAGTTGCTCGTGCTCGTAAGATGCAGCGCTACTTCTCTCAGCCTTACTTCGTTGCTAAGGTTTTCACTGGTGAAGATGGACGTTATGTCCCATTGAAAGAAACCATCCGTGGTTTCAAAATGATTATCTCTGGTGAGCTTGACGATGTTCCTGAGCAGGCATTCATGTATGCTGGTGACATTGACGAAGTGTTAGAGAAAGCTAAAAAATATAAAGGTTAATTGATCATGGCAGTCACAATGCAAGTCGATATTGTAAGTGCAGAAGGTGAGATCTTTTCTGGTAAAGCAGAGATGCTCTTTGCACAGGCTGCCGATGGTGAGGTTGGTGTTATGCCTCACCATACCCAGTTCCTTAGCCAGTTAAAACCTGGAACAGTTCGTGTAGTTAGCGGTGACGAAGAACAACACTTCTACGTCAACAGCGGCATTATCGAAATCCAGCCAAGTGTAGTAACGGTTTTGGCCGATACTGCAGTTCGTGCAGCGGATCTTGATGAAGCTGAAGCTGAAGCGGCTAAACAGCGTGCTGAAGAAGCAATGGAAAACGCTAAATCAGAGACCGACATTGCTCGTGCTCAAGTTGAGTTAGCGGAAGCGGTTGCTCAAATTCAAGCGATTTCTAAACTAAGAGATCGTTTGCATAAAACTGGGTTGGCTTAATTGTTAATCTTTGTGAAAAAAGCGCCCTTGTGGCGCTTTTTTTTTCTCTAGAGTTTTTAAATAATTCATTGGTGCTGAAGGCAAAAGCAACTCATTAAATTATTGTTTTGGGTTGTAGATGGTTTTCGCCAAGGCATTATTTAAAAGCACTATAATTAAACAATCTAATTATTAAAATCCATAGGAACAAGTATGTCCTTAAAGGTCGTTATATTAGCTGCGGGTAAGGGTACCCGTATGCGTTCATCTTTACCAAAAGTTCTGCAACCTCTTGCTCATAAAGCTTTATTGCAACACGTGATTGATACGGCAGAACAATTGAATCCGGCTAAAGTCATTACAGTGGTTGGGCATGGTGCCGAATTGGTTCGGGAGACAGTGAAAGGTGAAGGATTGGTATTCGCTTTGCAGGAAAAGCAATTAGGCACTGGGCATGCTGTGGTACAGGCGAATGAATTTTATAATGACGACGATGTCGTCTTGATTCTTTATGGCGACGTTCCGTTAACTTCATTATCGACGTTACAGGATTTGCTCACCCAGGTAGATAGCAATCATCCATTGTCCTTATTGACGATTAGTCTTGAAAATCCAAGTGGATATGGCCGTATTGTTCGAGATCAGCACTTTCAGGTTCAGGCAATCGTCGAAGAGAAGGATGCAAGTGTCGAGCAAAAAGCGATTAATGAAGTTAATACCGGAATTATGGCGGTAAACGGAACGTATCTAAAAAAATGGTTGTCTAATTTATCATCCGATAATGCACAGGGTGAATATTATTTAACCGATATTATCGCCATGTGTGTCGCTGACGGCTTTTCGGTACATACCACTCAACCGCAACGACAATTGGAAGTATTGGGCGTCAATGATAAAAGCCAATTGCATGGTTTAGAGCGCCAATATCAGCGGGTTTTAGCGGAAGAGCTAATGCAGCGGGGAACGACGTTGATCGATGCAGCTCGCCTGGATATTCGCGGGAAAGTTGACGTCGGTATGGATGTGACGATCGATGCGAATGTCATTTTTGAAGGAGACAATCGAATCGGTGATAACGTTTCTATCGGGGCGAATTGTTTTATTAAAAATGTGAGTATCGCCTCAGGAACGGTCATTCATCCATTCAGCCATCTTGAAGATTGTTTAATCGGCCAGAATTGTGCGATCGGGCCTTATGCTCGATTAAGGCCGGGTACCGAATTAGCTGATTCAGCCCGAATTGGAAATTTCGTCGAAATCAAAAAGGCTAAGATCGGCCAAGGTTCCAAAGTGAATCATTTAAGTTATATCGGCGACACTTTGATGGGTTCAGAGGTGAATATAGGGGCAGGCACCATTACCTGTAACTACGACGGTGTTAATAAACATTTGACCGAAATCGGCGATCGGGTTTTTGTCGGTTCAGATAGCCAATTAGTCGCACCGGTTAAAATCAACGACGGTGCAACCATCGGTGCCGGTTCGACGATCACTAAAGAAGTACCGGCCGAGGAGTTGACGTTAAGTCGTTCTAAACAGCTGACCATCAAGGGTTGGGCAAAACCCAGCAAGAAATAGACGGCAATGGAGATTGTATTGTGCGTTTCATGAGTCTCAACCCTGCTCTAGCCGAGCCTTTGAAACAAGTTTTACCAAGTCATGATTGGGAATTGCAAGGGCAGGATGCCGGTCAAGCACATTTGGTTGGTTGGGGTTATGTCATGCGTTGGAGCAAATTGAGCCATTCGGTTTGGCTTCACTATAAAGAAATCCAAGGCAAAGCGGAGGCGCAGCTGGAAATGACGCCGGGTGCTTTTACTGAAATTCAGACAATCGTAACAGACCTTTAATGAATAAAATAAAAGCCTATATCGCGTTAACACGCCTAGACCGCCCTATCGGTATCTATTTGGTATTATGGCCTGCTCTATGGGCCTTATGGCTCGCTTCAGACGGTTTTCCGAACTTATGGTTGTTGATTGTGTTTATTGCCGGTGCCGTGCTGATGCGTTCGGCCGGTTGCGTCATTAACGATTACGCCGATCGAAATTTTGACGGTCATGTACAGCGTACATGTCGGCGCCCGTTGGCTACCGGTGAAATTTCTGCAAAACAAGCGCTTCTGTTCTTTGCCGTGCTGTGTTTGATTGCGTTCGGTTTGGTTTTAACGTTGAATGTATTGACGATCGTTTTGTCTTTTGTTGCGGTTGCTTTAGCGGCGCTTTACCCGTTTATGAAACGTCATACTTATTGGCCACAAGCTTTTCTGGGAGCCGCCTTTGCGTGGGCGATTCCGATGGCTTTTGCCGCCGTTCAAAATGAATTACCTTGGCAGGTCTGGCCGGTTTTTGCTGCCACCATGATTTGGTCGCTGATCTACGATACTGCTTACGCGGTGGGCGACAAAGAGGATGATCTTAAGATTGGCGTTAAGTCCACGGCCATTTTATTCGGACGTTATACCCCGGAGATCATCGCGTTATTTCAGTTATTGATGTGGTTGTTGTTGCTGTGGATGGCCGAATTATTTACGTTAGGCTGGCCTTATTATGTCAGTTTAGGCGTGGTGGCCGTTGCGTTTATCACTCATTTTTTCCAGTTGAAGAAAAACGATTCCGATATTGCATTCCGGGTCTTCCTGCAAAATCATTGGATAGGATTGGCAGTGTTGATTGGGATTGTAATCGATAAAGCGTTGTAGTTTTATTGCAGACGGCTGTCTTTAGGCAGCTGTAGAATCGGTTCCAAATCCAATTGCCAATTTGCCGAATTCAGCGCCTGGCTGAAAATTTTCAACAAAATGCCCAGCACGTCCGGTTGAAACGGCAACCCGATTCCCGGGCCGCTTTCAGGCTCTAGATTCAGTTCCGGATGATCGCTTCCCAACTCTTTAAAGGTGATTCTAGTAAGTAGAATCGGCTCCTGTCCTAACGGAAACTCGGGTGCTTCCGGTTCTTGGTAGCCGGTATCGAAATCACCTTCAACTTGTGCGGCTTCCGAGCGCATTTGATTTGCAATGGACTGTTCCGAAGAAAACAGGGCTTCACCGGTTTGCGGATGTTGGCCTTGAAGTGCGGGAATCAATAGGCGCATATAGCGTCTCGTAATCCAAGCGGAATACACTTGTTGATTGAGTGTCTTTATCTTTAAGAGTATTCTATCTTCTAGAGGATTATAAGAAGCTTGGATTTGAGAAATTGCATCTGACATAAATGGGGTTCGGGAGTGTTATTTTGTTAGGTTGGACAAAAAATATCATTATAAACTGCCTAAGAATATTTGGTGGAATAATCGTCTCCATGGCTGTTCATGCCAGTCCTTCCGAACCTAACTCAATCGATCTACAGACGACCTTTTCTGAGTCTGCCCCTCAGCTTTTGGCTATCGTCGATTCTAGCGATTTACAGCAGAACGCTTCTAGCGACAATGAACAGCCGGAGGAAGTGCCAAAAAGGGACAAATTCTACCTGTTAGACGGCATTGACAATACTTGGCTAAATCAAGGCCTGGAATCTTTGGAACAGTTTCAAGTCTGGCTCGGTTCGCACGTTCAGAGCACCACGGAAGGTATCGACGACTATTTCGGGACGGAAGAAGCCTTTGAGCGTTCCAGAGGAAGTCGTTTGGATATCATGACTCCGATGACATTTCATGATTCCGGGCAGGTTGAAATGTCGATGCGTCTGCGTGCGAAATTTGCCTTACCTAAAATCGAACGTCGCTGGCATCTTTTGATTACAACCGAGGACACCAGTGTTAAAGGTCAGGTTAATAACGACCTGGCGAGAGAAGTGATTGAGGAAGAGGGAACGGCTTCCTTCGGATTTCAGGTCGCTTTGGAGGATTTCAACAAGTTGGCGACCTTGTTGGATTTCGGGATGAATTTTAAAAATACGGTTGAACCGGATCCTTACATTCGGCTTAAAAAACGTTATGAGTGGAATTTGAGATCAAACTGGGTTGGACGAATGGGGCAGGATGTTTTCTGGGAGCGTTTCGCCGGACCGGGTTTGAATTCCAAGCTTGTATTCGACAAACGGCTTGATAAGGAGTTTCTGTTCCGTACCCAGAGCAACGGAACTTGGTGGCAGCAAGATGGTTATTACGAATTGACCGAACAACTTTTGCTTTATCAGCAATTGAATTCTTACCGTCTGCTTACTTATCAAACTTGGCTCAGTTGGGACACGCAAGGTGTCGGTGTCCATAATACCGGTTACGGTGCCAGTGTTAACTGGCGGGAACGGGCGTATAAGAACTGGCTTTATTTCGAGGTACAGCCCGGTGTGACCTATTCCGAGGATAATGATTTTAAACAAGCCGACTGGACGTTAATGTTAATGCTTGAGATGCGATTTTTCCAATCGCCTTAATCCGTTTTCGCTATCGAAGATTTCCGGTAAAAAGACTTCGGTTAACAGCAGCGGAGCGTGATGTTGTCTAAATAACGAACGTCGAGCAAAGCAGTGATTTTGTGACGAAATTGTCGTTCTTTCTGCAAGCAAAGGCCAAGCTTCAATGGGTTGTTTATTCAATTCAAATTCAGTTCGTTCCAAATTTTTCAATTCAAACAAGACCTCACCGAGGGGCTTATCGCCAAGCGTCTGCAACGAATGCCAGGGATTTTCGGTGGTCATTTGGGGAATCACGGTGCGTGCATAGACCCAATCCTGCTGTCCGCACTTTAACATTACGCAACGAATCCACGCCTTTTCTTGAATGGGCAGGTTTAGCGCCAGGGCTTCGCTGCGAAGCGGAATCTGCCAAGCCTCGGACAGTACTTCAACTTGCATTTCCGGACAGACTTGACGAATTCTTTGCGTTAAAGAACCCGGTGTCAGTAACCATGAGCGAATTGACGGCGAAGGGGACAAGCGTTTAATGAGTTGCTGTGGTTTCCAGTGCATAGGATAATCAGTTGCCGGTCAGTTTGTAAGGTGTTTGTTAATGGCTATTTTAATCGTATCTTAGCGTGCTTAAGCGTGCTGATATTCAATTTTTTCGCCAATCCAGCGGGATTGGAGTTTATCGACGGTTTGCGGATACGATTCGACCAACTGTTCCGACCAGCGTTGCGCCAAAGGAATCCATTCCGCATCGCGTCTCAAGTCGGCAATCCGGAATTGTAATCCGCCGGTTTGTCGTGTGCCTAGAATTTCGCCCGGACCGCGGATTTTCAGATCCTCTTCGGCGATTCTAAAGCCGTCGTCGGTGTCGCGCATGATCTGTAAGCGTGCTTTGCCGGTTTCCGATAAGGGCGGTTGGTAGAGCAATACACAGTGGCTTTTAAGGCTGCCTCGGCCGACGCGTCCTCGTAACTGATGCAGCTGTGCCAAGCCCAATCGTTCAGCATTTTCAATGATCATCAAACTGGCGTTCGGAACATTGACGCCAACTTCGATAACTGTAGTTGCCACCAGCAGGTCAAGTTCGTGGGTTTTAAATGCGTTCATCACGGCGGCTTTTTCGTCGCTTTTCATACGCCCGTGAATGAGCCCTGTGCGCAGGTCGGGCCAGTAACTGCGAAATTGCTCCGCCGTTACTTCCGCCGCTTGGGCATGCAACAGTTCCGACTCCTCGATCAGCGGGCAGACCCAGTATGCCTGTACGCCTTGATGGCAGCGTTCGGCCAGATGCGTCATCACTTCCATGCGTTTTTCATTGCTGAGCACGGCGGTATCGATGGCTTGGCGTCCCGGAGGACGTTCGTCGATGATCGAGAGGTCCAGATCGCCATAAGCGGTCATCGCCAAGGTTCTTGGAATCGGCGTGGCGGTCATGATCAGCTGGTGAGGGTGGACTTCCACCGCTTCATTTGCCCTTTCGGTTTCGCCTTCGAGTACGATCTGGTGGCCTTTTTGTTGCAGGGAGAGGCGTTGATGCACTCCGAAACGGTGTTGTTCGTCGATGATAACTAATCCGAGTTGGTTAAAATTGACCGCTTCCTGAAACAGGGCATGGGTACCAATCACTACTTTGGCTTCACCCGATTCGATTTTGCCGAGCATATAGCGTTTTTCTGCGGCTTTCATTTTGCCGCTGAGCCAGGCGGTTTCGACTCCCAGAGGTTCCAGCCATTCCGAAAAAGCATTGCGGTGCTGTTCGGCCAGAATTTCCGTAGGAGCCATAATGGCGACTTGATATCCGGCTTCGGCTGCCTGAATCGCCGCGAGCGCCGCGACAATGGTTTTACCGGAACCGACGTCCCCTTGAACCAAGCGTTGCATCGGGTGGGTCTGGGACAGATCATGATGAATTTCCCGTAGAACCCGTTGCTGCGCCGAGGTTAATGTGAACGGTAAAGAAGCGATTAATTCATTGGCCATTTGGCTTGGTGGAAGCTTGGGGGCAAGGCGTTGCTTTTCCATCTGCCTAAGTTGCTGCAGACCGACCTGATGGCTGATCAGTTCTTCAATGATCAGACGTTGCTGCGCCGGATGTTCGAAACGTTTGATCGCACTTAAGTCGTCCGTCGGCTGTGGGCGGTGTAACGTCATGATTGCCTGATTAAGGTTAGGCAGGTGTTCCGCAGTCAATAATTCATCGGGTAACAACTCTTCAAGCGGATACTGTTTCACTAAAGCCAATGCTTGCTGAATCAGCTTTAGTAGACTGGCCTGCCCGAATCCTTCGGTGGTGGGATAAGTCGGCGTTAAAGTATCATCCAGTTCCGGCGGGTTCATCGGGTCAATGAATTGATAACTCGGATGCACCATTTCATAACCGTTAGGACCGCTGCGCACCTCGCCGAATACACGCAAGGTCTTGCCGCGCGTGAATTGCTGAGCCTGTCTATAATGAAAGTGAAAAAATCTCAACGTCAGAAAGTCGCCGGACGGCGATTGAATTTTAACCAACAGACTGCTGCGTCGACTGCGAGTGAGGTGTTGGGAAGCAATGGCGCCTTCGACTAACGCTTCCTGGCCGATAAAGATGTTTTCCATCGGGGTGATGCGGGTTTTATCCTGATAGCGCAGAGGCAAGTGGAACAGCAGATCCTGAACCGTGGACAGCCCGAGACGTTGGAGTTTTTCCAGCTGTTTCGGGCCGACGCCTTTTAAATTTTCAATTGGATAGCTGGCTAACATTTAAGTCGTCAAATTAATGGATGTAAAGATTCTATCAAAAACCACCGGGCCCGTTGCTATTTGCAGCGTTAACGCCGGCTCCGAACTTCCCCGGATTAAGGCGACAGCGCCATTTTATCAGCCACTTGCCGAATAAAGTCCTGTATATAGGGTTGATCATGCAGGTCAATGTGGGTGGCGGCATAGAGGATCGACCATAAGCCCTCTTTTCCTAAGCTTCGTGTCGGCAGGTGGTTGAATTCGGGCTGGGTTTCGATCAGCCATTTGGGCAGAACGCACAATCCTCTGCCGGAATCGACCAGTTGCAGCATCATTAACGTCAGTTCCGAATGACGAATTTGTTTAGGATTGATGCCTTTCGGTTCCAAAAAACGTCGGAATACATCCAGTTTCTTTTGTTCTACCGGATAAGCGATAAGCGTTTCGTCGCTGAAATCTTCGGGTTCCAACCACTCTTTTCCGGTAAGCGAATGGCTTTGCGGCAGGACACACACTAATTCATAACTGAACAGGGGATCAAACTTAAGGTTCGACATCGATTCGGGATCCGAGGTAATAACCAGGTCCAATTGCTGTCGTTGGAGTTTCTTAAGGGGGCGGTCGCTTAATGAGTTAAGAATGTCCAGGTCTACGCCACGCCATTTTTGTTGATATTGGCGCAACATCGGTAGTAACCATTCAAAACAGGTATGACAGTCTACGCCGATGAATAGCCGGCCTTGTTCCCCTTGTTCAAGGGCTTGGAGGATCGTTTCGGTCTGTTGCAGTTTGGGCAGGACGTCTTGAGCGGTTTTCAACAAGGTTTGACCGGCAGGCGTGAACTGAATTGGGGTTGTTTTGCGTTCGAACAGTTTAAGCCCTAGCTGGCTTTCCAGTTGTTTAATCTGGTGTGAAAGCGCCGATTGCGTCATGTATAGAAGATCGGCGGCTTTATTGACGCTGCCTTGTTCCGCTAAGGCGAGAATGGTTTTAAGGTGTTTTAGCTCTATCATGAAGTAATTTCATATTAATGTGAAAATTAATCGTTTGTTTTCATATTAATCGAATTCTATCATCCCTCTTCAATAAACACGACTAGTTTAAATATAGAGAGAAAACGACATGACAACGCATAATCTGGGATACCCCCGAATAGGACAAAAACGAGAATTGAAATTCGCCGTTGAATCTTACTGGAAAGGTGAAAAAACCGAACAGGAGTTGGCGCAAATCGCGGCACAAATTCGCCGACAGAATTGGCAGACGCAATTGAACGCCGGTATTGATTTATTGCCGGTGAACGATTTTGCTTATTACGACCAGATGTTGAATATGAGCACGTTGTTGGGGGCGATTCCTTCGCGCTTCAGGCAGGAAAAGTACGATTTGGAAGTGGCCTTTCGCATGGCTCGCGGGCGAGCCCCGAGCGACGATGTTCAAAGTTGCTGTGGTGGCAATTGTCACGGCTCTAAAGCCGATTATGCGTGCGATATGAAAAAATGGTTCGACACCAACTATCACTACATCGTGCCGGAACTGGAGATTGATACCGAGTTCAAATTGACCGACACGCGCTTATTCGACGAGTTGCGGGAAGCAAAAGACCTGGTTGGGGATGCCGCTATTTTAAAACCGGTTTTGATCGGGCCTTTAACTTATTTGTATCTGGCAAAGGAAAGCGGCTTAGAGGGCGGACGTTTGCAAAAATTACCTCAGTTGCTTGAGGTGTATGAGCAAGTATTTCGATTGCTTGCGGAATCCGGAGTGAAATGGATTCAGATTGATGAACCTATACTGGTTATGGAACTGGAGCAAAGTTGGAAAGAAGCCTTTAATCAAGTCTATGGAACGGGTCAAGGTTTGAAAAAATCGGGCTTGAAATTATTGTTGGCGGCCTATTTCGATAACTTGGGTGATAATTTAGCTTTAGTCAGCGGTTTGGATATTGACGGTTTGCATGTCGATGCCGTTCGTGGTGCAGATCAAGTGGAAGAGGTGGTCGAAAACTTATCTGCGGAAAAGGTATTGTCTTTAGGCTTGGTCGAAGGTCGTAATATTTGGAAAACCGATTTCGAGTTTGCTTTGCAAAAAGCTCGATCCGCAAAAGAAAAATTCAAACAGCGTTTATGGATAGCGCCGTCGTGTTCGCTTTTACACTCCCCGGTCGATTTAGAGTTGGAAGATGCTCTGGATTCCGAATTAAGAAATTATTTGAGTTTCGCCAAACAGAAATTGGCCGAAGTGAATGTATTGTCCAAGGCGTTGCAGAATGGCTTGAATGACGAAACGATCGCACAGGCGTTGGCAGCGAACAAATCGGCGTTAGAGGCGCGCCGGAATTCTTCTAAGGTTCATGATCAAAAGGTCCGGGAGCGTTATGCCGGGCTTGATAAAATCGCATTAAACCGGGCAAAACCTTATGTGGAAAGAGTGGTTATACAGAAAGAAAAATTCAATCTGCCGCTGTTTCCGACCACAACCATCGGTTCTTTTCCGCAAACCCAAGAAATTCGACACGCTCGCAAGTTGTTTAAGTCCGGCGAACTGGACGAAACGCAGTATGTTGAAAAAATGCAGGCGGAAATCCGCGATGCAGTGGAGCGTCAACAGCGTATCGGTCTGGATGTCTTCGTGCACGGAGAACCGGAACGCAATGATATGGTGGAGTATTTTGGCGAACAGTTGAACGGCTATGCCTTTACCCGCTTCGGATGGGTGCAGTCCTACGGTTCGCGCTGTGTGAAACCGCCGATCATTTTCGGAGATGTTTCACGTGAAAACTCTATGACCGTCAGTTGGTCGCAATATGCGCAAAGCCTCACCGATAAAACCATGAAAGGTATGTTGACGGGGGCGGTGACCATGCTGCAGTGGTCGTTTGTGCGTGACGACCAACCCAGAGATGAGACATGCAATCAGATCGCTTTGGCGTTGAGGGACGAGGTTTTGGATCTTGAAGCAGCCGGTATCGAGATGATTCAGATTGATGAGGCGGCGTTACGAGAGGGATTGCCGCTGAAAAAATCCGAGTGGCGGAATTATCTCGATTGGGCGGTAAACTCTTTCCGGCTGACAACCTCGGGGGTGAAGGATTCGACTCAGATTCATACTCACATGTGTTACTCGGAATTTAACGATATCATCGAAGCGGTGGCCGACATGGATGCCGACGTGATTACGATCGAAACGTCGAAATCACATATGGGATTATTGCAGGCGTTTGTGGATTTTGAATATCCAAATGAAATCGGTCCGGGCGTATATGACATCCACTCTCCGAATGTGCCCGAAGTGGATCAAATGGTCGGTTTGATTGAAAAGGCCGCCGAGAATATTCCCGAAGAGCGCTTATGGGTCAACCCGGATTGCGGTTTAAAAACCCGTGGTTGGCAAGAGACGGAAGCGGCTTTGGTTAATATGGTCAAAGCGGCTAAAGTGTTGCGACAGCAATATTGCCTTAAAGGCGTTTGAGGTTGAATATCCCCTATACCGTGCTTCAATTCTGATTCGGTATAGCCTCTCACCATCTTGAGGCCGGTTTCAACAACCGGCCTTTCTCAATACGGCTTGTTCGAAAGAGACGCATTTAATTTTATTTTCGATTAAGCCAGTACCCATTGTCCTTTGCCTCGTCGTTTAGCGACATACATCGCCTTATCCGCCTGGTTGAGGATATCATCCACCGATAGCCTGATTTCCTGGTCAAAGATTTTCAGGCCGATGGATGCATTGACGAAACCTTCTTCATTATTCGGTAAAGAGATAGGCTGTTTGACGGCATTGATGATCTTGTCGGTGACTTCGGCGGCAAAACTTTCGTTTTGAATGTTGTCTAGCAAGACTACAAATTCATCCCCGCCAAATCGCGCCGCAAGGTCGGTTTTGCGAATAACGGACTGAATTCGAAGCGCCGCCTCTTTCAAAAGAATATCACCGGCGTCATGGCCGTATTCGTCGTTAATCAGTTTAAACCCGTCCAAATCGATAAACAGCAGGGCATTCATTTGCGGCTGCCTGTTTAAACGTTCGAGCGAGCGAGACAGTTCGTTCACCAAGAGCCTTCGCTTGGCTAATCCGGTGAGTTGATCGTAGTTCGCCATGTGGAAGGTCTCTTCGATCAACGCTTCTTTTTCGGCATTGAGCTGATTGAAAGCCTGGGTAACATGGTTGTAGTAGGTTGCTATCAAAGAAGCGTCGGAATGTGGTTCAACCATGATCTTCTTTGAGAAGTCCTGCTCCTGCGCTTGGGTATTCATCGCTCTGGCCAGATCGAACATCGAGGTTGATGCCTGGTGTTCGCTCATATTCAATCCGAGTATTTCGCCTGCTTCGGAAACGCGCAGTTTGTAGAAATGGTTGACCAGTTTCAAGAGAATGTAAGTCGTGCAGAAAGAGAGCGCGCCAACAACGACGATACCGAGGACCTGTACTTTAAGTTGTTCGTAAAAGTCGACATCCGTTACCAACCATGGAATCGCCAAAGTTCCGGCAATCCCGGCGAATAGGTGCACCGGAACGGCTTCGATGGCATCGTCAATGCGCCACTTTACCAGTAGGTGCTTCCCGATATGGTAGGCGGCATATCCTATGAATCCGATCAGGATAGCCGAAAGCGGAGAAGCCAGGTGTGCCGAAGCGGTAATAGCGACTAAGCCTGCAAGTACGCCGTTGATGATGTCGACGACTTGATAGTAACCGGTAAACATTCTGCTGAAGATTAAGCCAGCCAGACCGCCAATCGAACCTGCAATTAGAGTGTTTAAAATGACGAGACCGGTTGTCTGGTTAAGCGCTAAAACACTTCCGCCGTTAAAACCGATCCAGCCAAGCCAGATTAAGAATACGCCGAGTGCACTGTAGGCGAGATTGGACTGTTCAAAATTGATAACACCTTCATCGAAACGCCCAAGTCGGGGGCCGATAATTAAGATTGCGGCCAGTGCCGCCCAGCCGCCGACCGAATGAACGACGGTGGAACCGGCAAAGTCGATAAAGCCCATTTGCGCCAGCCAGCCGTCATTGTTCCAGATCCAGTGTGCTTGTACTGGGTAAATAAACAGCGAGACGATGACGGCGATAAGCAGATAGGATGCGTATTTGGTCCGTTCGGCGATCGCGCCGGAAATAATCGTGACCGCAGTTGATGCGAACATGGCATGGAATAGGGTGAGTACCAAGTCGGATAAGGAGTATTGATAGAAGAATACCGGGCTCCAGCCGATGACTCCGTTGTAACTGCTGCCCAGCATGATGCTGACACCGACGATGACAAAAATCATGAAAGCAATCAAGAAATCGCTGACGTTTTTAATAGCAGTCGAGATCGAGTTTTTGGTGCGTGTGGCCCCAGCTTCTAGAGCCGTAAACCCAGGTTGCATCATGGCCACGAGCACGGCACTGATTAAAACCCACAGAATATCAATTGGTTGATCACTCATAGCGGCACAACTTTTGACGATAAATAATGCTATATAAGCAAAAATTAAGCCTTAAGTAATTTTTATTTATTTATCAGATTGATATTTAGATTATGGTTTTATATACAATTATAAATTGTAATTAGGTGGTGAGTTGTGCACTAAATACTGGCAAAACCGTTCTGTTAAGGTGTTTTGCCAGGTAGGTTTATAAAATTTAACCTTAGGTCAGTCGCCTTTGATCGGTTACTTTGAAAAAGGCCATGGTTTGTTTCATCGTTTCCGACTCATCCTGCATTTGCGTGGAGGCCGAGGAAGTTTCCTCCGCTAGGGCGGCGTTTTGCTGGGTAATGTGGTCGATGCTGGTAATGGCCGCGTTGACCTGCTCTATCCCTTGTTGTTGCTCTAGAGAGCCTTTGGCAATCAACTCAATCATGTTGGCGACTTCGATAATGGCTTGATTGATGTCGTTTAAGGTATTGCCGGTTTCTGCAACCTGTTTTTCACCCAATTGAACTTGGTTTACGCTGTTTTCTATCAAGCTCTTAATCGTGTTTGCGGCTTCTGCCGATTTTTGCGCCAAATTTCGAACCTCGCTTGCCACGACGGCAAAACCTCGACCGTGTTCTCCGGCACGTGCCGCTTCAACGGCTGCGTTCAAAGCCAGTAGATTGGTTTGGAACGCAATGCTGTCGATTAAGCCGATGATTTCCGCAATCTTATGACTGGACTCGGTGATTTGCGACATGGACTCCTGTGCGCGTTGAACCACTTCCATGCTGGCCTGAGATTTATCGCGTGCATTGTGAGCCATTTGGTTGGCGTCTTGCGCCGATTCGGTATTTGAGCGAATCGTTGCGGTAATTTCTTCGAGCGCACTGGCGGTTTCTTCCAGACTGGCCGCTTGTTCTTGAGTGCGTCCGGAAAGGCTGTTGCTGCCTTCGTATACTTGACCGACGATGAGCGAGACGCTTTCGGCGGATTGCTGGACGTCTTGCACGATGGTGGAGAGCCCGATAATCGATTGGTTGACTGCATTGGTCAAGTCGCCAAAGCGCCCGGAATACTCGGTGGTAATGACACTAGTCAGATCACCTTCCGATTGCGCCTGGGTGACACGGCTGATGTCGTCGATCGCATGAGCAATGGTATCAATGGTTTCATTGATGGCTTGTTTCATGGTATCAAGCTGTCCAGGTAAATCGATGCTGATACGGTTGTGCAGTTCACCCTGGCTGACGGCCTGCATGACCAGATTGGTTTCGGTGACGAATCCGTTTAAGAGGTCGACCGTACGGTTCACGGAGTTGGCGGCACGTTCGAATTCGCCGTTAAGCTCCAATTCAATTTGGTTGGAGAAATCCCCGGCCGACAAAGCCTGGTTGACGTTGTTGAGTTCACTGAAGATCGATTGGATCTGAATGACCGAACGGTTGATGTTTTGTTTCATTTCGTCGAAGTCACCGACCAAATCCGTTTGGATTTGATTATCGAATACCCCTTCGGCCATGTCGTGCATAACCGTTTTAATCTCTTCAATTGCGTCATGCTGCACTTTCAACATTTCGTCGAATGCCATTGCCATTTGCCCGATTTCGTCATTCGAACGGATGTTCGTGAGTTTAGAGAAGTCGCCGCTATGGTGAACTTCGACAATGGTGTTTTTAAGTTGTTCGATCGGTGCATTCACTTTGCGTGAGATATAAAACACGATTAGCAGGGATAGGAACAGGCTGACCAGCGTGGCAATCAGGGTTGTCTGAATCAACGTATCGGCACTGGTTTGAATCTGCTGAGTGTCGTTTCGAGTCATGCCCCAAATCTCTTCCTGCAGACGTTGCGAGCTATCGATCAGATTCGTTGTGATTTCGACCAGGCTCTTATCAACCATCGTGTCGAGGGTCTCAAGATCCATTTTGAATCTAAACAAAGCGCGGTTGATCTTGTTGACGTTGATGTAAGCTTTTTTGACCCAGCCTTTTTGCTGCCGATCCAATGGAAAAGCTTCGATAATACCGAGCACCTCTTTAAGCGCCATGATTTCCAGATCGATACGGCGGAAGTCGGAGATGTTGTGCGAAGTGTAGTAACGCAAGGTGTATTGCTGGGCAATATTGAAGTGCTTGATTGCCAGGTTCGCTTCCTTACTGATCTCTTCATTAGAGTAGCGGCTAAGGTTGGTCAGTTGCAATACCGCTTCCGGTGCAAGTTCGTTGGTGACCTCATTCAATTTGTCTAGCGAATTGATCGCCTTGGGCATGATCTTATTGATGGAAAGTCCGAAATACGCCTTGTTGGCTTCTTCTATATTGGCGAGCAGTGCAAGTTCCTCTTCCCGTAGAGGATAGGTTTTTAGCTCTTCCTGTAACCACTCCGCACGCTCTTTCAATAGGCGTAGTTCTTTGCCGTATTTTTCATCGTGGCTCAATAGGTAATTGGTAATTAAAATCTGCGCCTGCTGAGTGTTCTTAAGCAAGTCGGTAGACAGATTGACTACCGGAATCGCGGTCTGTTTTACCCCGGTTGCCGCATCATATATTTTGTTGGAGTTCAGGTAAGTGATTGCACCAATCAAGACCATGAGTGTAATAACGAAAACCGGCGCAATGGCCAGTTTTGATGACATCTTGAGATTGGATATAAAGCCCGAATGATTGTTGGTTTTCGACATGACGAGCTCCTTACTGTGCTAAAGCATCGATTTTTCGACCAACTTTAACCATGAGTTGATGCACTTCGTAAGGTTTTTTGCCTTCAAGCAGTTTTGGCGTCGAAGCCGGGTCGGTGATGCCCAATTTTGCTTTGATGCGCACGAGTTCGGCCAGAATGTTATTCGTCATGTCGTACACCTCGGTCGGTGTGATTTTGCCGACAGGAAAGTCCGATACGCGTACTGCGGGAATGCCCAGTTTGCGTTCGAGTTTGGCGATTTTGTACAGATTCATGAAGCCTTCAATCGTTGAATCGTAGGGAGAGGCTGTTTTATCTAGAGGAACTTTGCGATCCGGAAATTTAACGCCCATCTTATTGGCGATAAGATCGAATTCGGCATCGATTATTTCACTGTTACGGAATACCTGGTTCGGGTCGATAGGCCCGATTAAATCATCCATTTCCAGAGAGACTTCCATCATTTTTTCATAGGTGCTCGAAGGGGTCTTATTATCGACAAATGCGGCGTGTTCGAATTGCAATCCTTTCGCTTCCATGACCTTTCCGAGTTCTTCGTTAAGGAACTGTACGATTTGGAATACGTCGGTTGGCGTGATGTCGCGCACGGGAATGGTTTTTTGTTCTGCAGTAGGGAGATTAAACTTTTGCTGTAAACGAATGATCTTTTCATTCAGTTCAATCGCTTTGGAATAAACGTGTACCGGAAGTTTGTTTGTTTGTACCGGCGGCTTACTGACTTTAGAACGGATTTTAGCGTCCTTGCGAATGGCCATGATTTGGTTTTCCAAGTCAGATGCGAGTTGAAACACATGACTAGGGGTTTCGTCCGCGGCGGATACCTGCAATGGAATGAAGCAGCCAACGATAAACAGTAACAGGTATAAACGGTTTGAAATCTTCATTGATATTCCTTTTTATACGATTCAGTTTTGAATGATTCCGGACAAAAAGCAGTTTAAATGCCAGTTTTTTTACTAAAAATGCAAAGGTGAAAATTTATTGGAAGAAGGGTAAGTAGTTGTATGAATGCAGCGGAATTTATCACGTACTAATTTGCCGGTTTTGTACCGATTTAGTGCTGAAGAAGGGGTTTTGTGAGAGAAATTTAAGTCGTAAATAAAATAAAAAAATTAGAAAGTTTTTATAGATTTCAGTCAATTTTGATAATTGAACTTAAATAAGTGTGAATTGCACCATTTTGTACGTCGATATACGACGTTTCCAAATGTGAATGTGTGTTTGAGTTGGGGGAGAGTTTGTACGGCTTCGGTTGCAGGAGGATATTCAAAGGTTCAGCTGTATGTAGCTGTCGTGAATATAAAAAGCCCTCGAAATGAGGGCTTTTTGGATAAGGTTAGTCGCGGTCTCGGTTTAATAAGAAGAGAGCGCCATAACACCGTCCATTTCAACGTCGGTTGCTTTAGGTAGCTCTTTCACGGCTACCGCAGCGCGTGCCGGATAAGGCTGTTGGAAGTATTCCGCCATGATTTCATTTACTTTCGCGAAGTGAGACATATCGGTCAGGAAAATATTCAGTTTGACGATGTCCTGTAAGGAACCGCCCGCTGCTTCACATACCGCAGACAGGTTTTTAAAGACCTGATGGATACGTTCGGAAATGTCGCCTTCAGCCAGCTCCATGGTTTCCGGAATCAGGGCGATTTGTCCGGAAAGATAAACCGTGTTGCCGACGCGTACTGCTTGAGAGTATGTGCCGATTGCTTGAGGGGCATTAGGAGTGGAAATCACTTCGCGCATGATGGGGTTCCTTTATCAATTAAATGGTTAAGCCGAACTATTGTAGCAAAATTAACAGGTCGGCCGGTTTTGAACATTTTAGGATATTTGAGTGCGGAATACCGTAAAAAAACGGTTAGATTCGTTGGATTTTATCTACGATAGGAACACGCTTAAGGAAGCGCATGACTTGGGCTAAATGCGTTCGGTCGCGCACCGCGATGACAAAGTTCATGAGACTGTAAGTTTCGTCTTTATCTTCCGAACGTACTCGCTCGATATCGGTTTTGTTTTTAGCGATTTCATTGGCGATGGTCGCCAGGGCGCCGCGCTGGTTTTTAACTTCCAGTTGAATTTCGGCCAGATAGGTTGCTTCGTGATCGGTTTCCCAGTTTACGTCGAGCAACTTTTCCGGTTGGTTTTTGATCTTCTTGACGTTATGGCAGTCGTCGCGGTGAATGACCAACCCTTTTTCGGTACTGATAAAACCGACGATCTTATCACCGGGGATCGGATGGCAGCAGTTTGCAAAATTGATGACCATACCCTCGGTACCGGAGATCGCTAAAGGGGTATCCGGATTGGGTTCTTTTGCAGGTACTTTGTCTTCCGTTCCTAGAAGCAGATCGTGAATCTGTTTGGCGACCAGTCCGGCCATGCGGTTGCCTAAACCGATTTCGCTGAGAAGATCTTCCCAGTGATCCAGTTTTAAAGCACCGGCAATTTCCCGTCGAATCAACTCGGTCAACCCGTCGTAAGCCATATTGTGTGTACGCAACGCTTTGGTCAGGAGTTTTTCGCCCAGGCTGATTGCGGCACCTGCCTTTTGATTCTTTAGGTAGTGGCGAATTTGCGATCGCGCTTTAGCGGTGGTGGCGAAATTCAGCCATGACGGATTCGGTTGGGCATCCTTACCTTTGATGATATGGATGGTCTTACCGCTTTCTAGCGGCGTACGCAACGGGACCAACTTTTTGTCTATTCGGCAGGCCACGGTTGAATGGCCGATATTGGTGTGAACCGCATAGGCGAAATCAACCGGAGTCGCGCCCTTAGGCAGGGTGATGATGTCACCTTTCGGAGTGAAAACGTAAATTACGTCCGGGAATAGGTCGATTTTGACGTTTTCCAGGAAGTCTAATGAGTTACCGGCACTCTGTTGAATTTCCAGTAAGTTTTTCACCCATTCCTGAGCAAGTACTTCCACTGAGCTGAGCGAGTTTTCGTTATTCTGATGCCCGTCCTTGTAGTGCCAGTGTGCGGCGATTCCATGTTCGGAAACGTCATGCATGGTTTCGGTACGAATCTGCACCTCAAGGTGAATGCCGTAAGGGCCGAATAAGGCAGTGTGTAGAGACTGGTAGCCGTTGGGTTTAGGAATGGCGATGTAGTCCTTGAAACGGTTCGGTAACGGTTTATAGAGCGAATGAACCGTTCCCAGCGTACGGTAACATTCGTCGGCTGTGTTGACGATGATGCGGAAAGCGAAAATATCCAGAATATCGCGGAAGCTTTGGCGCTTGTTACGCATCTTTTTATAGAGGCTGTAAAGGTGCTTCTCACGCCCGATGACGCGTGCCGGAATGTTTTCCTGTGCCAAACGGTTCTGCAATGTTTCGGTGACATGCTCAATCACTTCATGACGATTTCCGCGTGCCTTTTTAACCGCATTTTCCAACACTGCAAAACGTAAAGGATGCATCGCTTTAAAGCCGAGGTCTTCAAGTTCGATACGGATCGCGTTGATGCCCAATCGTGCGGCTATCGGTGCGTAGATGTCCAAGGTTTCGTGCGCGATTCGGCGCTGTTTGTCCGGACGCATGACGCCAAGTGTGCGCATGTTATGCAGTCGGTCGGCCAATTTGATCAGGATGACGCGAATGTCGCGTGCCATTGCCAGAATCATTTTACGGAAGTTTTCGGCTTGGGCTTCCTGGGGAGTCTCGAACTGCAGTTTACCGAGTTTGGTGACGCCGTCGACAATCTCGGCAACGTTTTCACCGAATTGACTGATGATATCGTCTTTGGTGTAGGGAGTGTCTTCGACAACGTCGTGCAGGATTGCGGCGATAATGCTCTCTTGATCGAGTTGCATTTCAGCCAGAATTTCAGCGACTGCAACCGGATGCCAGATGTAGTCGCCTCCCGCTTTGCGGGTTTGGCCTTCATGTGCCTTGGCACCAAATTCAAAGGCGGCTTTTATCTTGTCGACGCTCTCGTCGTTTAGATAAAGCGACGCCTTTTCAATTAAGCCTTGAAGAGAATTTGGTGTGGGCATAGATTGGATAGGGACGCTTCTTAGCTGAAATACGGAGGGGTATCAGGATCCGCCATGACCACATCACGGTCAATTGAGTTTTCTGCTAATTCGCGTAATGCCATTACGGTTGGCTTATCATTATCCCAACTTAAAGTCGGTTCAGCACCATTGGCAAGCTGACGTGCACGTTTTGCACTGACAAGCACTAATTCAAAACGGTTTTCAACCTGGGTTAAACAATCTTCTACGGTAACTCGAGCCATAATTCCAATCCATCTTAAATTTCAAAGTTAAGGAGTTATTTTACCTTAAATTTAATGATACCGAAGATGAAAATTTAGCGAAACCCTTATTTTTAGTGTCCGCTAATAAAAATGTCGAGAGCAATGAGGTATTTTTCCAAGGTATCTTGTTGAACTTCAAGCGCTTTCTTGGCGCCTTTGCCTAGATTTTCAGCGGCTTGAGGGTGGTTCAGCAAGGTTTCAAGACTTTCCTTGAGATCGGAGTAACTGTGGCATTGAATAATCCCTTGGTGGGATTTCAGTAAGGCCAGTTCGTCTTCAAAATCGGACATGTCCGGACCGGTCATGATCGGTTTGGCGAAAGCGGCCGGTTCAAGGATGTTATGACCGCCTTTGGGAACGAAGCTACCGCCCATGATGACCAGCTCGGCATGGGCGAATAATGCGATCAGTTTTCCCATGCGGTCGTCCAAAAACAGTTTTGTTTGCGGCTCGGGCATTTTGTTTTTACTCGCCACTTTTAATTTCGGGTCGAGCGTATTCAACTGTTTTTGAATCTGAATGCTGCGCTGCGGATGGCGCGGTACGATCACCAACAGTTCGGGACGCTGTAATTCCAGCCACAGTTGGCTTATCTTGAATTCTTCGTCTTCATGGGTTGAAGCGGCCAGTACGTAAGGGCGCTCGATCGGGCGAGGCGGATTATGCATTTCCGTCAGCGCCGCGTATTTCAAGTTATTAAGCACCTGGATGTTTTCAGGATTGGCTCCCAGTGCTTGAAAACGTTGGGCTTCTTCTTCCGAACGGGCGATGATTTTATTCACTTTTTGAAGGCTTTCCCGGTAGGCTTTTTGTAGCCAGGCCGGAGCGCCTAAGGTTTTTTTGGACAGGCGGCCGTTGAGAATGCAAAGTTCGATCTGTTTTGAGGCGACAATGCGATAAAGATTAGGCCAGATTTCGGTTTCCATTACCCAGAGTCGAGCGGGTTGATAACGCTTGAGAAAGTGACGGATTGCAAACGGCCAATCCAACGGCAGGTATCGATGGACGACTTGATCGCCGAAACTCGACAGTACTAAATCTTTACCGGTTGGGGTGCTCGTGGTGATTAACAGCGGGTAGTGCGATAAAAGTGCACGAATCAGGGGTTCCGCAGCTTTGACTTCGCCGACGGACGCACAGTGAAACCAAATTGGCTTTTGTTGAGTGTCTGTGGATTTTGGCGCAGGGTAGTAAAGCCCCAGGCGTTGAACGACAAACGACCAGCCGCCTTTGCGTTTAAAGGCATCGATTAGAATTAGAACCCAGATCAAAGGGCTTAATAGACGAATGAGCAGCTGGTACATGGTCGTAAATTTCAGCTCGAAGAGAGTTAAAAATCAGCTATTGAAGACGCAATGAGCGAATTTCAATGTCCTGCCATCAATAAGGCTTCCATAATGGCGATGTCGCCTGGAAGATCGACTTCCGGTGAATCCCATTTACTTTCCACCACTTTGATTTTGTGTCCGAACTCCAGTGCGCGCAGTTGCTCAAGCTTTTCAATATCTTCCAAGCGCCCCATCGGCAAGGTGTTGAACAGGTCGACAAAGCGTTTGGTGTAAGCGTAAACGCCCAAGTGTTTAAAGCTGTCGTGATCCCAGTAGTCGCGGCCGTGTGGAATCGTGGCGCGCGAAAAATACAGCGCAAAACCGTTGACGTCAGTTACCAGTTTAACGTCTTTGGGATTGGTGATTTCCGCTTCGTTAACGATTTTGAACGACAGGGTGCTCATCTCGAAACTGCCGTCGTAATCGGCGGCCATAAAAGGCGCGATTACGTCCTCGATCGATTCGTGATGAACCAGCGGTTGATCGCCTTGAACATTAACGATCAGATCGTCGTCCTTTAAACCGACGGCACTCGCCGCAGCGGCGATACGGTCTGTTCCCGAAGCCGCTTCCGCCGGTGTCATGACGACCTGGCCGCCGAACTCTTCGACGACGGATTTGATACGGTCGTCGTCGGTGGCGACATAAACGCCTTTTAATCCTTGCGCTTGCGCGATGCGTTCGTAAACGTGCTGAATCATCGGTTTGCCGTTGATCAGTTTCAAAGGTTTTCCGGGTAAGCGGGAAGAACCGTAACGCGCAGGGATAAAGACATAGGTGTTCATATTGGAATCTTCGATTTTAAGTTTGGGTAAGTAAAAACGATTCAGTTTTCAGGGCTTGATTCTTGAGGTTTGGCTGGGCGTTGAGTGCGACTTTATGTCCCAGTCAACAATACCGCCAAAACCGAAAAAACAACGTCTGAAAATTACATCTTCTCGTATAGGGAGCGCAACATTTCAGGTGTGACATGCGTCTGCCAGTCCGGACCGTAAACGTTTTCCCACAAAGGCGCCAAACCGGAAGCGACTTTGATCATTTTATCCATGTCGGCTTCGCTCATGTCTTTGGTGATGCCTTTAGGCAGAGTGATGTTGTGTTTTTTCATCATCTCGCGGAAGATTTTGACCCCTTCAGGGTAGAAGTCGTCCAGCACGTCGAACGCAATGCAGTTACCGATACCGTGGTGGTAACCTAAAACGTACGACAATCCGTAAGATAGAGCATGACAAGCACCGACCTGGCTGTAAGCGATACTTTGTCCGCCCAGGTAGGAAGCCATCATCAGTTTCTCGTCTGCATCCGGATGGTCTTCCAGGAAGATTTCGTAACAAAGATCCAGTGACTTTTCACCGAAAGAACGTGCGAATTCGTTGATATAAGTACCGTTCAACGCTTCGATATTGTGGATATAACAATCCATACCGGTATAGAACCACTGGTCTTTCGGTACGCCTTTGATTAGATCCGGATCAAGGATGATCTGGTCGAATACGGTGTAATCCGAGTTCATGCCCAGTTTCTTGTCCGGTCCGGTTAATACGGTGGTGCGAGAGGCTTCGGCTCCGGTGCCCGAAAGGGTCGGGATACCGATGTGGTGAACCGCCGGATTTTTGATCAAATCCCAACCTTGGTAGGCAGCCGAGCCGCCCGGGTTGGTCAGCATCAAGGAGACCGCTTTGGCCATATCCAAAGTCGAACCGCCGCCCAGACCGACAACGCTGACCGGATTTTTGCCGTTGGCGAACGCCTGGACTTCTTCGGTTAATTGGTCGACATAGCTGGTTTTCGGTTCATCCGTCGTATCGATCCAGATGATCATGTCTTGAGGTTGTGCCGGAATCTGGTCTTTCAGAGGGCGGTCACGGTGAATGTGATCAACCGCAAATACGACAAAGTCGTCTGCCTGTTGGCGTTCTACGGCTAGAACGTCGTCTAATTGTTCGAAAGATCCGCGTCCGAAGATGATTTTAGGAACGGTTTTAAAGTTACGAAATTTCATTGGATAAACCTATTTTTTGAATACGTTTGCAAAAGCATCGATGCGTTTTTGAATATCTTCTTCCGTCCATGCCAATTGAATCAGCATCGACAAGGTACGGCTCATGATTGCGTCGGATTTCGGTGTTTTAACCTGAGTGTAATCCGGACGGTCGGCAACCAATTCGATCGGTAATTTAGCCGGCCCTTTCATTTGGTGGATGTGCGTCCAGTTTTTCCAGTAATGCCAGTTGTTCGCATACCAGTAGAATACGGCCGGTACGCCTTCAGCGGCTAACGCGCTGACAACTTCCTGAGTACGTTCTTCCGATGGTAGGAAGAAACTCAGGAAGCCGGCATTGTCTCCCTCTTCGTCGGGGATTTCGCGGAACGTGACTTCCGGGTATTGCGACAACGCTTCTTTCAAGGCTTTTTTATTGCGACGCTGAATTTCCAGGATACGATCCAGTTTTTTCCATTGGGCGACGCCCACCGCTGCATTCATTTCCGAAATGCGGTAGTTGGTTCCCATAATCGGGTGGCCTTCCGCGCCACGATCCATACCGATATGGTCGTGACCGTGATCCGAATACATATGGGCGTGGGCATAAATCAATTCATCGTTGGTCAAAACCGCCCCGCCTTCACCGCAGGAGATGGTTTTAACCGAATCGAAAGAGAGCGTTCCCACTTGGCCGATAGTTCCCAACGCTTGACCTTTGTAGGTCGCACCGGTTGCTTGGCAGGCATCTTCAAGAAGGATCAAACCGTGTTTGTCGCAGATCGCCTTGATTTCGTCCATTTTCCCCATCGAACCGCACATGTGCACAAAGTTGACGGCCTTAGTGCGCGGCGTAATAGCCGCTTCGATGCCTTCCGGCGACAAGGTCAGGGTTTCGTCGATTTCGGCAAAGACCGGAATCGCTCCGGCTAAAACGATCGCTTCTACGCTGGCAACGAAGGTGAACGGCGGAACGATCACTTCATCGCCGGCACCGATACCGGCCGATGCCAAAGCGGTTGAAAGCGCAGCGGTCCCGCTTGAGACCAAGTGGGCATGTTTAACCTTAAGGGTGTCGCAAATCAAACCTTCGAGTTCGCGCGCCTTCCAAACCTCGTTGCGCATGCCATCAAAGTTATAACGGAAGGTAAAGCCCTGTTCCATCACTTCATTAATTTGTTGTTTTTCAGATTCGTCAAAAATCTCAAAGCCTGGCATTGCGTGACTCCTTGGTCGCTGTGGTTCGGTTAGCGGTTGATAGCCGATTATTTAGAAGAAATAAGTGCATCAATCAAATTGGCATGCTGCATCACTTGTTTGTTTTTGGTGAGGCGGCCTGCACTGAAAATACTGTGTAGTTGTTTGAGAGCAATCTCAAAGTTGTTGTTGATGACGATGTAATCGAATTCATCATAGTGCGACATTTCGTTGACGGCGTCTTGCATGCGGCGGGCGATCACTTCTTCACTGTCGGTGCCTCGACCATTGAGGCGACGATGCAGCTCTTCCAGTGAAGGAGGAAGAATAAAAATCGAAATCGCTTCGGGAATCAGCTTGCGGACTTGCTGGGCGCCCTGCCAATCAATCTCCAGGATGACGTCTTTTCCGGCTTTCAATTGCGCTTCAACCGTACTTTTTGACGTACCGTAAAAATTATCGAAAACCTTGGCATGTTCCAAAAAATCGTTTTGGTCGATTTTTTCCTGGAACTGCTCAATGCTCAAGAAATGATAATTGACGCCGTTTTCTTCGCCCGGTCTCATCGGGCGGGTGGTAGACGAGACTGAAACTTTGATGTGGCTGTCCAATTCAATTAATTTGCTGACCAGCGACGTTTTACCCGCGCCGGAAGGGGCAGAAATAATATAAAGTGAACCGCTCATTGCCTGTCTCCAATCCAGAAATATCTTTTATTATGAGGTTATAGCTATTTTTAGTAATGCGCTATTTTAACAGAGAAATTCGAGTAGTTGGAATCTAAGCGAAGCATACATTTGAAAACTCAATTCAGTTTATAGAAAGAGTGTGTTTTTTGTTGTAGCGAGATGGCCGATTAATCATCGGGCTCGTTTATAAATCGTCGATGCGTTGTTTTGCTTAAATGCTTGAATTTAAGGACGTAGCCTTAGGATTTTTTTGAGAATTTTTAAAAATCTTAAATGGAGGCAAAACCGTAAATCCATTACAATGCCTGTATGCATAAAGAAAGTATATTTTTAATAGGTCCGATGGGTGCGGGGAAATCAACCGTAGGGCGTGCATTGGCCGAGCGTTTGCAGTACGAGTTTATCGACAGCGATCATGAAATCGAAGCGCGTACCGGGGCGACGATTCCGATGATTTTCGATATCGAGGGCGAATCCGGTTTTCGCGATCGTGAAGAGAGCGTAATCGACGAGTTATCGCAGCGCCCACGAATTATCCTGGCAACCGGCGGAGGCGTGGTCGAGCGCGAGGAAAACCGCAAACATTTGCGTACCCGTGGGTTCGTAGTTTATTTGAAGTCACCGGTGGAAGCTTTGATTCAAAGAACCAAACACGACCGCAACCGTCCGTTGCTGCAGCAGGCCAATCCGCAAAAGGTACTTAAGGATTTGATGGTAAAACGCGAACCTTGGTATTTGGAAATGGCGGATCTGGTGATTGAAACCCAGCAAGTGCCGGTGCATCGGGTCGTGAAGTTGATTGCCGATCAGTTGCAGGCCGATCAGATTGTATAAAAAACACAGTTGAACAAAATTAGAAACATTAAGAGAGTGGCGAGTGAAAACGTTAACGGTTGAATTAGGGGATAGAAGTTATCCGATTTTTATTGGTGAAGATTTGTTGGGCAATGCCGAGCTGGCGAAGCCTTATGTAAAAGGCACGCAGGTGTTGATTGTCACTAATACAACCGTGGCTCCTTTGTACTTGGAACAGTGCAAAAAAGCGTTTGCCGACTTTGAAGTGGAGTCGGTCATTCTACCCGACGGCGAGCAGTATAAAAATTTAGAAGTGTTGAATCAGGTGTTTGACGCTCTGATCGGCAAGCGTTTCGACCGCCGTTGCACGTTGGTCGCCTTGGGCGGCGGTGTAATCGGTGACATGACCGGATTCGCAGCGGCGGCGTTCCAGCGCGGCGTGAATTTCATTCAGGTGCCGACGACATTGTTATCGCAGGTAGATTCTTCTGTGGGCGGTAAGACCGGTGTTAACCATCCGTTAGGTAAGAACATGATCGGAGCGTTTCACCAGCCGCAGTGCGTCATCATCGACACTAAGACTTTGAATACGTTGGAAGATCGCGAGTTGTCAGCCGGATTGGCGGAAGTAATCAAATACGGTTTGATCGGGGATTATCCGTTTTTCGAATGGCTGGAAGCGAACTTGGAAGCCTTGTTGGCTCGTGAGCCGGTGGCTTTGGCGGAAGCGATTCAACGTTCTTGCCAGAATAAAGCCGACATTGTCGCCAAGGACGAGAAAGAGGCCGATATGCGTGCGCTGTTCAACTTGGGACACACCTTCGGTCACGCGATCGAAGCCGGTATGGGTTACGGTGCTTGGTTGCACGGCGAAGGCGTCAGTGTCGGAACCATGCAGGCGGCGTACATGTCAAAATTGATGGGCAACATCGATCAAGCGGATTTCGAACGTATTCAAGCGATTTTCGAGCGTGCTAAATTGCCGGTTTGTCCGCCTTCGGTGGAAGAAATGCCAAATCAGAAATATATGGATTTGATGGCGGGCGATAAGAAAGTGCAAGCGGGTACGATTCGTTTGGTCTTGCTTAAAACCATTGGTGAAGCTTACGTTACCGGCGATTATCCTGCGGAATTATTGCAAAAAACCCTGACGGAATGGCGTTGTTAATCTAGGCGTTGTGGTCGGGCGGAAATTTTTTTAGTGACCTTTTGATTAAGGAGTCCGTTATGCCGGAGCGTTTCGTCAGTCAATTCAATGTCCAAGGTGTGACTTTTTCGATGCGCGATCATTTGATGATGATCGACGTGGAGAACGAATACGCCAAAGCGACCATTACGACCCACGGCGCTTGCGTACTCAGTTATGTGCCGCAAGGCGGGCAAGATCTTTTATGGGTTAGTCCTACGGCTGTATATAACGGTCAGAAAGCGGTGCGCGGCGGTATTCCCGTCTGTTGGCCGTGGTTCGGGAAGGCAAAGTCGGCAGGTTTGCCTGCTCATGGCTTTGTTCGCAATATGGTATGGCATCTTGACCGTGTTGCAAATTTGCCTTCCGGTGTGACCGAAGTGATATTGGTTTGCGATGATACCGCTGAAACCCGATCGGTCTGGCCGCACGCTTTTCATTTGGAGCTTAAGATCGAAGTCGGCGACAAGTTGGCTCTTTCGCTCACGACAACCAATCTTAACGATCATGACATCGAAATTACCGAAGCCTTACACACCTACTTCAAAGTAGCCGATCCGAGAGGGTTGACGGTCGCCGGATTGGGAAACACCATTCATCTGGACAAACTTAACGAAGAAGCACCACCGGAAATTCAGACGGAACCGGTCGTGATTCATCCGCCGAAAGATTCGGTTTATTTAAACCATCAAGGTGAAGCCGTTATTGAGGATCTGGGAAATCAGCGTCGTATCGTGATCGAGAAACGGAATTCGGATTCCAGTGTGGTATGGAATCCGGGGCCGGAAATCGTCAAGGGATTTGACGATATTCCCGAACAAGGTTGGCTGGAGTTTGCCTGTGTAGAAAGCGGCAATGTGCTGGATAATCAGGTGGTGATTCCAAGTGAAGAGAAGCATTGCATGGTGATGATTCTCTGTGCCGAGACGCTATAAGTTCTAAATCCTTGTCTTTTCCCAAGTCGTGTCGAACTTCAATTTGTGGCTTGATTTGCTTTATGAAAGTAAATCTTGAGATAAATTAATCCTAAGCAACCGGTAATCAAGCTCGGCACGATCAACGACCAGTTAGGGAATTTCCAATAGGCGAAAATTCCCAATACCCCACCAATTAAAAAGCTGAATAACAGTACCAGTAGCAAGTTCGCCTGCCACGGCCAAGGCTGTTTGTTTTTGACCTTATTCGCCAGGTGTACGCCGATATCGGTCACCGTTCCCGTCATGTGGGTGGTTCTGAGTTGCAAGCCGCGATAACTGGCCACCAGTGCATTCTGTAAACCGCAGGCTATCGCACTGAGGAACAGGGATATCTCCGATTGGATGAAGCTGAACAGAGTCGCCGTCGCCAAGATGGCACAGTTTAATAGTAAGGCGTGACCGTAATTTGCCGTGGTTTTAAATTGCGCTCTTCCGATTAACAATCCGGAGAGAAAGGCTCCGCATAAAAAACCGATTAGAATCGTGAAGCTGTTTATGAAATCGTTGAGTTCAAGATGGACGATGGCATCGCTTAAGCGCGAGGCAACGCCGGTCATCTGGCTAACGGGAATCCCGAATTCAATCAGCATGGCACTGTTGATGTAACCGGCCATAGACGCCATGATCATCGCGATGATAAATATTTTTCGTATCGAGAATTGCAGTTCCGGAGCAATTTCCGGATTTTCGGGGATTTCTTTAGGCGGATAGGGCATGTGTAGAAGGCAAAATAAAAGGCCTGTTAGAAAACAGGCCTTAAGGTTAATTAAGCAATCAGTTGGTTTTTAAGTTTGTTTAGTGCTTGCTTTTCCACTTGGCGAATTCGCTCCATGGAAACACCAAACTCTTCGGAAAGTTCTTTCAAACCGACTTTGTCGTCCGATAACCAACGTTTTTGGACGATGGCACGACTGCGTTCGTCCAGGGTCGCAAGTGCCGCCTGCATTCTGGACAGTTCATACTCGGCTTGGTTTTCTTGAACTAAAGCCATCTCCGGATCGGCGTCGTGGCTAATCAAAATTGGGAATGTGGTGTTTTCGTCCTCTTCCGCAGTTTGATCAACCGACAAATCTTTACCGTATAAACGGCTTTCCATTTCCAAAACGTCTTTACGGGTTACACCCAATTCTTCGGCAACCGTATCGGCGTCTTTATCGCTGAACCATTCCAGGTTTTGTTTGGTACTACGCAACTTAAAGAACAGTTTGCGCTGCGCTTTAGTGGTTGCGGTTTTAACGATACGCCAGTTTTTGATTACGTATTCGTTAATTTCGGCACGAATCCAGTGGACCGCAAACGTCATAAGACGTACGTTCTCTTCTGGATTAAAGCGTTTGACCGCTTTCATCAAGCCGATGTTACCTTCCTGAATAATGTCGCCTAACGGCAGGCCGTATCCGTTGTACGAACGTGCTACCGGTACTACGTAACGTAAAGAAGATAAGATCAGCTGACGAGCCGCCGATAAGTCTTTATCGTAGTAAAGTTTTTCGGCAAGCGCTTTTTCCTGTTCGGCCGTTAGCTGTTCAATGCTTTGAACCGTACGTAGATAAGTATCCAGGTTTTGTCCCGGCGTTAATTCGTGCGCCAATACACGCGTGGCAGGTAGCCCGGCGTGCGTGGTAGGTTGTTTAGTTTTTGGGTGTTTTACAAGAGATTTCATACTCGGTCTCCCTCCTAAACTTAATTGAATAGCCTAATACTAGCAGATTATTAGCACTCATTGCAAGAGAGTGCTAATAAAATTCACACTTTGTTAATGGTGTTGTTAAGTGTTTGAAAAACATTGCTTTTTGAGAATAAAAAAGCCGGAATAAGCACTGCTCATTCCGGCTTGAAGATCGATCAAGTCGATTTTTTAAGGCCGATGAAATTAATCGTTTTCCGATAGCTGTCCGGTTTGCTGCATCATTTCCAACCAAGCGTCGCGTAGTTCGGTCAGGATCTCAACGGCGCTATCCAGATAGAACGTTTCTTTTTCAAATACCGACTCTTGAATGCATTGGTCGGCATAACGGTAAAGTTCTTCCAGATCGAAAGCCAAAGGCGTGTCTTGACTGAACTGTAGACGGTCACGCAGAGCGTCCAAAATGGTAGTCATACGGCCTAGATGAAAGCCCTTTTCAACCAAAGCGTTACTTTGGTGACAGACCTTAGCCAGATTTCCTTTGTCTACCGCGCCTTGAAGCAATAATAAAACGGTTTTACGCGGGTTTTCAGCTAAGTGCTGTTCCGTTTCCTGACTGCGTTGATACTCTTTTAAAAGAGGTGCTTGTGCTTTTGAAATTGGATTGTTTGTTGTCATGGCAAATTCCCTACAGTGTGTTATATGGCAAAAAATGCCTCTAAAAAATTAAAGTAATGCTGTTAGTTGCCGTACAGCAGGGAGCATGCCAAAAATCAAATAGTTAGCGGGATTGAGGTGGAGGAATTGCGTGACAGAACAGGCAGTGTTTCTTTATAAGTATTTGATTTTAAATGATTAATTTTTATTAAAATATTTTTATAAAAAGAGCGGTTAGAAGCAAGAACGGGGTGAAACAGAAGCTGAAAATCGATTGAGTGTCAAAGATTTGGAGTGGCCGTTCAGTAAGCCGACGTAGTTAATCTTCGTCGGCTTAACGTTGAGCGGCAAAATGGAGTGTTAGAAGGTGACTTTAACGGCAGCCGCTACGTTCTTGGCTTTTTCTATCGCCGCTTCGATGGTTTCAGCGCGGGCGATTGCAACTCCCATGCGACGTCGGCCATTGATATCCGGCTTCCCGAACAGGCGGATCTGGGTATCCGGTTCCGCCAATGCGTTTTCCAAGTTCGAGAACGAAGTCTGGGTCGAACTTCCGGTCGGTAATATGACGCTTGAAGCAGACGGTCCATGCTGTGTAATGTTCGGAATCGGCAATCCAAGGATCGCTCTGGCATGTAGAGCGAATTCGGAAAGATCCTGCGACATTAACGTCACCAAACCGGTGTCGTGGGGGCGTGGCGAGACTTCGCTGAAATAAACCTCGTCGCCTTTTACGAACAGCTCCACACCGAAAAGACCGAAACCGCCTAATGCATCCGTCACTTTTTTGGCGATCTCTTGCGATTTTTCCAACGCTGCCGTGCTCATCGGATGTGGCTGCCAGGACTGACGGTAGTCGCCGTCTTCTTGGTAATGGCCGATCGGTTCGCAATAGCTGGTACCGTGAATATGGCGTACGGTTAGTAGCGTGATCTCGTAATCGAAATCGACAAACCCTTCAATGATGACGCGGCCTTTCCCTGCGCGTCCGCCTTCCTGGGCATAGGCCCAAGCGGATTCGATCTGGTCCGCCGATTTTATGACACTTTGGCCTTTCCCGGAGGAACTCATGATCGGTTTAACCACGCAAGGCATTCCAATGCCTTCGATGGCTGCCGTAAAGTCTTCCAGTGTATCTGCAAATTCGTAAGGAGAGGTCGGCAGTCCAAGTTCTTCTGCGGCCAAGCGACGAATGCCTTCACGGTTCATTGTCAATTGAGTGGCACGTGCTGTCGGAATAATGGTGACGCCTTCGGTTTCCATCGCTGCAAGCGTGTCGGTGGCGATCGCTTCGATTTCCGGTACGACATAATGTGGCTTTTCCTGTTCGATGACTTGTCTCAAGGCATCGCCATCCAACATCTCGATTACGTGAGAGCGGTCTGCAACCTGCATGGCAGGGGCGTTTGCGTAACGGTCGACGGCAATCACTTCTACGCCTAAACGTTGTAATTCAATGGCAACTTCCTTGCCTAACTCCCCAGCTCCGCAGAGTAGAACGCGGGTGGCTGTTGCAGAAAATGGTGTACCAATGCTAGACATGGCATCTCCTTTGCTTAATACAAGTTAAGAATGATAAAAGACAGCAATCACAGTCCGTTATTTTCATCGAATAGATTGCGACATTATACGGCAAACCACTTCACAGATTCAGTTCAAGAAGTGGATTTGTTTGCACAAGGATTCAGCATGTTAGAGCTTCGAAAATCAGACAAACAGCGGCACGCCGACTCGATCGGCATGTTACTTGAGGATGAGAGTGTCCGAACCACCAGAATGCTTAAACGCAGCGAAGTGGAAAAGCGTTCGAACATCAAGAAAGTAATCGGTGATTTGCAAAAGCAGTTTTCGCATACGGTTGATATGCCTGCAGAAATTGCCGATATGGTTGAAGCTCAAGTGCAGTTGCGTACCCGTGATCTTTTCCGTCAAGCGAATTACGATTCATTGACGCACCTTCCGAATCGTACTTACTTTGGCGAAACTTTGGAAAAGGTATTGGAAAGTGCCAAGGCCGATAAAACCGAATTCAGCTTGTTGTTTTTGGATTTGGACGGGTTTAAGGCCGTGAATGACGTGTTGGGCCATCATGCAGGTGACGAGTTGTTGCAAAACGTTGGCGCCCGTTTGATTTCCTCGGTACGCGAGGGTGATATCGTCAGTCGACGCGGTGGAGATGAATTTGTCATTTTATTGGCGGATCTGTCCAGTCGTGAAGATATCGTCAATATCTGTAAGCGCATTATCACCGAGGTGAGTCGTCCATACTGGTTAGGTCAAAAAGAGGCCGAGATTTCTACCAGTATCGGTGTAGCTCGCTATCCTATGGACGGCGCGACCCCTTCCGAATTGATGGAAAATTCCGATGCCGCTTTATATGTTTCCAAATCGAAAGGCCGTCGTACTTACCGTTTCTATAACGAGATATTGGAAGAAGTGCCGGCAAGATGTCACGAATTGCAGGACGAGTTTGCGACGGCAATCGACAATGGCGAAGTTGAAACTTGTTTCGAACCTCAGGTCGAATTGAAGTCGGGTCGAGTGGTTGGAACCAGTGTGACAGCACGTTGGAACAACGAGCATTTTGACAGCCCGTATATGAATAGCTGGATGGAATTGCTGGTTAAAAGCGGCAAGTCTCAATCCGTTGCCACCTGGTTGGTGGATACGTCTTTATATTATCTACAGCAATGGCGCGAGCTGGAAAGCGAGTTGGTGGTTTCCGTCCCAGTACTGGACAGTCTTTGGCTGCATCAGGATTTGGTGGCGTTTATGGATGAACGTATTCAAAACTATCAAGTCAGCCGAGAGCAGTTGCAGTTGGAGTTTTCGTTAGGTGTTTTACAAAATATCGACGGTAAACTTAAAAAGACCTTAAAAGAGTTGGGTGACGCCGGTTATCAGATCACGTTGACCGAAGTGGGCGCTTATCCTTTGGATTTGGCATTGTTGTCCGAATTACAGCTAAACGAGATTAAGCTGGATAAGGATTGGTTGCAAAAATCGATGGAAACCAAAAGCGGACAGGCCTGGTTGCAAGGTTTGATTCAGATGGCGAAGAGTTTGGATATCTGTGTGATCGCTACGGGTGTGGAATCGCACGAGCAGGTTCGCAAGCTACGTCAATGGGGATGTTTGATGGGTCAAGGTAAGGTTTGGGCTACGCCGATCGAAGCCGGCCGTTTCAACAGCCATTTGATGGCTCGCCATCGAGTCGGAGCCTAAAGAGATCGTTACGATCGTTTCTGAATGACGCCATACAGATCAAGTCGGTATGGCGTTAAGCATTTACTCTATGTATTTGCTATTTAACTTTCTTTAGCTGTTTCAGCATTTCAAGAATGACTTTGGCGGAGTGGGTTGCAGCTTGCTCCAAGTACTTTTCAAAGGTCACCGCATTTTCTTTACCGGCAATATCCGAAAGCGAACGGATAATCACAAACGGCGTGTCAAACGTATGACATACCTGCGCGATCGCCGCCGCTTCCATTTCACAGGCAATCATCTCGGGAAAATTATTGCGTGTGTTTGTTACGTCTTCCGGCTGATGCATGAAACGGTCACCGGTGGCGATCAAACCGTGCATGTGCACCACTTCCTTTAATGCGTCAATGCTGTTCTGAGCGGCTTTCACCAGCTTTTCGCTCGGTAGGAAGCAGGACGGCATACCCGGAACCTGTCCCAGATCATAGCCGAAGGGGGTGACGTCGACATCATGATGGCAGACCGAGCTGCTGATGACGATGTCGCCCACGTTCAGATCGGTATGGAAACCGCCGGCAGAACCCGTATTGATGACGTAATCCGGATCGTAAAGTTGCAGTAATAGCGTGCTGCTGATGGCGGCATTGACCTTACCGATTCCGGAACGCAGCAATACCACTTCGATATCGCCGATCTGTCCCAGGTAATATTCGAAGCCCGCGTGTTTTTGAGTTTGTAGGTAGGTCATCTGACTGCGCAGAAGGGCGATCTCTTCCTCCATAGCGCCGATAATGGCTACTTTCATAGTTCGTTACCTAAGGATTTCAAGGTTTCAGGCGATAAGGCGATCTCTTCATTCTTGTTGACGCCGATGCCGTGATCGATGATCTCTTGTGCGATCTGTTTAGCTTCTTCAAGCGAGTGCATGACGTAGGTTCCGCACTGATATTCATTCAGTTCGGGAATGTCTTCCATGCGCTCGACATTTAATACGTCTTTCATGGAATCCAGCCAGGCCTGGCTAACGCGTTCTTCACTTGGAGAACCCAATAAACTCATATAGAAACCGGTGCGGCATCCCATTGGCGAAATATCGATGATTTCAACGCCGTTACCGTTTAAGTGGTTGCGCATAAAGCCGGCAAATAAGTGTTCCAGAGTATGAATGCCTTTTTCGCCCATCATCGATTCGTTCGGTTTGTTGAAACGCAAGTCGAATACCGTGATAGTGTCTCCGGACGGCGACTGCATGGTTTTGGCTACACGAACCGCAGGTGCATTCATAATGGTATGGTCAACGGTGAAACTGTCTAATAAAGGCATAGCAAAGTCCTGTTAAAAATTAAATGGATTCTGATTGATTGTCCGGGATCAGTTGTTTTTTTAACAACCAACCGTTATCGGTTTTGATAAAGAGATAGTCACGTTTAAATTCAAGTTTGTCTCCGGGCACAAAGTCCGGAACGGTCATTTTAAGTAAACCGAGATTGACGGTGCGCGAGATCTTTTCCAAAGCGGATAGGGACTGATCCATCATGATGAGTTCAGTGTATTCCTGTAAGGTTCGATCCGCTTTTACTCTCATGGTCATTTCGGCAACGTAGTGCGTATCGTTCTGTTTGTAACCATTGTCCTTGCGTGCTTCTATTACGCTAAACAGCCCCGGGTACTCCTGGTTAAAGTATTGGGTTGCCATGTCCTTGATGTCTTCATCTTCAGGTTGAGTTATTCCGAGGCAACCGGCCAACAATAAAAAGCCTAGAAAAAGAGTACTTAACAATGGGTGGCGCATATTAACACTCCGGGTTTAGGCAAGGATCAAGTAGGATTGAAAAGGATACCATAATCTAAGTAGACGAGTGAATCGACAAGCGCGCTTAAGTTGTTGTAAATGCAAAGTTCAGACATAAAAAAAGCCAGCATAAGCTGGCTTTTGGGGGCTATGTGAGGGGGGTGGACCTCACATAAAGATGGTGCGGAAGGAGAGACTCGAACTCTCACACCAAAGGCACCAGAACCTAAATCTGGCGTGTCTACCAATTCCACCACTCCCGCGTATCTTTTGTTGTAGTTTTTAGAAAACTACATAAAGAAATGGTGGCCTGACCTGGAATCGAACCAGGGACACAGGGATTTTCAATCCCTTGCTCTACCGACTGAGCTATCAGGCCTAAATTAGATTTGGCGTATTATAGGGATGGGCTTGGCGGCTGTCAAATTTAATTTGAAAAAAAATATCTAAAATTTACATTGGAGATTGAATTTGAACCAATCGGTGTAAAAAGCAAGTTTTGGGCTACTGGATCTACATAAGAAAACAGTCTTTTCCATGGTTGTTTTACAAGTGAGAACTTTGCGTTGAATTTAAAGGCGTTAATGTTCGATGTTGTCGTCAGGGTTGGAGTACAATCCATTAATAAATCTTTTAAAAACAATGAGTAGGGCATGAAAGAAAATCCAGCCGATATTCACGAATCGCTAGAAGATTTTCAGATTCAGGATGGGCCGAAAGCGGTGGTTCCTATGGCTGGAAGAAACGGCTTTTATTCGGCGGTTATTGAAGATTCATCTGTTCAGGCTTCGATGCAGTCATGGATTGAAATGGATTGTTACCAGCTCAGTCGGGGTAGTCGGATTGCTCAGATGGACTGTCTTGATCTAGGCAACCAACAGATCGTTCGTGAAAGCCAGCAGGCGGCCGTTCAAAAACAGGGGGTCACTCCCCCAAATCTTTGCACGATTTCTTATTGCACGACAGATCCCAGATGTCGATTTTCGGAACTCGACATGGCTAAGGATGAGACGGTATTTTTTCTGCCTGAAAATACCGAATTTGATATTTTTGTGCCTGCAGGCATTCAAACCGCTTACATCAGTCTCGACCAAGAAGAATTTTTGAATAGTGTCAGAGTGCTTAATCCAACGGCTTGGGAACGCACGCCGCAGCAATTGCTCGCTATCGATACGGCTCAGCAAGGTGTATTAAAAGAGACGGTAAATAGATGGTTAAAAATGGCCGAAATGGATGTTGTGTCGAGTTCGCACATGCTAACAGAGCAAATTCATAGCATGTTGCTACAAAATGTTCTTCAGGTAGCGGCCTCGACAGGGCTTGATGATTTGCGGCCTTCCATCGAAAAAAGAAAGCGCGCGCTTTCTATTTGTCGAAAGACCTGTGATTTTATAGAAGATAGCCTCGCATCGGATATCGTCCCCACCGTCGTTGATATTTGTAAGTTAATCGGTGTCTCCGAAAGAACGCTGCAATATGCATTTCGGAGTTATGTCGATATGCCCCCGAATGTATACCTTCGTTTCCGTCGACTAAACCGTGTGCGTGCAATCTTGCGCGCCTCTGACCCACAGTCAACTACTGTCACGACGGTGGCGATGCGATTCGGCTTCTTGCATCTAGGTCGGTTTGCCCACGAGTACCGCCAGTTATTTAACGAAAGCCCTTCGAAAACACTTGCTTCCTGAATTATTAATATTTTCCTTTTCTATATACAAGCGACTGTTCTTTCTAATGTAAAGAATGGAATTGATCTTATTGCCAAACTTGGCTGTCCGGTTATTAACGGATTTTTCGTTTCAAACAACGATTCCTTTGGCTATAAATCTTAGAAAAACCTCCCGTTTAATAGTGAATTTGCGGAAATCGGATAGTCGTGTACATTTTTCACGCCTAAAGTTTCTGATATCAAATCAATATCAGGGGAATGGACAAATGTTAGGCATCGTAAGAACGCATAAAGAAGCGGACTCTCGTATTTTTCGCACAAAATTAAAGCCACTGGTTGTCGCCATGTTGCCGTTGCTGGCATTCGGCAATATGAATTATGCAAATGCCGGTAGTTGTGCGGCGGGTGCGGTCACCATCGCGAGTGGTTCAGGCGGCTGTACGGTCGATGGTGTAAATCCGGTTACTACCGTTGAATTCTTACCTGGTGTTACTAATTCTGACCCTTTAAAACTGACGGGGGGCAATGCACCTTCCGGGGCGGTGACCACTCAAGCTGATGGACGAGGCATGGTTTCAGTGGAGGCCTCAACGACCAGTCAGAATAGTTTTGGCATCGCCGGTACGGGGGACCTTAACTTGGTAACTTTAAGGAATGGCAGCACATTTAATTTAGGGCATGATCTTGCCGCTAATTTTTTGAATATTAACGGTACGCTCAATCAAACTGCAGGAACGGTCACTCTTAACTCTGACATGGATTTAACGTTGCCTAATGCTGTTTATAACCAGTCCGGCACCGGTGTGTTGCATGGTACTCGTATCATTTTGGGCTCTACAGGTACTTTGATTTTACAAAATCAAGGGTCGGGCGTTATTCAAGGCTCCACTCCTAATCACGGGGCTCTAATCTTTGCAGGAAACTATGATACGGATTCCGTCTTAGGTATTAACACAGGAGGTAGCTCTGGAAGCTTGGCTTCTATCACGGTTAATGATGGTGTCACTTTAACTCTGGATAAAAATGCCAGTGCCACGACTGTTAATGTCGGTCAGGGAGCCAGTGGTATCCTGAACCAATCTGCCGCTACGTTAAGGGCGACCAACTTGAATGTTAATAACGGCGCCACCTATAACTTGAGTGGTACAGGCGTTGTCAATGCGACCAATATTTCAATTGGATCTGGTGCATCGTTGAATGTGAATCAAGCTGGAAATACGAGCATTGCATCCACTGTTTCCGGATCTGGTGCCATCACCCAAAATGGTTCAGGAACCTTGACCTTGTCCGGCAGCAACACCTACAGCGGCGGAACCACCATAAATGACGGTACGCTCTCGATCAGTAGCGACAGCAACTTGGGTGATCCCAGTGGAGATATTGTTTTTAACGGCGGTACCTTGCAAGCCACGTCTGATCTGACGCTCAACAGCGGACGCAGTATTACACTGAATAGTGGTGGCGGAACCATTGATACAGGTGCGAATAATGTGATTTACAATGGTCGTTTTGAACTTGCCGATGGCGGCCTAATCAAAAAAGGCAGCGGTACGTTAACGCATACAGAATATGCAAATTATAGTGGCAATACCGTTATTGAGGATGGCACGCTCAAAATATCAAATTTCTCAAAGGGGAGTTACATCAATAATGGAGCGCTTATTGTTGATGTTCATTCAGGCAACAGGAATATGATCCACGGCATTGGCGGTACAGGCTCTTTTACAAAAGAAGGAGCTGGAAGTGTAGGTCTTTGGGGTGACAAAACGTACACTGGTAACACCTATATCAATAACGGTATTTTATACGCACACGGTAATTACGCATTGGGAAGTAATGGTGCAGTTACCGTAAATTCAACAGGAACGCTTGTACTTGCTGGTAATCTAACCGTTGGCTCTTTAGCTGGGGCTGGTAATGTTGATTTGAGCTATTCTGGTGCTAACACTTTGACTACGGGTGGAAATAATACCTCGACCACCTTTAGCGGTGTACTGTCCGGTGGTGGAGGTTCTTTGGTCAAGACGGGGACGGGCACATTAACCCTTATCGGTCTTAATACCTACAGTGGCGGCACCACCGTCAATGGCGGTAGTTTGCAAGGCACGACCGATTCATTACAGGGTGACGTCGTGAACAATGCGAATGTCGCATTTGACCAAAGTGCATCGGGCACTTATGCCGGCGCGATGAGCGGCACAGGTCATCTGATCAAGTCGAATACGGGCGTATTGACCCTAACGGGAACGAATACCTACAGCGGCGGAACTACAGTGAGTGGCGGAACCTTGCAAGGCACGACCGACTCATTGCAGGGCGACATCGTGAACAATGCGAATGTTGTGTTTGACCAAAGTGCATCCGGTACTTATGCCGGAGCCATGGGTGGCACAGGTCATCTGATCAAGTCGAATACGGGCGTAGTGACCCTAACGGGAACGAATA
>NZ_JBFHFC010000004.1:0-169806 GCF_041583835.1 Thiomicrorhabdus sp. | reverse complement strand
TCCGTGCAATCGCATCAAAGGCGGATCGTCTGCGGGTGTCGCCACGACGACAGAACGCTTCAAACCCTCTTCCCCCAGGTTGTTACGAACAAAATCGTTAACCTCGCGACCACGCTCTCCCACAAGACCGACGACAACCACATCGGCATTGGTATACCGCGTCATCATACCCAACAGTACACTTTTTCCGACACCGGTCCCCGCCATCAAACCGACACGCTGCCCTCTTCCCAACGTCAACAAACCGTTAATCGCCTTTATCCCGACATCCAAAGGCTCTTCGATAGGGGCACGTTTCAAAGGATTGACGCGACGTCCCGATAACAGCACTTCATCAGGTGTATCAATCGGGCCATTGCCGTCAAGCGGACTACCGGAACCGTCAACAATCCTTCCAAGCATCGCCGTACCGACTTTAACTTTAACGCCCCCCGGTATCGGAGTGACTTTTGCATTTGGAGATAATCCTTGGGTCTCGCCGATCGGCATTAAAAACAGACGGTCATCGTGAAAGCCGACGACTTCCGCTTCGATGGGATCGCCTTGAGTACTGGAAATTTGACAACGCGAGCCAACCGGAGCATAAGTACCGACAACCTCCAAAGTCATGCCGACCATACGCACCAAACGCCCTTCGACAACCAAAGAGGAAGGCAGACTTATCTCCTTAGACAACTGATCTATCTTTGCCGTCATGGTCTGATTGAGGTGTTTTGCGAAATCCATGTAACGTTCCTAATTCAGCACTGATTACACGTAAAAAAAGAGGAAGTCGAGCCGACTGTTACGGTCGAATTGAAAAGTGTCAAAACAATCATTCGTCATCAGCAGCGTTAGAGGCATCAGCAACGGCTTCAGCCTGCAACTTAACGCTCATACTTTCAAACCGATGATGCCAATTATGTTCGATGGAAGAAAAACCTTGTTTAACCCGGCAAGTTCCGACCGCCACCGCATCACTGCTCGACACCTTCCAATGCTCGGCGAATGAACTCCCGTACTGTGAAATCAATTCAAAATCATGAGGATTCAAAGAGATTTCGATCGGATTCATGCTGTCGTTTAACGCGGCAACCGCTTCGTGAATGATTTTAACGATCCACTCAGGGCTGTCGGTAATGTGTTGCTGAATAACCTCTTCGGCAATATGCAAAGCAAGGCTACTCAAGTGTTCAAAAACCTTCTTTTCCAATAACTTATAAGGTTTATCGAGTGATACTAACAGAGCATCCAATTGCTCTACTTTTGGTGCCAGAGCCGCTTCGGCTTCCGCTAAAGCAATGTCCTTCGCTTCTTGCTGGCCAAGCGCCTTTCCTTCGGCATATCCGGCATCAAACCCCTCTTGCTTGGCAAGTTCATAAGCCTCTTTTTTTAGAACCTCGGTCTGACGATTGATTTCGGGCTGCAACTTCTGTTTAAGGTCGTCGTATACCCTTTGTTCTTTTTCAATCTCTTTCTGCTCGGCTTCCTTGACCAGATTATTCAACTTCCAAGCGCGAATCTGCGGCTTGGCGACCTCTTTAGCCGGAATCACTTTGGCTAATTCCTGAGGTTCGTCGACCACCGACTGATTCGCATTTGAAACAGGCTTGTCCGGCACTATACAAACTCCTCACCGCCACCCGGCATCATCACTTTTTCTTCATCCGCTAAACGGCGCACCGTTTGAATGATGGTACGCTGAGCTTCTTCAACCGCACTGAGTTTCACAGGACCGCCCATTTCCAAATCGTCTCGCATAATATCCGCTTGACGCTTGGAAACGTTGGCCAGGAATTTCTCTTTAAGGTTGTTATCAGCCCCTTTCAAGGCGACAATCAACACCTCATTCGGCACCTCGGCCACAATCGTCTGAATACCGCGATCATCAATACCGATGATGTCATCGAAGACGAACATCTTATCTTGAATGCCCTTACTGACATCTTCATGCTCGACAGCGATATCATCCAGAATACGGGAATCGACGCCACCGCCGACCAAGTTTAGGATTTCGGCCGCACGTTTCTCTCCGCCGATGGTCGCCAACTTACCGCCCTCACCGTCACTAGACGCATTCTCCAACACGTCGTTCAGGTCGAATAACGCTCTCGGCTGAATCGTAGTCAGAGTGGCAATACGGTAAATAACTTCCGCTTGGAAACGTTCCGGAATCCCTCTCAACACTTCTGCCGCTTGATCGGCATCGAAATACGACAAGACAATTGCAACAACCTGTGGATGTTCATTACGCAACATATTGGAGATCGTGGACGGATGCATCCATTTCAAAGCTTCCAGACCCTTGACCTGATCGCCGAGAAGCGCAGCGTCCATCAAATGACCGCCGCTTTCACCCAACGCATCCGCCATCAAGGATTGAGCGTATTCGTTAGGATCGACACCCAGTGCATCTTCGCCCAATTCATCCAGATACGCCTGCATGACATTGTGAATATCGTTACGTGACACGTTCTCGATCGACGTCATCGCCGAACCGATCTGTTGTACCTCACGCGGATTAAGATGTTTTAATACCTGTGCGGCATTATCTTTTCCCAAGGCAAGCAAAAAAATCGCAGCGCTATCCAAGCCGCCGAACTTCTTCCCTTCTCCCATTTCTTCAATGGCTGAATCTGGCATCCTATTTATTCCCCGACATCCACTGTTTCATGATATGAGCCGCCACCTTAGGATCTGCAGCGACCATAGTACGGACTTTTTCAAGTAATTCATGCTCGGCATTCGATTCCGCTTCGGACTGAGCGGCCGTCTGTTCGACTTCTTCACTCATCTGCTCTAGAGCCTTAGAAATTTCATCGACATTTTCAAGTTCCTCTTCCTCTTCCGGAACCTCTTCAGGGTAAGCCAAAATGCTTTCTTCTTTCTTGGCAAGGTCTTTCAACATCGGACGAATGACACCGAAGATGATGATCAATACCGCCAAGCCGGCTAGCAACTGCTTAACTAAATCCCAGAACCAATTCTCTTGCCAGATCGGCGTAATATCCATCTCTTCCGGCGGTGCGGTGACAAATGACGCATTTACAACGGTCAAAGTGTCGCCTCGGGTTTCGTCCAATCCTACCGTATCGCTGACTAAACGGCGATAACGCAGAAGTTCGTCATCCGTCAGTGCGGTTTTGACGACATTATTATCGGCGTCTAAAGCCGCCTTATCATCCAGTACGACCGCTACAGAAAGGCGGTGAATGTTACCCACTGAATTTTTTATATGACTGACAGTACGATCCAGCTCGTAATTTTTTGTCTTCTTCTCGGTCGAGTTTCTTAAATTTGGATCTTTTTCAGCACTATACCCCTCTTCCGGAGCTAACCCTGCACGCGGCGGCTGATTCGTCAAAGCCCCCGGAATACCCGTCGGACCTTCATTACGATTAATTTCTTTTACTTCCTGTTCGGAACGAATGGCTTCCGGATCCGGCTCGTAATTCTCACGCGTTTGCTCTTGCTGGGTAAAGTCCAATTCGGCCGTTACCTGGGCACGAACCTTGTCTTCTCCACCAACGATAGGTGCCAACAATTTGATAATTCGGTTAGACAGGGTTTCCTCAACGGTACGCGTATAGTCGAGCTGCTTCATACTCATATTCAAAGTACCGCTCGAATGGGCATCACCGGTTAATAAATTACCGCGCTGATCGACGACAGTCACGTCTTTGACATCCATATTAGGAATACTGGACGCGACCAAATAGACAATCGAGCTGACCTGCTCGTCATTCAAACTTCTACCCGGATAAAGCTTTACCGCTACGGAAGCGGATGGCTTCTGTTGTTTGCGCACAAAAACGGAACGTTTTGGCAAACCCAGCATCACTCGCGCCGATTTTACGGCATTGATAGAAGAGACCGTTTTAGCCAACTCACCTTCCAGCGCACGATGATATTGAGTTGTTTCTTTGAATTGGGAAATTCCGAAGCCTTGTTCGACATCCAATAACTGATAACCGGTTGCAGCTTGCTTGGGAAAACCGGCTGCTGCCAGTTTAAGCCTTAACGCATAGACTTGATCGGACGGAACCAATATTCCGCCGCTGGACTGATCGATGCGATACTCAACCTGCTCTTGTTCAAGCGTTTGTACCACTTCATTAATGTCTTTCGCGTCCAAACTACCGAATAGTAGAGTATAAGGGGTGTTTTGAGACCAGAGTAAGATGCCCACCGTTAACGCAATACTGGCGGCAAGCGCAATAACGAGACTGACTTGTTTGGCGACTGACAACGCCATAAGATTATTTAAAAGCGTCGTTCCCAAACCCGTCGGTTGCTGCGGATTAAGTGAGGAATCAAATGACGCTTGCGGTTCAGCCATAGGGTTTCTTCTTTATGATTAAGGTTGATAACTCAAAATAAACGCCGATTAAATCGGCATATTCATAATGTCTTTATAAGCTTCCGTTAACTTATTACGGACCTGAGTCATCGCTTGAAACGATAAGCTTGCTTTTTGGGCCTGTAACATCACTTCCGAAAGTTCGACATCCAGATCACCGCGTTCAAAAGCCTCTTTCATAGCACCCGCTTTTTGTTGCTGAGCGTTGACCGCATTGACAGAAGAAGACAACAATTCGGCAAAATTGTCCGCTTTTTCCTCACCTGTCTGTGCCGCACCTTCAACCGGATCAGCCGGCTTGCTAGCCGCCTGCGCCGCCAAAGAACGCATCTGTAACATCAAGCTTTGTGTATCAATTGTGCTCATTAGGCTTAGAACTCCAACTCTTTAAACCAATCCGAATTAACATTTATTCCGTCAATCTAGAAAACCGTGGTGACATTCTTATTTCGCTATTATGTCACATTGAATTATTTTATAACGAATAACACCGGACTAACAGCAATTGATATGCCAAAAAAATGTCAAAAAACCAACAAATCGATTCATTTCGACTAAATTATTTTTTTTCCGGTCGATAACCACTGAATAGCCAGTTCAAACATAAGCTCAATTCTAAGCATTTACCCTCTACTAGGGAATTCGTGATTTAGCTTAAGGGACGTCGACGCCCTGTTCTTTCAGTTTGGCAATTTTATACCTTAAGGTTCTCGGACTAATGTTCAAGGTTTCCGCCGTCTTCTGACGATGCCCGTTATGTTGTTGTAAGGTTTCCAAAATCAAGGCAATTTCACGTGCCTTAAGATCTTTTATTTCATCCGAGTTAGTTATGCCAACCTCTGACTGAACCGTTTCAGTTTCTCCAAAATGCCGTTCGGATGGAACGCTTTCAAATTCCTCGCCGTCAAGATCAAGCAAAATATCCTGCTTTTGAATGGTATCTCCCGACATCATCACCAAAGCGCGTTGAATCACATTATCCAACTCTCGAATATTACCCGGCCACGAGTACTCAATCAAACGCTTCATTGCCGGTGCCGAAACCATCGGTTCAATACGACTTCTACCGCAATGCCTTTGTAACAATCTTTCGGCAATGGCGGCAATATCACGAGGACGCTCTTTAAGAGGAGGCAAACGCATCGGGAAGACATTCAAACGGTAATATAAATCCTCTCGAAAATCGCCATTTTGAATCGCCTGCTTCATAGGCACATTAGACGCACTCAGCACTCTCACGTCCAACTTAATCACCTTATGGCTACCAATTCTTTCGACTTCACGCTCCTGAAGGACGCGCAATAGCTTTGCCTGAAGATCGGGTTTCATTTCGCCGATCTCATCCAAGAAAATCGTTCCGTGTTGCGCTTGCTCGAATTTACCGGGCATCGATTTGGCCGCACCGGTAAATGCGCCTTTTTCGTAACCAAACAGCATGGCTTCGAGCATATTCTCCGGAATGGCGGCACAGTTGATTGCCACAAACGGCTGTTGATTTCGGGAAGATTGGTTATGAATGTACCGCGCCAAGACCTCTTTACCGGTACCACTTTCACCACTGATAAAAACACTGGCATCACTGTCCGCGACTTTTTTCGCCATGTTTTTAATTTGCTGGGTTGCCGGATCGGCTACGACAAAGTCATCTTCACTGGACGCATCGCGATTGAAGTACACTTTGGCTTTTTCAACCAGTACATTGGCTTCGAACGGTTTAACGATGTAATCCACCGCTCCCGCCTTCATCGCGTCCACTGCTTGCTCGATGGTTCCGTAAGCCGTCATCAATACAATCGGCAGATAGGGTTTGATCGCCCTAATCCGCTTCATCAACGTATAGCCGTCCATGCCGTCCATACGAATATCGCTGAACACCATGCCGATATCGTCATCAAGCGCGACCAAAGCGTCTTCCGCACTACTCACACTCAAAGCTTCAAATCCGTTCAAAGACAAAGTATCCACTAAGGCTTCTTGCAGCTCTTGATCGTCTTCTACAATCAATACTTTTGCGATACTCATTCCATTCCCTTTACTTCTGCCAACGGCAATCGTATACCAAACTTGGATCCGTAACCCGGAATCGATTTTACCCAAGCCTGTCCATTATGTGCTTCCGCAATCGCCCTAACGACCGCTAAGCCCAAACCCGTCCCCTTTGCACGACTGGTATAGAAAGGCTCAAACACTTTTTCCAATTTTTCTGCCGGAATGCCCGGTCCGTTATCACTGACGACGATATCCACTTTCTCATCATCAAGCTTATTCACGGTTACCTGCACCCTGGCTTCCTTACCGACCACGTCGATTGCATTGCCGATCAAATTTTGCAACGCCGTCACCAAACCGTCCTGATCACCGCAAACAGCCAAACCAGGCACAAATGGATCGAACAATACTTCGCTACCGCTTAATTTTGCTTGCGGTTCCACGGTTTGCTTCACCAATTCAAGTAAATGACGTAATTCCACTTTCTGTTCACTGCCTTTCCCGCCTTTGGCGTATTGCAGCATATCCTTCACCAGCCCTTCCAAGTGCCTTAAACTGTGCAAAGCTTTGCCGACAAACTTCTCTCGTTTAGAGTCGTCAAGCTGGTCGGAATTCATCTGGGAAACATATAATAATGCGGAGGCCAACGGAGTACGAATCTGATGCGCCAACGACGCCGCCATTTCCCCCATTGAATTGAGTCGTTGATGGCGATTGACATGATCCTGCAAATGACGTGCGGAGGTAACATCCTGGATCAATAAAATTTTACCCAACGCCTGATCCAGATCGGTTTCGGAATACTGAAATACTTTTTCGTCATGAGTTATCAACTCGCCCGCATCGTTCCGGGTCAGGAAGGCGTTCATGACAACCACATCCCAATTCCTTCCCTGTGCATCCGCACCCAAAATCACTTCGGCACTCGGATTCATCTCCACAATCTCGTCTTTATGATTCAAGACGATCACTCCGGCCGGCAATAGGTTCAACAAGCGGCTCAAACGATCGGCGACTTTACGCTTTTCGCGATCGCTTTTGGCAAGCTGCATCTGCAAATCCGAAACTTGCTGTTGAAGCGCCTCATAAGCATGCGTCAACTGTAGAGAAGTTTCGTTAAATAATTCAAATGCCTGCTCGAGTTCGACTAGGCGATTTTTCTCCACTTCATTCAGCACAACCCCTCCCGCTTCTCTTGTTAACCTAGCTTAAGTCGTACTTACGGATCTTTTCGACTAACGTGGTTCGGTTGGTCTGCAGCAACTTGGCAGCTTGGGAAACATTGCCGTCGGTTTGTGACAACGCTTTTTGTATCAACTGAACTTCCATTTCAACCAAATAGGATTTCAAATCCAAACCTTCGTTCAAATTAGGCGTATCATTAAACAGCCCGGTTCCAACGGTTTCTGGATTCGAGGATTCATTCTGAACGTTCAGACTCGCATCCGACTCTGAAATCGGCTGAGTTGTGTCGGCTACCGAAACCGTAGGAGCGGAAGATTCCAACGCCGTCGAATCGATATGGATTAACTTAGCATCGTCGTCCAACGTAACTTGATAACGGCTTGGAAGATCGTCGTATTCCACCGGCAGATCGGGAAATAAAATAGACAAACGCTCAGCCAGATTCCCCAATTCACGAACATTTCCCGGCCAATCATAATTTTGCAAAGCAATCAGTGCACGCTCTGACAGCTTCGGAATCAACCGACCGTTATCTTGAATTTTTTGAAACATGAAGTTGAATAATGCAGGGATATCTTCTCGACGTTCCCTCAAAGCAGGCATTTCAATAGGAAAGACATTCAAGCGGTAAAACAAGTCTTCTCGGAAGGTGCCGTCGGCAATATTATCTTCCAAATCCCGGTGAGTGGCCGCAACCACGCGGACATCACACTGAAAACTTTTATTGCCGCCGACGCGTTCATAGCTGCGCTCTTGCAATACGCGCAACAACTTAACCTGCATCGGAAGCGGCATATCGCCGATCTCATCAAGGAAAATCGTGCCTTTCTCAGCCATTTCGAAACGGCCTTTACGAGCAGTAATCGCACCGGTAAACGCACCTTTTTCGTGACCGAAAAGTTCGCTCTCCAGTAACTCACCGGGAATGGCACCACAATTGATAGGAACAAACGCTTTATCGCTTCGGGCAGAGACGGAGTGAAGGCATTGCGCCACGACCTCTTTACCGGTACCCGATTCCCCCAATATCAAAACCGTCGCATCGGTTTGAGCAACCTGAAGAATCAGTTTTTTAACCTTTTGCATTGCTGGCCCATCGCCAACTAAAGAAGATAAAAGTTCTTGGGACATCTAACCGCCGTTTGTAATTGACCTCTAGGTACCCTTTATATACGGGTTTTTACTGGATGTCAAAAATTTGGCAATATTTTTTGAGGGGATTTATTTTAAATATTTTTTAACAGCGGAATTGGCGTGCATATTTTTTTCCAAATCGACGGCCAACTCATGCTGAGTACGTTGAATACAGTTCTGAATATTTTGATTGTCTTTCATTAGCTGAGGACCGATCGAATTCAACTCAGAACCATATTCGGCAACGGCGGATTCCAATTGAGGTTGCCAAGCGGAATCCAATTGCGAGAAACGTTCCCAATCTTTTTCGCGCGCGGCATTCAACATATTTTGGGAATGCGCCAACAGGGTTAATTTAACCTTTTCTACAGACACTATTAAGCTCTCAATCGTTCGATCTGTTCTTTAGAAGAACGCTTAATCGTTTCAGGCATCTCTTTCCAAGCATCACTTAACGTTTTAATATGTTCAATGACTTCATCAATAATAACCGTATCATTTTTTGTAGAAGCCTCAAGCACTCGACGGTAACAATAGTCATACAAGTCGTAAAGGTTACCGGCCACGTCTCGACCTTTTTCCATATCGACACCGGCTCTTAGCGCGTTAATGATACTCAATGCCTTGTTAGAGAACTCGGCCTTTTTCTCATAATTCTTTTGCTCTATAAACACTTTAGTCAAGTTCAGGTTCTTCAGAGCGCCGTCATACAACATTTCAACCAATTTATGCGGAGTCGCTTCCGAAACGGCTGTCTCTACAAAGTTATTGGCATATTGTTGTGCAAACTTATTTCGCATCGCCATATTCATAGAATTTTCCCTCGTTCAATCTTATTGTTTTATTTATTAATTGTTACTGTTATTGCTGAATGTAGCCGATAAATAATCCATCGTCTGTTGGGAGCTCGAAAGAATCGACTGCAAAGATGCAAATTGCATTTGATACTTCAAAAGCAACTTTTCATAACGCGCATCGATCTTCTTGGTTCGCTCGTCGTAACTCTCCATTTTATCGGTCAAATTACCGATTCTTTCGGAGACCAGTCCCACGCCATCCTTGAACAAATTGTTCACGTTCTCTTCCAGCAAGCTGGCAAAACCTTGAGCATAGGTAATCGTTCCTCGTGCACCTAAAGCGCCGCCAAGTACTTCAAATTCCAAACCTCTCACTTCCGCTGCATTTCCGGAAATGACGGCAAAATCACTGACCTTTACCTTACGGCCGTCGGTAGCGTCCGCATAAGCACCAATATTCATGGTTCCACTCGCCGTCGTGATGGTACCGTCCACATTCTGCCCGATATCGGTCAGATCAGCCGTGAATCCGGCATTGGCGAAGTTGGCAAAACCGGTCAACTCCACTGACGAAAAAATACCGAAACGATCGGAAGTCACGTTCAAAACACCACCCGCAGTCGAAATATTGACGGATGCGCCTGCCGCCATCACATCGGTATTCGAATTGATGTTATTAGTCATCTTAGTCGCCAATTCATCCAACGTATAACGTCCCGCCTGAATCGTCACTGCAGAAGTCACCGATTCGTCGATCTTCACATTAAAGGAAGCATCTGCCGCCGACAGATCGATCAACTGCTGACCGGCATACGCACCGCCCGAGAAGCCTTGACCGGTTAGTCCGGTCGAACTCAAAACGTCTGCCGTGCCCTGACCCGTAGCGGATGAAATTTCAAAACGCGCTTGACTGGAATCATAGGCAAAAGTGGCGATCCCGGCACCAAATACGGCGTCAATTTGAGTTTGAATCTGAGCCGCCACTTCGTCTTTAGTGGTGTATGTACCCGCAATCGAGGACAAATCAATCAAATTTGCCGTCGCTCCGATCTGTAAGTTCAATGAAGCACCGGCATCAATCGTTAATGCCGCCGTGGCATCGGTAACACGATCTCCGGCAACGCTCTCATCCGTAGATAAAGTCACGGCACCGCCACTCACAGTCGCTCTTTCAGCTAATTGAGTGATATCCAATTGATAATTACCGGTTTGAGTCTTTTCGGTACCCGACAGGACATTGACCAATGCGTCGTCACTGCTACCGCCTTTCGAAAACAAGTTCGACAAGGCTTGCATATTCGTTGCCGCCACATTATTCAGAATCGTTTCGTCCAATTGCAAAACACCTTCGCGGTCGAAGCTGATCCCGACCATAGACAAAGAATTGTAATTACTATTTAACTCACCGATCGTTCCCGAAAGAGACGATTCGATCTGGGATTTTACGGAACGTAGCAAACTGTTACCCGCCAAATCTCCAAAATACTTATATTCTTCGGAATCCAACTCTTCTTGAGTCAATTTGCTTTTATCGTAGCTACCCAACTCATCCAATATAACGCCTAATTGATTGTAGACGTCGACAAAACTCTTGACGGTATCGGTTACATTCTGAGAATCCTGACCGACTGTCACCGTCTTCGGACTACCGATGGAAGCGGCATTCAATTGGAACGAAACCCCTTCAATTACTTTATCGAAGTTATTGGTTGAATTGGTTACCGTCAAACCATTCAAAACCATGACTGCATCTTGCGCTTCGGAAGTGGTAGTCAAACCGTTCGTGTCAAAATCCGACAGTCCTGAAATGCTCACCTCGCCGGCCGCACCGGTTTGCTTGGATGTGAACATCATTTGATAGCTTCCGCCGTTATTGATAATCGAAGCCGTCACGCCGTAATCGCCGTTATTGATTACTTTCTGCAACCCTTCCAAGGTATTGTTGGTTGCATCAACCACGATAGAATGCGTTTGACCACCGGCCTGAATATTCAAGGTACCGGCTGAAATAAGATCTGACGGAGAAGAGTATGCTTTATTCGCCACCATGGTATGCGCTTGAGCAAGCTGTCTGGATTCGATTTGATACGAAGCAATCGCCGCATCACTGGTAGAGGTGACTTTAACCACACTCTCATCGGAAGAGGTTGCCGATTTTTGGGAAAAAAGATCAGGAGAAGACAGATCCGTCAAATAGGATTTGAACGCCTGCAAATTGGTTTCAAGAAACTTCAGAGCGTCTAATTCGGTAGACACCTTATCTTGATTCTTTTCAATCAGCGCTCTCGGACCGGCTACTTCGGCTTCCGCCATCACTTTCGCCATACCGCCTATATCAAATTTACTGCTGGTCAGTGTATTTAATAGCGTAGTACCTATTTCGTTTGCCATAACAGCGCTCCTGGTCCTTGATCTTTTTTATTCTTATCTGGTTTAAGCATCATAGATGCCATTCTTATTATAGGTATCGGTCGCACTAAAAAAAACTTTAGCGGATTTATAAACAAAAAAAGCGGTCAAAGACCGCTAAACACACAAGGGAAACTTATTACTAGGCTTGTTCATTTGTAATTAAGCCTGTTGGAGTGGCTACCTTATCAGATAGCTGCTGACGCATTTCTAAAAACTTGGTAATGTTTTGAGAAATCGTCAAAAATTCTTCAGATGGGATTTGTCGAATTACCTCACCTGTTTCACTGTTTTTAACATAGACAATCATTTTTTCCGACTGATCGTCTTTTTCAAACCTCAAATAATTTTGAAGTTTTTCCAACTGGACATTCATATTAGCTAAAAGATCGTCCAATTGGCTTTGGTTAATTTGGCCTTTGGCTTCTTGTGTCGTTGACGATTTTTCCTTAACCGGTTTATTCTCAAAATTCTGAGTCAACTGGTTACGGTCAATCTGCCGATCTTCACTTGAAGCCGCAGGTGTCAGCGACGGACTAGCCGGGACACTATTCAAGCTTTTAGGCTGTATAACATTTAAATCTGCCACACAAACCTCCTTATCAAATCTATCATCTATATGATTTCATTGAATAAGACGCCTGTCAAACCCTCTTTTGGCTGTCCGCCACTTTGTTGTACCGATTCCAGGTAATTTTGGATATTTTTCATAATCCTTAAAGACCCTTCCGTCGGAAACTGCTTCAATACTTCATCAGTCGTCCGATCAATTACCTTTACCACTGAAGACTGAGTATTTTCATCCACTGCAAAGGCCAGTCCTTGACCAAGTTTCAATAATTGATCATTCAATTTCTGAACTTGTTCATTTAACGCCACGGCAGTTTCTTGCTTAGTTTTCTGGGCGGGAGAGATGACTGACTTTTCAGACTGTTGCTGTTTTGCCACTTCGCTTACAGTCGACACAGGGGCCGTCTGTAAGCTCTTTGTGCTATCAGCAGCAGGTGTTGACATAGAATTAATTTCCATACCTGCCTCTCCTCACTAAATCACACTAAAATCAATTAACGTAATAGTGACAGTACGTTTTGTCCTGACTGGTTAGCCTGACTCAACATACTCATACCAGCCTGTTGAAGTACCTGTGCTTTCGCTAAGTTTGCACTTTCTTTAGCAAAGTCAGCATCCGCGATCTGAGATCTTGCAGCAGTGATGTTTTCGTTAACGCTGCTCAAGTTAGATACGGTTGATTCTAGACGGTTCTGCAAAGCACCCCATTTAGAACGCATAGTACCGATGTTTGACAAAGCACCGTCAATTTTCATGATGGCCATGGAAGCACCAGCTTGAGAAGTGATGTTTGCTTTACTGAACGCAGACTCACGAACAGAAATTGCAACCTGAGCACCACCAGCAACCTGAGTACTATAGTGTGTATAGTAACCAAACATGTTAGCACCGCCACCAGAACCAGAGATACCAGTATTGAAGTTACCTAGAGATACATCAATCTTGTTGTCCGCACCAGTCTGCCAACCAGCGTGAATTCCAGTTGGAGTCGCTGCTGCAGAAAGAATAGAACCAGAAGTACCGACGTTCTGCATAACCTGTACACCGTTGAACTTGGTAGTTACGGCAACACGGTCGATTTCAGACATCAACTGTGTGAATTCTTCTTGCATTTGTCCACGGTTTTCTGAGCTGTAAGTACCGTTCAATGACTGAACAGATAGTTCACGCATACGCTGAAGCATGCCGACAACCTCTTCGGTCGCACCATCCATTGTTTGAACCAAAGATACACCGTCGTTTGCGTTACGAATTGCCTGGTTAGTACCGGAAATCTGTGAAGACATCGAAGTGGTGATTGCTAGACCAGCAGCATCATCTGCAGCTGAGTTGATACGTTGACCTGAAGTTAAACGCTCCATCGCAGTAGATTGCTCTAAAGCGGTTTTTTCTAAAATACGGTTTGCATTTACTGCACCCATATTTGTATTGATTACCATTGCCATGATACATCTCCTTTTTGAAAAATAGTCAGTCTTATCCCGTCTGGATCGCTAACTTTAAGTACTCCGCCAACAAGTTGGCAGGTTCTGTTTGGGTATATTCCCAAATTCTTTTTGCCAACGGGCGCTCAAGACGCCCGTTGGTTAATATTTATTGAAGCAACTGCAATACATTCTGACCTTGCTGGTTAGCTTGACTCAACATGCTCATACCCGCCTGCTGTAGCACTTGAGCTTTAGCCAAGTTAGCAGACTCTTTAGCGAAGTCAGCGTCTTTGATCTGTGATCTTGCAGAGTTCACGTTTTCATTAACGTTGTTCAAGTTAGATACAGTCGATTCCAAACGGTTTTGCAAAGCACCCCATTTAGATCTCAATGTATTGGTGTTCGACAGAGCTCCATCAATCTTCATCAGCATCAATGATGCTCCGGCCTGAGTACTGACAGTACCTTTACTGAAAGCGGACTCTCTGACAGAGATCGCAACTTGCGCTCCACCGGCAATCTGAGTACTGTAATGCGTGTAGTAACCGAATAAGTTTGCTCCACCGCCTGAACCCGAGATACCTGTATTGAAGTTAGCCGTTGAGATTGGAATCTTATTATCACCACCAACCTGCCAACCGGCATGAACGTTTAATGTTGAAGGTGCCGCTGATAGAATCGAACCGGAAGTACCTACGTTCTGCATGACCTGTACACCATTGAACTTGGTAGTAACGGCTACACGGTCAATTTCCGTCATCATCTGTTTAATTTCTTCGTTCATCTGTTTGCGGTTTTCGTCGCTGTAAGTACCGTTCAAAGACTGTACCGACAATTCACGCATACGCTGTAACATACTGACGACTTCTTCAGCCGCACCATCTAATGTTTGAACTAGCGACATACCGTCATTCGCATTTCGAATTGCCATATCCGTACCACGGATCTGCGAAGACATACCTTCCGCTACAGCCATACCAGCCGCATCATCGGCTGCTTTGTTGATTCTTAGACCTGAGGTCAAACGTTCCATTGCTGTAGTTTGTTCACCTGCGGTTTTATCTAATAAACGTACCGCATTCATTGCACCCATATTTGTGTTAATTACCATTGCCATGATAAATTCTCCCTTGCTATCTTCTTGTGTTTTGTTTGTGCTTTTATTTTTAGTATTGAGGCAATGTTTCTTGCCTTCAATCTAGTTAACGGCACTCCAATTTTTTCTTTAGCAAAGAAAAGTTTTTTTTTATAAAAAAATTAAAAAAAATACACAGCCCCTCCTCAAAAACCAAACCCCAAAACACCTGAAACCCCTATAAACAGAAGGATTAAAGAAGATAGTCCGATTCAAGAAAAGAAATATAAATTAATACAAAAAAATGCTTAACCGCCTATTTTCCTGCATTGAAAACACCCCTAAATCCGCTCCTTTTAGAACAGAATTAACGACACAGACTGGACGAAGACTCAAAAAACACTGCAGCCAAACAGGCAAACACTCATTTAAGTATTGCCAGAACGGCATTTGATCTACCGGTTCAACGACCGATTCGGTTATGAATGAAATTAAGAGAGAAGAGTTTTAAACAACAAAAATCGAGACTTCTAGATGGAATTTACAGAGGATTAATGAAAAGAAAAAGAAGGAATAAGAGGTTACTTTTGAGGTGAGCCCTAGTACCTACATATCAAATACGATCCACTAGGGCATTAATTTACAAAAGATCGTTAGCGATTGTTCGCCGTCAATAACTGGATCATTTGCTGAACTTGAGGGTTATTCGGCTCTAACTCCAGAGCCTGCTGTAAAGAGGTAATCGCTTCGTCATTACGGCCTGTCTTCAAAGCCAACTCGGCCAGCTTCAACAGAGCAGAGAAATGTTCAGGATGCTCCTTCACAAATGTTTTCAGAACCTCGTAAGCAAAATCGTTCTGCCCGAGAAGAGCTAGGTAGTCCGCATAAGGCAGCATATATTCCAGCGAGAACTCACAAAGGTTTTCAAGGAAAATCAGTACCTTTTCATGCTGCTCGGACTGCATGGCAAAGTTCAACAAACGCTTTAAACTGAATAGCTTAAAAGGTTTAAAGCTGATCTGTTCATAAGCATTTTGCGCGGCAATCACGTCCGCTTGCAGATCGGCCATCATACCTTCGACTAAATAAACCAATTGTTTACCTTCAAAACTTTCCACCTGCGTCAGCTGCTGCGCGATCTCTCCCAATGAGTTCAGATCATGTTTTTCATAGGCTTTCAACGCCTTACCATGCAACTCGACCGGCGAAATGCTTCGATCCTTCAAAAGCTTGGCTTGAACCGTGTCTTTTTGACTGATGTTTTTCTCAAAAATATCGGAAGCCTCTTCCAGCGCTTGTTCATCCGCAGCGCTCAAAACAACACCTTCATGGTATTTTTTCCAGATCAGATAACGCCCGGTCTCGAACTGTTTTTTCCAGATCGGAAGTAAATCGGCCGGGTGGGAATCCTCCACATACTCAAGCATGCGGTTTTTAAGAACGTCAATGGACTTATCCAACTGTTTAATGAACTCTTCGCAGGTCTTCTTCATACCTTTAAAGTAAGCATTCAACGTCAATTGAATCTCTTCTTCAGACATTTGCGAGTCATCTTCAACCGGTCTGAAAGCTTCTCGGAAAGCATCAATGCCGTAGTGATAGAGCACCTCTCCCATTTCACCAAGCTTCTTGTCCAATTTATTTTTGGACTTGGCCAAACGGCTGGAATCGGTCGGATCTTCCTGATATTTGGCAACCTGCTTGATTCCCTCTTCAGACAGTTTGATCGCCTCGCGTAACTGCTGTCTCTCTTTCTGCAAAACCTTAAGCGATGCTTTTTGATGATTGAAAAGCGCTTTCATATCCACATCCAGAACCGAATTGATCTCACCCATCAACGCTTTCTTGGAGGACTGCTCTTCAAGTTGTACAGTCTCTTTGTCACGGTATTCGACACCTTCCACCTTGGCGGCATAAGGACTCAAGTTATAGACTCGACAGTCAGGGGCATAAGTTTCATACCCTTTTACCAAAAAGGCCAGAGAGCTGACTCCATTGGCAAACGGCTGATCGGTTTCCGCCATTTCTCCGGAGTAGGTTTCGACGGTAGTCAGGTTCTTGACGCCGAGCTTACCGATCTCGCTTTCGGCACTGCCCGAAGCGTGTGTTTTACCTTGATAGAAACACAGATCCACACCGGTCAGATAGACATTTTTCGCCCCCATGAAAACCGCCTGATGCAGCGCACTGTGAATAACCGTCGGGCCTGGAGAGCTTGAGTTCTCCTCTTTCACCCAAGGAAGAGAATCACCAAAATAGACACTATTATTCGCCCATTGATTCAGCAATTTAGGATTGATATGGTGACAGTTCATAAGCACGGTGTCGTCACCGAAAAGGAACATCTGTTTTGAGTTATCAAAGCTCAAATCATGCGGATCCACCGAAACCAAAAAATCGGGATCAATCCCCTCTTTCAACAAACGTGCAGAGGTTCGCGCAGCTGCAAAAATAACCAATTTCTCACTGTTCTGCTTAATCCATTCAATTGAACTATCCAAAGACGGTCCACCCCCGACTAGCAACACCTCACGACCCTTCAACATGCCCTGAAGCAATTTAACCGGCTTGATATTACGGTGCAGATTCAACAGTTGGGCATCCACAAACGAACGCGTAACGCTTGTGACGTTTTCGGCAAACAACAGCTTTCGGTACTCGTCTTCAACATGGGCCCAAAGCTGGCCATAAGGTTCATCGTATTTGGCGTCTATCGCTGCAATGGATTTGATCAATGCGGTTTTACCGGAAGCCATGTACTCCACTTCGGATTGACTCAAAATACCCAACGGAAAATCGGCGGGATAGCATTCAACCCAGTCGGGAAGGTTACTAAAATCCGTTTCTTTAGACAGGCTCGCATAATCAATAAAAATGAATTTACGACCCTTACGTTCCCCTTTGAAATGTTCCGCCAGATAAAACGGCAACAAACCGGAATCGGTTCCGCCAATGACATAAAGGGTGTTTTCGTGATTGAATGTTTCTTTGAAATAGCGCCCGAAAACGGTCGATGCCGAAGCTTTTTCAAACAGGTTTTTATTCGCACTAGGGTAATATTTCTCCCCGAAAGCGTTTTCCCTCGGTTCTCCAACTTCGTATTCAAAATCCATTCTCAACTATTCCTAATTCGGTATTATTAAATTTTCACAACAATGCAATTCGCGCATTCTACAAACCAGCTCGCCACTTCAAACAAATCAGTTCGATAACATTTTCAGATAGGCTTCAACCTTGAATACATCTACCAATTCATCAACATCCATTCCGGCAATCGGGCTCATCTCAAATAACTTGGTTTCATTCTCAACCACAAACGCCCGTTGCTCCCTGAACCAATCCGGTTTGATCAGATAAAAGGCACCATTGATCGTGAAATAGTTGTCATCGTAATCTTGTCTTCTGTAAGTTTTTTCAGAAGGCTTCGCCAAGTAGTTCCATTCGCCCTGTTCATTGCGATACATGCTCTTATAAGGATGTTCGACCATCTTATGCACACTGACCATGGAATCCGAGCCGGAATCGATAAACTCTTGAACGGCACGGTTAATATCGTCGGCGGAACGTAACGGTGACGTCGGCTGCAACAAAACCAGAATGTCGGGATACTCCCCAACCTGTTCCAACCAATCCAGGACATCCAAAACCACATCCGCGGTATTGGCACTATCCGTTCCCAAAGAACGAGGTCTTCTATAACGGGTATCGATACCGTGCAATTGAGCGAAGTGTAAAATTTCGTCGTCTTCTGTAGAGATCATAATATGATCCAGAACACCGCTTTCCTTGGCGGCTTCAAACGTATATTGCAGTAAAGGCTTCGCCATGATCGGAAACAGGTTCTTCTTGGGAATTCCTTTCGAGCCGCCGCGAGCCGGAATCAAACCCAAGACACGTCTACCATTGATTTTTTTCTGTTCTACCATTTATGAACCTATTATTAGCCTATTTCTTATTTTTTCTTTTCTGAAAGTGGATTTCATAATCCGCCTGCGCTTGTTCGAAATCCGGCATCTGGCCGATGTCCATCCAATATTCGGTAATCGGAAATCCGCCGACATTGCCTTTTTCAGACAAAACTTCCTCAATTAAGGTCGGCATATCGTAAAACGCCTGTTCCGGAACCTTATCCATGGCCTCGGGCGACAAGGCGTAGATACCGGCATTCACGAAATATCGGTAAACCGGTTTTTCGACCATTTGAGTTACTCGAGTCCCTTGAATATCGACTACGCCATACGGCACCTGCTGTGCATACTCGCGTACACAAGCCGTGGTGATATTGTTGTGTTCGGTATGAAAATCCAGCAAAGCGGTCAAATCCACCTTGGTCAGCAGGTCGCCGTTCATCACCACAAAAGGCAAATCCGGTTTTTCGGGAAGCAGGCTCAATGCGCCGGCCGTTCCCATGCGCTCGTCCTCTTCAACGTATTCAATGTTTACGCCCCACTGGCTACCGTCACCGAAATAACTGCGAATCTGCTCTCCCAGATAGTTGATACAGAAATAGAAATTCACAAATCCCTGTTCGGCGATATGGGTGACGATGGTCTCTAGTATCGGTCGGTCTCCCACACGCAACATCGGTTTAGGAACGCTTTCGGTCAACGGACGCAAACGCGTTCCCAACCCACCTAGCATTAAGACAACCGGGTTCAATCGTTTCACGACCTCTTTTTTGTCGTAATACAGCCCGACAATTTTTTTATCCTCATCCACGATTGGAAGATGACGAATCGATTTTTCCAGCATCTTACGCTTCCAGGCGGTTTCCGTCTGACTCTGTAAACCGACGGTCGGATTCGGATTCAAAGCCGCCGTAACGCTACCGTCCAAACCTTCTCCTCGTAAAAGTGCTCGACGAACGTCACCATCGGTCAAAGTTCCCAACAACACATCATTAGAATCCACGACCAAAACAATCTGTAGAGCTTCACGGTCAAGAACCGTCAAGGCTTCCTTGATCGTTGCCGTTTCATCCACGGCAATACGTCGCCACTCAAAAAGGTTCATCGCTCTCTCCTAATCACTTAAAGGCGGTATAACGGGCAAATCATAAAAAGGTTTTCCTGCCAAATGACTGGCGGAAAAATGTACAAGTCGATCGCAAATCAATTTGGCACTTTCGCCTTTGCCGTAAACACTGATCTTTTTATCGGCAATTTGTTTTTGTTCCAGACTCAACGCTTTGCGCAAAGCTTGCTCAATCGAATAAGCGGACTCATCACAATCGATGACCGAAGGCGATCGCAATCGCCCCTTTTGCCGGGTTCCGATATTAACCGTCGGTACCCCCACAGCAGGGGCCTCGATGATGCCGCTTGAAGAGTTCCCTACTACTGCATCGGCCAATTTCATCAAACTTAAATATCGTAACGAGCCCAAAGAAGTCGCAAAATGCACCTTCAACGGCGTCAGCTTTACCCAATTTTGAATGAAATCGTTCAAATACCGGCCTTCCGCATCGGCATTGGCGCCGGTCCAGATAACGGTGGCCTCTTCGAAATGCTCCAGGGCCAGACACAGGTTCTCCAACGCCTGAACCCCCTGGGTATTCCCCCAAGTGACGGGATGATAAGTCACTAGAAATACCGGAGAATCCAACGAAAGATTCAAATCAGCCTCTAGAGCCTCTTTGGAGAGAAAATCCAATTTTCGAATCACGTCCAGTCCGGGCGCACCGACATTGAAGACCGTTTCCGGGCGCTCGCCCATCTGTATGACTCTTTTCCGGTAAGATTCCGCCGCAGTAAAATGCAGACTTGCCATTTTCGTGATAGCGTGGCGAATAGCTTCGTCGACTGCACCTTCGGTCACCTCCCCGCCGTGGATATGGGCGATCGGAATGTTCATCAGCAATGCGGCCTGTGCCGCCGCCAGGATCTCATAACGATCGCCGAGCACCAGAACGACATCCGGCTTCAAAGCCTGATAGGCATGACCGAAACCGCTCACACCGCGAGCGACGGATTCAACGACTTCAAGCTGATCGTCCTCAGCCGAGTCCTCAAGCATTTCAACCCGCTGGTCTACCTGAAAACCGTCCGCAAGAATCTGATTGACGGTCATGCCGTACTTTTCGGACAGGTGCGCCGCGCAGGCAATAACCTGCAGCTGCAAAGTCGGCTCCTGCTGAATGCGGGACATGATTCCGGACAAGAGTCCGTATTCCGCCCGGGTTCCGGTCACAACACAGATCTTTTTAACCATCGATGCCTTCTCCAGGTTCATAAACTTTCCGCGCCGACTGCCCGATCAAATCGTCCCACTGCTGGGCGAAACTACCGTGGTCGCTGCGCTTCAAAGTCAGGTTCGATTCGCTGAAGATTTCCCCCTCTGCAATCCGGCGGCTCGCGACAATACGTTTGCGCGCCACGGACTTGTTCGCCTTTTCCGAAGAGGAGGCTATTTTCTCTCCCGTTCCCAGCGCGACTTCGATATGGCGGATTCCCTGCACCATCGCTTTGAGTTCTTGCGGTTCCAAACTGGCTTTATGATCCGGTCCCGGTAGGGTTTTATCCAATGTGAAATGCTTTTCGATCACCTCTGCGCCGAGTGCTACGGCCGCAATCGGGACCTCGATTCCCAAAGAGTGGTCGGACAGGCCTGTGGAAACCTCGAAACGTTCAGCCAGCGTCTGCATCGCACGTAGATTAACGTCTTCATAAGGTGTCGGGTAAGCCGTATTGGCGTGCAAAACCGTCAGATTGGATTTGGACAGGCCTGCTCCAATCAAGGTTTCAATCGCTAAACCGACTTCATCCAGATTGCCCATACCGGTCGATAAGATTGTCGTCTGGTCGAATGCGGCAATTTTTCTCAGATAAGGAATGGAGAGTAGTTCACCGGACGGAATCTTCCAGCGTTTCATTCCCAAACTGTGCAGAAAATCGATACTGTCGTCGTCGAACGCGGTCGACATGAATTCAATGCCTTTTTGTCGACAGTAATCGAACAGTTCCAAATGTGCCTGCTCACTCAATTCCAGACGCTTGAGCATGGCGAACTGGCTCTCTTTGACGCCGGTGTTTTCCGTTTGGTAATCCGCCTGTTCGGCAGTTTCGGTGACCAGGTTCTCGGTTTTGAAGGTTTGGAACTTGACCGCATCGGCACCTGCGTCCACCGCCGCATCCACCAGCTGTTTGGCCATTTCGAACGAGCCGTTGTGATTGACACCCGCTTCTGCAATGATAAAGACGCTCATTACACGCCCCCAACCACTTTTGCAGTGACCGGAAGATCCGTAAAATCAAATTCATAACGACATTCGGAAGAGACATAAGATACACGTGACTTTTCCATAAAATCGTTTCCGGAAGAAACTTGATGGGCCTGTATATGGTCATAAGCCTTCCCAAAGAAAGTCAGCATCGACAAATTCATGCCGTGCGCAATCGTTTTAACATATTGTCCGTCTACATCTTCCGGTTCGATCACTTCCATCTGAACCTTAATACCATTGCCGATCATCTGTCTGGCCATCTGAATTTTATCTTCCGTGGAAGCCACCTTATCGTCGACGGCGTGAATGAAATAAAAATAGGTTTCCGGATGATAGCTAGCATACTGCTCGATCTGCGCTTCGGTGAATGCTCGGATATGAAAACGCTTACCGTCAAAGGTATAGGGTAAATCCTTCTTCAAGGTCCAGGCACTGCGGATAAACAGGTTCAATGTAATGTTGCTGTGCAATTTTTCCTTGAACTCCGGTACGCCGTACTCCCTGCCGACGACATAACCGAAATGCGGCGTAGCCCAAGAAGAGTTATCGAACACGGCACGAAAAGTATTAGGAGCGAATTTCGCCGCCAGATTGGCGATATAACCGCCATAAGACGAACCGACCAGAATCACGTTGTCCACCGGAATTTCCTGATCCTGCAGTACATTCCCCACGGCATTGATGATGTCCAATGCCTGCATGACCCCGCCATTCTGGTATTCGCCTTTCCCCGGCTTCATGGTTCCGGTGATGTTTGCCTGCAAATTGTTTTTGGCCAGATGACCGTTCAAGATTTTAATGCCTTCTTCGACGGAATCTCCCGAAAAAGGAAGCTGGCTTTGCAAAAACAACTTCTCGATCAAAGCGACGTCTTCCCCCTCGTAAACGACGGAGTCTTCGAGTTCGGGGCGGCTGTAAAAACAGTGGTAATCGACCGTCATCGCCGCCAAACCGAACTGTTCAGCCACTTTTCTGCAAAAAACATGACGGTAATCCCCGGCGTCTCCACCAAAGCCGGGAATATACACAACCAATCCCTTCGGGGGCTCTGACGGTTTGACCAGATAATAGTCCGTCTGACGGGAGCAATGCTCGAGGCCAAGTTCAAAGTCGGGCGTGGTGGAGAATTGAACGTTTTCTTCGCTTACCGGCATCTGTTTTCCTATTCCTTGGTTTTAGACATTTTTTGAGCAGGAACGCCCAAATAAGTCCCTTTTTGGGTGACGTCCTTATTCACCAATGCACTGGCTCCGATGACCGTTTCCGACGCCACAGATATTCCCTGCAACAAAGTCGCGCATGAGCCAATCAGACAACGCTCACCAACCTTGCAGTCCCCGTTTACGGTTGCGCGGGTAGAAATGTGGCTGTGCGCTCCGATTTTCGATCCATGTTCAATCGCGGCGTAACTGTTCACGATGCAATTTTCTGAAACTTCAGCCAAATTATTGACCAGAGCATAATGCATGATGACCGTTCCGAAACCAATTTGAACCTGACGAGCCACTCTCGCCAACGGCGAAACAATCACCGGTAAGCGCCCGCCGAAACCGAGCACTTTTTCATAAAGTTTCACCCGGAGTTCCGCTTGTTGCAATTGCCCTACGGTAATCACGCAGTCCGGAGTTTGCTTAATCAGCGCTTCCAAATCGTCGTCCGTACCGACAACCGGATAACCCAAAAAATCCGATTTCTCGACACCCGGCGCTTCGACGATTCCCACAATTTCATACTGCTCCGTGCTTTCTATCACGTCGATGATGGAAGCGCAGTGTCCCCCGCCGCCGATCAAAAGCAAAGGGATTTTAACCATGACACTTCACCCCGCTGGGCAAATTCACGACGCGTTCGGCCAGCCATTCGGTTTGAATCAAATCGCCGCGCAGACAATCTTTGTATATCTCAAGCTTGTGCATCGGCGTCCACAAAGGCCGCGTCTGGATCCCCTTTTCATTACTCTCGGCCAGAAAGCGATCACGCTCAGCCGGATCGTGGAACACAATTCCGTTCAACCAGTAATTCGGCAAGCCTGCTTGTAACCCCCCCATGACCGACAGGCTGGTTAGCCTTTCCCCCAGAGTTCGATACATTACCGCCAACGCCCTCTTTTCTTCCAGAAAATCCGCCAAGCGGCTGAATTGGGCCACCCCCAAAGCTGCATTCAAATTCGGCATTCTCAGGTTATAGGCGATTTCGTCATGTTCGAACAGCCAGGCATGCGGTATTTTGGCGGTGGTACTCAAGTGCTTGGCATGTTTGGCCAACGCCACATTGTTGGTTACCAGCATTCCGCCCCCGCCGGTCGTCAGGATTTTGTTACCGTTGAAACTGAACACACCGACATCGCCAAAGATGCCGGTATGCTGTTCCTGATAAAAAGATCCCAAACTTTCGGCAGCGTCTTCCACCACTTTGATATTGTGCTTATGGCAGATCTCGACAATGCGATCAATCTCGCAAGCAAATCCCAAAGTATGCATAGGCACGCATGCGCGGATTATACGACCGCTGCGCGAATGCACGCACCGGCCGTCGAGAATGCTGGTCTGTTCGTTTAGAAATTCTTCCAAAGCATCGGCGGAGAGGCCGTAAGAGTTGGCATCCACATCCAAAAACACCGGATCGGCCTGTAACATCTTGATGGCATTGGCGGTGGCGACAAACGTCAGGGACTGAGTCAATACCAGATCGTCCGGCTGAACACCGACCACCTTCAACCCCAGAAACAACCCCATCGTGCCGTTGACCACCGCCACCGCGTGTTTGGCTCCGGTAAAATCGGCCATGAGTTGTTCGAATTCGTCCACATAACGCCCCACCGATGAAACAAAGGTGGAATCGATGCAATCGTTCAGAGTTTGTTTTTCAGGCTCGCCCAGACAAGGAGCGTGCAACGGAACAAAAGCATCGGTTCCGTAATGCGCTCTGACCGCTTGAATGATTTCATGGATTTCGTTGGAGGTCGCCGACAAAGACTCAGACATTATAGATATCCGCTTTGTAACGCTTCAGGTTTTCAGGCTGGGTAAACCAGTCGATGGTTTTCGACAGACCTGTTCGAATGTCGTTTTCCGGTTCAAATCCGGTGAGTTCACGGATGACACTGTTATCACACCATAAGCGGAACACTTCGGAATCTTTCGGACGCAAACGCTGTTCGTCCTGAACAAACACCACGTCGCTGCCCATCAGCTCTTTGATTAGCTCCAAGGTATCCTGAACCGAAATTTCGTAATTGGAACCGATATTAACGGTCTGACCGACCGTCTGATCGGACTGAGCGATCGCCATCATCCCGCGACAGGTGTCGGTCACGTAGTTGAAATCACGCGTCGGTGAGGTATCGCCTAGTTTGATCTCTTTCATGCCGTTGGCGATCTGCGAAATGATGGTTGGGATTACGGCACGGGCTGACTGTCTCGGACCATAAGTATTGAATGGTCGGGCAATACAGACCGGCATTTCAAACGCATTGTAATAAGACATCGCCATGGCATCCGCACCGATCTTGCTGGCACTGTAAGGCGACTGAGGCTGTACCGGATGTTTCTCGTCGATCGGCACATACTGGGCAGTACCGTACACTTCCGAAGTCGACGTGTGCATGAAACGCTGCACGCCGTTTTCCAGACAGGCCTGTGCCATGTTCAAAGTACCGTTGACGTTGGTTTCAACGTAGGAATTCGGTGCGATATAAGAGTACGGAATGGCAATCAAAGCGGCCAAATGAAAGACTGTATGGCAATCCTGGGTGATTTTCTTGCACAGGAAAGGATCGCGGACATCACCGCTGACCACTTCGATTTCATTGATGACCGGACTTTGATCCAACCAGCCCCAGTCGTTGAACGAGTTATAGAGCGCCAAAGCGCGTACCTTCGCACCGGCCGCCACCAGACTTTCCACCAAATGAGAACCGATGAAACCGTCTGCACCGGTAACCAAAACTTGTTTCCCTTGCCAATAATTCATTTCACGCCAACTTCTATTTTAATTTTAATTCTTTGTTCTTAAATTCCTGCCGGCCATAACAGACTAATAAATTACTCTTCAAAAGCCGGTTAGATGCAATCGATAACGCTTAAACTTCAAAAATTGTTCGGTATTTATTTTTTGCTTTCATCACCTTGTCTAGATAGCGTCGGGTCTCGTCCGATTGATGTTCAAACCGTAACTTACGATAAACCTGACGAGGGTGCAAGCGATTAATATACTCGATCGCCCTCTCTTCCGAATCGCCGAAAAGTTTAAGTACCGTCGACAAACCTCCATTGTATGAAGCGATCGCCAATAACTCTTTGTTGTCTTTGTTACGCACCTTATCCAAATAATCATGAGTCAACAAGCCTAGATACGCGGTTCCCATGCGGATATTATTCTTCTCGTCAAACAGATCCTTGCGTGAAGGGGACCCCTCTTTCAAATCGATATATTGATAAACATCCCTACCGGCCGCTTCCGGCTTTAACTGCATCAACCCCAATGCGTTGGAACGGCTGACGGCATCGGGTTTAAAACCGCTTTCTGTTTCCATAATCGCAAACACCAACGCCGGCGATACATCGAATTTTTTTGCATAGTCGGTTACCCAATCCTTATACAGACTGACCGGCTCGGGATAATTAGGATCAACCAAAGGAATATGAACGGCAACAAACTCGCCCTCTTCATCCTTAATGGTTTCCGAGAATTTCGAGTTCAATAGATAGTCGGCATACTCGAATGCCTTTGCTGGATAACGGATTGGCCGACGATTCTGATCAAGAACTTTCCGGTATAAATAAGGAATGTCTTTAAAGGCTAACGCCTGAGAACTTAATAGATCTTCGGAAAACGGTTGATCGCTCAGCAATAATCGCGATATAGCACGCTTCATATCACGTAGATTAGCGACGGCTTTAGGAAATTCGACGATTAACTCGTCGTCATAAATGATAACGGTAGGCTGGATTACGGTAAGGCTGCTTTCCGCTGTTTGAGTGCTGATCGGACTTTCGGAAACTTCTGTCTCCGGGCTTTGAACGTTTAAAACATCTTGCGCCCGACTCAACTCTCTATCGGTTTCAACGGCTTCAGGCACGACACTTTCGAATGACGTTTTTTTGACATCTTCAACTTCGGAAATCGGAACCGACTTAACCTTCATCGGATCGTTGCTGACCATTCGCATCCCGGAACTCACAAATGGTTGATTTACCTGATTATTCTTTGAATAATTCTGGTATTTCATCCAATTTTCAAAACCTGAAAACGCACCTCCCGCTATCAACAACAGCAAGAAAGACGAGATCGAAATGGCAACAGACATAGGTACTTTCACAAAAAAACCTCCATATAGGAGGTTTTTAGCAAAACAAAGGCCAACTTAAAAAATCGAATTATCTCAGGTAGTTAAATAGAGTCATCCCTTGTACCTGACTGAACACTTGCTGTGCAATACTCAAAGCATTTTGGTTTTTTGTCAAATCCGTAATCCCTTTTAATGCATCCGCATCCTCAAGTCCCGAACGTCGCTCTTCAAGAGCCATCTTAAAGGATTCACCGGTATCATATTGCGTCTGGATTCGGTTCTGTCTCCCGCCAATCTCGGCTCTGACTTGAGATAACTGGGTGATCGAACTATCGATATCTGAGATTACCGACTCCGGAGGCGGCAGTCCAGCGGCCAAAGCATTCTTAAATTCAACTAAAACGTTCAAGATATTGGCATCCTGAGTACCGGTTCCGGAAAAGGTAGTCTGGACATTCGGAACCTGGAAAACTTTATCTCCGTTATCGGAAACGCGAACACGGCTCGGATCACCAAAATCATCCGGATTTACCTTGTTATCTGCATCAAAACCAATCTGCACAAATCGCGAACCGTAATTTGCCAAAGGATCGTACACTGCCGACCCGTCCGTCGCTACTTGACCAATCGCGTTAGTGCTACCGATGTAGGCAAAGTAGCCGGGGTTGTTCGGGTCTTCGACGAACGCCAATTCCGCATTGACGCTGTTTCCGGCAAACAACTTCTCGCCTTCCGAGTTAGTGTAATTCATCATATTGCTAACTTGATCGATGATCTGTCCCAACTCTTCGGCCGTCGCTTTGCGGTTATCGGCATTGTAGGTATCGTTGAGCATCTGAATCCCCAACTCGCGCGCTCTTTGCAACGAGCTGACGGTGTCGGTAATGGCCGTCTCTTCCTGAACCAACTGGGTTTTTGCAAACGTGCCATTTTTCGCATATTGTTCGATGGTGCTGATCATACTCTTCAGACCGTGAATTTGACTATTTGCAACCGGATCGTCACTTGGATTATTGACCCTTTTTCCCGAACTCATTTGCAACTGGGAGTCCAAAACATTTTTCTGGTGCGTTTGAATTGCACTCAGCCCCTGGCTGTGGAACATATTCGTTGAAATTCTCATTCTATTATCCTCTCACCGCACCCAATAGGGTTTGAAAAATACTTTGCGAAGTTGCAATAATCTGTGCCGCCGCCTCATAGGCTTGCTGAAACTTCATCAGGTTCGCAGCCTCTTCATCCAAACTGACCCCAGACAGGGAGTCGCGCTGATTCAGCATTTGTTGATGAACGTTGGTTTGCGCAGTCAACTGAATTTCCGAACTACGCACATACATCCCGGCATTACTCGTCATTTTAGCAAAACCGCCCAAAATAGTTTCGGTTGCCGCGCCGTTATTATCCGCCAACAAGATTTTTTTCGACTGTAAATTTGCCATATTGGCAATATTAACGTTGTCCCCGTAAGCCGCCGGAGCAGGCACTTCGTCATTTAAAGAACCGTCATTATTGGAGTCGATCTGGCTTTGACCTCTGGAAGCGATCAAATCCGAATCGGTGATCAACGTCTCAAATTGCTCCAACATATCTTGATGCGGTTTGACGATAAAACGATCGCCGGCCGCGTAGGTACCGCCGTCGGCCTTAAACTCCAAACCATCAATTATGGACGGATTTAAAGGGTCGTTTGCAAAAGAGCCTAACACCACGCCTTCGTTCTGACGATCATAAACATCGAAATTACCCGTCGTGCCGTTATAGATCATCAAATATTCTCTCGGCTCCATTTCACCGATTGCATTGATGGCATTATTAAAATACTCTTCCTTATCACCATAAGTCGCCGGCTGAGTGGCCGGCGTATAAGGCGGTTCGCCGTTAAACCCGGCGGCCGGCTGTGGCGGGTTAAACGTAATGGCGATTCCCGTTCCGTCATCCGACGCGATATCATTGTTGATATTTTTGATGGCCGTCGACGCCAGCGGTTGAAACAAGCTGGTACCTGCATCGCCGTTTAAATCGTAACCTTGATAATGTTGCCAGTTCATCGACGCAACAAAACCGTTCATCGTCAACCCTAATTCATTCTGGGCCACATCCAACATATTCGATCTAAAATCCAATACGCCACCAAGCTGTCCACCGGAAATTTTGTCGCTGATGACCTTTTGCTCTCCGCCAAGCGTCATGTACAGCTCGATACGGTTTTCATTGGAATAAGGTCCCAACTCAGCCTTAAGCTCGGTGATGGTATTATCGCTCAATAAAGGAAGCTGCCCGTTGGCGGTGTGAATATCGATACGCCCGCTTTCTTGGTAAAACGTCTTGATGCCAATATAACCACTCAACTCCAAAATCGCTTGATCGCGCTGATCCAACAAGTCATTAGGCGGTTGAGATCCGTTATCGAATGCTCTTTCAACCTGATCGTTAATCGACTGTATGGTCTGTAAACGATCGTTGATTTCGTCCGCCATGCTTTTAATTTGGCCGTTTACCTGCTCCTGTGTATCGGAGAACACGGTAGTAAGATTGTTCAAGTGGCTTTCGATATTGCCCGCTTCGTTCAACATCATTTGACGACTGGTACCTGAAGTCGGATTATCGGCCACTTCCTGCAAACTGTCGAAAAAGCTTTGAATAAATGTCTGTACACCGTCTTCACTACTGGAAACGATCCCTTCCACCTGCTGTGAAAGCTGCAATTGTTGATCGTAACGCTCTACGGATGCATTACTTGTGTTTAGCTGTCGCTGAATGTAGTCAGCCTGAATACGCATGACCGTATCGACATAAGAACCGGCACCGCTGAATTTAACGCTAGACAATCCGGGAGCGCTGCTCATTATCTCAGCTCTTTGACGGCTATAACCGTCCGTGCTCACGTTAGCAATGTTATGACTTGTAACGTCTAATGCAGTTTTATATGTATTGGCTGCACTAGAACCAATCGACAGCATATCAGCCATATCAAATTCCTTTTCTGGTCAATCTTTGCGCTTTTTCAAATGACAGTTCAACGCTTATTTTATTTTTCTTAAAGCGAGTGCCTGCTCTGTCGTCGGTAATTCTTTATGATCCATTTTCGGATTCAACGCCCCGTCTCTAGGGGATATTCCATCCCATTTTGACACTTTTTGTTCACGAGGGGCAAGCTGCTCAACTATTTTATCGGCAAATCCCAAGGTTCCTTTAGCAGAAAGATCTTGAGATAACTGTTTATCGTACCAATCTTTATAAAAATCACCGTCGCTGCCGTCAAGCCAATTATCGTCAAAGCTTACTTTGCGCGCTTCCTTTAAGACCTCTTGAACGAACAAAGCCTCAAACTGTTCCGCCACGGGACGCAAAGCCGCCCGCTGATCTTCACGGGCTTGTTTTTTTAAATCGTTTAGAGCACCGACGTCCGCGTAGTTGTTATAGCTTTTAGGCAAAGCCGATTGATTGGGAGCAGCCGTTAATATGCTTGAATCACTCATCTCGAATCCACCTTAAATAATCATCAATTCCGCTTTAAGCGAACCGGCTTGTTTCAACGCCTCTAATATAGCGACCAAATCTCCCGGTGCCGCGCCAACTTTGTTGACTGCTTGAACAATATCATTCAACGAAACCCCTTCCGGGAATTCGAACATGCGACCACTTCCGGTCGAGGAAACGGCAACATTACTGTCAGGCGTTACCGCGGTATTTCCTCCGGCAAATGGATTTGGCTGGGAAACATCGCTCTTTTCGCCAATCCTGACCACCAACCCGCCATGGGTAACCGCCGCCGGACTGACACGAACATGTTGTCCGATAACGACAGTACCGGTTCTGGAATTCACAATGACTTTGGCCGCTTCTTGACCCGGCGTCACATCAATATTTTCCAATACCGACAAAAAGGCCACTCGCTGATTAGGCAAACGCGGAGCCATGACTTCAATCGATTCTCCGTCAACTGCACTGGCCGTCCCATCACCTAAAACCTCATTAATAGAATTCACCATATTGGTTGCGGTAGTGAAATCGGCATCTTTAAGATTCAGAGTAATCGTATTCCCCAAGTCAAACCCGGTATTGACCGTTTTTTCGACACTACCGCCACCCGGAACTCGACCGACACTCGGGATATTGATCGTAATACGGGAACCGTCGGCACCGCTTGCATCCAAGCCGCCGACAACCAAATTCCCTTGCGCCAAAGCGTATACGTTACCGTCCACCCCTTTCAACGGGGTTAACAATAAAGTCCCGCCGCGCAAGCTTTTCGCATTCCCTAAAGAAGAAACCGTCACATCGATTTTTTGACCCGGTTTAGCAAACGCCGGTAAATCAGCATGCACGGCAACCGCAGCGATGTTTTTCGAATTCGTTTTAACGCCGGCAGGAACATGAATACCAAACTTATTAAGCATGCTTAACAAACTTTGCTCGGCAAAAGGCGTCTTATCGCCCGAACCGTTCAACCCCACTACAAGACCGTAACCAACCAGTTGGTTAGTTCGTACCCCACCGACATTTGCCAAATCTTTTACTCGTTCGGCAAAGCTTTGAGTGCTCCACATAAGCAACAGCGTCAAAAAAATGACTAGTTTTCTGGTCAACATAAACTTTCTCCCTAAGTGTCGAAATTACGCCTGTTGTTTGGCTATTTGCCGTGTTATTGGTGTTTTATTTATTCAACAGACGCATCTTTTTTACGTTTGCAATATGCATAGCAGAGGGCGTGCCAAACTGGCATTTCAGTATCGATTATGGCAAATCCATCTTTAGCCGTTAAAAATGACGTTAAGAAATCGATCAACAACCACTTAAATAAATAGAATCAAACTAAATAAAAAAGCCGATTCAATCGATCGGCTACAGATAAGAAAAGAAAAAACCGACCTGCAAAAAGGAGATGTATAAAAACAGGCCGGTGTAAAAAGGTCTTTTCCCTCCACAAAATCCGCAACGCAATCAAAACATCGCGAATTTCTGTCCACTCTTTTCGGACGGCGAAGGAAAATTTAAAAACGGATTATAACAATATCTTTGGATTCAAACACTAACCTAAATCGGCCAATATTTATTCATCCATCGAGTCAAAGCACTCGGACGATTCGTATCTCCCGATACGCCTACATCTTTATAAACTAAACGCACGTCCGCGACCTTGGTCGAATCGATGGTATTATCCGGACGAATGTCTTGCGGACGAATAATTCCGGCAAATTGAACCAACTCGTCACCTTCGTGAATGGTCAAACGCTTTTCGCCGCGAACGACCAAGTTACCGTTGCTAATAACCTCAATCACGGTCACGGCGATCGATCCAGTCAAACTTGAATTCTGCTTAACATCACTCTTACCGGCAAAGGTACCTTTTGAACCATAACCAACACCCAAAGTTCCCAATTCGGATGCCACTTGACCTGCGCTACGACCAAAGATGTCCAATGGGGTACTCACCCCGAAATCCTGACTATTCGATTTATTGTATTTCGCTTCGTCTTTTTTCTTGGCATCAAATTTTTCGGTCAAGCTAATCGTAATAATATCGCCGATACGGTGTGCTCTCGAATCGTCGAACAAGGTCATACCGCCCGCCTGATAAAGCGACCCGTTCTGAGTCTGAACCTGCTGAGGGATATTCGTCGGATAGCTCGGTTCGAAACTCATATTTTCGATTCTTTCCGGTGTCGTGCTGCACCCCGCCAACACCAACGAAGACAATATCGCCAGCCACCCGGTTCTTTGCATGCGTTTTATAATGGTATTCATCTCACTACCCTCTTATCACTTCTGGTCAATTTTATGATTATGTATTATTGTTCAAGTACTGCATCATGCCATCGGCTGCAGAAATCGCTTTAGAGTTCATCTCGTAAGTTCTTTGCGCCTCGATCATACCGATTAGCTCTTCCACCGTATTAACGTTTGAGGCTTCAAGCGAGCCCTGCAAAACGCTTCCCGCTTCCGCGGTTTCCGGGTTGTTAACGTTCGGTGCCCCACTTGCAGTCGTTTCGGAATAGAAGTTTGCTCCGATGGATTCAAGCCCGGCCGGATTAATAAATGTTGCCAATTCGATCTGACCGACCTGATTCTGCTGCGTCTGTCCCGGCTGAGTTACATAAACCGCACCGTCACGACTAATGGAAATGCTCGTAGCATCCTGCGGGATATTGATATTCGGTTCCAACAAATAACCGGAAGAAGTCACCACATCACCGTTCTGGTTAACCTGGAAAGAACCGTCTCGGGTATACATCAGGTTACCGTTGGCATCCAACGCCTGAAAGAAACCTTTTCCTTCAATAGCGATATCCAACTGGTTATCGGTCACCATGATGTTACCCTGAGTATGAATTTTCTGAACTCCGATCGCCTTTACACCCGTCCCCAACTGCAAACCGGAAGGCAAAGTATTGGCTTCGTCTTGCGTAGCTTGAGCACCGGGCTGACGGACATTCTGATACATCAGATCATCAAACTCAGCGCGTCCGGCCTTGTAAGCGTAAGTATTCGCATTCGCCAAGTTATTCGAAATGGCCGCCAATCGGAATTGCTGAGCCTCTAAACCGGTTTTTGCAACATATAATGCTCTATTCATGATATTTACCTACTACTTATTTATCTCAACTAACTCAACGATAAAATTTGATCAGACTTCTGTGCGTGCGTTTTCGCAATCGACATCATCTTGACCTGCATTTCATACTTGCGCGAAAGTTCGATCATATTTACCAAAGCCTCTGCCGTATTCACGTTACTGCTTTCCATAGCGCCCGAGACAACTTTTACGTTCCCTTGAATCAATTCCGGAGACCCGGGTACTTGACGAATAAAACCGTCCTCGCCTTTTTCCAGATTTTTAAGATCCGGTTCAACCAAACGAAGTTGATCCAATACCACCAGCTCATTACTCGGCGACCCTTCGGGAACGATCGAAATGGTTCCGTCGTCACCGATCGTAACGTTCTTGGACGGCGGAATATTGATCGGCACACCGCCGGTATTCAAAATCGGATTGCCTTTTACATCCACCAAATCTCCGTTAGCGGTGATCTGCATACTGGCGGTACGCGTATAGGCTTCGTCGCCTTGCGGCGTTAAAATGGCTAAAAAACCACTGTCTTTTGTCATCACGTCCAGTTCGCGCCCCGTCACCTTTAAGGCACCAGGCGTGAAATCCGTTGCAGGACGTTCGTCCAGACTATAAGTCCGCGACTGCCAGCCCGGCCCCTGAACATGCTGGGCTCTAAATTCATTAAAGTCCTGCTTAAATCCATCCGTGTTGGCATTTGCTAAGTTGTTGGCGTTATTTGCTTGCGACAACATAACTTCCTTAGCACCACTCATCGAGATATACAGCATGCGATCCATAATGATTCTCCCAGCGAAAGATCGATTCCAGTCAAAATAGAGGTCGAGAAAATCAATTTCTAAAATTAACCTTCCCAACCGAAAGAACACATTCTTTAAGTTCTAACGACTCTGAAATGCGTCTGTTTTCCTTTGTGTGTTAGCGTTTTGACACTTATTTTTATTTCGATAGGTATTGAGCATAGTCCGTGCCAACTTTTACAAAAAGTTTTTCTAAAGTATTCAGAAAACGGCCGATAAACTTATATGGGTAAATATTGCCAGGGCGGCAAAAAGGCCGGCAAAGGATTTGCCGGCAAGACCAGAAAAAGGTTTAAATTGATTATTAAAGTTGTAGGATAGTTTGAGTCAATGTCTGAGAGGTAGAAATGACTTGCGCAGAAGCTTGGTAAGTTCTTTGAGTTTGAATCATATTTACCAACTCGCTCGCCACATCCACGTTCGAGTACTCAAGCGATCCGGCGTTGATTGACCCCATACCACTGGTTTCAGGCTTCGCCAATTGAGCCAAACCGGAATCGAATGATTCGGCGTAAGTCTGTCCGCCCAATTTCTGAAGTGCGTTCTTATCCGAGAAGTTCGCTAAAGCCAACTGTGCAACCGGTACCGAACGGCCGTTTGAATAACGCGCTTCGATCACACCGTCAAGACCCGTATTCAAACCAACCAAGTCCCCTACCGAATAACCGTTCTGTGACACACCGCGCAAACTGTAAGTTCCGGCGAACTGAGTCATGTCACCCAAATTGGCGTCGATATTCACAATCGTTGAAGCATCGTTTGGATTCCCTAACGGATCATTGGCACCGGTTAACGGAGTATCGATAATGAAATCTAACTGAGGCTGCGTACCAACGGTCTCCCAACCTGAAGCACCACCGTTAACGATATCAGGCAACGGCGAATTAAGGACATCCTGACCTACGATATTCGTCGGATCGTAAGTTCCACCCGCTGCCGTAACCGGCATTCTGACGTCGATCAAGTTACCGCTGGTATCGTATCTTAATTCAAAAACCTGCCCCTCTTCAGTGGTTGCAGTAGGAGGAACGGCTGTCTGATCCGCACGGTGACCGCTTGTTTCCCATTGACCGGTCGTTTCATTGTAATCCTGCATCGTATATTGCACGATCCAACTGGTGTACTTAGTATCCCCCGTACCCGCTGCTACCGCTGTATAAGAGTCGGTTGCCGGCACATAGGTTAAATCGGAATTCGTCACAGAAACGACATCCCTTTTGTAGAAGTTAGCCGTTAATCGATGCTCGCCACCTAAAGAGTCGTGAATGATCTTATTGGTCGAGAAATCCGGAAAACCGTCGTAAGGGCCTGCCGCCGTATCGATATCCACCAACTTATCCAAGTTAGCCGCCGTATCGTTACCAACGGAAACACCCGTTACAGGATCGATATTATTCGCTTCTTCCCCATCCAGGTTAATGTCGAAGTTCATCTCGTCTGTCGCTTTAGGTGTTTTATTCAACTCATCCAAATCAATCGAGCTTAATGTTGTATCGAAAACAGGATTGGTTTCGGTCGAAAGCGCCAAATTTAACTGATAACCTTGAACCTTGTTGCCTTCCTGGTCCGTCAAATAACCGTCTTTATCCAGCTTGAAGGATCCCTCTCGCGTATAGATATTACCGTAACGCCCGGTCTGGTCTTCCAATACAAAAAAGCCTTCACCATCGATTGCCATATCTAAATCGCGACCGGTACCGTTAATGGTTCCTTGTCCGAAATCTTGCGTGATCGCTGCGACACGCGCTCCGTTACCCGCGGTATTCTGGGCACCCGAAAACATATCCGCAAATTCAGCACGTGAACCTTTAAAACCGACCGACTGCGCGTTGGCCAAGTTATTTGAAATTACACCTAACCCCGTAGATGCCGCGTTGATACCACTTAAGGCATTTAAATCGAATGATACACCCATGTCTTTCTCCTACTGCCTGATTAAATCAGAAATATGTTTTGCTATTAAATAAAGCTATAAATCAAAAAAGTTTTAATTCCGTTAGCCGCTAATTTCCCTTACCGCATCCATTGCGACGCGCTCGCCGGTTGCCAAGGTCAAAGTGATTGAACCGTCGGTATTGATTCCAACGCTATTCACCTTTGAAGGCACAACCGTATCAACGGATTTGATATCGCCGTTTTCATCGGTTCCGTAAGCGGTTAAAGAGTAAATTCCATCGCCGCGCTCCACACCGACGTTATCTAAACCGTCCCAGCCGACAATATCCTCACCTTCCTGCAAAGTACCGACATAAAGTTCTTTAACTACGCCGTCTTCGTCGCTAATAACCACTTTAACGTCCGTCAAAGGCTCATCGGTACTTAAACTAAACTGAGATTCTTGCCCCTGAGAATGGGAAAAATCTTCTCCGTTTACCTGAACGCTTTTACCGATCAACGATGCACCCTGTAAGGTTTGCATGTTTTGAAAACCGGTTGTCAACGCCATAATCGATTCCGTCATTTTATTGGTCGATTCCAACTGACTCATTTGCGTCAAATCGGTGACAAAACTGGTCGGATCCATCGGTTTTGAAGGATCCTGATTCTGCATTTGAGTCGTCAACAACATCAAAAAGTCTGCTTGACCAAGCTGGTTGCTCGGTGCAGAAGAAGACGAATCCGTTTTCTGCTGCAATGCAGCCACATAATCGGAACTATTGGTCGAAACTTCCGGTATATAACTAGCCATGATTCATCTCCTTACTTACCAAGCTGGATCGTTCTTAACAAAAGCTGTTTAGAGGTATTCATCACCTCGATATTGGTTTCATACGAACGCGAAGCCGACAGCATGTTCGCCATCTCTTCAACCACATTGACATTAGGGCGGTAGATATACCCTTCTTCATTCGCCATAGGGTGGTTCGGGTTGTATTCCATTTTGAGCGGTGCCTGACTTTCGACGATTTCCTTAATACGCACCCCGCCTTTCGGCTCGTTGGTGGCGCCGTCCAGAATCGTCTGAAAAACGGGCTGTTTTGAGCGGTACGTTTCATCCTTATTGGAACTAACACTGTCCGCGTTCGCCATATTGGAGGCGACAGTATTCAAACGCACTGTCTGCGCATGCATCGCCGAAGCGGAAATATCTAAAATATTAAACATGGACACTTTTCGTCTCCTCCAATCAAAAATTCATTAAGGCTTATTCGCCGCGTAAAGCACCACGAATGCCTGAGATCTTAGAATCGATAAATTCCAACGTTGCCTGATGTTGCATGGCGTTTTCCATGAACTTAGCCTTCTCGACATGCGTCTCTACGGTATTGCCGTCCAACGAAGGTTGCGTCGGCACGCGATACTTCAAAAAGCTTTCGGTCGTTGCATCTGCAAATCCGCTAATATGACGAGAATTGGTTTTCATCAAATCCGGCTTGGACTGAGATAAACTCTCCTGCGCCTGCGAAATAGCCTGACGAAAATCAATATCTCTGGCTTTAAAGTTTGGCGTATCTGCGTTTGCCAAGTTATTCGCCAAAACCTCACCTCGCGCCGTTCTAATTTGTAGCGCGCGTTCATGAATACCAAAAATTGACTCTGCCATAACGACTTCCTTTTTACTTTTTGCAATGTTTTCGAACTACCTCTATTGCCAATTCGAAACATTCAAAATAATCGTCTTTCTTTGCGAAAAGATTTAGCAATACGAATGCCAATCCCACAAAAACTTCCGTTTTTTTCTCAAAAAAAGCTAAAGTTTTTAAAAATCGGCCGAATACTGCCCTTTTCACGAAACTTTAGCGTTAGTTAAAATAAAGCTAATTCTTAACGGAACCGACGAGGTCAATTTTTTGACAATCATAAGCGGCAAGAACAGTCGGCAAAAAAAACGACAAGTAAGAAAGTGAAAACGATTTATTCAAAGCGAAGTTCTTAAAGAACGTTTTCGGCAGAGGGGCCTCTGGAAAACAAGTAAATGAAATAAAGGGAAACTAAAAGGAAAGAGAAGATAAGAAGCATTTAAGCTTCAATTTAAATATAAACAGACTATGACATAAATCTGGGAAAAGCCTTAATTGAGAGAACTCTACCAGGCTTTTACGATATCCCCGACTTGAACCACGCCTTTTTTGGCAACCATCTCGGCAACGGCGAAACGCGGCAAAATACGTTTGATCCGGATGAATGCGCTAGGCGTTTCATCCATCCCCAAATCGACGCCCTGAAAACGCACGGCACGACCGTTTCGGGCATACACAGCCAACTCATCGCCGACTTTAGCACCGGAGTCGGCACTTAAAAATAAAACGTATTCGTTATTTCGAACATCAATAACTTGCGTTTCCAATGGCTCGCAACGCAAACTGGAAACCACATCCTGAACCTGCTGATTCAACAAAGCATGAAACGCAATCCCGGTATCGGTCGCAAAAAACGCATTACTACCAAACGCACGATCTCGACCGACGCGTACGTCGCCTTTCACATCGAAACCGGCTCTTTGCTGATAAACCAAAGTTCGCTTCATCAAATCGACCACATACCAATCCACTTCGATGTAACGGGTGTCCGGTTTAACTTCTAAATCATAAAAACGTTTAACTTTATTCCAATACGGATGATCTTCCGCATGTGCGGAAACAGAACGTAATACCGACATCAACAAAAACTGGGCACCGGTACGGTCACGAACAGGTTCTAATAAATCTTTTGAAAGGTTCGGGGTAATGACACCCTGCTCGTCAATACCGACCTGCGAATCCAGCATGGTAAGATTACGATAACCTCTATTCAACAATCGACGCTGCAGCTCAACCTGATAGCCGGGAATAATATTGGAAATATCACGTGCCTGATAACTCTTGGCAACCACTAAAGGCGCAATCGCCAAACGTGTTTGATACTGATTACCCGATAGATTTTCACACACCTTCGGATCTTCGGTAAGACACACATTCAACTTAACTTGATAATGCAAAGGCCCCTTTTTCAACTCACCGTATTCACCGTAGGGTTCTTCCAATCCCTCTTCTATCACTTGATAGCCTTTTACCTTACTATGCGAAGTAAAACGGGTCGCTTCTCGGGTCAATTGAAAGTTTTCGATCGATTGATCGGATGAAATAGTGACGTTGTTCTGTATACCCGCAAAGGTCAAGGCATTACGAATCGCCATTTGTCGGGCAAACGCTTCATCCACATTTTCGGTTGAGGCAGACCCCGTCACGGTGACACAATGTTCCTGTTCGGGAGAAAAAGAGCTCGACGACGAATCCTCGGCAGCAAAACATAAAGGGGAGCCTGCAAGCAGACTGATTAATAAATAACCTTGCCACCTAAGCTTCATGCCTTACCCTTCCTTCACTATCTTTTGTCTTGAAACTTCTTCTATGCGGTTAACAATGACTTTCGCCAACTCTTCACCGTGCCACTTAGATAAAAATACATTGGCACCGACCTTTTCGGTCAAACTTTCATTGAAACCGCCACTCAAAGAGGAGTTCAGCACGACATAAAGGTCTTTTAAACGATCATCCTTGCGAATGCTTGTCGTCAGGGTATAACCGTCCATTTCCGGCATCTCGATATCCGAGATAACCATCAACACCCGGTCACTGACCTTTTTACCCATACCGCTATCGGCTTCATCAGCCCAACTTTTCAATAAACTTAACGCCTTGCGTCCGTTACTGACAATTTGATTGCTCACACCCAACTTATCCAACGTGTTTTTAAGTTGCGTTCGCGCCACCGTCGAATCATCCGCACCCAAAACGAAAAAGTTTTGTCCTTGAGTCATCGGTTTATGCGACGAGACAAACTCGTCCGACATTCCTTCCGGCAATCCGGACACCTCGGCCAAAACCTTCTCGACATCGACGATTTCGACAATCTGCTCTCTCGCACGAGTAATGCCTGTTAAATAATTGACACCTTGTAAACTATCCGGAGGTGGAAGAATGTCTTCCCAACGCATATGCACAATGCGATCGACATCTTCAACCAGGAATCCCTGAACCGAACTATTGAATTCCGTCACGATCGTCAAGGTATCCGAATACTTGTCCTCCGGAACCGGCTCCAAATCCAAGGCCTTGGCTAAATCGATCATCGGCATAGTCAAACCGCGAATATCCGATACACCCACTACTCTATGGTCGGACTTGGGAACAGGAGAAATTGGCGGAGTACGGATGACTTCCCGAACTTTAAATACATTAATTCCAAAAAGCTGCTTCCCCTTAATGGTGAATAATAGCAACTCCATGCGGTTCATACCGGCCAAGGAAGTTCTTTGATCAACCCCTTTCAAAAAGCTAGACATTGTTAGCCACCTTATCCATCTATAATTCCATTCCGATTCAACCTGCCTACTATAACGCAAGCCACTCTTAAAAGTCTTTGAAACTCATGTTAGACTGCCCACATGGCAAAAAAATACTTTTACACAATCGCATTCTGGGTCATCATGCTGAACCAAACTCCAGCATTGGCAGCGTATGAATCCGCTCAACCCAATGAATTTCAATCACTTGAAGTTATCTACAATCAAGTGCTGGATTTCCTTAAGCAAAAAACCGACCAAAAATTATACGACCCCCAAATTCATGTAAAAAAACTCAGTCAGCGCATCCGATTACCGCAATGTAAAACCGACCTCGAAATTATTGACCGAAACCCAACTAAATACGCCGGAAGAGTGACCGTCGGCGTCAAATGTAACGCCCCTGCATGGCAAACATATATCAGTGCAACCATTGACGGCAAGTTACCCGTTGTAATCACGACTCAAGGAATCTTAAAGTTGGCCGTTATAAAAGCTGAAGACGTCAAATTGACACTGGTGAGTTATAAAAAAGCCGGTTCCGACAGTCTGATTTCGACGGAAACGGCGATTGGCATGAGAGCAAAAAAAGCCATTGGCCCGAACGAAATTTTAAGCATTCGTGATTTACAGCCCCCTTACTGGGTATTTAAAAAACAAATGGTCACGATTGTTTCAAAAATTGGCGGCATCGAAGTGAGAACAAAAGGCATCGCATTACAAGACGGCGTGGAGAATGAACAGGTCGAAGTCAAAAACGCTTCGTCGCAAAAAACGCTAAAAGGCATTGTTATTGCTCCCAACACAGTCTACGTGCCATAAAAAAAACTAAAAAAATAATTAAAGCTTTTCTAAAGATGCCGATAACGCTATTAGAATATTGAATTTATTGGTAGAATGACTACCACATTAGGTGTGAGGCCGACGATTATGGATATTAAAAATCTCAACACAAGCATCTCTTCCGGACGCGGAACCGAACAGCTTAAATCTCAAGAGAAAAGCGGTTCGACCGTTAATCAGGGATTGGACAATGCAAACATTTCAGGCGATAAAGTAACGCTGACTGATATGTTGACACAAGTACGCGAGCTGGAAACCAAGGCAAGCGGCGTTGAAGTTGACAATTCGGATCGAATCGCAACATTGAAAGCGGCGATTCAAGACGGTTCATACCAAGTCAATCCGCAGAAAATTGCCGAAAAATTAATGCAGTCAGAAGCGCTATTTGCAAACATTTAATCCAAAATGACGCCATTAAACGAGCTAGCCGAATTTAACCAAACGCAATTTTCCTCACAAATTGACGCGTTAAATCAGCTATTGCTCGATTTCCAAGCTTTACTCAAATCCGAATCGGATCTTTTGACACAAAGCGATCTCGAACACCTAAGTGAAATCGTCGAGAAAAAAGCCGAACTCGGCCAAAAAATCGAAACCGCTTCACTCGAACTCGACAAGCATTTCGACAAATTAGATTCCGAAAACACGTTTTTTTCACTTGCCCAAAGAAAAGCCTTTGCTTCGATTTCCGAAGAATTGCAAAACAAAGTCGATCAAGTCCTGGCGCAGAGCCAAGCTTGCAACGACCTCAACCTATCCAACGGCATAACAATTCAAATCCTCAGTAATATCAACCAGGTTTCTATTAACTTACTTAGACAACAACCCGAGTCGGACGTTAATCTTTATAATTCCACCGGCGAAAGTAAAAAGGTCAAAGGCAGTTCAAGCCTAGGCAAGGCCTAACCCCCTTCTCTTCAAAAAGTGTCATAATTATGACCTTCCACTGTTTACTTGCAGTTGGCTTAATTTCTGCTAATCTGTTTGCATTCACAATTCCCCTTTCTCACACAGTGAAACAACCAAAACGGGAATAAATCGATTTAGAATAGAGTACTCTTACTCAAACAACAAACACAACAGAGTTTAAGCGAGTCCACATGAAAAACGATCAACGTTTATTTTTTAGAATTGACGTAATGATGCCATGCAGTTACCGCATCGTATCTAAAGACGAGCTGGAAAAGATTACACTTCCGGAAATACCGGATTCGAAATATATCGAAGAATACTTCATGCAGAATTTGGCTCAACTCGATGAGCAGATCAACGAAGTTGTTGCCCAAATCAACCTTAAAAGTAGCTTACTCGCTTCGGCTTTAAGCGCCATGAACAGCAAAATCAACTTCATGATGCAAACCATCGACGCCAATCAACTGGCACGTGCAATCCCACAACGCCTGGTCAACTTAAGCGGCGGCGGGGTTTCTTTTAATATCAATGAAACCATCGAGCCGGACGACAAGATCGATTTATTGATCAAGCCTCTAGAAAACGAACCTCCGATTTTAGTGCGTTGCGACGTGGTGAATATCACTGCCATCGAAGATGAAGACAATGCATTCAGGGTAGCGCTTGAATATCAAAACCTCGCGGAAGACGATCGCAGAAAACTGTTATTCTTTATCCAATCCAAAGAGATTGAGTTCGCACAACACGAACGTAAGAAAAATAAAGATGACTAAACTTAACACTCTCATCACCCTCTAAATAGAAAAACCCGGCATAAGCCGGGTTTTTATTTGAGTAAATAACGTTTTTCAAACTTTACGGGAAGGTATAGCGTTTATCCTCGCCCTTAGAGTTTTTATCCGCTTGCATGTCGGTCATGATCTTTTTCACCTTCTTTTCCAGGTCGTCAACCACATCCAACTTGCCGTCAACTTTCTTTTCATAGTTCTGACGGGCCAATGTTTCGGATCGAATTTTCTTATCGTGCTTAGAAACCTTGCTTTCCAAAATTCTTACTCTGGTGCTGATACTGGCGGCTTGCGCCACTTCCATCCAAGTAAAAAATGCAAGCAACATCACTATTACGATTTTCTGTTTGTGCATTTCAAGCACTCCTACCCATAAAAATCAAAGAAACTTATCAATGAAGTTCCATTTCCTTAAATCAATAAGAACTGGCTTCGTAGCAGCTCACGCAAACTTCGGCCGGAACCATCGCTTCCGTTTCTGAATTTGATCTATAAATAAAAGTGTCTTCAAAGAAACGTTTATCTACATACACTTCTAAAACCGTTTCATAGTTCTGGTCGGCCATCGGAGTGACGCTGACAACACGAGCACCTCTTACGACTGCATTAACTCGCGCTCTAAAACTATCGTTTTTAGCCGTCAAAGTAGAAATCGACGTATTACTATCGATTTTAATTCCGTATAACTGCTCGGCTAACGCGCGATACGCATCCAGCTTTGAAGCTCGAATCGCCATTAATCGACGTTGTCCCGGAGTATAAGCTGTAAACGTGCTTTCCGCTCCATAACCGATCCCGGTAATCTTAATACGCTCCGGCTTTTTATAAACGACAGGCGCGGCAACTTGAATTTTAGTTGCCTGCGTAGCAGTAGATGCAGGCGCATTTGACACTTCTGACGTGGTGGAACAACCTGCCAACGAAGCCGAGATTAATATACCCGCTAAGGCAAATGTGCGTTTTTTCATGATTTTCTCCATTATTTACTCAAATAATATGGTTTTTCATACTCGCGATGCTGTACATATTCAGCTCGGTCACATTGACCGTGAAGCTCACTGCATCGCAAATCTCTTAAATAATACTTTTTTCCAACCGAATACTTTTCGGGAATCAGGCTTGTTTCATAATAATCCGGTACCCGATAATGCTCGGATTCCATGAAACTGCTACATCCAGTCAATTGCAAACCTACCAAACAAGCCAATCCCCATTTGAGAATATTGCAATACTTCACGTTAATACCTCTGTCCGCTTATGGATAAGTATCCGGATGGGCCTGTTCATAAGCACCCTCAGGTGCCGAATACTGATAGACCGGTTCATCGACGGTTTTAGCCGCTTCTTTTTCTTTAGGTGCCGCCTTCACTTGCTGATCAAGCATCTGCTTCTCAACCACTTTCACACTATGCAACAACGTGCTGTACTGACCTTGTAGCTTTTTGACCCTGCTATTCACTTCGTCAATGCGTTTTTGCGCCTTGGTCATTTTGTAATACACGGAATTCAATTTATCCGTTAACTGACCGCTCACTGCTGGAGTCGGAGCGGCAACCGGTGCCGCCACAGGGGTAACATTTTCAGCGGTTGGAGTATTGGTATTCGTGCTGGAAGCGCCGGATGCAGGCGTATTGTCCGCAATTTTGGTACGCCCTTCCAAAACGGCAATATCCGCCGTTATCTGCTCCAACTGATAACTCAAGGCATCAAGTTTCTTCTCCATCGAATCCATCGATTTAGCATTGGATAAATGATTCATGGTATTTTTTTCGGTGCCGGTTTTAATTTCCTCAATCATGGTCTGAGTTTCTTCATCCAAACCATGCGAAGCGGCCAACGCAGCCCAAACGCCGATACCAATCATGGTCAACGCTAAAACAATAATGGTTGAGCCGAAAATAATAACGAGTTTCTTGATTGCATCCATTTCTGCCGCCGATAATCCATTGTTAGATTGATTTTGTGCCGCTGCACGTTTCGATAGAAAGTCTTCACCATCCAGCTCGGGCTTTTGTCTACTGTCAGCCATCTCCCTCGCATCAGCGTTAACCGTCTGAGCGCTTTCAACTTCCGGAGACGCGACATTATCCACCTGAGGTTCGATTTCCTGAATATCAGGTACCGCTGCCTGCTCATCTACTTTAACGGCCTCTTCGTCTAAAAGAGTATCTTCCTCAAGGTTCTCTGCAACCTCTTGCTCCGCCTCATCAAGTAGCGCATCAATACTGTCTAGATCGTTAGGATCGAAAGTTTCATCAACCGATGCCACAAACTATTCCTTTGCTATCGTTTATGGAAAAATAATTTTGACCGTCCATTCTTGGAATAAACCATCAAATACAAACTTTCAGTTTCGGAATTCACTCATACCGAAACTGGGATTCAGGCACTGACTGTAACTGCTTGTCATCTAACCAGAACACATCCGGCAACAATTGCAACTCGCCCAAATCGTCGCTAATCAAGGTTCCCAAGGGGGAATGTTCAATCAGCTGGTTAGGCTGCAATACCCGAGGATTTTTGATAATCTCTGCCGCCAGCTCACCTAAAGCATAAAACAGGCCACTTTTATTATCATACTGGTTTTCTTCTGAATCTTGTTGCTCCAACTGAGTTAAGTAAGGAGGGAGGAAAACATAAGTTTGCTGCCAAGCGAAAAGATTCGTCTGGAGTTCTAGACGTGATGGGAATACAGAGGGGTACCATAAGCTTATGGTGCGGTTTAAATGGTAAAAATCAATTAACGGTTTGATTTGAACCGCGTCTTCGCGACTCAAAAAATGAACTACCGCTTCGATATCCTGGCGGGCTCTGGGCTCGAATTCGACACGCGTCTGAATGTTTTTTTCCAACCAATTATGGCGGATCATGGAACGCTTTACCTTTAGAGCAGTTTGCAAAGTCTGATCGGCCGTGCCATCAAGCGTATAACTTTCGTAGTTGGAATAGGGATTGGCTTGTAACCAAGTCTGCCGGAATTGATTTTCTAATATTTCAGCGGATTCGGAGGTATCTTTAAGCACTAATAAATGCGAAAAACCGCCGTTTTCAATAAAAGACTGCAACGTTCTTAGTCCAGCCTGTTTATTTGGAGACAAGCCCTTCTCGTTCTCATTAAATCGATCCAACTGATTAAGATAAAGAGTGGGAATATGAGTCTGAATAGATTGCCAGGCTTGTGATTTCGTCCTGTCGAGCGGACCTATGACAAAATCGGGGGAATACAGTTTGACCAGTTCCCAGAGTTCGTACAGGTTATCGTAAATGGCGGTATCCAAAACCACCGGCGATTTCGAAAAAGGCCAACGGGCATTGATCCCGGACAGGATTGCTTCCCCTGCCACCGCATACTCACCGCTCAACGGTAACAAAATCACGACATTGCTATCATCGTCCGGTAAATAAAACGCACTTTCAACCGGAGGCTTAACCTCTTGATGCCGAAAGAACTCTTTAAGCTGGTCTAATCGTGCCTGAAAACTAGGAATCAACTCCATCTGTTCAAGCTGATGGATATAACGTTCCAGGCTGGCCATATCTCCGTTATTACGGGCCAGTTCGGCACGTAACAAGACAATCTCCTGATCGATCTGCTCAATTTGTTGTTGAAGTGAAATCGACGGCGTTTCCTTTTGCCCGGCAAGGCTTGCCGCAGGAAAAGCCATCGCTAAAGCGCAACACAAAGCCACGTTTTTAAAACGCGGCAATCGCAAACAGACTTGTTTATGGAACATAAAAGAAGACAACATATCTTGAATTAACTCACCTATCCTTTACGATCACAAACAAACACTATGCCGCTAACGATTTTGAAACGATCTCAAACACATCCTTCGACAACCCTTTTTCAGCCAACAATTTCTGTAAGGCCGCTTTCATCTGCTGCTGACGCTGATCGTCATAACGTTTCCAGTGCGTAAACGGAGCGACAATTCGAGCAGCCACCTGAGGGTTGATTTTATCGAGTTTCAAAACCTGATCGGCCAAGAAGGCATAACCTTCACCGTTAGCTCGATGGAAGCCCAACAAGTTTAAACGGCCGAATACGCCAAGCACACTTCGTACCCTGTTCGGATTTTCATAGGTGAAGTCGACGTGCTCAACCAAAGCCTTAACGTGCTCCAAAGCGTGGATATGGTGCGATCCTGCCTGCAAAGCAAACCACTTATCCAAAACCAAAGGATCCTGTTTCCACTGTTCGTAAAACGCATCCAAACATGCCGGTCTATTGGCATGGTCGGTATGCGAAATGGCATTCAATGCCGCCAACACGTCAGTCATATTCTGTTGCGCTTTAAACTGACCCTCTACCAATGTAAAGCGGTCTTCCAATAGCGCCAAGTAACTTAAACAGACGTTTTTAAGCATACGATTGGCAATCTCGCCCTTCTCGTAACGATATTCTTCTTGGCGTTCCGCTAATTGGGCGTAAACCGATTCCAGCTCAGCCTTGAAGGTAACGGCCATTTGGGTACGCAACCAACGGTGTACCTCATAAACGGCTTCGACATTAATGACGTCGAACTGCTCACCGATATAGGTCAAATCCGGCATGCTGATGGTTAAAGCGATTAACGCCTTATCGGCGTCGGAATCAACACCGGCATCTTTCAAAATGCCGCCGAATGCGGAAATCAACGCTTGCGAAGCCTCCAAGTCTTGTTGCTGTTCATAACGTGAAATATTGCGTTTAATTTCATTCAACATTAAAGTTTGAAACGCTTCCCATCGCACGAACGAATCCGGGTCTGAACGACCAAGCAGACTCAAGTCCTCGGCGGAATAATCGAATTCAAGATGAACCGGGGCAGAAAACCCTCTTAAAAGCGACGGAACCGGTTGAGAGGAGACATCTTCGAACACGAACGTTTGCTTTTCTTCCGTCATGCTCAATAGCACCTCCTCGACACCGACCTGTTTTTCGGAGTCCGAGCCCGGAACTACGCTGAAACTCAGGACTTCTCCACTTTCCGATAATAATCCGACCTTAACCGGAATCAACAGCGGTTTGAAATCGCACTCTTGCTTCGGTAACGATTGACGACATTGCAATGTATAAGTCTGCCGCTCGACATCGTAATGCCCTTCAATATGTAATGTCGGCGTACCCGATTGAATATACCAGTGATGCATCTGAGACAAATCCAGCCCGTTGGCATCTGCCATCGCACTTCTAAAGTCTTCCACCGTTACCGCTTGTCCGTCATGGCGTTGGAAGTACAGCTTCATCCCTTTTTGGAAACCTTCCTCACCCAACAATGTGTGATAAAGCCTGACGACTTCGGCACCTTTCTCATATACGGTCATGGTATAGAAATTATTCATCTCAATATACGATTGGGGCTGAATCGGATGTGCCATAGGTCCGGCATCTTCCGGAAACTGATTATTTCTCAAGCGACGGACATCTTCTATACGCTTCACTGCAGGCGACAACATGTCGGCAGTAAATTCCTGGTCACGGAAAACCGTCAGCCCTTCTTTCAACGTCAACTGGAACCAATCACGGCAAGTGACCCTGTTTCCTGTCCAATTATGGAAATATTCATGGCCGATGACCGCTTCGATTCCTTCATAGTCAACATCCGTTGCGGTTTCCGGCTTGGCAAGAACAAACTTGGAATTAAAGACATTCAATCCCTTGTTCTCCATCGCTCCCATATTAAAGTCGTCTACTGCAACGATCATATAAATATCCAGATCGTAAATTAAGCCGAAGCGTTCTTCATCCCATTTCATCGACTTGATCAAAGAATCCATAGCATGCTGACACTTGTCGATATTACGCGCTTCTACATAAATTCGAAGTACGATCTTACGTCCGTCCGCTGCAATAAAATGGTCTTCGATAAATTCCAAATTACCGGCAACCAGTGCAAACAAATAAGAAGGCTTTTTAAACGGGTCTTCCCAAATCGCATAATGCCGATCATTATCTAAATCACCGGATTCGACCAGGTTACCGTTTGACAGCAAGACTTTGCATTCCTGCTTGTCCGCTACGATTTTAGTCGTGAAATAGGTCAAAACATCGGGACGATCCAGAAAATAAGTGATCTTTCTAAAGCCTTCCGCCTCGCACTGGGTGCAGTAATTGCCGCTGCTACGGTACAGGCCTTCCAAAGAGGTATTCGTTTGAGGCGAAATTTCAGTCACCACCACCATCTCGAATTCGGATGGAACCGTTTCTAATGTCAAGGACTCGTCGTCAATTCGACAGGCTTCCGTCACATCTTGATTATTCAACAGCACCTTAACAAGCTTGAGGCTCTCACCAGACAACACCAAGGGCTGATCGGCCTCCAAAGCACTGAAACGCATCGTATTGGTTACGACGGTCTTCTGCGGCTGCAAATCAAACTCAAGAAAAACCGAATCGATTGAAAAAAACGGAGCCTGGTAATCCGATAAATAATTGACTGTTGGTGCCTCTGTGCTCATAACCACTTCTTACTCTCTAAACTTAAACCTGAATTATAAACAAAAAAGCCTTCCCGACTTATAAGTCGGGAAGGCTTTAATAAACCGCTTTGCTTTAAAAAATCTTAATAAGAAAACTCGGCACGTCTATTTTGTGACCAAGCTGCTTCATTATGACCTTCCGCAACCGGATTATCTTCACCGTAGCTGATAACGGTAATACGATCTGCACTCACACCTTCGGCGATTAAAGCATTCTTAACCGCATTTGCACGACGCTCACCCAATGCAAGGTTGTACTCACGTGTTCCGCGCTCGTCACAGTGACCGCTCACAGTCACTTTAGCATTGCTGTCGGCCATTAGGTATTCGGCGTTAGCTTTGATTGTATCGTAAAATTCGGCTTTGACTTCAGAACGGTCAAAATCGAAACGCACAACCATACCGGCTAATTTAGCTTGCATGTCATTCAAGTCAGTTGCTTTAGCATCTGTTTGATCTGCAACAGCCGTTTCAACAACACTTTTATCCATCACTTCCTGATTAGCCGTATCTGCATCACCTTCAGTAGTTGGGGTAGAGCTACACCCTACCAACATCAATCCTAAAAACCCTGCTGAGAATAATACTTTCAAACTTTGTAATTTCATTTCATCCATCCATTTCTAAAAAAAATCTTTTAATCCAAAGCCAACAGCTAAATCATACAAAACTATACAACCTTAGCGTTGGAACTCGAATCACAATAATGACTGCCGGCTAACGATCGTAGCGCTTGCTCGTCATGTATATGCAATTCTTTCTTTTTCCACGTGACCACGTTGTCTTGGTGTAGTTTAGCCAGGATTCTGGAAACCGTCTCCGGCGTCAAACCCAGATAAACTGCAACATCCCTGTGCAGAATGCTTAATCGGAATTCGAGATAGTGATAACCTCGGCTTTTGAAACGCTCAGCCATACTCCAGATGAACTGCGCAATTCTTTGATCTGCATTCTTCTTAGTCAACAACTCGGAATGCAAACGCCCGTCCACGACCTCTTTGCTCATTATATTAAACACTTGCTGATTCAAATGTGGAATTTTCAGCGATAAATCGCTCAATTCATCAAATGGCACAGCACACACACTGGTAGAATCCAGGGCCGTCGCATTAAACATATGAACCTTGGACGCTAAAGCATCAATACCGACGACGTCGCCCGGTAAATAAAATCCGTGAATAATCTCTTCCCCACCATCCGAAAACGAATATACCTTAATTACACCCGCTCGAATCGCAAACAAAGAAGTGAATTTATCACCGGCGGAAAACAGCATCTGATTCTTCTGCAAAGGTGCTTTCCTTTGCACGATATCATCCAGTTTATCCATTTCGGATTTTGACAATCCGGTCGGAAAACATATCTTCTGCAAGCCGCAATTCAAACAACTTGCATTAAAAGCCATCTTAACGTCCGTCATAAAACATCGTTTTTATTATTGATACATATACATGATTGTATAGCTTTTAAATTTTTTTTCATCATTGTAAGGAATTTTTTATTTTTTTATTTTTTTGCGACCGGAATTCATCCCAATTTCTTAAGTAATATGCTCACTGTATAAAAAATAAGCAATTTAATATTTATCGGCTAGTTTAAAGCACTTAAGTTCCTTTTTATTACTTTACTCACAAAGTTATCCACAGCTTCTGTGGATAATGCACAACTCGATTAAATGAATTTAAGCAAGCCAAAACTTTTGCTTATATCCTATATAAAACAACAATTTATATAAATAACATAATCCCATTTAGAGATATAAAAAATAACGTAGATTATTTATATGTCAAGCCTTATGAGAATTTTATTCACTTCAAGCTAAAATTATCCACTTGACAAACCAATTATGATCAAGAATGGCTTGCTATGCTAAAATACCCTGCAATTTCATTAACTCTATTTAACGTCTCGACAATCATAAGAAAAGGCTTAGCATGGCAAAAATCCTTGGAATCGGTAACGCTGTTTTAGATATTATTTTAAAAGTCCCTCATGCCCTTCACGATGATGAAGAAGTTCGCGCCACTGATCGAAAAACACAAATTGGCGGCAACGTCAGCAATACACTCTATGTTTTATCTCAACTTGGGCACGAAACATCGATTTGCACCACTAGCGGTGGCGACAGCGAAGCAAAACAACTGATTAACGGCCTAAAAGAACGTGAAATCGACATCGAACACATTCAACGTTTTATCAAAGGACGTACACCGACTTCCTATGTAACACTGAATGCACAAAACGGACACCGCGCCATCGTTCACTACCGTGACCTACCCGAACTAAGTTTTGACCACTTTGCAAAAATTGAAATCGAGGAATATGACTGGCTGCACTTCGAGGGGCGCAATATCGAAAACTTGAAGGGGATGCTTAATATCGCAAAAACCTTTTTGAGCCACCAACCAATCTCGTTAGAAGTCGAAAAACCCAGAGACGGTATCGAAAGCCTATTGGCCCATGCCAATTTGATCTTCTTCTCTCACCATTACGCTTCGGCCAAGGGGTACCAAAACGGAGAAGAACTGCTAAAAGACATGCAATCTCAACTACCGAACAGTAACCTGGTCTGCACCTGGGGCGACCAGGGAGCTTGGCTATGCCCCGCCAATGGTCAGATTTCACACGTTCCGGCCGAAACCGTATCACCTGTCGTCGATACCTTAGGTGCAGGAGATACCTTTAATGCAGCGGTGATTCATCATTTAATTTCAGGAAACTCATTGCACGAAGCCGTTCAACAAGCTAGTAAGCTGGCGGCACAGAAATGCCTAAGACACGGATTGGATAACTTACTTGAAGCATTGGAGCCCGCTAAACCAATTGCCAACATCAGCAAGCTCAGCAATGCCAAAACGATGGTAGTCGACACCGATGAAGCACCTAATTCGGTGGTGCTGATCAAATATGAAGACGGTGTAAAAGCCTACGTGAACAACTGCCCACACCAGGATGTACCTTTAAACGAAGCCTACAAGATCGACGTTAATCCATTTGAGAAAACCATGAAATGTTCGGTTCACGATGCCTTTTTCAGAATCGAAGACGGCGTCTGTATCGAAGGGCCTTGTTGGGACGAAGCTTTAGAAGCACTGGAAGTGCGAATTGATGAGAAAGGCGACATTTACTTGGTCTAAGATCAACTTAACACCAGTAACGCTAACTAAACAAAGCCAACAAGTCTGTTGGCTTAATCTATGCGCTTAAAAATGCCGCTATTACAATCAAGAATCCAGTAATGATTGGATATAGAAAAATCCGATTAAACTAAATGGCGCTGACGATAGGCTTCATAGAGTGCTACGCCCGTCGCTACGGATACGTTCAAACTCTCGGCCACACCCTGCATAGGAATCGCAGCCAAATGATCACAAGCATCCTTGGTCAATCGTCTCAAACCACTGCCTTCAGCACCCATGACAATTCCGATGGAACCCGTCAGATTATGCTGATAGATCGTCTGATCGGTCTCACCGGCCAGACCGATCATCCACATTCCCGCCTGCTGCATCGTTTTCATTGTTCTAACCAAGTTGGAAACGACAATCAGATTAACGTTTTCAGCCGCACCCGAAGCAACTTTACGAACGGTTGCATTCATGCCGACCGAATTGTGTTTAGGAATAATCACGGCATCGACGCCGACGGCATCGGCCGTTCTCAGAATGGCACCTAAGTTATGTGGATCCTGGACTTCGTCCAAAAACAGAAACAAGGGATGATCCAGCTTTTCAATCAAGGTCGCCAAATCGTTTTCATTCATTTCCGGTCTTGCCGCTACAAGTGCCATTACGCCTTGGTGGTTACCGTCAACCTGATTAAAAGCCGACTTGGAAACGAATTCAGGCGTCAATCCCAATGACTTGGCTTGATCGACCAACGCCTGCTGGCGATTGTTCAAGCGCCCTTTAATAACACTTAAACGATAAACCAGATGCGGTGATTGCTTGATAAACTTTTCGACCGCATGCAAACCATAAATAATGTCCTGCTTCACGATTTACCTTTTGTGCTACGGGTACCGCGTTTCTTTTTATGGTAATAACGCTTTTTGCTACGTTTCTTTTTCTCAGGAGAATCCGAATCAGCCTGTTCAGCCTCGCCATCGATGACAGCTTGAGTCTCAACAACTTCTTCGTCACCAGTTTCGCCGGCAATAAAGCGCAAATCAACCTTACGCTCGTCCAAGTTCACCTGTGCGACCTGAACACGAACGCGATCCCCTAAACGATAGACCTTACCGGTACGTTCACCTTTCAAACAATGACGGGCATTATCGTAATGGAAGTAATCTTCGCCTAGTTCGGTGATGTGAATCAAACCTTCAACATACAAAGGATCAATTTCAACGAATAAGCCGAAATTAGTCGCTGCAGTAATCACCGCATCATACTCTTCACCTAAACGATGCGACAAGAATTCACACTTCAAGAACGTAACCGCATCACGCGTTGCTTCGTCCGCACGACGCTCGGTATCGGAACAATGCGCTCCGAACTCAGCCATTTTAGCTTCGTTATAAGCAAACGCTGCCGGACCTTTTTTGGTCCAAACATGACTGATAGCACGGTGAATCAATAAATCCGGATAACGACGGATCGGTGAAGTGAAATGCGTGTAGTGCTCGTAGTTCAAACCGAAGTGCCCTTTATTCTCAGGCTGATATACCGCTTGGTTCATACTGCGCAACAAAACCGTCTGCACCAAATGTTCGTATGGCTGGCCTTTAACTTTAGCCGCAACGTCGGCATAATCATGGCCGGTCGGCTCATCGCCGCCACCCAATTGCAAACCGAAGTCAGACAAGAAAGTTCTCAGGTTCTTCAAACGCTCTTCCGTCGGAGATTCATGCACACGGTATAGCATAGGCATCTTGTGCCATTTCAAATAACGTGCCGTGGCAACGTTAGCCATCAACATACACTCTTCGATCAACTTATGCGCTTCGTTACGGACAACCGGTACGATTGAGTCAATTTTACGAGCGTCATCAAAAATAATACGCGTCTCGACCGTATCAAACTCCAAAGCTCCACGTTCTTCGCGCGCTTTTACCAACGTCTGATACAAGCTATTCAACTCTTCCAAATGCGGAACAAGATCGGAAAATTCCTTTCTATATTCACTGTCTTTATTTTGAAGAATGTCATGTACTTGGTTATAGGTCAAACGCGCTTTCGAGTTCATCACCGCCTGATAAAATTGTGTTCTTTCCAAGGTTCCGTCGTCGTTGACGGACATGTCCGCAACCATACACAAACGATCCACCTTAGGATTCAACGAACACAGTCCGTTCGAAAGTTTTTCCGGCAGCATTGGAATCACGCGCTGCGGGAAGTAAACCGAGTTTCCTCGTAGATAGGCTTCCTTATCCAGAGCGGTTCCCGGTTTAACGTAATGCGAAACATCCGCAATCGCCACAACCAAACGCCAACCATTCTTACGACGTTTCGCAAATACGGCATCGTCAAAGTCTTTCGAATCTTCACCATCGATCGTGACTAGCTGCAAAGAGCGTAAGTCTTTACGATCGGCAAAATCCGCTTCGACAACTTCATCAGGAATAGCATCCAATTCTTTCAGCAACTCTTCCGACCAGGTATTCGGAATCGAATGATCGTGGATTGCAGAGTCGATTTCCATGCCCGGCGCCATATAATCGCCCAACACTTCAATGACCTTACCGATTGGTCCGGAACGCAATGAAGGCTGGTGAATGACTTCAACCAGTACAATCTGCTCTTCTTTCGCATCCAACAACCCATCCTGAGGAATGAAAACATCCTGAGTAATTCGGGTGTTGTTCGGTCTAACCCACGCCAAACCGTCTTCAAAGGCTAAACGCCCCAAAATCTGTTGATTAGCGTGCTCGGAGATTTCAACGACCATCCCTTCGCGACGGCCGCGGCGATCTTCACCGGTAACGGAAGCAATGACGATATCGCCATGCAACACTTTATGCATCTCTTTTTCGGATAGAAACAGATCCTTGCCGCCGTCTTCCGGCACCACAAAACCAAATCCGTCCGGATGACCTAAGACACGACCTTTGATCAAATCCATTTTTTGCAGAAGCCCGAATGCTCCACGGCGGTTACGTACCAACTGTCCGTCACGAACCATGGCCTTAACTCTACGAGACAATGCCTCGAAACGTTCCTCATCTTCCTCCGGAACGTCTACTAATTTAGCAATCTCAAATAGACGCAAAGGCTTTTGTGCCGCCTCTAGAGCTTCCGAGATAAATTCACGGCTCGGAATTGGGTTTTCATATTTCTCGGCTTCGCGCTGAGCATATGGATCACGTTGTTCTTCAGTTTTTTGACTAGTCACTCGATACCATCTAAGTTAAAGCCCCGAAGACCCTTTAAATTGTGCACTAAATCCAACACAATCAGAGTTCAAGCGAGGCTAAATTAATAAAAATTCGCAATATTATACCAAAAAACAGTTACTTTTTATTGCATTACTGTTAATTCTGGCGAAGACGACCTTTCATCTTCGGGATATACGGCATAATACAACTTTTGAATGACAGACTGAACCGCCTCTTCCAACACCGGATGATAAAAAGGCATTGTCATTAAATCGGCTACCGTCATATCTCGTTCTACTGCCCAATTCAGCAAATGCGCAAAATGTTCGGCATGCGGCATAATCATCTCGCCGCCCAATAACTTTTTACTTTGCTTATCTGCATAAAGACAGATCACACCATCGTCTTCATCCATGACAATGGCCCGGCCGTTACTTCTTTTCAAATCAAATGTAACAACTTCAACCTTATCAAAATCCAAATCACGGTAAGAAACACCAAACAGACCGATATTAGGCTCGGTAAAGGCAACCCCCATCGGCGTTTTACGTCTGTAAGCCGTCACATTCGGATAAGACACGGCATTTAGCGCCGCCATCTTACCTTCATATCCCGCTTCATGCAGAATAGGACGATAAACATTTGCGTCACCGGCAATAAAAATCGGCTTGTCTTCAATTTGCATGGTATTTAAATTGAATGTCGGGATTCCTCTACCATCCAATTGAATACCCACCTTATCTAAACCCAGCTGATCGATATTCGGGCGTCTGCCCAACGAAGCAAAAACGGCATCCACTTCCATTTCCACTTGAGAATTTTTTACTATGACTCGATCGCCCTTTCTCTCGATCTGAGCGCCCTCCCCGGTATAAATCGGAAATTCCTTGGACATCAATTCCAATGCTTGTTGATTCACTTCCGGCACCGATAATCCACCGATTTTATCCTGCATTTCAAAACCAATCACCTTAACGCCTAAGCGCGCCATCGCCTGACCGATCTCCAAGCCGATCACCCCCAAACCGATTACGGCGATGCTCTTCGGCAAAGACGGCTGTTCGAAAATCGTATCGCTGGTATGCAATAAATCCCCTAACTCTAACCAAGGGCCAGGCACTACGGGACGCGAACCCGTCGCGATGATAATACGTTCGGCTTCAATGATTTCCCCATTCACTTCAAGACGGTTTTCGGCTACAAACTTGGCGAACCCGTGAATCGACTGTCCCTCTTTTAAAGCTTCAGTCGTTCCGGACTTTACTCCGGTGGTAAACCGGTCACGCAAGCGCCTAACCCGCTCAAGCACTTTTGGTACATTGACCGTAACCGCTTCGGAACCACTCAAACCAAACTCTTCGAAAGCATGTCGCTTATGATAAATGTTAGCCGAATAAATCAACGCCTTGGACGGCATACAACCAACCCGGGCACAGGTCGTGCCGTAATGTCCGCCATTAATAATGACAAAATCGTCGGTCTGTTTTCTGATCACACCCAAAGCTGTCAAACCCGACGTTCCCGCACCTAAAATCGCATATTTCACTTTACGCATTATCTTCTAACCGTCCAAACCGTTGTTTTCAAATGACATCATTACCGTTAGATCAACCCAAACCCAGGTTAAGCATACGGTATTATGATCCTTGACTCACTATATTAATGTTCTCTAATGACATTATTGTTAACCTTATCGATGTACTTATCGATATAAAGACAAATTATGGCTTGTCTACAAAACAAACTTGGCTAAAATGAATCTCTCTATTTTTTACATTGGCGCCCAGCTTGGTTAAAACAGCACGCTCGTCCAACATACTGGTCATTGCAATCGGCTTTATTCTTCTAAGTCCGGTTTCACTCGCTCAGGCGCCGCCGCAGAATACGTCATTAACGGAACGCATCAACGAACCGTTTATCGGCGATCTGGACGAAATTCGTCAAAGACGGATCTTAAGAGTCCTAGTCAGTAACAACCGTACAAACTTCTTCGAAACCCAAAAAGGCAAACGCGGCATTGAGCACGACTTGCTTCGAGCTTATGAAAGCTTTTTAAATCGAGGTCCGAGAAAAGAACGCTACAAAACCCACGTCGTTTTTCTGGTCAGACCATTTGAAAAACTATTTTCCGATTTGACTCACGGCAAGGGCGACATCATTGCATCTGGACTCACCATCACACCGGAACGAAAAGCCTTCTTGGATTTCACCGATCCCTATATTGAAAACGTACAAGAAGTATTGGTAAGCAACAAACACGGGCAAACAATAGAAAAACTGGAAGACTTATCGGGCAAACAAGTTATCGTGGTGGCAAACAGCAGTTACATTATCCACTTACAGATGTTCAACCAATTCCTCGGACTTAACGGTCTGGAACCGATAGAAATCGTCAAAGCCGACCCTTTAATGGAAGCCGAAGACATTCTGGAAATGGTCAATGCGGGAATTTATCAATATACAGTCGTCGACAGCCACATAGCAGACATCTACAAACAGACCTTACCCGAATTGAAAGTGTATGACGACGTGGTGTTCTATCACGGAGGCCAGATCGCATGGGCCATCAATCCAGGCCTACCGCAACTCAAGGCCTCGCTAAACCAATTCATTCACTCATACGCCAAACCGGGAAGATTTCTAGGCAACAGTATCTATAAAAAATACTTTGAAAACGCCTACTGGATCAAAAAACCGCAACTGCTTTCGGAACTCGACAAAATTGACTGCCTCTCTTACTACTTACAACTTTATTCGGAATTTTACGGGTTTGACTGGTTCCTGATCGCCGCTCAAGCCTACCAAGAATCAAAATTCAACCCCAAACTGACCAGCCAGGCCGGTGCTTACGGCATCATGCAGATCAAACCGTCCACAGCAAAATCGAAAAATGTGGGAATCAAAGACATCAAAAACCTGGAAAACAACATCCATGCAGGAATCAAATATCTGGCATTCCTCAGGGACAATTACTTCAACGGCAATGAATATTCGGACGAAGACCGCATCAATTTCTCACTTGCCGCATACAACGCAGGGCCGGGGCGAGTTCGCAGAATGCAGCGTAAAGCGCAACAGATGGGATTAGACCCTAACAAATGGTTCTACAATGTAGAAGTCGTGGCTCGCAACACCATCGGTCACGAAACCGTCGACTATGTGACTAAAATTCAAAAAACTAAAATTGCATTACAAAGTTACAAAAAACTTTCGGACACCAAAAAACTCATTAAAGCGACCCAGATGGAACAAGAACAAGTCGTCGACATGCCTCCAAAAGAAGAAGAAAAACCAAACGATTTTTCAAAATCGACCGAAACGGTCAGCACGCCCTAACACACCGAATATCATTCCGGACGATAGACCGTTACATTATCAAACCCTTTATCTTTTAGATATTGGGCGTGCAACTGGCTCATTACCCCTTTTTCACAATACAACAAGTAAGCTTTACTCTGATCCAATTTGCCGAATTTCTGATTCAATTCGTGGAACGGGATAGCAATCGACTCAATCCCGCTAAGCGGCTGGCGCAACTGTTCCGCTTCGGCACGAATATCGATCACCACCCCGTTTTCCGGTACTTGATTGAAAATCTCGATATGCGCGGTAGCCGTCACATCGTCGATAATTTTATCAACCGGGATAGTAACGGCGGATTCGATCGCACGATCAAGCACGGTATAATCGAAACGTGCCGCTTCTTTCTCCATCCGGTCAAAAGAGGCGTTTGTCACCGGGTTTTTCGAAATGACACCGCAATACTCCGGCATGCTTTCGGCAAAATGCCGCGTACCGATCTGATCCGCCATCGCCATAATTTCCGGCTTATTCATCGTGGCCAACGGACGCAGAACCAACATATTCGTCACACTATCAATGACCGCTAAATTTCTTAAGGTTTGACTACTGACCTGTGCAACACTTTCACCCGTGACCAGTGCATCGATCCCCATCTGCTTGGCAACTCTCTCCGAAGCCGTCAACATCAACCTTTTCAAAGTGACGCCCATATAACTTTCATGGGTGGAGCGGAATATTTCGCCGACCACTTCCTCAAACGGCACGGTCACAAACGAAACCCGATGAGATGCGCCAAATTGGCTCCATAAATACAGTGCAACCTGCTTCACGCCGATCTCGTGAGCCGCACCGCCTAAATTGAAAAAGATGAAATGCGTCTTCAGCCCTCGTTTCATTGTCAGATAACTGGCGATCGTCGAATCGAAACCGCCTGACATCAACGACAGTAACTCTCCCTGACTCCCCATCGGAAATCCGCCTAAACCGGTCAACTTTGACGTGACGATATTCACGTTATCCTGATGAATCTCAACCTCGATTTTCACTTGGGGATTGTGCAAATCCACCCCTAACGGTGCGCCCTTCTCATATAAAACGCCGCCGATAAAACGTTCCGCTTCGTAAGAACTGAAATCGTGCGTACCGCTTCGCTTGGCACGAACGACAAACGTTTTACCCTCAATCCACGGAACCGCATGCTCGGCCACCTTATCTGCAATCGCCTGCAAATCCTTACCGACATTATGTTGAATCACTTCCAACACCTGCTCGACGCCGGGGGTTTGCGTCAAGATCCGACGCACAGCCTGCAGATATTGATCGTCCGCTTGAATTTCGATCTTGTCCCAAAAACGTTTAGTTTGAATGTCCGGACTCACTCTCAACAACAAAGTACGCAAATTGTCATGCAACTGGCTGATCATTTTCTTTTTGACCGCCGTTCCTTTCACCATAATTTCCGGAAATAATTTAACGATAAATTTCATGACACTCTCTTTGCTACTTTATTTTTTATAGCCGCCTATTTTAACCAATCCAGGCACTTGATATCGAAAAACAATTTCATGCTTCCATTAAAAGTTCATGGATTTTTGCCGGAGGACTTGGCGATGAACTTGTACCTTTTAAAGTCAACATGATAGAATTGCCGCAATTTTTTCAATTAAACATAGAGAGAATCTCGATGAAACGACTAGATCAAGTATTAGCTGCCGATGGCGTACCAGCGGAATTAGAGCTTGTTATCAAAGATGTAATGGTTGCATGTAAAGATATCGCATACAAACTAGGCCAAGGTGAGCTAGCGGGCATCTTAGGCGCAACTGAAGATGAAAACGTTCAAGGTGAAACTCAAAAGATGCTTGACGTTATCTCTAACGACCTACTAAAAGACATTCTAGTTGCAAACCCATATGTCCGCGGTGTTGGTTCAGAAGAAGAAGACTACACAATTGCCGGTCATAACGATGGTAAATACCTAGTTACATTCGATCCGTTAGACGGTTCTTCAAACATCGACGTCAACCTTTCTGTCGGTACGATCTTCTCTATCCTTGAAGCAAAAGACGACCAGTCAGGCGACAACCAAGAAGTATTCCTACAAAACGGCCGCAACCAAGTCGCAGCCGGTTACGTTCTTTACGGACCTTCGGCTTTATTGGTAATGACAACCGGTAACGGCGTAAACCTATTCACTCTAGATACTAACATCGGTGAATTCGTACTGACCAAAGCGGCTCTTCAAATCCCTGAAGATACTGCCGAGTTCGCAATCAACATGTCAAACCAGCGTTTCTGGGAACCGGAAATGAAGCAGTACATCGACGACTGTTTACAAGGTGAAGAAGGTCCTCTAGGCAAGCGTTACAACATGCGTTGGGTTGCATCCATGGTTGCGGAAGTACACCGTATCCTTATCCGTGGTGGTATCTTCATGTACCCTTACGATAACCGCGATCCTTCTAAAGCCGGTAAACTTCGTCTAATGTACGAAGGTAACCCAATGTCTATGATCGTTGAACAAGCAGGTGGTGCTTCTTCAACCGGTCGTATGGACATCATGGACGTACAGCCTCAAGGCATCCATGACCGTGTACCTGTTGTACTGGGTTCTAAAAACGAAGTGGCAAAAGTAGTGGCTTACCACAAAGGTTAATCAACAACCTTTAAGCATCAACTTTTAACACCCGCAACAGCGGGTGTTTTAATTTAATCGTTACCAACAGAATTTAAGGAATAAAACCATGGGTTATTCAGCCGTTCCTGCAGGAAAAGACCTGCCAAACGACATCAACGTAGTTATTGAAATTCCGGCTTTTGCTTCTCCGATCAAATACGAAGTCGATAAAGATACCGATCTTGTATGGGTTGACCGCATTCAGGGCGCTACGATGCAATATCCGGCCAACTACGGATATATCAACGACACTTTGGCTAACGACGGTGATCCGGTCGACGTTCTTGTCGTCACACCTCACCCGCTAATGATCGGTTCCGTTATTCGCTGCCGTCCGATCGGAATCCTAAAAATGACAGACGACGGTGGTGAAGACGCTAAAGTCGTTGCGGTTCCTGTGGATAAACTGACCCCGATCTACAAAGACATTACCGCGGTTGAGCAAATCCCTCTACTTAAAGAACAGATCGAACATTTCTTTAACCACTACAAAGCCCTAGAGCCTGGTAAGTGGGTAAAAATCGACGGCTGGGGCGATGTCGAAGTCGCTCGCGAAGAGATTTTAGCCGGCGCTAAGCAATACCAAGAAAAGAGCAAGGCATAAGCCCGACGCCCTTCTTATAAAAGAGCCCCTTTTCGGGGCTCTTTTTTTATCACCACACATCAACCGTTCCCACATGGCCGCGCCCTAGCAAGCAAAAAGAGTTTCAAAAATCATTCAAATATTCTGTTATAATTCGCGGTAATTTGTGTTTAAAAAAACTGAGAGTGAACATGGCTGTAGAAAAGCGAGATAAGCAACTTAGAGCAAGAGTCAAATTACTTGGGAGTCTTCTAGGTGAAATTATTGAAACACAGGTTGGAAAGCCTGTCCTGGATGCTATCGAAAAACTACGAACCGGCTATATTCAACTAGACGGCAAAGAAGATCCTGCACTTCGTTCAGAACTCACCGCATTTATTGAAGAACAGTCTGCCGAAGATCTGATCCTGATCATTCGCGCTTTCAACATCTATTTCAGCTTAGTCAACCTTGCCGAAGAAGAACACCAATATCACGAGCGTCAAAGCCAGTTGAAATCCGACGGCCCGTTATGGGAAGGTTCGGTTTTAAAAACCGTTGAAGAGTTCAAGTCTCAAGACATCTCAGCCGACGAACTCCAGCTTCTGTTAAATAAATTGAATTACATCCCGGTCTTCACCGCCCACCCGACGGAATCAAAACGTCGTGCGGTCATGGAAAACCTGCGTAAGATCTTCCTGACACTGGGTGAATTGAACGAAGCGGAAGCGTATAACAACCCTTATGCTCAAGAAGAAGTTATCAGAAAACTTCAATACCAGATTCAGGTTTTGTGGAAAACCGACGAAGTCCGTCGCCAAAAGCCAACCGTTCAAGACGAAATCCGCAACGGGATTTACTATTTCCGCCAATCGCTGTTCACGGCGGTACCTCAAGTGTATCGTTACATGGAACGTGCTTTGGCAAGATTCTATCCCGACGACAATATTGAAGCGCCAAACTTCCTGACTTTCGGTTCATGGATCGGCGGCGACCGCGACGGTAACCCGTTCGTTACTCACGAAACCACTGTTGAAGCACTGTTACTGCAAACACGCTCGGCGCTATATGAATACCAAAACCGCGTGTTCGATCTAAGCCACAAGTTGACGCACTCTCGCTACATCAGCAACATCAATCAAGACTTGTTGAACAAAGCGACCATTGTAGATGCAGACCTGCAGGAAGCCGTATTCAAGAAACGCCCGGATCGTTTCAAAGACGAACCTTACCGCCGTTTCCTATATTTAATTCGAGGACGTCTACAACAAAACTTGAACTATGTAGAAGCCAAATTGAACGGTACGCCGATCAAAAGATCCGGCTTTGCTTACTCGGGTGAAGACGAATTATTGGCTGACTTGCAGCTTATCCATCAATCACTTTGCGAACACGGTGACGAAAATGTAGCCAATGCCGACCTTCGTGACTTGATCCGTTTAGTACAAACTTTCGGTTTCTACTTAATGCGTCTTGATATTCGTCAGGAATCGAATGTGCACAGCGATGCCGTAGCGGATTTGCTATCACACCTGAACATCGACTACCCTGCTTTACCGGAAGCGGATAAACTTGAGCTTTTGGCTAGTCATGTTGCCTCTGCGACGATCATCGACACTCAGCATCTGAAACTGAACAAGATGACCAAAGAAGTATTGGAAGTCTTCAACGTTATCCGCAAAATGCGCAAAGAAATCAGCCATAAAGCGTTTAACAACTACGTTATTTCGATGACGCACGAAGCCAGCCATGTGATGGAAGTACTTTTCCTAGCCCACCAGGCAGGGCTTGCCGGTTACAATGCCGGCAAACCGTATTGCGATATTCAAATCAGTCCTCTATTCGAAACCATTGAGGACTTGAAGCACATTGTACCGGTAACGACCTCATTACTTGAAAACGCAACTTACCGCACGATGCTGCACGCGTCGGGCAACCAGCAAGAAATCATGCTCGGTTACTCGGACTCGGCGAAAGACGGCGGAAACCTTTCATCGGCCTGGAGCCTATACCAAGCCCAACAATCGATTATGGCGGTTGCGGATCAGTACGACATTGAGTGCCGACTATTCCACGGACGTGGGGGCACGGTCGGACGTGGGGGCGGACCAACTCACCATGCGATCCTTTCGCAGCCAACCGGCACGGTTCGCGGTGCAATCAAGTTCACCGAGCAAGGGGAAGTTCTGTCGTACAAGTACAGCAATGCTGAAACCGCTATGTATGAATTGTCACTGGGTGTCACCGGCTTGATGAAAGCAAGTACCGGTTTGATCAAACCGACCAAACAGGACAACCCTGAATACTTGGAAATCATGCAAAATCTTGCCAATCAGGGTGAGCACTGTTTCCGTGAATTAACCGATCATACTAAAGGATTTTTTGAATTCTTCTATGAGGCGACTCCGGTTACCGAGATCGGCTTGCTTAACATCGGCTCTCGCCCTTCTCACCGCAAGAAAGGCAATTTGTCCAAGTCTTCCATCCGTGCTATTCCATGGATTTTCGGTTGGGCACAAGCTCGCCTGACGTTCCCTGCCTGGCAGGGAACCGGTTATGCTTTGGACAACTGGATCAAAGAACACGGCGACGACAAACTGAAAGAGATGTACGAAAACTGGCCGTTCTTTAAAGGCTTGTTAAGCAATATCCAGATGGCGCTATTCAAAACCGACCTGCAAATCGGTGCGGAATACACCAAACTTGGCCGTAACCAAGAAGATGCCCAGAAAATCTATAATATGATTGCCGAAGAGCATACTCGCGGCGTGAAACGCATTCTTGAAATTACCGGGAATGAATACCTAATGGCGGAAACTCCGGCATTGGCTCTGTCCTTGAATCGTCGTACGCCTTACTTGGAACCTCTGAACAACATCCAGGTTGCCGTATTGAGACGCTACAAAGACGAAAACACCAGTGACGAAGAAAAAGCGATCTGGTTAACGCCTCTGCTTAACAGCATCAATGCCATCGCGGCAGGTATGCGAAACACGGGTTAAACTGTACATACAGGCCTTAAAAAACATGAACCCCGCAGCAACGCGGGGTTTTATGTTTTTTTCCAAAAAAATCAGTATAATATCGCGCTCAACTTTAAAATTTCGCGGTTAGAGAGCTTATTGGCTCCAAACTAAGTAATGGTGATCCCATTCATTTAACCATAGAGATAAGTATGCAAGTAACACTTTTAAAATGTAAATTACATCGCGTCACGACCACGCATGCGGAATTAGATTATGAAGGTTCCTGCGCTATCGACGGCCACTTGATGGAAGTCGCCGGCATTCGTGAATATGAACAAATTCAAATTTACAACATCAACAACGGTAAGCGCTTTACGACTTATGCGATCCGTGCTGAAGATAACAGTGGAATCATTTCGGTCAATGGCGCTGCGGCTCACAAAGCCAGTCCCAACGACCTATTGATCATTGCTACATACGCCTCCATGAGCGAAGCGGAAGCGGATCAATTTAAACCTAAATTGGTCTACGTCGACGGTGAGAACAAAATCACCCATACCCGCAACACGATTCCTACCCAAATGATGAAAGCGGTTTAATTACCGAAATCATCCGACAGCTATAATCAGGCCTGCGCAGAACGCAAAAAATATTTTTAGCGATTGCCGGGCCTGTGATCCATCGGCACAATCAAAACTTCGACACGTCGGTTTTTAGCCAGTTCATTTTCCGTTGTTCCGGATGCAATAGGGACCGTATCAGCCAAACCAATCGCCTGAGCTTGCGACGACCTGATAATTCCTCGATTAACCAATTCTACGATCACACTGGCCGCCCTCGCACTGGATAATTCCCAGTTTGATTTGAAGCGCCCCCCGATTACCGGCAGAGCATCGGTATGACCGATCACCTGAATTTGTACATTCTCTTTATAAAAACCATCAAAGTTGGTTAACATTTCGATAAATTCGGGCTTTAATTCGGCCTTACCGGGCGCAAACGCGATCTGCTCGGGAAACGTCACCCTAATCTCGTCACTCTGCTTAATGTAATCAATCTTAATGGTCGATTGACCACCTCCGTTCTGAGAGGAAAAGTTATCGATTAAATCCCGATAAAGTGGATATAAATCGTTGGAAATGGTTTTCTGTTCGCTCGGGAATTGCGTTCTGCCTACATCCAAGGAATGGAAATAATTGGCCTGCTCGTCGGAAAGCACCGAACCGTGCCCCAAAGTCTCGGTCAAAGACTCCACGGCGGCTTTGTATTTAGGAATCTCGATACTCGACATTGCAAACAACAATACGAACACCGCCATCAATAGCGACATCAAGTCGGCAAATGTCATCAACCATGCCGGCCCGCCCGCTTTTTTAGCCATCTACTTCGACCTTTTTACGGCCTTGTAGATAAGGCGCCAACAAATCACGCATCACCGCCGGATTATGCCCTTCGGTAATGCTTTCTATCGCTTCTATAATCATCATTTGACGATAAGATTCACCCTGGGCCCAGGACTCGATTTTGTCAGCCATAGGCAATGCAAACAGGTTGGCGATCATCGCACCATACAAGGTAGTCAACATGGCAACCGCCATCGACGGCCCGATACTCCCCGGATCGCTCAAATTCGCCAGCATCTGAATCAACCCGACCAAAGTTCCCATCATACCGAACGCAGGGGCTGCATCGCCCACGGCTCGAAATACGCCGGCACTGGTTTCCGCACTATCGATCAACAGACGGTTCTTCTCTTTCAAGGCCTGCTTAACCAGTTCGGAAGAGTAACCATCGACCAGCATTCGAATACCGTCACGGTAAAAATCATGATTGATTTCGTACCCCTCCATTGCCAAAGGCCCTTTAAGACGGTTAATCCTCAAAAGTTCTTCCGTAATATCAATAAGTTGATTCAAATCCTTGATTTGATGATCCGTCCTCAGCACTCTAAACGACATGCCAATGGCTGAAAAAGACTCTTTCATGGAATAACGAATCATGGTGGCGGCGACGGTTCCACCGACAACGATCATTACCGAAGGCACATTGATGAACAGCGCAAGGGATGAGCCCATCGTCATAGCGACGAGAACAATAGAAATACCGGCAAACAAACCGATTAAGGTAGAGAAACTCATAAGCGCATTTTAACCTTAAAAAAAGAAAGGTTGATAATTTTTAGCTGACCAATATGTTGTCTAACAAACGGGTATGGCCAAGCTTTGCAACGGCAAGTACCGCAAATTCGTTTTCTTGAGGAGCGGATTCAAGCAACGTCTGAGGATGGACGATCTTCACGTAGTCAACACTGTCGAAACCGACCGCCGACAAGTTTTGTATCGCAGCCTTTTCCAGCGCTTGAAAATCTCGATTTCCGGACTTAAGCGCCGTAACGACATCCAGTAGAGTCACATACAGTTTTGGGGCAATTTGACGCTGCTCCGAGCTCAAATACTGATTACGGGAACTCAAGGCCAAACCGTCTTCATCGCGTGCAATCGGCCCGCGAATCAATTCGATCGGCATCGCCATATCCCGCACCATCTGCTCAATAACACAGAACTGCTGGTAATCTTTTTGTCCGAATACGGCAACATCCGGCTGAACCATGTTGAACAGTTTGGAAACTACCGTGGTCACGCCGTCGAAATGACCGGGGCGACTCGCCCCCTCAAGCAACTCCGTCAACTTCGCCGGTACTTTAACCAATGTCTGATCTTGCCCCTGAGGATACATCTCTTCGACACTAGGGTAAAAAACGGCGTCCACCCCCGCCATTTGCAACTTCTGCTGATCCGCTTCAAATGTTCGCGGATAAGCATCGAAATCTTCATTCGGGCCAAACTGTAACGGATTGACAAAAATACTCGCAACCACCTTATCGCAATGCTGTCGGGCTAACTCCATCAGACTCAAATGGCCGTCATGTAAATTTCCCATTGTCGGCACAAAACCGATTCTCAGCCCTTCCGACTTCCACTCTCGAACTTGAGCTCTTAAGCGTTCAACCCGTTCGACAATCAACATCAACCTACCTCGTGACAAGCTTCGGGAAAACTCCCCGCTCTAACAGCCGAAACATAATCGGTCAATGCCTGCTGAATCGAACCACTCTGCTGTAAAAAGTTTTTTGAAAATTTCGGTGCCTTGCCGACAGTCAACCCTAACAGATCATGTAACACCAACACCTGCCCCGAAGTCTCTTTACCGGAGCCGATACCGATGACCGGAATAGAAAGGTTCTCGGTAATCATTTTTGCCACACCGCTCGGAACGCATTCCAACACTAACATTTCAATGCCGGCATCTTGCAATTCGACAGCCTCTTCCAACAATCGCTCGGCCGAATCGGCATCTTTACCTTTCACTTGGTAACCGTGCTTTTCGACGGATTGCGGCAACAACCCTAAATGTCCGCAAACAGGAATACCCAGTGCCGACAATGCCTTCACCATCGGCAACACTCTGGCACCGCCTTCCAGTTTCACCATATTTGCGCCGCCCTCCTTCATCAGACGCGCCGCAGCATACAGGGCGCCGTCCAAGGTAGAATCCGCCATAAACGGCAAATCGGCAATACACCAAGCCTGACGATTGCCCCTTTGAACCATTTGGGTGTGATAAACCATATCATCCAGAGTGACCGGCAAAGTCGTTGCATGCCCCTGCACGACCATCCCCAAAGAATCGCCGACCAAAATTACATCAACACCGGATTCGGACAACCAATGCGCCGTACTGGCGTCATAGGCCGTTAGACACACGATCTTTTCTCCATGCTGATATAGTTTTTTAAGTTGCTGCAAAGTCTTATGCATATAAATCCAATTTCATTAAATTTGATTATTGGCTTGCCAGGGAACGACAAAGGTCGTCTCTAACTGCGCGATTAAATCTTCCACCGTCCCCTGACCGGAAACGATCAAGCCCGGCGATATTTCGGCCAACGGCAACAAAACAAAATCTCTTGAAGCGATTTCTTTATGAGGGAGATTAAGGCGTTCGGAACTGATTTGTAACTGACCGTAAAGCAAGATATCCAAATCGATGCTACGCTCACCCCAATGACGTTTTTTTACCCGACCTTGAGCCAGTTCTATCGCCTGCAATGCATCCAACAACGCTAACGGTTCAAGATCAGTTTCAAGTAAACACACCGCATTCATAAAATCCGGTTGATCCTGAGGACCTAAAGGCTTGGAAGCATAAAGTCGAGAACGTTTGAGCAGACGCGTATCAGGCAAATTATCCAAAGACGTCAAAGCCGTTTCGATCTGCTTTCCGGGATTTTCGAGATTACTTCCCAGACCGATGTAAACCAGTTCCGCCATTCTGATTAATTATCGGCCGAACTTGCCGGAGACGACTCCGATCCTTTTTGGCTACGTTTACGTAAGAAATTTCGGTTACGGCGAGGCTTTCGCCCTTTACGCTGTTTTTTTTCGACGGCATTCGCAAAGGCAACCTGCTCAACCGGATCTTTTTCTTGATACTCGGTCCACCAGTCAAACAACTCTTGAACTTCGGTTTCTCCCGCGGCCGCACGAATCCCCATGAAATCATATGCAGCTCTGAAACGAGGATGTTCGCTCAATTTCTGTGCTCTCGGTCCCTGTCGCTTAGACAAACGCCCTTGCAGATTCCAAATATCGCGCATCTGTGCGGTAAAACGCTTTGGAATCGCCGTGCAGCGAATCTGCTGTTCAATCACGTCGTTGGCCGCTGCATATAATGCATCCTGGTAGACCATTCCACTGTCCAAGTGCACCTGCTTTCTCTGCAACATCGGCTCCCACAGCATGGCCGAGAACAAGAACGACGGATTAACAGTCTTACCACTACGAATACGCTCGTCGGTACTTTTAAGTGCCTCGATAACCAGCATACGCGGGAACCCTTGCGACTCCTCGGCTAAAATCTGCTCGGTCAACGGGAAAAGATATGAGAACAAGTCGTAATGACGCAACTTCTCGAATACGGAAATCCCGGCACCGCTGTGGAATAATTTCAATACTTCTTCGAACATGCGCGCATTGGAAACATCCGACAATAAATGCCCCAACTCGGCAATCGGCGCTTCGGTCTTAGCCTCGATATTGAAACCGAGTTTTGCCGCAAAACGAATCGCGCGGATCATGCGCACCGGATCTTCACGGTAACGGGTGACCGGGTCACCGATTAAACGCAATTGGCCCGCCTTAATGTCGTCCAAGCCGCCGGCATAATCGATGACAGTAAAATCTTTGATATTGTAATACAGCGCATTCACCGTAAAATCGCGACGCCAAACATCTTCATCGATCGTGCCGTAAACATTATCGCGCACCAAGCGCCCAGAATCGTCGACTTCACGTGCTTTACCGCTTAAACGCCCCTTACGGCCGAAATAGTCTTGGCGATTTTCGCCTTCTCCCTGCCCCCTGAAAGTTGCCACTTCGATCACGGTACGACCAAAACGGACGTGCGCCAGACGAAAACGTCGTCCAATCACCTGACAGCGACGTTTAAACACCTCTTTAACCTCGTCGGGATCGGCATTGGTGACCACGTCGAAATCTTTAGGCTCCAAGCCCAAAAGCAAATCTCTTACACACCCGCCAACCAAGTAGGCGTCATACCCGGCGCGTTTCAAACCATACAGTACATCCAATGCCGATTTATCAATGTCTCGGCGCGAGATGCCGTGCTCTTCTCGAGTAATAATTTTGGGCGTGGTATTAAGCGGTATGTGTGCGGTTGGTTTCGCAGTTTTGCGATTAGAGAGATAGGATGAAATTTTTCGAATAATTCGTTGCATGGAATGCCATAAGTTAGCGTCTGAAATTAAGTGCCCATTTTAGCCGCTTTTCCTCAGAGTTCAAAGTATTAGATGGTTTTAGAGGACTTTAAATGACTTTTTCATAGACTCTCGACTCACCGACGAGCTCAACCTCTTTATCGACGCAGACATCCAACAACTCCAAAAGAAATGCATTGAAAAAAGGACACGACAATGATTGCTGAGAAATCGTCTCCTTTATTTCAAGATAGGAACCGTTGATGGACATCGGTTGAACCCCGTACTTCCTTAATTTTCGCAAGTTCATATCGAGGTAACGGTCGAGTTTCTTGTCACATCGCGTCTGCCTGACGCGATCCAAAATATTATCGATCACTTCCTGAGTCAGGATTTTAAACCGCGGCTCTCCCGCAATTTTAAAAACCTCATGATGGCAACTGGTCGCATGATGATGAAGGCAAGAATCCGTAAAAAATTTAACGGCGACGGTATATTCAGACGGAATACCATGAGAGTTATGGGGCGAATACCACTCCAGCAACCCTTCCGTGACCACTCGCACCACCCTTTTATCCCCAAGATTCCGCATAGCCTGCAATGCCTGCAACTTGGGAAAGCGAATCTCTTCATTCATCGCCTCACTGATCGGCACAGTCGACCAATGATACTTCTTCGGGTCTTTCTGTTCGTTAAACGTAGAAATAAGATGCTCCCGGTTCACAAACTCCAAGTAGTCTCCCGAGCCGTCTTCAAAAATACGAAATAAATAAATCAATAAATCTTCCCACCCCAGGTCGCCCAAAAATTTCAGACGGTAAATCATTAAAAAAATTGATTGAGAGTAATAATTCTATCCTATGACGCATCACATTTAAACCCTAATCAAAATTAGAGTTTTTTATGAAATCATAGAGTTATTAAGAAGTTAGAACCAAGAAGGGCTAACTCGTCTTTATTAAAAGCTTTCATGAGATGTACCACCCTATAAAAGCAACAAATTGCAAACCGTCGCTCTTAATAAAAACGGGTTGACTTTTGTACTAGAACAACTATTCTAGAATTAAGATTCTAGGCAAGATCCAAGGAAGGTTAATGTCGTACCTCAACACCCAAAACCACTCGAATACCGTTCTCAAGGTACTCAACAGTGCACTCGTACTATTTGTTGAAAAGGGTTTCTTCAATACCTCAATACCCGATTTGGTAAAACATTCCGGCGTGAGTACCGGTTCCATCTATCACGCTTTCCAAGACAAACAAGCCATTGCAGAAACTTTAATGTCGGCCCTACTTCAACAGATAGAACGCGAACAACTGCAAATACTCAATCAGCACGGCCGCTGCAAGGCACGATTTTACGCCTTGTCTAAATGGATGATTGATACGGCGGAAGAACATCCACATGTCATGCAATTCATTTTGACGGCACGTCACAAAGAATTTATGCCTGATTTAAAACCGATTTGTTCGTCTCAACCATTTATTACTTTGAGAAACGTCATCCACCAGGGAATGCTGGAAGGCAGCGTTCAAGAAATGGATCTAATGGTAGCAGCGGCCAGCTCTTACGGCGGCATACTAAGACTCATTCAACTGGGTCTGGACGGCATGCTGGAACGCCCTCTGAACACGTATTTGGACGAAATCACCCAAGTTTGCTGGAAAAGCATCGCCATCGATCAAACAATAGGAAAATAATATGGTCAAACCTCAAATAAACCTTATCTGGACATACTGGGCCATTACCGACATCCTGCTTATCATCGGCGTCACGGTAGAACCGCAGGCATTGCTCATCGCCATCGCATTTAACGTAATTCAAGTCATCCACTTTTTCTGGCTAACGCCGCAAATCTCCAACTTTGCCGTGCAGGTCAGGATCGCATATTTACTGCTACTGATTGTCGCCATGTATCCGCCACTGTATTTCATCTTCTACTTACAGATCATCGGAACGACGGCAATGGTTTTACTCAATTATTGCTTCCTAGCCCGCGTCATGTCTCTCATGCCCTGGAACATGAACGAGTCCTACAATCGTTCGTTAATCTGGAGAACCTTTTTTTCAAAACCGGTTTCAGGTAGCGTGCAACGCAACTCAACACCGGCCGTTTAATCGTTAAGAGTAAAATACACCATGAAAAAAACCCACTTCATTACTGCTATCGGGATGGCTATTACACTTTCCAATAATGCCTATTCTGCCGACGCCTATACGGAAAGCTTCGCCAACTATGCAAAGGAAATGCAAAAGTATCAAAAAGACGAAAGTTTTGATGCCTCAATCAACACTTACGAACGGGATGTAGCCAAAACGCAAAAAGCGGCCGGCTATATCGGCAAGACCCTGCCATTACCCCAACCCGTTAAAGTAGCGGATGGCGTTTATACCGTCGTCGGCAGCTTAATTTGGCACAACCCAAGCAATTACGGCCTCAACAATAACCTGACGTTCATCGTTTTCGAAGACGGCGTTTTCGTCTTTAACGGCGGAGCCAATCCGGCTTTAGCGCACGCATTCCACAAGCAGATTAAACAAATAACCGACAAACCGGTTAAGTGGGTGGCGGTCGAAAACAGTCAAGGCCATGCTTATCTAGGAGCAAGCTACTGGGTCGACCAAGGCGTTAAAAACCTCTATTCGCACAGTGTCGCCAACCGTGATTTCCATAATAACTTCGCAGGAATCAAACAGAGCTGGGGAACCCGTGTCGGCCATGAATTGACGGAAGGCGCTCGCGACGTTTCCGACAAGTTCACGACATTTGACGACAAACTGACCGTAGACGTCGGTGGTGGAGAACAGGTCGAAATCCTTAATTTCGGCCCCGGACACACACCGGGTTCCACGATTGTTTACCTGCCCAAACGCAATATCGTTCTGCCGGGAGATTTAGCTTACAACCAGCGTATGCTTGCCCTCTTCTCTTACACGGACACTCAAAAATGGACTCAAACGTTCGAAACGTTCATGGAAGCTATGCCGAAAGACGTTACCGTCATCCCCGGACACGGTGCTCCGACCACTTTGCAAAAAGTGAAAGAAGACACCTACGACTACTTAAAATTCATGCATAAAGCCGTACAAGAAGTGATTGATGCGGGCGGCACCCAAGCCGATGCAGAGAAGATCGATCAATCCGCTTATAAAACCCGCTCGGTTTACGAACAAACCTATCGAAACAACGCGGTTCACATCTATAAAGAAATGACCGGCGGCGACCTGGGCCTAAGCGACGAATAAACGCTAGTGCTCGGCCTTATTTCGGGGTTAGAATAAAAGCGTTGCCGCAGACTCGGCAACGCCTTTTTATTTGCAAATTACAAAATACAGGCCAGCCATGACCCAGATCAAACACCCGATTCTATCCTTTTCTCTGGTGACCCTACAGTTCGCCCTGATCGGGATTTTATTATTGGTTTTACCCTTAAGCCTTCACCCGATTATTCTGGGCATTCAAGCGCTTGCCATCATCATCGGTTTATGGGCGGTCTTCGTCATGCATATCGGACATTTCAACATCGTGCCCGACCCGATGCCGGAGATCGAGCTAGTAACCCATGGCCCTTATCGCTTTATCCGCCACCCAATGTATTTCTCAATCTTGCTATTTTTCCTGCCGATCGTTGTCCTTGATCTAAGCTGGCTTGCCCTTGCCCTGTATTCCGGACTGATTTTGACGTTATTCGTCAAATTAAGCTACGAAGAACAGATGCTGATGGATACGCTGCCGGAATACGAAGACTACCAACTTGCCAGCAAAAAAATCATCCCTTTTGTTTTTTAGGCAGACCGGTTCCGCGCTTTTAGGCGCTGGTCTCTGGTTATTCTCGGCAGAAAGTGCGAAAATAACGCCCATTTAAAATTCCTTAAAATCCTTAAATCGCGATTACGAAAGAACACGTCATGACAAACAAAAAACCAACACTTTTTAGCGGAATCCAGCCTTCAGGCGACCTTATGATCGGCAACTACATCGGTTCGATCAAAAACTGGGTAAAAATGCAGGACGATTACAACTGCCTGTTCTCTCTGGTCAACATGCACGCCATCACCGTAGAGCAAGACCCGAAAGACCTGTACAACCGAAGCTTGGACTTTGTGGCCCTTTACCTGGCATCCGGAATCGATCCGGACAAAAGTACGGTTTTCATTCAGTCGCACGTACCCGAGCATGCCGAATTGGCATGGGTCTTAAATTGTTCTACCTACATGGGCGAACTGAATCGCATGACGCAATTCAAAGACAAGTCGCAAAAACACGCTCAAAATATCAACGTCGGACTATTCGACTACCCGGTATTGATGGCGGCTGACATCCTGCTATACCAAACAGAAATGGTTCCGGTCGGCGCCGATCAGAAACAGCACTTGGAATTGACCCGCGACTTGGCGATCCGTTACAACAACCGTTTCGACCGGGAAATCTTCAAGATACCCGAACCGTTCATTCCACCGGCAACCTCAGGCGGCCGCATTATGAGTTTGCAAGACCCGACTTCAAAAATGTCCAAGTCGGACGAAAACAAAGACAACTTCATCGCCCTATTGGACGACCCTAAAAAGATTATTAAGAAGTTCAAAAAAGCGGTCACGGATTCCGGCTCGGAAATCGTTTACGACGTTGAAAATAAGCCTGGCGTTTCCAACTTGCTGACCATCTACTCGGTCATCAGCGGAAAATCGATCGACGAAGTGGTCAAGCACTTTGAAGGCAAGATGTACGGCCACCTAAAAGTCGAGCTTGGCGAATTGGTTGTGGATTATCTTGAACCGATTCAAACCCGCTTCCATGAAATTCGCGGAGAAGAAGCCGAGTTACGCGCCATCCTTAAAAAAGGTGCGGATCAGGCCAGAGAACAGGCTCAACAAACCCTCAAAGCCGTCCACGAAACCATCGGATTCGTTTTACCATAAGTATCGCATCCAATCGGTAGTTGCTAAAAAAGCCCCGCCAAATGGGGCTTTTTTTATTTCCGCCGATTTGTATTTCCCCATCCGAATCCATTCCAAATTCATTCCAAATTCATATCTCAAGTCTTCAAAAACCGCCACGATTTCGCAACAAACCCAAATTTATTCAATGACTGCCATTAAAAGTAAATATTTCCCATAAGGAAACATTGTCACTATAATGAACCTTTAACCATGATAATAAGGAGATCGTCATGAAACATAAATTAGCCCTTGGCATTGTTGCTCTGCCGTTATTACTCGCCGGTTGCGGCGGCGGCTCTTCGGACTCCAGCAGCACGGGAACCCTAAACCTAAACCTGACCGACGCCCCAATTGACGAAGCGCAAGCGGTTTGGGTCGAATTCACCGGCGTCTCCATTAAAAAACAGAATGACGATCCGGAAGCGCCCGAAGAATGGATTGATATCACATTCGATCAACCGAAATCCATCGACCTACTGACACTTCAGGGTAGCCAAAACATCCAACTGCTTACCGATCAGGCACTGGAAGCCGGAACCTATTCTGAAATTCGCCTGCACGTGAATGCCGTGCAAGACGGCATCGAAGACTCCTACATCACGCTGGACGACGGTAATCACGAATTAGACATCCCTAGCGGCTCGCAGACCGGATTGAAAGTGAAAGGCGAGATCGTCGTCGCGGCGGATCAGGCTGTCGGCTTCACCGTTGATTTCGACGTACGTAAATCCATCGTCGTTCAAGGCAACGGCGACTATAAACTCAAGCCGGTTCTTCATTTAACCCAAGACTCGCTTACCGGACACATTGCCGGTACGGTTGAAAGCCAATTATTAACCTCGTTAGCAAATAACTGGACTTGTTCGGACGAAGATCCTAATACCTATAATGCGGTTTATATCTATTCGGGTGCGGGAGTCACGCCGGTAGACATTAGCGGCGGCGTAACCGATCCAATATCGACGGCGCTTGTAAACTACAATGCCGATACGACCGCGTATGAATTTGAAGCTGGTTATCTGACCACCGGGGACTATACCGTGTCGTTCACCTGTCACGCCGATGCTGAAAACACCGAAACCGGCGGTGAAGACCTGCATTTCATCGGGTCGCAAAACGTTACGGTAACAGCAGGAGCAACCGCAACCGTGAACATCGTTGCACCATAAACTGCGATTTAACTCATGCAATAAAAAAGCCCTGATTTGCAGGGCTTTTTTTTATTTTAAAAATTTGCACACTATTCGGTTAAAAACAACTTCCTGGCATTTTCATAGGCTAATTTCTTGGCTACCGGTTCCGGTAACTGCGAGAGCCAGGTACGAATATCTTTCACCACAGAATCGAATGTGTTCCAGCGGTTGACGCTAAAAGTGTCTACCGCCACTAAAAATCGATCCTGGTAATCGGTAAACAACAGTACCCATTCGTCGGTTAACCCTTTATGATCGGAAAAACCATCCGTACCCAACAACAGCGTATCCCGCACCGAAGTATCGATATACAAATGATCAGGGTGACGCTGTAGAACCGAACGCAAAAAATCCGGCTCCGGACGAATACCCATGTGCGCCCATAGAACTGTGACTTTCGGTGCGATTTCAAAAATCGCATCAATGATTTCGGCGTCGCCGTGCGCCTGCAACATCAAACCATGCTTTTCGGCCAGCTTAACCAATCCTTTGAAGACTGGACTATTCTTGTCTTTAGCAAAAATATGAAATTCACCGATTCCGCGATAAAACCCTTTCTTCAACGCTTCTTCAGCTTTGGCGACAACGGTTTCGTCATACATCCAGTCACGCTTGTCTTTCAACGTTTCATACACGCCAAGAAACGGAATAATGCGTTTTGGAGCATAATGATACAACGCTTCCGTGCCATCGTTAGGCGTACTGGAAATCAAAGCGTGCGTAACCTGATTACGGTCGAAAATGGCCATAATCTGCTGCGGATCATAAGCCTTAACGTCCTCTCCACCGTAATGCAAATGACTGTCGAAAATCGGCATTTCCGCGCGAACACTCAAGCTCAAACTCAGCAAGACCAACAAGCCAGGCCACTTCAATAAATTAACCTTTTTAAACACCTTACCACTCCGTTATGCCAGGTTTTCCAAAAACAAAGAAACCAATTGTTCGCCCGCCTCTTCAATCGTGGTTTCGTTCTCGATAATTCGCATGGAACCGGTTGCCGGCAGGACAAATTCGGATGCTCTTGCAATACGTTCTTCAATCTCATCCACACTTTCTCGGCCGCGTTGAACCAGTCTTTGGCGTAGAGTCTCGGGCGGAGCCGTGATCATCACAGGAATCAAATCAGGATGAATCGAACAGGCCTGTTCAAAATAGCCGCGCGAACCGTTCATCACCACATTCAATCCTTGATTCAACCAGGTATCCACTTCCGTTCCCAGCGCATACATCCAACCGTGGCTTTGCCAATTGAATTTAAAACATCCGCGCTGCAATCGATTTGTAAACTCTGCTTCCGAAAGATGAATATGATTCTCGCCCTTTAATTCGACGGGACGGGTTATGTAGCGATGTGCAAAAATCACCGGCGCCTGACTCAAACGTTCGCGCGCATACTCCATCAAAGTATCCTTACCCACTCCGGAGGGCCCGATCACATAAAACAAGCGACCAAGCCTGCCAGCCGTTTGATTTTTATAGCTTGATTGCATTCATCTTCCTCTGTTTACCCGATAAGGCCAACATTAAAAAAAACGCCATTGTATTAAAGGAGTGCTTGAGATGACACCGAAAATTAGAGATCGAAAAAGCGAATGAACAATGAAACCTACAATTTCTTTTCCCATTGCCAAGCATGCTCAACAATGGTTTCCAAATCCGGGAATTGTGGCTTCCACCCTAACGACTGCATTGCTAAACCGGAATCCGCAACCAATACTGCAGGATCTCCTTCTCTCCTAGCACCCTCTTTTACGGTAACCGTTTTACCATCGACCGCCACAACAGCCTTAACGACATCGATCACCTGCTGAACCGAGAACCCATGACCATTACCCAAATTATACGCCAGCGCAAGTCCCGAATTTTCAGTCGTGATTTTATGTAAAGCCAAGGCGTGTGCCGAACACAAATCGTTTATATGCACATAATCCCGAATGCACGTTCCATCCGCTGTCGGATAGTCCCTACCAAAAACGGTAACGGCTTCTCGTTTACCGGAAGCCACCTGGAGAATAATGGGGATTAGGTGTGTTTCCGGGTCATGGCACTCACCAATTTCTCCCTCCGGATCTGCACCGCAAGCATTAAAATAACGCAATGAAACCGAATTCAAACCATAAGCCAGCGAATAATCCTGCAAAATCCGCTCCACCATCAACTTACTCGAACCGTATGGATTAATCGGGTTTTGTCGGTGATTCTCATCAATCGGAATATATTCAGGCTCACCAAACGTCGCCGCGGTTGACGAAAAAATAAAATGCTTCACATCATGCTTCAACATCACATTCAGTAAATTAAGGGTGTTGGCAACATTATTACGATAATACTTTTCAGGATTCTGCATGGACTCACCCACTAAACTACTCGCGGCAAAGTGCATCACGGCATCAAATCCCTTATCCGTAAACAATTGTTCCAATCGGATCGTGTCGGCCATATCTCCAACGACCAAATCGCCATAACGTGCCAGACGCTTGAAACCCGTTGACAAATTATCCAATACGGTCACGGAATGGCCGGATTTTGAAAGCATTTTTACCATGTGGGAACCTATGTAACCCGCACCTCCAACCACTAATATTTTCATACACCACTCCACACAATAAAGATACTTACAATGAGTTATGTCACCGTCAATGTCCCAATAGGGCTTTCTTCAACGGTTCCCTCCAAGCGCCTTTCTTTGGGTCATATAAACCAAAAGAAGCCGCAAGCTCCCAGTACGCCCAACCAATTCCCCTTTTCTCGAGTTCTTCACGTACAAAAGAGGCATAATTCTCTCTGGATTGCATATCTGCTTTGTTGTAAGTTCCAAACTCACCCAGATAAAGCGGATATCCATGCTCTTGACTCCAAAGCATTGCGAAATTCAATTGCCCAACAATCTCTTTTTTCTGACTTTCATTGCAGCAAGTCACGCCGGTCGGCATATCCATCGGCAAATAAGTCACGCCCTGATGTGTAAAGAAAAACGGCGAATAGTTATGAATCGTAACAATAATGTTCTGATCTTTCGGCACTTTCAATTTCGGCAAGTCGCGTACATTGTTGTAATACGTCGGCCCAATCATCACAATACGATCCGGATTCGTCTCACGCACAATCTTAAGCGCTTTGGCAGACAGCACATTCCATTTTTCGGCATTTAAACTACCATGGGGTTCATTGAGTAACTCAAAAAGCAATTTATCCGATTTATTTCTGAAACGATATGCAATTTGCCGCCACATATTCAGAAAACGTTCCTCCACCACATCGGAATCCACTCCAAATTCATTGATGTGCAGTTCCTGACCAAACAGCTGACTATAATGATGCATATTCAAAATGACATACAAGTTGCGTGACAACAACTCATCCACAACGTTTTCGACACGCTCAAAAAACGAACTATCAATGGTTGCTTGAGCCTCTTTAGAGGCATGGTTGCTCCAACGTACCGGAAGCCTTACCGTTGAAAACAGACCGTCTACCAAATCGATAAAGCGCGGCTCGACACGCACTCCCCAATCACCTTCTCTTGGCGCTTCCAGCATATTACCAAAATTGATTCCCCGGCCTAAAGCGTGGGCCACTTCACAGGTATGCTTGCTCACGGAAAAACAATTTTGCATCATTTTTTCAGAATCAGAAGCACTGGCCGTACCCCAAGAAAAGACCAAAGTTATTACGCCTAAGAACAGAGATAAGAGATTCACTGCCCCCTCCTAAGTATTTGAATATGATAAAAAATAGTCAAGAAACCGTTCCTTATAAAAAAAAGTGATAAGCCACTACTATCATCAATATTTTCATGATAACCTAATAACATTATTTTATATAAGCATATAATCTAATTTAGTGAGTTCTTTTGTGCAATTGATTTAATTAACGCGTTTTTTACCGTTTTCACTAAATAATTGTTCAAGCCTTTTGAAGTGGTTGAGCTAAAACGCTAGGAAATAAGGATATGAATACACCTCATAAAGACACCTATAAGATTACCGTTGCCGGAACGGGGTATGTAGGACTATCACTTGCCGTACTACTCGCTCAACGCCATCAGGTAATAGCGATTGATATCATTCCGGAAAAAGTTGAACTCATTAATCAAAAAAAATCCCCTATCGAAGATAAAGAAATACAGGAATACTTATCTTCGAAACCTCTAAACTTAACAGCCACAACCGAAAAAGAACTCGCCTATCAAGGTACGGACTTTGTCGTCATTGCTACTCCTACTGACTACGACACACAAACCAATACCTTCAACACCCGTTCTATAGAAGCTGTAATTGAGGACGTTTTACAATACAACCCGAATGCAGCCATGATTATCAAGTCGACCATTCCCGTCGGCTATACGGACAGCATAAAACAAAAATATCCCGACTCGATTATCATCTTCTCTCCCGAATTTTTAAGGGAAGGTAAAGCACTTTACGACAACCTCTATCCTTCTCGTATTGTCGTCGGAGAACAAAGTGAAACCGCGAAAATTTTCGCCAACCTACTCGCGGAAGCTTCACTTAACACGGATACACCGGTGCTACTCACGGATGCCACCGAAGCGGAAGCCATAAAACTATTTTCCAATACTTACCTAGCCATGCGTATCGCCTATTTCAACGAGTTAGATAGTTATTGCGAAAGTCACGGCCTTAACAGTCGTCAAGTAATCGAAGGCGTGGGCTACGACCCTCGCATAGGCAGCCATTACAATAACCCTTCATTTGGCTACGGCGGTTATTGCCTACCTAAAGACACCAAGCAGCTTTTAGCCAATTACGAAAAAGTTCCAAACAATATTATTAAGGCGATTGTTGAAGCCAACACCACACGAAAAGACTTTGTCGCCGAGCAAATCCTCAAGAACGCTCCCAAAAAAGTCGGAATTTATCGTCTAGTAATGAAACACGGTTCCGATAATTTCAGGGCATCTGCAATTCAAGGAATCATGAAACGCATCAAAGCGAAAGGAGTAGAGGTCATCATTTACGAACCAACACTCACGGACGATACCTTTTTCAATTCGCGCGTAATCAATGACCTCGAAACATTCAAGGCCCAAAGCGACATTATCGTCGCCAACCGGCTTGATCAAAACCTGGAAGACGTTTTAGAAAAAACCTACACTCGAGATTTATATGGTCGTGATTAAGTCCCCATTCACGGCGATCAAATTTACAAACTTATAAATTAAGGCAGGCTAATCGTGAAACATTATATCCAGCGCCGATACTCAATAGGCATAGTCACGCTTTTAGCGGTCTTGTCCACACCTGCGAAAGCCGTTGAAGGTACAATTACCCCCATTTTTTCGGCTGGATACCTATATGATGACAACATCCTAAGGCTCGACAAAAACTCAACCAGTACATTAAAGCGTGAGGATTCCGTCACCCAACTCAGTGCCGGATTGGATGTCAATGTTGAATTCTCACAACAGACATTGCAAATCAAAGGCCTGCTCACTCAACACAATTATCAAAACAATTCCCAACTAGACAACACTCAAGAACAATTGGATACCAGCTTTAACTGGAAAATCGGCCGCGCCCTGGAAGGCGACATCACCCATCGCTACACAAAAAAATTAGCCAACCTTTCCGACAATCAAACAATTGGATTAAGCGGTTCACAGCAAACCATCAACGATTTGGGCATTTCAGCCGATTTCGCCATTGCACCGGACTGGAAACTCGGAGCAAGTTACAGTGACAATAAATTAGACTTTGTTGACGACCCTAACAATCTCTATAACAGAAAAGACCAAATTTACGAAACGCGGATTGTCTACACATCAAAACGAGAAAATCTGATTGGCCTAAAATATAAACAACAACAATCCACATACCCTGCTCGCGACTATATTGACGGCGTTTCAACCATCGACAGCGGATACACTCTGGACTCGGTTTACCTAACCGGCAACTGGCGACCTTATGAAAAACTGATCCTAATCAGCCAAGCCGGATTCCAGTCATTGACCAACGACCACCTCAAAGCCCGTGACTTTCAAGGTTTTTCCGGAAGAATTCTAGCCATCTGGAACAAAAGTCCTAAATTCAGAGTTCAGACGATGTTCTACAACGAGATCAACCCGACAGAAGAAATATCCGCCAGTTATGCCGAATCGACCGCGTTCAGTGTAGAGCCATCTTGGCAAGTCACCGCAAAAAGCAACCTACAACTGACTTTAAAAAATGAATATAGGGATTATCAAGGTGATCCCGGCTTTTATGAACAAGCGGGACGATTTACCGACACGCTACAATCGGCCTCCCTGACTTGGCAATATGAATACAATGACACAATAAGCTTAAGCTCTGAGTTGAAACATGAAAGCCGCGACTCGACAGGTTCCTTGAGAAACTTCGAAAGTAACTCGGTGTTTGCGGAACTTACTTTGAAATTGTAATCACGTTCTCACTTAACGAAATAGAGAAAAACAATTATGATTCTTATCGCTTCTCCCATAATCGGTTTCATCACCGCCTTAATTGCGACCATCACCGTATTTATGGGTATCAAAGCGGCATCAAAGGCTAAAGACGGTGTTTTAAAGTACTATTTTTATGCCATTCTCATAAGCAGTGCAGCAACCATGTTACTTTCAAACAGGGATTTTTTGCATGAAGGGCAATACTTTCAAAGCGCTATTTTAACCAACCCGATTGCCGAATGGCTGACACGCTTCGCATCCCTTTTCACCATGCTCGCCGCCCTGGAAAGAACCGTCAACTATTTACAACACAATCGTTGGGACGGCGCACGAATCGCAATGTTATTGGTACTGACCTACTTTTGGATTACCAACCTGTTTATTCCCTTATTCATTACCAGCCAAGGTCAACTTGAAATAAAGTATTTCTACTCTTTGGCCCTCTCAATCGGTATCGCACTCAGTATTCAAAACGACCCCCAGGATGTCATCAAACATGCCCGCAACGCCATCGTCGGCTTTGTAATCGCGAGCTTGGCATTCATTTTCATCCAACCTCTCAGTGCCCTGGATATGAACTACAGCCAAGGCTATATACCCGGTCTGCCTAGATTATTCGGCCTGGCGCCTCATGCAACCAGCATGGGGCTGTTTGCCGCTCTTGCCATCTGGATCACGCTGGCTTATCCCTACGGCAAAAAAACCACGAACAAGTTGGTTATTTCACTCTGCTTCGTCGCGCTCGTTCTCACTCAATCCAAAACGGTCATGGTCTCGTTCATCATCGGGTTGCCGTTCATACTTTTCTATCTTTCAAAAGACTTTAAGAATCAACATCCCGATAAAACCAACTTCTACCAATTCGGGCTCTATACCTATATTTCAGGCGGAGTGCTATTGTTGATCATGGCATTGTCCGTTCTGCTGTTTCTCGATTACCAAGCACTCGCTTATCAATACCTCGGCGCAGAAAAAATCCACAACCTGGTCACACTTACCGGAAGAGATGTTATCTGGGAAATAGCGCTGAATGAATTCCATCAAAATCCAATTTTTGGTTACGGAGCGGGCCTTTTCTCTCCTGAGTTTCGTCAAAGCATAGGAATGATGAACGCCACCCACGGCCATAACCAATTCATTGATGCTTTGGGACGTTCGGGCATAATCGGATTTTCAGGAGTCGTTCTGCTATTTGGTTACATGCTGTTCCACTCAATCAAAATTGCCGGACAAACTAAAGGGCTTTCCCTTACATTAATGACATTACTTTGCTTGAACTCCATTACCGAAGTGCCTATTACTCTGGGAACAATCGGTCTGAACGTCTTACCCTACTACTTACTGTTAATCCTGATTTCTTCCGGCCATACGCACGCCAGAACCAAATCGGTCGAACCTAATTCAAGGACGGCCTATCATGTTTAGCGTCGTAATTCCCGTATACAATAAAGAGCATTGTCTGGCCACAACACTTCGATCCGTTTTAGATCAAAGCTACCAAGATTATGAGGTCCTATTGGTGGATGACGGTTCTACCGATCGGAGCATTGACATAATTAATCAATTTGAAGATTCTCGAATCACCCTCATCACCCAAGCAAATTCCGGGGTATCAGTGGCTAGAAATACAGGGATCAAAAATTCAAAACACCGCTGGATCGCTTTTTTAGATGCAGACGACTGGTGGCATCCGGAATATTTACAGCATCTATTCCAGGTTATTAAGCAAACTCCTGCCGCACAAACGATCGCTTCAGGATTCTATTGCATTCAAGATACCCCTGATTGGCAACCGACTCCATGGCCTCTCAATCCACCCGAGCTCGAAATCATAGAGAACTTACCGACTCGATGGATGCAAGGGATTCCGTTTTTTACCAGTTCAATCTGTGTAAAACGAGAATTCCTAATGAAACAAACGGTATGGTTCCCAGAAGGTGAGTCCAAAGGTGAAGATTTAGACTTATGGTTCAGACTTGCAGAACAGGCACCAATCCATTATCTGAATTTAGAATTAGTCGCTTACCGTGTAGAACAAGCAGGCAGTCTAAGTGAACGGAACAGCCCGACCGAAGAGAGCTATTTCATCAAACAAATGGTCAAACGTCTTCAAAACAAAGACATCCCTCGCCAACTTAGATGCCCTACAAAAGTATTTATCGCTCAAGAAAAATTACTTCGTGCCAGACAATACCTTGTTCTAAACAATAGAAAATCCGCCATAGAACTAATATTGAAAGCCTTGGCCGCCATCAAAACCAAACGCTGGTGGATGACTTTATTCATGGCCTTGTTTTTAAAGCCGGAAACCATTAAAACCTGGAACCAACAACGCTCAGGCAGAAAGGAAATATCGTGAAAAGCTGGACATTTTTCCAAGATCTTAAAGCCTCACAAGAAGGTCTATTATCTTTAGGTTTTTGGGCTTTACAAATCTATCGGTTTGGACACTTACGCTATCGTTTTACAACAAAACTTATTCGTTGGCCTTTAGGCATTATTCACCTGATTTTCGCCAAAATCGGGGAAATGCTATTTGGCGTCACCATCGGAGTATCGGCAAAAATTGGTCAACGGCTAACGATTGAACATTCAGGGGCAATTGTAATACATGGCAATGCCGTATTGGGTGACGACTGTATCGTAAGACAAGGGGTTACGATTGGGAACCGACGTCTGGATGCTCCTCTTGAAGCGCCCAAAATCGGAAACCGGGTGAATATCGGCGCCGGAGCCAAAATATTGGGAGGCATCACAATAGGAGACGATGCCGTCATCGGCGCCAATGCCGTCGTACTGATAGACGTTCCTGCCGGCGCACTCGCAGTCGGTGTGCTGGCCAAAATCAAAACCTTAGGTGTAGAGCAAAAACCGCTCGACACCTCCTCACCGATCCAAAACGATTCCGGTGAACAAGAGGCTGAAAAATGAATACAGACACTCCATCACAAACCTGCGTCGTCAGTATCATTATCAAAGCTCTAAACGAAGAAAAACGCATTGCGACAGCCATTGAAAGCGCACTGCAAGCTGTCGACTCCGTTGGAGGAGAGGTTATTCTGGCAGACTCCTATTCTACGGACAGGACGATTGAAATTGCCGAAAGATACCCGATCAAAATCGTGCAATTGGCAAACCCGAACGAGCGATGCTGCGGAATTGGGCCGCAACTAGGCTACCAATTCGCTCGTGGTAAATTCGTATATATTCTGGACGGTGATATGCAGATGCTACCGGACTTTTTGCCAAAAGCACTCGAATTCATGAGAAAGACCCCTCAAGCCGGCGGGGTCGGAGGCCAAGTCATTGAAATGAACACCCAAAGCCTGGAATTTCTGGCTCGCGTCGAACGTGCCGCTCATCATATGCAACCTGGGCTGGTCGATCGTTTGGACATGGGAGGGCTTTACCGAAAAAGCGCAATCGATTCCGTCGGTTATTTTTCGAATCGGAATCTACACAGCTATGAAGAGCTGGATTTAGCTGTCAGACTCCGATCTAAAAACTGGAAACTCTACCGTATCGAGTCAGAAGCCGTACGTCACTGGGGACATGACGCCCCACCTTACCAACTACTGACAAAACGCTGGAAAACTCGATACATCAATGGCTTAGGTGAAGTTTTGCGTGCAGCTATCGGCAAACCGCATCTAAAACTATTGTTAAAAGACATTAAAGAACTCCGCATTTATTTAGCCACGATCGTGTGGTGGTTGGTTCTAATTGTGACCTTATTCCTGCCTTTGAACTGGGGCAGCACCCTGGCACTGTTCTCTTTAATCGCCATCGCTCCAATCGGCTTAATGAGTATCCGCAAAAAAAGTTTTAGTAAAGCCCTCTACTCAGTCATTTCATGGAATTTCAATGCCGCCGGTTTGATTAGAGGTCTATTCAGCTCGCAAGCCACACTCGCTAAAATCGATTCAACCTTTTCAGATATTACACACGATAGGCCGTAACTATGTCAGACAAAATACTGCACATCATAAATGGGGAATTCTTCGCCGGCGCCGAGCGAGTACAGGATCTGCTTGCCATGAATTTGCCCGAACTCGGATTTGATGTTGAATTTATCTGCTTAAAGGAAGGAGAGTTCAATAAAAGAAGAAAATCCACCTCTCCTTCTGACGTATTTCAAATGTCATCCAAATTCGATTTTGGTGTGAGCAAAAGGATAATCGACCACATTCGTGATAAAAATTTCAAAATCGTCCACACCCATACGGCAAGAAGCGCTTTAATCGGACGAAAAGTAGCAAAATCATTGAATATCCCTCTCATTCATCACCAGCACAGTCCTACTTTAAGAGATACTGAAAACCCGTTCCGGAATTTTCTAAACGCTTTTATCGAAGATAAATTGGTACTACCGAATGTGGATCATTTCATTCCCGTCTCTCTCAGTTTGAAGGACTATCTAATCGAACACGGCGTAGCCAAATCTAAAATCACGCCTGTCTTCAACGGCGTCCCCATCGTAAATGACAAAGTTAATTGGATGTCACCTCAAAATGGAGAATGGGTTATCGGGACGGTAGCTTTATTTCGCCCCCGAAAAGGTTTGGAGGTGCTTCTTAAGTCGATCCATCACCTCAAATCCACCGGGACCAAGGTCAAACTTAAAGCCGTAGGAACATTTGAAACCCCTCAATACGAGCAAACAATTAAAGACATGGCAAAAGATTTAGGTATCACGGAGCTAATCGAATGGACCGGTTTCAGCTCAGATGTCCATAAAGAAATGAAGGATATGCATCTCTTTGTACTTCCGAGCTTATTTGGCGAAGGGTTACCAATGGTCGTGATCGAAGCCATGTCAATGGGCATTCCGGTCGTCTCAACCGAAGTGGAAGGCATTCCCGATGTATTAGAAAACGGTCTCTCAGGTGAAATTGTACTTCCTAATGATGAGCATTCTCTCACCAACGGTATACTCAACTACATTAACAACAAAAAAGAACCCGATAAAACAGCCGCAAGAGCACTCGAAAGGCAAGCGAATTATTACTCGGACAAAGCGATGGCGAAAGGCGTCGCCCAAGTCTACAGTCGATTGATCCATACACACGGAAAACCATAATGGACACCCTCTATCCGAACCATTCATTGTCGGAAGCCATTAAAGCCGACACATTTCGCCAATACGGCAATCATAGTCGACTGAATACGCTCAAAGGTTTCTTCTTTAACCGCCATTTTCGTTCAATCATCACACTCAGACTTTGTCAGGCCAGTCAAAAGTGGCCCATGCCCCTGAAACTGATTTTTTTCCCTCTATTCAGAGTCGTTCACAAAATCTCAGTCAATCTTGCTTCCATCGATTTGCCTTGGGAAACGAAAATACAGCCTGGGCTTGCTATTACGCACGGATGGGGCCTGGTCATCGCGCCGGGTTGCATCATTGAAAGCAACGTCACCCTATTTCATGGCGTTACTCTTGGAAGGCGAGACCGTATAACGGAAAAGGGGAACGAATTGATCGGTTATCCGCATATTAAGGACGGAGTTTGGATTGGCCCCAATGCGATTATTGTCGGTGCCGTGACGGTTGGTGAAGGATCACGTATTGCCGGCGGCGCCTTTGTAACCGAAGACGTCCCGCCCTATTCCTTAGTAATTGGGAATCCGAGTCAAATCGTAAAATCCGGTTGCCTACCCGATATACCAAATGCAGTTTCTCAAAAGGACAAAGATTATGAATAAAATTTACTTAGACTTTTTGAAACGCAAGGTCGCATTCAAGCTCAGAAAAAAACTGAAAAATATTTCTCGGACAGACGGCACGCCCAAAAATGCCAATACCCTATTGGTTTCCTACAAACACGAACTTTCGGAAACCATGCTCTACCCCTTTTACTGGTATGAAAACGAACTGAAAAAAAAGTTAGGGTTAGTCTTCTGCGAAATCATCACCACAGACCTGATCGATGAAGTCAATCATCACACTAAAATCACTGTTCAACCGCAGATAAAACGTATTTTTTTCCAAGCTGAATATGAAATGCCGGCCGAGCTGATGCAGGCCTGTTTTAAACATTTACAAGAAGTGTACCCTAATGCAGACATCGCATTTATGGATTGGTATGCGCCTTTACACATCAGACCGTCTTCAATTGTCGGTCCCTACATTGATACCTACATTAAGAAACAAACCTATTCCGATTATAGTGACTATTCCAAACCGACGGTGGGTGATACTAACTTAAGTGATTATTACGCTAAGCGACATAATCTGGAACTCGAAACAATGCAGTTCATTCCTCCCGAGAACTTTGAAAACAAAATAATGCTTTGGAGTAATTTTGGCCTGTCTCCCCAAATGATCGACCTGTTTTTAGGCAATCTAAACCCCCATTCTTCACGCCCGATTGACCTGCATGCTCGATTAGCCGTAAATGGTGTTCCCTGGTATAAGGCCATGCGACAGGAATCAAAAGATGCCTTAGACAACCTGCAACTGCCCGAATTGGAAATCGCATCCGAAGGACGCGTTAAACGATCCAAATTTTTTAAAGAAATGGCCCAGTCCAAAATGTGTTTCAGCCCATTCGGATATGGAGAAATTTGCTGGCGCGATTATGAAGCCTTCGCAACCGGATCATTACTTTTGAAGCCGAATATGGATCACCTTAGGGTTTTTCCCGATATTTTTGTAGCGGACGAAACTTATATTTCTCTCGAATGGGACTTATCGGATTTCAAAGAAAAGCTCGTCGCTTATTCCCAAAACCAAACGGCAAGGCAACGGATCACCGCCAATGCATTTGAGGCGATGAAAACCTCCATTACAAACCATTCAATGGTTGAGAATATCTCCGCCCTCTATACATAACAAAGAGATAAATAGCTAAACGATCACTATTGCCTATAAAAGGCCTTACCAGCCGATGATGTATCTACTTCTAGCCTTGAAGACGAACTTAACGGCATAAGCCGCCGCTATAGTAATGCTCAGTACGACAAAGAAGTTAATGATAAAAAAAGCGGGTCCCGGCAAGATCGAATTCATAAATTCATCAAATGATAGCTTTCTTAAAAAGATAATGACGACCCCATGTAGAAAGAAAATTGCGAAACTCATGTCGGCAAGTTTTTTAAGTAACACACTTTCTCGATCTTCATAACGCGACAGCAAAGCAACAAAAAACAGAGAAAGGAAAATTTTCTGCAACAGAATCACATCTATTCCCGCATATTCAAAAGGATCGGCTTTCATGAAGTTGCCCACATTATTAAGGAAAACAGCCTGAAAAACCGCTAACAAAAGCACGATTGCCAACAATATCATCACCTTCCCCTGAAGCCGTTCCATTACTCTTTCACGGTACTGTGAAACATAAATACCAATTAAATAAACTGGTAAAAAGTAAAAGAACGAATGAACCGGATTAATGTTATCGAACGGACGATGGATCAACAAAGATACGATTAACGTAATTAATATGATCAGTGACTGTTGCAACTGAGTACGCTTGATGAAAAACAAGAAAAGAGGAGATGCGATAAAGATCAACATAATAAAAGGAATAAACCAAAACGGCAGAGCGTATCCCTTAGTGAAAAGATAAAAAATCAGCAGTTCGAAATAGTCCGTTAATGTAGAGGGCGCTTTGTAAAAATACTCCTGATAAGCGGTAAAATCAGCCCCATATAACAAGCCGAAAACAATCAACGATACAGTCAGTACCAAAAAAGGCACAAATACAAACTTTGTTTTTTTAATCAAAAAATCGGCGTAATCAAACCTTTTGTAGAAGACATAATGGAAAAAGAAACCGGAAATGAACACAAACAGAGCCGTTCCACCGGTGATCAGGTTGGACATGATTTGTTCCCAAAGTGCATCTCTCTGCCAATAATAACCGTATGTATGTCCCGCTACGATAATTAAAATTGCGATCGCCCTAAAGTAGTCGAAAGCCTGTATTCTCATAAGTATTCTCTTTAAGGTTAAGGGGGTAAATACTTTTATCGTCTAAAAATACTTTATCCGCGCTTTAAAAAAGAAAGGCGCCTTTTAATTTTTTTCATCTGGGTAATCGTATTGGATACTTTCGCATTGATAAACGTGTGATTTTCAACGCAAAAAACGGCTTTTTGCGTCTTATTGAATATCTCCGAAGCAACCTCTTTTGAATAACCGATGTACAAAAATGCATCCAGACTCGAATACTGATTGATTTTATATGTGAGAGAACGATTCTGATCTTCGCTCTCTGTTAAAACCGAATCATCGGGGTTCATTATCAGCATGCCATATTGCACATTGTGTTTTCGCAACCATGATTCGGTTTGTTCGCGGTAACGTTCCGGCCTATCTGCGATGATAAACCCCACCTCAACAGTAGGAATAATTCTGGCTTTTGCATTATTGATGAATGCTTCATAGGCTTTCGTTGTTGCAAGCTCTTTAGCCTGCGGTTTTAGGCAAATAACCCCATCCATTTCCATACAACTTCTTTTCAGATGCGGATGATGATAGAGATTCCACTCAAACATTTGGGGATAGTCCAGCTTCTCAAGTGCAATATCAACCATTGCCATGCCTTGAGTAGAAACATAAGCGGCCAAAAAAGTTATCCGGTCATCCAAATTTAGAGACGCTACCTGTTCCTTCAAGCGTTTCATTTCCCAACCGGTTGAAACGGAGTCATCCACAATCAGCACATTTCTAACCTGTTTCCCATCTTCCTGAAGGCGGTTAGTTCTCTGGCCTCCCAATGGCGTGAGTCCATTAATATATTCGTTGTATGAACACATTCTGGTATTGATGTTCAATGCAATCATGGCGGCAACCAGATACCCGCTTCTGGGAACGGCAACGACTAGATCGATCTCTTCAGGAAGGCTGGGGATTTTGCTCAATACCAACTCATTTAAATCGTTGATACTCCTAAAATTAATCTGTTCTTTAGCAAGCACCTTCATCTAATCACCTCCGGAGCTATAATCGTTATCGACCCATCATTTTCTTCAAACGGCGTTTCACCTTCCGCTTGAAGTCATGCCGAACAATTTCCGTCACTCTATTCAAACTGGAATTGGGCGTAATCAGCAGCTGATTTTTATAATCAAGAGCATGTTTGCCGGTCGCGTTTGCAATATCAAAGGCCTGCCAGTTCTCACTTTCTATAAACAACCTGCTTTCAGGCAAAGAACCATAGACCTCGGCCTTAAATGAAGCATATCTGCCAAGCTTCTGCCTTGTCTGTGCATCAGGCAAATCCACCATAAACAACTCTTTATACTCAATATTTCTACTTTGAAGCCAATCCTCTGTTTCAGCGCGATACTTCTCCAATCGACTGGTAACAAGATATCCCAGAGGTTTGCTGGAACGTGCAACCTGCTCGGCATTCAGTATGAAATTTCGATAAGCATCACCATCGTCGTTCTCTTCTTCGGTCGGATCAAGACATAAGACTCCGTCAATGTCATAGCAAAAAGTCGAGGTCTCTTCTCTATGTAAAAGGTTCCATTCGAAGTACCGGGGATGCGGTACCAATTCTAAAAAGACGTCTACAAACTCCTTCCCGCCTTTACACGCATACACTGCCGCATAAATCAGTTCAAAATCCTCTTCAAAAGAGGACAGGCGTTCTTTTATTTTTGTCATTGAGGTACCGGAACTGACACTATCGTCGATCACTAATATTTTCTTGGCTTGTTGAGGGTACTCGATTTCTGTTTTTTGGGTGTTTCTTGTATAACCATGACTAAGTCTATGATTATTTATAAATGCTTCGATATCGCAAAATTTAATGTTTAAGTGCAAGGCGACCATCGGCGCGACCAACATTCCGCTCCGGGGAATCCCCACGACCAAATCAATGTCCTGTGGTAATTTCCATAAGTTTGAGGCAACCGTTTTCGATGCATCGGCGATTGAACGATAATTCATGTTACTTCCCCTAAAAACACAATCAAACAAAACACTGAATCACTCGGATTCAATCCTTCCAATATTCATAAACCTTTTTCCGGCTTTCAATATCGATGCCTCAAACACCGTTACTTATTTAAAAGCGTAAAAACACCGCTCAGGCTACTTTTGATAAACGCGAACGCACCATCTCCAAAAGTAACTCCAACGCATGAAATTTAAGCAATTTAGCAAACAATAAATACACTAAGAGGCCGGTGGTTCCCAAGACGATCAACTCATAGAAAGCAGGCCACTCCAAAAGTCCTGCACCCAAATACACCCCTGCCGAAACCCCTAACGATAAAAATAAAATCGGCAAAATATCTTTTATTTGTTCGTAAACACTGTAGCCCAAGAGTTTTGACATATAGTACGACTTAGGTAAATACGCTAATAAAAGAGCAATAATCTCTCCGATAATCACCCCCGTCACCCCATAGGGAATGGCCAAAAGAAGAAAAGCGAGTTTTAGCAGTTTTTCATAAACACCAATATAAAAAATCACATCGGATCGATGCTTCACCATCAAAATGTTTAAATTAATTTGGTTCAACGGAGCCCAAAGCCCCAGTAAACACATTAGCTGCAGATACTCCACCGCTCCATACCATTTTTCCGGCAGCAAAAACCTAAACAAAGGTTCCGAAAGCGCCGCTAATAGTGCCAGTATAGGAAAAACAACAAGAATAGACGTCTGAACGACTTTTCTATACCCTTCCTTCAGTCTGTCTCCATCTCCGTTAATTTTGGATAAAGCCGGAAAAGTAACCTGCTGAATTGCACCGACCAATTGCAAGATGACCAAGTCCTTAACCTTCTCAGCAAAAAAGTAAAGACCCGCCGTAGTAATTCCGAAGAACTTAGCAACGGCTAAAGAATACATTTTTGCAAAGATTTCCCTCGACACCCCATCAACCAGCATAAACGAAGAAAAATTCAACAAAGGCCTCAAACAACCAAAGCTAAATTGAAACTTGAAAACCCATAACTTTAAGCTGAATAAAAATACGGCGTTTATAATCGGAAAAAGAACCATTTGAGCAATTATTGCCCATACACCGTAATCCCAATAAGCCAATAAAATGGCAACCAGCCCGGAAAGAACCGAAGCTGGCAAAGTCGTCTTCAATTGCAGCTTAAAACGCATCTCACGCTGTAAAACGACCATGGGGACGATTGTAAAACCTTGAGCGATAACCGCTAATCCGGCAATTCTTATTAGCTCTACCAGCCTTTCATGACCATAAAAATCGGCAATAAACGGGGCTGACAAAAACAAAAACGCATAAAACACTGCACCCAAAAACAGGTTAACGAAAAAAACGCTATTCAAATCCAGGTCTGATACATTCTCAGACCTGATCAACGCCGCATTTAATCCGCCGTTTACAAACACGATCCCAACCGCGATGAAAATGCTCAACATCGCCACATAACCAAAATCTTCAGGCGTCAACAACCATGCCAGCACCAAGGTAACCAATACGGCCGCCCCTTTGCGCAACGAAAGTTCAAAAAAACTCCAAAGCACATTAATAATGGTTGATTGTCGAAGAGTCACTATTTTTTCCTACGCATACGTTTCATGATTGATTTAAATTCGATTCATCCTAAATATCCCCTGTTTTCAGACCGCTCATTCTGGATTCTCCGACTCATCGGGAATTACCCCCCATCAAGAAGCGGCCCTTTATTGATTGCCTTGAGTTTTTTCACTCGTGACAAGAACAGAGGATTACCGATCACATAACGCTTAAATAAACGTTTGGGCTCGATAGCAAGACGATAAAGCCATTCAATACCTGAATCACGCATCCATTTTGGCGCGCGACTGACCTTGCCGCCTATAAAATCTAAAACAGCCCCCCCGCAAATAATTAAACACGGATGATCCAATTCCACTTTAAGACGACTTGCCAACAACTCCTGTTTAGGCATGCCCATCGCCAAGAGAATGACATTCGGTTTTGATTCTTTAGCGGCCTGAATGTAATCTGAAAAATCCAAAAAACCATCAAGCTCAGATAAAACGGCGTCACCGTCCAGCCACTGTTCGATCGTATTTTTTGCATTTCCGAGATACGGTTCTTGCGTCCCGTAAAGCGCAATTTTCTTATTTCGGGACTGCTTCAATATTCTTGGAATCAAGTCCGTACCATTAAGGTTTAACCCGGGGTTCATGCCATTTGATTTAAACAACATTTCAATACCCGACCCGTCCCTGAAAATCAGGTCAGCCTGCACAAGCGACTCATAAAACTCGGATTGGTTCACGACTTGATTGAGCGCATGGGCATTCACAAACGCGAGTATTTGGGTGGTTTGTGTATTGACGAGTTGCTCAATACGTTCACTTAGTGCTTCTTCATCCTCAATGACCTCAATCATCTTCAAAACACGATTCCAGCGTTCCGCCCACTCGCTACCCATTTCGGCCTCCTATAAACCGCGCTTCGAACTCATTCGGCAACGCACCGATGAAACTTTCAAGAAAGGCTCGCTGGCGTTCATATGCCCGCGTTTTATCAGCATCTATCGACGATACACGAATTAACAACCCGTCCGGAATGAGTCCTTGAAAACCATAACGCATTTCTTGGATTTTCTTTTCCAATCCGTTTTTGAATGGGTGCTCGCCAATCATCGACCAAAAGGTAATCGGCTCGGTTCTGGACTGATACTTTGCGACCATTCGTTCGACACTCAATGACCGACCATCCAGGTCGAACAAAACCCTCTCTTTTTCACCTACCTCAAATCCTTGAGCCGGATAACAGACCGTTGGTTGATGAAGGCTTAATCCGTCCCTTTGGTCGCTTCCATAAGCAATCGAAAGCATAATCCGGTATCCCTGCTTATCTTCGTAAAACCGCTCCAATACTTGGCTGTATATCTCTTCTTCAATGATTTTCTGTTCCGGCGTCACAATCCCGTGCACATTTAGATGGATTTGTTTCCACTGGCCTATTTGAGAAGGCACAACGGCTTCAAGCTGAAGCTTAGAAACCGTACTGGCAAAATAAACGTCGGGCTTTAAATAGGCCGTCGCAAAAGCCAACGCAACGGCAAGCAATAACACTTTAAAGTTAACCATGTAATTGCGTTTCAGCCAGTCTGACTCAAAATGTTTTGCGTTCATTATCGCCACCAACACATGCTTTATGGATAACCACGATCTTGTCTCTTACGTTCAATACTATGAATCAAACCGTCAAGCCCTACGATCAAAACCAACGCGCTCACAAACAATACGATGCCAGCGACATAATGAAGATAACTCTGTCCTGCGGCATCACCAAAATGGTATGTAATCAGCGTTAAAAACAACACCCTAAGAATATTGGACACCAAAGATATCGGAATGATCAGCAAAGCCAACGTTGTGTTTCGAAACAATGAGTTACGACGCACCAAATTAAGATACAAAAGTCCCAGTGCTTCCAAAGAAAACAAGGTATGCAATCCGGCACATGCATCCGCCACCAGCAACATATAAGGCCCAACCTGAATAACCACCCCTTTGCGAGCAACAGGATAATCAAACATCAAAAGCACATTCTCAACCGAGAAAGAGACCAGCAACTTCATTGGCATCGTTAACGTATCAACAATCACACTAGGAAGTGGGATCATAAAAAACATGAAAAACAGCGCAAACCAGTGGACTTTCAACGATTGGACGCCGTGATTGAGTAAAATAAGCCCGCTTAAGAAGAAAATCATCGAGCCCAACTCAAATACAATAATGTTTTGTGTCCGACCGACAAAATACAACAAAAACGCCAGCGTAAGCACAACCCATCCGGATGCGCCTGTGTCTGTCGACGACTTGGCAACCATTTCAGGCCACTTGCGAATCATTAACCAGATGGATATGGCAAATATCAACGGACCATGCATCTGCTCGGGTTTCAGCCATAAATAAGTAAACATGTCGTACATCGTCGGAGCATATAAAACAGCTATCGCCGCGACGATAAACGCCATATTCAAATAAAAGGGTGGGATGTCCCGACGCACCCTAATATTCATTGGCAACGGCACCAAACACGACTACACCGCTGTCTTGCAACCTATTCGATAGTTTTGAGATTTTCGAAGTCATAGACTTATTCATTCTACAAACAATCAAACAAGCCCCCGCTTGCGAAGCAATGATTTCCGCATCTGCACTTTCATCGGAAGAAGGTGTATCAATCAAGACCATATCGAAATTTTCATCGGCGTATTGCAGCAAATGCTTAAACGACTCTTTACTCAGCAACTCCTGGGGATTCGGCGCGACAGGACCGGCACTCAACACACTTAACTCAGGCAAAACATCAACTTGTTCGATGACGGCCAGATCCGCACGTCCGGACAAATAAGAAGAAAGTCCTTGTTTGCTTTGTAGATTAAAGATTTTGTCCTGTCTCGGATTACGAATCGCCGCATCAATCAACAGTGTTTTCTGTCCGAGTTGCGCAAACATGACCGCAAGGTTAGCGGCCATAAAACTACGCCCGTCTCCCGATTGCGGGCTGACAATCGCAACTTGTTTTTTTACGCCGTTCATATTCGAACACTTCAGCGCCAATTGACTTCTAAGATCCCTAAAACTCTCCCCCACCTTGCTGAATGGTTTAAATAAAGAGACCAGTTCAGGACTTAAAGAGGTACTTTTCGAATCCAAATAGGCATAATCAAATTGCTTGGATAAGGCCAAATCCAGCTCTTTACGCGATAAAATATTAAGCTCGATCGCGGCCTCACCAAATGGCAAACCCTGTTTACGTTGATACTCCGTGATCCGATCCACATCGCTTTTTTCAAGCTTGCCGGCTGCCGTCAGGATGTCACCAATTGAAGATTGTGTAATTGACTGCTGTAACATTATCTACCCGCTCCATTTTTGATCGCCTTCATTGTCCCAGTCGCAGAACCGATCGTTCCTAAAACGGGAATAGCCAGATTTTCACTGATATCGTCTACAGAACGGATTCTTCTTCGAGTCAGTTCCGTCAAAATTGCCAAAGTAACACCCAAAATAGTGCCTAGAAATGCCGCCAAAAACAAATTCAGTACCACATTCGGCTTGGCCGGCAACAGCGGTTGACTCGCAAAATTAAGAATGGAAACCTCTGTTGAACTCGCTTGACTCTGCAAACTCGTTTGCAAAGCGCGCTGACTGACGACATCATATGCCTTCTGTGCAAATTCCACGTCACGCTTTAATAAACTGACATGGTCATGCACCTGGTTTAAATCCAATACGATCTGCTTTTGCTCTTCCAACATTTTCTTTAGTTGGGATTCGCGGCGTAAATTCACTTCGTAAGAAGTATCAATAGAAGAGATAATATTGCCCTTCTCCTGAACCAGTTTTGATTGAAGTGCTTTAACCTCACTTTCTAAAGCTCTGGTTTGCGGGTGATTGCTTCCCAAAGACGTGTTGCTTTCAATTAATTTACCCTCTAGTCGAGCAATTTGTACTTTAAGCTCATTAATCACAGGGCTTTGAATCATTTCAATCGTCGTTTCAGTGCGGCCACTCTGACGTTTACTTTTACCTTCCGCTACAAGTGATTGAACCTGCGTTAACTGTCTGGAAAGGTCATTCAACTTTTCGACTTCAAGATCCAAACGATTATCGACGGCGGTAATTCGGTTTTTATTTAAAAACTCGCTCATCTTTTTCTGATTTTCCTCAAGTTTTTTACGGGCATCGGACATCTGCTCTTCAAAAAAACTTGAATATTGACGGGCGGGAGAAACCTTTAAATCCAGAAAAACATTCAAATAGGCTTTTGCGAAAGCGTTTGCCAACACTTTCGCCTTATTAGGATCTGTATCAGTGTATTCAATTTTAATGATGTTGCTTTCTCGGGAAGTCATGACCGTTAAGCCTTTTGAAATTTTCGTAGACAACCACTCTTTAAAATCGATTTTTCCTTGCGTGGCTAACTGCCAGTTTTGAACCGTCTTAGGCTCTTCACCCAACTCAAGCATTTCAATCACTTTCTCGACGGTCCGTTTACTTTTCAGTATGTCTACCTGGGTATTGATATATGTATTGGCAGCCACACCCTGTACCATTTGCCCGGTGACGGGGTCCGGTGATTTGAAATCCAACATTAGAGAGGAAGTCGCAACATACTTCTTAGGCGTCATCAAAGAAATAACACCGATCAGAACCACCGTGACAACCAAGACACCGAGGATAATGCCTAACCTTGCATACAAAATTAAGAAAAACTGTTGAATACTCATAAATCATCACCTTTTTGGGTTGTCTTGCTTGTAGTTGTGGCTAATAACGTATTTAAATCCTGCTTAAAAAATACTTTCTTTAATATAGATAACGTCATCCGGCTTTACCGATGCCGTCAAGGATGGCTCTTTCTCAACTAATTGACCTGACGCATTTTTTGTTTGAATGCGAACGCCACTTAATGTCCCCTTAGAGGTAATGCCGCCGCTTTTGGCAATGGCCTGCATAACCGTCATCCCTCTTTCCAACCGATAGGCTCCGGGCTGCTGAGATTGACCATAAACATAAAATACGTCAGCTCTGTGAACGTACAAAGTGTCGCCCTTGTGGATTTGAATATTCAAGCTTGTTTCGTTATCTATAAAAATCTGAGTGATGTCGACCGATGCTTTAAACGCCTTCCCATCTCTAACGCCCGATACAATAACTTTATCCCCCCCTTCGGCATTTATACCTCCGGCCATGGATAATACATCCGTCAAACGCAATTGAGTCGAATCCAGAACATAACGTCCCGGAGCATTGACCTGCCCTAAAACCGACACAAAGTTTCCAACTTTCTTTTGGACCACCACAGAAACGTGCGGTTTATTGACAAAACGCCCTTCATGCAATCTTTTTGCAATTTGCTCACCAAGTTCGATCGACGACAAACCTTTCGCCTTAACCTGACCGATCAAAGGGTAAGAAATATTGCCGTTATCCGAAATGGCTGTTTCAACGGCCAAGTCGGGGTTTTGAAAGACATCGATCTTAATGACATCGCCAACAGTGAGTTTATAATCGGATTCTCCGGGTGCCGCATTTGCGGTAAAACTCAAGGGAAACAACAAACAAGTTATCGCCAAAATTCTAATTAACTTATAAACGTTCATATCTGGGACCTTACTGTTATTGATGGTATTAACAAACTACATTTTGCTTTCTGCATGATTCAATTGATTGAAATCGCCGAAATATGAAATATCGGCCCTTTCACGTAATTTTTTCACTAAAGAATCAAGTGCCTGGCGCTTTTTTTCTTGATACAAATAGCCCTTGATGATGGGTTTTGCATTTTTTAGCTCAATGCTTTCAGCTAACGCCGTATGCACTTGATAAAAATGATTGTTTTCCGGTGATTTGAACAACACATCAAACTGAAGTGTCGGCGAGAAAAACAATTCAATCATTTCCGGTGTCAGTTGTTCGGCACCAGTCATTTTATGTAGTTGAATGAACTTGATATTTCGATCATTTAATAGCTCGCGCAACTCTTCCAGAGTCAAATCCTCTAATTTTTTCCCTTTTAAAGCGTCATCAACTAATTTGGCATCGTCGTCCGAAACGACCAATTCGGAATAGGCGAAAACTTTACGTTCATTAAAAATTTTCGGATGCGCTTTAAAATAAGTCTCAACCTCTTTGTCCGTTGGTGGAGCCACTGCCTGTAAAGCCCTATCTATATAGGCTTCAACCAAAACCTGACGCTTACCAAATTCCAGTGCCATCAATACAGAAGGATCGTGTTCAATTTCTGCGCCTTCAGCCTCACTGACAATCAATTCTTGGTTAATTAAGCTTTCCAGAACCTTATTCGCTAAGCTTTGATTATCGACATTCAGGCTTCCTTTTTCTCTGGACATAGCAAAGTTAAGCTGATGAACCGTAATCTCGCTACCATTTACATCGGCAACCAACTGCGTCTTTTGCGCGATTTCCGCACCATCCTGTCCACACGCCTGAAGCAGCACAAATACGCCTAAAATTAAACTGCGCACACTATAAGACTTTACTTTCCCCATCGAACTCCGCCACCCATAGCTTTTTTAATAAGCATTTTTATCCGTAAACCCTTTGAAAAGAGTTAAAAATATTATCTTCAGATCTAAAAGTACCGACCACTTTCTAATGTAGACCAAATCAAAGTGGATACGTTGTTCCATCTTATCCAACGTATCCGTTTCTCCCCTGAAACCATTTATCTGAGCTAGCCCCGTAATACCCGGCTTAATTTTATGGCGCAACATATATCCGGTTATCTGTTTGCGATACTCTTCGTTATGAGCGACGGCATGAGGACGGGGACCTACAATCGACATCCTCCCCTGAACCACATTGATAAACTGCGGTAACTCATCCAATGAAGTGCGACGGAGAAAAGCTCCTAAAGGGGTAATCCGGGAATCATTTTTTTTAGCCTGAACGACTTTATCCCCATTTTCAGTGACCGTCATGGAACGAAACTTCCAGACTTCAATTTCCTTACCTTCCTTACCATAACGTTTTTGCTTGAAAATAATGGGGCCGGGTGAGGTTCGCTTAATCGCAATCGCAATTACCAGCATAGGTATCGAGATCAATATCAAAATAATCGAACCCAAAACGATATCTTCAAGCCTCTTTAGGAAAGCATTCATGCCACTAAAAGGGGATTCATAAACACTAATAGCCGGTATGCCCTTGTAATCTTCTATCTTTGAATGCAGCAAGTCGAACGTAAACATGTCGGGAACAAAATAAACAGAAACGGTCGTATCGGCCAATTCTTTGATGATGGCTTTGGTTCTTTTCTCAGCCTGAAGGCTTAAAGTGATATAAACACGTTCGAGCTTACCTGCCTTGCAGTCTTGTATCAGGCGCTCCGCCCCTCCCACAAGCTCTAACTTCTCTCTTCGGTTCTCTACATCTACCTTTCGGTCGTCATAGAACCCGACAAAACGGAATCCGCTTAAAGGCATATCGCTGATGGTTTCTACAAAATTCTTACCCAAGGCCGTCGCACCAAAAACTGCAACTCTACGTGCGTCCATCCCTCTTTTTCTAAAAAAACCAATCGCCAATCGAACAACAATATGAAAACTGACAATCACGAGCGGAACAACAATCCCCAGAGCTAACCAAAAAGCGTAAGATTCCGCGGCCCGACGCTCCATGAGGAAATGACCAAGTAGCCACACCAAAACCATAGATGCGTACCAAGAAATTACAATGCTTGAGACTTCTTCAGATAAACTGCCGCCTCGCCAGGAATGATATACATGCTGGGATTCGGCAAAATAGTTATAAATGAATATAAATAAAATGACATTCCACGATAACTTGTTTTCCCAGTTATCATCAAAAAGATCACCTATAACCAAAACCAGAGTAAACACAACCAGACTGTCAAACAGTCTAAAAATCGCATTCAACTTGGCATCATAGCGAATCACTTTTTGTTGCATCACATATCCCCTATAGGAGTCGGCCGCTTTTATTCATTCCTGATTAATCAACAAGCATCAACATCAATACTTAAGTATTACAATCTACATGGTTTTTATTACACTCTTATTATAAAAACTCCCCACCTCATAAAAAGTCATCAATTTTTTTGATCTTTTACTATGAATCAGAACTTTTACCTTATTTTCAATCCCTTACGACTAGCCAAAGACACTAACCATATAAGTTATACTATTTTTATCATAAAAAATACTTAACCAAAACTATTAAATGAATTTTTTTTTACTAATATGAATATTTTATGATTGGTTCTCTTAAAAAAGACATAAAAAAACCCCGGTTTCCAAAAAGGAAACCGGGGTTCTAACCAACGTTGAATTCTCAACGTACTAATTTTTTATATAGGTTAAATCATCTCAAGCCTTTGCATTACGCATTCTGCGCTTAGCCGCAAATCCAACAATACCTAAACCTGCTAACATTAAAGCTAAAACACCTGGCTCCGAAACCGGAGAAACCGTAGTGTTAAAGCCATACTGACCACCAAATGGACCAGCATATCCAGACAGATTCATCGTATAGTCACCGGCTGTCAAGAAAGCATCGTAAGTTTTTCCGAATCCAGTAATGATGTCATATAAACCATTAGACAATGTGATCGAGAAATCGGAAATTCCTGAAAACGACAAACCATCCAACTTATAGCCCCAAACGACACCACTTACACCAATATCGGAACCGACCGTAAAAGTATAATCATCAGAAAAACCACCATTCACATTAAATGAATAAGCTTGTCCCAGATTAATAGGAGTCGATGCCTGAACCGAATAAGAACACAGTAAAATTGAAACTGATATCAACAGTTTCTTAAACATTTTCATTTTTAAACCCTCAATAAAAATCATAAATTTAATGAAAGCTTGCAACCCAGCCATGCAAAATCTCTGCACCTGTGGCTTTCCGTTCATCTTCGTTGATGATTGGCGTCCGCGTAAAAATGATACTACTTATAACTTAGTCGACATGCAAACATTTTTTAATTTAAATTATTGGTTTTAAAGGTGAAAAACAAAACATAAATAAAGTTCACCTCCACACTAAACAAGCAATCTGCCATGAAATACAACCAATAGACAATCCGTCTAAACGTTAATTTAAAGACACGCTAAAAAATGGATTAAACAAAAATAATGGATGCGTTTAGCAGATAAATTCTTTATCGGGAAAATATAAAAACTGTCCGTTTTGGCTAACCGCATTTGACTGGGCTGGAATGATGGTGTGCCAGAAAAGAGATGACTTCCATACAGGCTTTTGAGGCTTACAGGTTCATCACATTCCGTTAATCAATATAATCAACACTGTAAATCATAACTATTATCATTTACAATATCACCCTAAACTTCAATCAAGCAAGGAGAGGACAATGAAACATTTATGGATCGGATTAATGACAGTCATATTCAGCCTGCCGGTCAACGCCAGCGCTGAAGAAGTAAATGTTTACTCTGCTCGTAAGGAACAATTGATCAAATCCATTCTAGATCGTTTCGAAAAACAGTCGGGCATCAAGGTGAATCTGATTACAGGCAAGGCCGATGCTCTTTTAAAACGCATTGAATCTGAAGGCGCAAACACACCGGCGGACGTTTTGATCACTACAGATGCAGGCCGCCTGCACCGGGCGAAAACAGCCGGAGTACTTCAGGCTGCCATCACCCCGGACATCGAACAAATTGTGCCGTCCAACCTTCAGGATCCCGAACATTACTGGATCGGACTCACAACCCGCTCCCGAATCATTGTTTACGCCAAAGATCGCGTACAGGCTTCCGAGCTCAGCACTTATGAAGCGCTTAGTGAGCCCAAATGGAAAAAGCGCCTTTGCATCCGTTCGTCGAACAATATCTACAACCAATCGCTTGTTGCATCCATGATTGTCCATCAAGGTGAAAAGGCAACGGAAGCTTGGGCTGAAGGGCTGGTTAAAAACTTCGCACGCAAACCTAAGGGCGGGGACCGCGACCAAATCAAAGCGGTTGCCGCTGGACAGTGTGATATCGCGGTAGTTAACACCTATTACTTAGCTCAAATGCTAAACGGAAAAGACCAAGAGCAACGCAAAGCGGCTGAAAAAGTCGCGGTATTCTGGCCAAACCAGAAAGACCGTGGCGCTCACATCAACATCAGCGGCATCGCAATCACCAAAGCGGCAAAAAACAAAGACAACGCTCTTGAACTCATTCGCTTCTTGCTGACAACCGAGGCGCAGACCTGGTATGCGGAGGTCAATAATGAATATCCGGTCATCAAAGAAGCGCCTTTAAGCAAAACTTTGAAATCCTGGGGAGAATTCCACAGCGATGCGCTCAACCTGAATGCTCTCGGAAAACATAATTCGGAAGCGGTTCGCATCATGGATCGAGCCGGATGGCGATAAAAACCGAGCACACGGCAACTTGATGAAAGCACCTCAAAACAAATGGGTCATAGCCACCATCGCCATGGCCCTGCTATTGACGACACCTCTATGGGTGCTGGTCAGTTTTTTATTCGAACCGGGCAACGAAAACTGGCATCACCTGGTCGATAACTTACTGCCTGAATACATCATCAACTCACTCTGGCTGATGCTGGGAGTGAGCATAGGAACCTTAACGCTGGGCTTATCCACCGCATGGCTAATCAGCCAATATGATTTTTTCGGAAAGAAGGTTCTCCATTGGGCTCTCCTTTTGCCCTTGGCTATGCCCGCCTATATCATCGCCTATACCTATACAGGGCTGCTGGAATTCGAAGGCCCGGTTCAAAGCTTCCTTCGAACCCTTTTCAGCGCGCAAACCGTCAACCTATGGTTTCCCGAAATCCGCTCTCTGCCGGGCGCGATCGTCATGCTGTCGCTCGTACTCTATCCTTACGTATACCTATTGGCTCGAACCGCCTTCTCCGGAAACACCCAGCAGGTCATTCACGCCAGCCGCACCTTAGGCGCCGGACCTTACAGAAGATTTTTCAAGGTCGCCCTTCCTATGGCACGCCCCGCCGTCGTAGCCGGACTGACGCTTGCACTCATGGAAACCCTGGCTGATTTCGGTACGGTACAATACTTCGGTGTACCTACGTTCACAACAGGAATCTATCGTACTTGGACCGGATTTGGAGACACCACGACCACCGCTCAACTATCCTTGATTTTATTGGTCTTTGTTACCATCCTGATCGCCATCGAACTCTGGTCCAGAAAAAAAGCCGAATACTTTTCTCAAGGGAACAAGAGTGACACACAACCAACGCCAATACTTAGCGGCCTTAAAGGGCGCCTTGCATTCATAATCTGTTTGATACCCGTCAGCTTAGGCTTTATTGTTCCCGCAGCCCAACTGCTCGCCTGGTCAATCCAAACCGCGGAGACCGGCTTCAACGCCGAGTTCCTGACGCTCATCTGGAACAGTTTCCATCTGGCTGCGATAACCGCACTCGTTGCTGCCTCCATCGCACTGATGCTTGCTTATGCTCAACGTGTCCAAAACCGACCGGTCACTCGACTTTCGCTACGAATCGTCACACTGGGCTACGCCATCCCGGGTACTGTCATTGCCGTGGCCGTCATGATCCCCTTTGCCTGGCTCGACAACACCGTCGATTCCTGGATGCGCAGCACCTTCGACGTCTCAACAGGCCTATTGCTTTCCGGTACCCTATTCGCATTGGTATTCGCCTACATATTCCGTTTTCTATCCATTTCGTTACAAACGGTCGAATCCGGTCTGAAACAAATCAAACCCTCCATGGACGAATCCGCACGCACACTCGGAGCAAGCCGATGGAACATTTTAGTTAAAATCCATCTACCGCTACTCAACCGCAGCTTGCTTGTTGCATTTCTACTGGTGTTTGTCGAAGTACTCAAAGAGTTGCCGACCACCCTTATTTTAAGACCGTTCAACTTCAACACCCTCTCCGTCAGAGCCTATGAAATGGCTTCCGACGAACGATTGGCAGATGCCGGACTGCCAGCCCTATTAATTGTTCTGACCGGGCTTGTACCCGTCATTCTATTGAGTAAAGCGATTGGAAAACGTCATGTCTAAACTTACCGTTCATCAAATCATCAGTGCGCACAAAGAAAACCAAGTGCTTAATCACATTGACCTTACTTTAAAAGAAGGAGAAATCGGTTGTTTACTAGGACCGAGCGGCTGTGGAAAAACCACTTTACTGATGTGCATCGCCGGACTTCAACCCGTCCAAGGTGGCGAGATCTATCTTGACGGTCAACTGATTTCTTCCAAAAACTTTCAACTTGCGACAGAACAGCGCAATATCGGCATGGTGTTTCAAGATTATGCGCTCTTTCCGCACATGACAATCGAAAAGAACATTGCTTTCGGCATCCCGGGACTCAACAGAAAGGAACGCAAACAACGCATCAACCAACTATTGGATCTTGTGGGTCTTACCGGCTTCAATACGCGCTACCCACATGAACTTTCCGGCGGGCAACAACAAAGAATCGCCCTGGCAAGAGCGCTGGCGCCTAAACCCGACATTCTACTTCTGGACGAACCTTTCTCGGGATTGGATGTCGAATTACGCGAACTGCTTGCCCATGAAGTCAGAAGCATCCTTAAAACCGAAGGCATTACCGCACTGATGGTCACCCACAACCAGAATGAAGCGTTTGCTATCGCAGACTCGGTCGGCGTCATGAAAGACGGCAAACTTCTGCAATGGGATACGCCATATAATATCTACCATCAACCCGCACACCCGTTCATAGCCGATTTTATCGGCCAAGGCGCCCTGATCGAAGGTACCGTGTGCGACTGCCATCAGGTTCTCACCCAGCTAGGCCTGTTGAAAACCAGTCTGCCTTTCGGGGCAACCATAGGTGACAAAGTCTCGGTCCTAGTCCGTCCCGATGACATCCGTCATAATGACGAAAGCGATTGGCAACTGGAAGTCACGAACCGCGCCTTCCGCGGCTCGCACTTTTTGTTCACGCTAAAACTACCCGACGGTGAGCATGTACTTTGCATGAGCCACTCTCATCACGACCACCCGGTCGGAACCAAAATCGGCATAGAATTGGAAATGGATCATGCAATCGCCTTCCCTCACCAGAAAGGAGATACCGATGAGAGCTTTACTAAGCTGATGGAAAACAACTAGACAGGTTTGTTCAGACAATAAAAAACCCCCGTCCATTTTGGCTAAAAGCCGCATGTGACGGGGGTTTGGAATAATGGCGCGCCCGAAGGGAGTCGAACCCCTACCCGCTCGGTTCGTAGCCGAGTACTCTATCCAATTGAGCTACGGGCGCTTTGAAAGTGAGGCGTATTCTATGGAGTTTTAATAAAACTGTCAAGAAACTTTTCACTTATTTTTTTCTAGGTTTGAAATGGCGGAGACGGAGGGATTCGAACCCTCGATGGAGCTACAAACCCCATACTCCCTTAGCAGGGGAGCGCCTTCAGCCTCTCGGCCACGTCTCCTATTTCAGGCGCGTATAATACAAGTTATAAGCTGGCTTGTAAACCTATAGTGGGTACTTTATGCGTTTTTTTTAAATTATAAAAAATGACGCACCTCAATAAGCCAATACCTATGCACCTTTGTGCAGTACAAACCGTTAGGCTTGAACATTCACTCCAAGAGATGCCGGTTTTTCGTTAGAAGCCTCACCCGATTTTTCGTTTAAGATTTCTTCCCGATGTACCGGCACCTCGCGTGGCGCTTTGATTCCCATGCGAACCTGCCCCCCTTTCACCGCTAGAACGGTCAAGGTAATGTTTTCATTAATAACTAATGACTCACCCTCTTTTCTGGTTAAGACTAACATACGAATCCTTTCTTCTTTAGTACAGCTACAGTTTATTCCATAAAGCCGTTCGTATAATTGATTATTTCTATCAAAATATATAAGAAAACACTAATAAAGGGAAGGAATTGGCGTTGACGGCGGCTAATTAAAAAAAAACCCTCTTTCCGAAATCGGAAAGAGGGTTCGGTTTTATTTAATCAAAGTTAACCCGCCGCCGCTATCGGCAACATAAGCTCGGCCGTTGATTACGACGACATCCAACGCCGAACCGACCGTATTGATATGTTCTTTCAGGACGGGTGCCGTCGGCTCCGTCCAATCGATTTTAATCACCCCGGCATCGCCGTAAGCAACATAGACCAGCACTTTGCCGTCAACCTGAACGATATCCATACCGGCCGCACCGCCTCCCAAGTCCGCCATGTCGGCGCTGCCGAAGAAATTGGTGTCTTGAAGTTTGAAGCGGGCCGTCACTTCCGGTCTTTGATCCGTTCCGTTTTTAGTCCAGATACTGGTCGGATCGGTACCTTCAATCAGTGGTGCAATCAAATCGGCAATTCGATATTCGACCACACCGAAGCTGTCATAGGTGAATATGGCGTAATCTCCAACTATTCTCACTACAACGCTTTTACCGTCCGCTTTCCCGACGGTGCTGTCTTCGATTTTGATCGGTTCGAACACCTTAACCAAAGACATGTTCGTCGGATCAGTTACATCGACAACCCCAACACCGCGGCTTCCGGCGGCAACAAAGGCATAGGATTTTCCGCTCGCGGAATCCTCCCATAACGCCACACTGGAGGCCTGACCAAGTGGTGGCTGGGAAACCGTATCCCCACCGATGTTACCGACCACATAACCGCTTGCCGGATCCGTCGGGTCTTTACTTAAATCATAAACCGTCAAACCATTGCTACCGTCCGCCGTAAAGGCCAGAGTCCCTTTCAACGCCGTACCGTAGGTATGATCTTGCATAGACAGTCCGGCGACATTACCGCCATCCGTATTATGCTCGAAAATGTCTGTCAGCTTAGGATAGAGCAATACCGGTTCGCCAACGGCACCTTCTTCCGTGGTGTCAATTCTTCGCAACCCGCGACTTTGCGACATAACCAAGACAGACTGATTGGCACTGTCAACGACGACATCGTAAGCATGAGGAGTCGGATTAATGGTTTCCGTACCCAATGTTACCGGATACTCACTTTGCAGCGTATTGGCCACCACATGGACGTCATCGATGGCATTACAATCTTCATCTGCAATCTTCCAGACAGACATTCCGTGCGGACCGTCCGCTAAGAAAAGTAGATTTCCGTATGCTTCGATCCCTTCGGAGTGACCGATATTGATCTCTTGCGTCGCCGTGCCGTCAGCCGCCGCACCGATCTCGTCGGTAGTCGCGAAATGTACCGGCACTTCAAACTTAGGATCTGCTGAAGTGTTGACGTCAATGAAGTTCAACCCGCCGCCTCCGGCGGTTAGCGCAACGTCAACCGCACCGCTTGCAGCAGGATCGAACACACTAGATAACGCGAAGTTATTACCGTGTCCGCTCACTTCACCCGTTGCTAATACAACAGGTGATTCATAGACATAGGTCGGAATTTCTTCCTCACCATCTGGAATCGGCGTCATATCGTAAGAGGTAACGAACTCATAATCCGGCCAATGATCGCCAAGGGTTCCGCCCGGTTCGTCGTTGTTATAAGCACCGGCACCATTAGGACCATGCCATTGATTCGGGTTGTCAGCATGATCCAACACCATCAAACCTGAAAAATGATCTGAAAAATAGACCTGATTATTAGCCGCATCGACTTTCACATCGACGACACCCGCCTCTTTCAACATCCCCGCACCAAAATACGGGAAAAGACTTTTCGCTTCTTCACCGGTCTCATCATTCGGTCCATGCGCCGGAACGGCTGGCGCGTAACCTAAATAAGAGGCCTGCAGGAACGGTTTGGCATCGTCTACATTGGCCGTACAGGTTGCATTTCGAGGACCGGCGTTGTCATAACCGGTGACATCCACAGCCACCATACCGGCAAGACCATAGGCGATATAAGCGATGGTTTTGTCGTTACCCGGGCCACCCGCATCCGGATAGTTCACCACATCGACTTTACGTGCCTCGTAATAAAATTTACCGTAACGATCGAAATCGGCCCACGGCGTCGGCGCAACCACGTCGCCATGCCAAACATTCACGATTTCAAAATTGGTCTGATTGTAATCAGGCATTCCGGTACATGCATCGATATTGCCCGCTTGTACGGCACTGGAAACATCCAGATTAATAAACCAGTCTTCTCCGCCGTTTGCTTCGGTCGCATCGGTATAAAGACTGTACTGCCCCACTTTCTCCAACGTTTCAGGATCGTAAATACCGATTCCCAAATAACCTTGGGCGACAAACAATCTCTGATTCAGTCCGGTACCGTACAATGTCAGACTCTTAGGACCTCCCCATGGGTTTTCTCCGGCATACTGCAACGTATACACTTCGGAATCGATCTTTAAGCTGCCGTCCGCTTCACGCCCATCAACCTCGTCAAACAAATTGTTTAACGCCGTCTTGTGCAAACCGTAGCCTTCATCACCGATAATCAACTGTACCGGTGTATTCGGATCACCGTCGTTATAAATAGCCAACGAGCTAATCGGCGCACGCGAACTGGAAATGGTATTGTCGGGAACAATGTCTCCGCCACCTTCTGCCCAAGTAATTCCCGTCTGTTCATAATTCACTTTTACGCTGGCAACCAAAGACATATTCGAAGGATCGGTAATATTGACGACCGCAATCCCTTCGCCGCCCATTGCCAATAACGCATAGCGGTTACCGCCTTGAGCGTTATAAATTTTGATATCGCGAATGAAACCGCCTACTTCCAATCCGTATTCCGTACTTTTGGTTGTACCGAGCTGAGTGACTTTCAACTCATTGGCAACGTTAAACACAGTCCACTCGACAGCGTCTTTCGTGAAAAACTGCACTGAAGAAGTCGCCCCACCGATCCGTTCCGCCGTACTCAATGATGCCTCTTGAGGCACGTTACAGGTTTCTGGAATGCCATCACTGCTACTACAGCCACTCAACGTCAACACTGACGCCAACAACACCCCCAACCCGGACAAAATAGGACGTTTATTTGAACTTGACCCCATATATAAACTTCGCATACCCCTTCCCCCAAAAACCTTAAAAAAAATATTAGTTAGTGCTTTTATTAAAACATTGCCCCCCTTGTTTTAATAATTCTTTTTACTTATCGGAAAACTCGATTCCATAAAAAGCATTAATCACTGTGTGGAAATTTTCGTTATAGCAAATCTCATTATGATTTGTGTTATTTCTATGATTACCTTTCATAGGTCGAAACTTTTTTTAAGGTATAAAAAAACCCGCATTAAGCGGGCTTTTTATAAACAAACAGACGTCTTGGAATTACTTGTCCAATTCGAAAGCTTCGTGTAATGACTGAACCGCCAATTCAAGATAAGCTTCGTCGATAATGACCGAAATCTTGATTTCCGTCGTACCGATCATTTGGATATTGATGTTATTATCCGCCAACGTCTTAAACATCTGGCTAGCGATGCCGGAATGAGACTTCATGCCGACTCCCACCATAGAAATCTTAACGATCGTATCGTCCGAAAGCACTTCGCGAGCGCCTAACTTGTTAGCAGTGCTTTGCAGAATTTCCAAAGCGGCTGCTAAATCGCCGCGCGCAACCGTAAAGGTAAAGTCGGTCGTACCGTCAATTCCTTGGTTTTGGATAATCATGTCGATTTCAATATTCGCATCCGAAATCGGACCAAGAATCTGGTAAGCGACACCCGGCTTATCCGGCACACCTAAGACCATCAATTTTGCTTCATCGCGACTGAACGCAATACCGGAGATTAGAGGTTTTTCCATCTCGTTTTCCTTAAAATTCTCTTCTGAAGTAATGAGCGTTCCGCCCCCCTCTTGCATCGAGGAAAGCACACGCAAAGGGACATTGTATTTACTGGCGAACTCGACCGAACGAATCTGTAAAACTTTCGCTCCCAAACTGGCCATTTCAAGCATTTCGTCAAACGTAATATGATCCAAACGCTTTGCTTCCGGCACCACACGCGGGTCGGTCGTATAAACGCCGTCAACGTCGGTATAGATTTGGCACTCGTCCGCATTCAAAGCCGCAGCCAAAGCCACCGCAGTCGTATCCGAACCGCCACGTCCCAACGTCGTAATATCACCATCCGGCGTAACGCCTTGGAATCCGGCAACAACAACGACCTTGCCTTCATTCAATTGATTGAAGATTTTCTCGGAATCAATCTCTTCAATACGCGCTTTACTGTGGACGTCATCCGTTTTAATCGGAACCTGCCAACCGGTATAGGAAATCGCCGGATACCCTTTTTCCTGCAAAGCCATGCTTAACAAAGCAATCGTCACCTGCTCGCCCGTCGTTAACAATACGTCCATTTCACGCTTGGAAGGACGTGCTTGAATCTCTTGAGCCAAAGCAGTCAAACGATTGGTTTCGCCACTCATAGCCGAAACCGCGACGACGACCTGATGACCTTCATCGACAAATTTAGCGACTTTATTCGCTACGTTCTGGATACGCTCAACGTTACCGACCGACGTACCGCCATATTTTTGAACAATTAATGCCATTGCTTTCTATTTTCTTCTTATTTCGACTCTACCCAGGCATGAACCGAGGCAAGTGCTTTATCTAGATTACTTGGGTCTTTACCGCCAGCTTGCGCCATATCAGGACGACCCCCTCCTTTTCCGCCAACTTGCTGTGCCACAAAATTGACGAGTTCACCCGCTTTAAAGCGATCGGTTGCCGACTTACTCACACCCGCAACCAACGTCACTTTTTCGCCATCCACTGCAGACAGTAGAATAACGGCCGGTTCCAACTTATCTTTCAACTTATCAAGCGTTTCACGTAAGGTATTGGTATCGGCACCTTCCATCTTGGCGGCCAATACATTCACACCGGAGATCTCAACCGCCTGACCGGCAAGGTCATCGCCTTGAGAAGCGGCCAACTTGCCTTGAAGCTGCTTAAGCTCTTTTTCCAGCGCCTTATAATCGGCCACCATCTGAGAGACTTTTTCCGCCACCAGGTTTTTATCGGACTTCACGGCATCGGCTATCTGTTCCAGACGTGCATCTTCGTCATAAATCATCGACCAAGCCTGCTCGCCGGTAGCCGCTTCGATACGACGTACGCCGGAAGCGATCCCGCTTTCCGATACAATACGGAACGGGCCGATATCACCCACCGAATTAACGTGCGTTCCACCACAAAGTTCAACCGAGAAATCACCCATATCGACAACACGTACGACATCGCCGTACTTCTCGCCGAACAGTGCCATCGCCCCTTTCGCTTTCGCCGATTCGATGTCCATCTCGTTCATGCCGACCGCTTCGTTCAACATGATGTTATGGTTGACCAATTTTTCAATTTCACGCAATTGCGCGGCTGAAATCGGTTCGAAATGCGAGAAGTCGAATCGTAAACGATCCGGCTTAACCAAAGATCCTTTCTGCTGAACGTGCGTACCAAGAATCGAACGCAAAGCGGCATGCAACAAGTGCGTGGCCGAATGGTTCTTTTCGCTGGCGCGACGGTCGGCGATATTGATCTTGGCGTGAATTTCCTGATCAACTTGAATCGTACCCGCCGTCACCTTACCGTGGTGCAGGAACAACTTGCCTTGCTTATGGGTATCGTTGACATGGAAACTGTTCATCCCTTCGGTCAAGCTTCCGCTATCGCCGACCTGACCACCGGATTCCGCATAAAACGGCGTGCTGCCTAGAATCACAATCGCTTCGGTCCCTTCGTCAGCGGATTCGACCGACTTGCCGTCTACGAAAATCGCCAGAATCGTCGCATCCGCTTCGTCGCGATCGTAACCGATAAAATGCGTTTCACCCTCAAAATCGACACGGTTCTGTGCACTGCCCGAGAAGCTGCTGGCAGAACGGGCACGCTCACGCTGCTCTTCCATCGCTTTTGCAAAGCCTTCCTCGTCCACCGTCAGACCTTTTTCACGCGCAACGTCTGCCGTCAAATCAAGCGGGAAACCAAACGTATCGTACAACTTAAAGGCCATATCGCCTTCAATCACGGTACCTTTCATGTCGGCAACGTAATCTTCAAGCTGCTTCATACCGTTTTCTAACGTTTCCGCAAAACGCTCTTCCTCAAGCTTCAAGGCACGCTCGACATTGGCCGCTTCCGCTTTCAATTCAGGATAGGCTTCGCCCATCTGCTCGACTAAAGTACCGACCAACTGATGGAAAAACGGCTGGCTTTGACCCAATTTATAACCGTGACGGATCGCTCGACGGATGATACGGCGCAATACATATCCGCGCCCTTCGTTCGAAGGTAATACACCGTCGGTAATCATGAACGCACAAGAACGGATGTGGTCGGAAATGACACGCAAAGAACTGTTTGAAAGGTTCTTCTCGCCGGTCAGTTCACTCGCCTTTTTAACCAAAGCACGGAACAAATCGATATTGTAGTTATTGTGAACGCCCTGCATAACCGCCGCCAAACGCTCCAATCCCATACCTGTATCAACAGAAGGCTTCGGTAATGGCGTCAAAGTACCGTCTGCAGCACGGTCGAATTGCATGAATACCAAGTTCCAGATTTCAATGTAACGGTCACCGTCTTCGTCCGGTGAACCCGGAGGACCACCGGCAACGTCCGAACCATGATCGTAGAAAATTTCACTACAAGGACCGCAAGGACCGGTATCACCCATCGACCAGAAATTGTCTTTTGCACCGCAACGCGAGAAACGCTCTGCACTGACGCCCATCTCTTTCAACCAGATATCTTCGGCTTCCTGATCTTCTTCAAAGACGGTAATCCACAGTTTTTCTTCCGGCAGTTTTAACTCTTTGGTCAAAAATTCCCAAGCATACTGAATCGCTTCACGCTTGAAATAATCGCCGAAACTGAAGTTCCCCAACATTTCGAAGAAAGTATGGTGACGGGCGGTATAACCGACGTTTTCCAAGTCGTTGTGCTTACCGCCGGCACGAATACAACGTTGCACCGTAGTCGCGCGGTTGTAATCACGCTGTTCCTGGCCTAAGAAGGTCTCTTTAAATTGCACCATCCCCGCATTGGTAAACAACAGGGTCGGATCATTTCCAGGGACGACAGGGCTGGAATGCACTGCGGTATGGTTTTGCTTAACAAAAAAGTCTATAAAAGCCTTTCTAAGTTCTGCACTGGTCATAGGGTTAAAACCTTAGTTCAATAAAAATAATTCTGTTTAAATCTCGATCGCATCAACGATAGACTTTCCAAATCCACTCAGCCGGAAACCCCCGACTTTGCAGAAAGCGCATCCTTTTCGCCTGCTCGTTGCGTTGTTGCGGTTTGTCGAGTTCGCCGTATTTTTTAAGCAGCACTTCGCGCATTACGTCCAACCAATCCGCTTCGTCCAAATCCAGACTGGCTTCAATCTGCGATGAATCGTCGCTGGTCTGCTGCAGCTTCTGACGGATTTTCAACGGCCCCTGGCCTTTGTTCATAAGACTGAACACCGCCTGCTCGATATAACGTTGATCGCTCTGCCAGTTGTTTTCCTGACAACGTTGAATCACGTCATCCACCAAAAGCTTCAACAAACCCGGTGGTTGCCGAGTTTCCGCCAACAACTCGTCGGTTTCGGGAAACTTCGTCAACAGCTTGGCTTTCAGCTCTTTTGCGCCATGCTCGCGAATCGCCAACAAGGCTACCGCTTTAGATTCAATCTGCCGACTCAACGACTCGACAATCGAATCCGCATCCTCCTGTTCAACAGGAGCGGACGACGCCTCTGGCTGCTTTAACTGCTGGAGGAACTCTTCCGCGCTTTTCAAATCTTACTCGGCAGCCGTTTCTAATTCCGCTTCTACGGCTTTTTTACCGGTTTTAGCCGGCATCATTATTTCTTTAATCTGAGTCATCAGCGTTTCGGCGATTTCCGGATTTTCAATCAAGTACTGGCGCACATTGTCTTTCCCTTGGCCGATCTTCTGATCGTTGTAGCTATACCAAGAACCGGATTTTTCAATCAATTTCTCTTTTACGCCCAAATCGATGATTTCGCCTTCGCGTGAAATACCCTGACCGTAAAGAATATCGAATTCCACCTGTTTGAACGGAGGAGAAACCTTATTTTTCACGACCTTAACACGGGTTTCGTTACCTAGAATTTCATCGCCTTTCTTGATCGCACCGATTCGACGAATATCCAAACGTACCGACGCATAGAATTTCAATGCGTTACCACCGGTAGTGGTTTCAGGGCTACCGAACATAACACCGATTTTCATACGAATCTGGTTGATGAAAATAACCAAGGTGTTGGTACGCTTGATATTCGCCGTCAACTTACGCAACGCCTGAGACATCAGTCGCGCCTGCAGACCCATGTGTGAATCACCCATATCGCCTTCGATTTCCGCTTTAGGCGTCAAAGCAGCGACCGAATCCACAACCACGATATCTACCGCACCGGAACGCACCAACGCATCGGTAATTTCCAATGCCTGCTCACCGGTATCCGGCTGTGACACCAATAAGTTATCGATGTCTACGCCTAGCTTTTCTGCATAAATCGGATCCAATGCATGCTCGGCGTCGACGAATGCCGCCGTACCGCCTAATTTCTGGGCTTCTGCAATGGCGTGCAACGTCAAGGTTGTCTTACCCGACGATTCCGGACCGTAAATTTCAACAATACGCCCTTTCGGCAAACCGCCTATGCCCAACGCCATATCCAAACCTAAAGAACCTGTAGAGATCGCTTCGATATCACGTACAACGCCTTCGTCGCCCATACGCATAATCGAGCCTTTACCAAATTGCTTTTCAATTTGACCTAAAGCGGCGGCCAGTGCTTTTTGCTTATTTTCATCCATCTTTTTACGGTCCTTTTATTGGCTTAACATTCGCCCGCTAACTAACAAGACAGCGGGAGTGCATTTTGAAACATCCCTTCAGGCACTCAAACCTTACTTAGAGACTTTTCGCGCAGAATCAATGCCCATCAATAAAAAGCCCTTGTTTAACCGGAACCGAATTTTCCGTTTAAACAAAGGCTTTTCGCGTCTTGGTTTTCCCAACTAATTCAACACCCTACTCAGGGGAATAAAACCGAGACGATGACCGCACCAACTTCTCCCCTACAGAGCCGCAGAATTATCCCACAATTTAAAATCAAATCCTAGAGTTATGATTGTGATTCTGCACTTTACGAAAAGGAATTCATCCTTGTAAAATTTTCATGATTCCCATTAACGCAACCTCCGTCGTCTGCTCTCTGATCGATTGCCGATCTCCGCTGAACAAAAAGGCCTGACTCTCTACCTTATCGTGCCCTTGTAACGCCCAAGCAATCCACACGGTTCCTACCGGCTTATCCGGCGTTCCACCGGTCGGACCGGCAATTCCACTACAAGCCACACTGACTTTAGCATGCGATTGCTGCAACGCACCCAGCGCCATTTCCTGTACGCATTCCTGACTGACGGAACCCTTTTTCTGAATAGTGGCTTCATTCACGCCCAACATCTCTTTTTTGGATTCGTAACTATAAGTGATGTAGGCACGATCGAACCATGCGGTACTGCCACCAATCGAAGTCAATGCCTCGGCGATCATTCCACCCGTACAAGATTCCGCTGTGACCACCATGCAATCATGATCCACCAACGCTTTACCCACTTCAGAAACTAAGGTTTCAAACCCCATCTCGCGCACTCCATTATTGCTATCCAATGTAATATGACCTAGCATACCCTTTTTTAGCAATTATTAAAATTCACACAAACAGAAACATGGCCGAAAAATCGACACAACACACCCCTATGATGCAACAATACCTGGCAATCAAAGCCGAGCATCCCGATCACTTGTTGTTCTACCGTATGGGCGATTTTTACGAACTGTTTCATGACGACGCCAAAAAGGCGGCGGAACTGCTCGACATTACACTCACCGCACGCGGCAAATCCGGCGGCCAACCGATTCCGATGGCCGGCATTCCGCATCACTCGGCAGACGGCTACTTAGCCAAATTAGTTAAACTCGGCGAATCGGTCGCAATTTGCGAACAGGTCGGCGACCCGGCAAACAGCAAAGGGCCGGTAGAACGTAAAGTGGTGCGCGTCATCACCCCCGGAACCTTGGTGGAAGAAGCCTTACTGGAAGACCGTTCGGAAAATCTATTGGCCGCCATCACCCAAGCCAACGAAGTTTACGGACTGGCTTATCTGGATGTCGCCAGCGGCCGTTTCGAAGCGACTCAACTTGAAAACGAAACCCAATTAAGTGCCGAAATCGAACGCCTGAAACCCTCCGAAATGCTTTTGCCGGATGACGATCTTTTGCGTGAATCTCTACCTGAATCCATTTTAAAACGGGCTGGCGTGGTTCGTTACCCGGCCTGGCATTTTGAAGTCAAAAGTTCCAAGAAACGCCTGACCGAACATTTCGGCACACAAGATTTAACGGCGTTCGGCTGTGAAACCAAACCGGCGGTAACGGCTGCGGCAGGCGGTATTCTGCACTATGCCAAAACCATGCTGCAAAACGGCTTGGAACATATCCAAAGCTTAAACACTTACCAGACGGACGACACCTTAGTTCTTGACGCCATCAGCCGCCGCAACTTGGAAATCGACACCAACTTAAGTGGCGGCACGCATAACACGTTAGCGGCTATTTTGGATCACACCGCTACCGCGATGGGCAGTCGCCTTTTGAAACGCTGGCTGAACCAACCGTTGCGTAACCAAGCGGTCATCAATGCTCGATTGGATTCCATTGAAGAGATCATCGGGCTGCAAGACGACGAACTTCTGCGTCAATCGCTTAAACAGATCGGTGACATGGAACGTATATTAAGTCGTGTGGCTTTATATTCCGCCCGCCCCCGCGACCTATTGCAACTCGGCCGCGCGTTAAACAGCCTGCCCGACTTACAGAGTTTGCTGGGCACGCATCAGGTCGAAAAACTCCTGAGCCTCGCCGACAAAATTGCCACCTTTCCGGAATTGGCTACATTGCTCGATCAAGCCATTACCGATAATCCGCCGATGTTAATTCGCGACGGCGGAGTCATTGCAGAAGGCTACGACGCCGAACTTGACGAACTGCGCAACCTGAAAAACGAAGCGGGCGATTTTTTACTGAAGCTTGAACAGAGCGAACGCGAACGCACCGGTATTAACACGCTGAAAGTCGGATATAACCGCGTCCACGGATATTACATCGAAATCAGCAAGCTGCATTCCGATCAGGTGCCGACCGAATACGTCCGTCGACAAACCTTAAAAGGGCAAGAACGCTATATCATCCCCGAGCTGAAAACCTTTGAAGACAAAATCCTCAGTGCCGGTGAAAAATCTCTGGCGCGGGAAAAATGGCTTTATCAGCAGCTATTGGAAACCCTGAATAAATCGTTGTCCGCACTGCAATCATGTGCTGCCGCCCTGTCGGAGTTGGATGTATTAGTCAATCTGGCCACCCAGGCTATGGCCCTAAATCTGACACGCCCGATCTTGACGGAGCAGCCCGGCTTATCAATTACCAAAGGCCGACATCTGACGGTTGAAGCCGTGTCGAGCGAACCGTTTATTCCAAACGACACCCGCTTTGACGAACAAAGACAGCTGCAAATCATCACCGGACCGAACATGGGCGGTAATTCGACCTATATGCGCCAGACTGCCTTGATCACCTTAATGGCGTTCATGGGGAGTTTCGTACCGGCCGACTCGGCACAAATCGGCCCGATCGATCGCATCTTCACCCGCATCGGGGCATCCGACGACCTGACCTCCGGACGTTCGACCTTTATGGTCGAGATGACCGAAACCGCCAACATTCTGCATCACGCCAGCGAACAGTCGCTGATTTTGATGGACGAAGTCGGACGCGGTACTTCGACTTTCGACGGTTTGGCTCTGGCTTGGGCAATCGCCGAACATATGGCGAACAAAGTCCGCGGTTTCTGTTTGTTTGCCACGCACTACTTTGAACTGACTACGTTAGCGGAACAGTTTAACAACACCGTTAACGTGCATCTTGATGCAATCGAACACCAAGATAAGATTGTGTTCCTGCATCAAGTTCAAGAAGGACCCGCTTCGCAAAGTTACGGGCTGCAAGTAGCGGCATTGGCCGGCGTACCGCAAAAAGTCATTCAAAGCGCTAAACGCCACCTGGCTAATCTGGAAAATCAGACCATCCAGACCGCCCAAAATAGTCAAGCCGGCGCTCCTAATGAAATACAGCAATTTGACATGTTCGGTCATTCCGAACCGGACCCGAAACTCGAAGCGTTGCAAGAAGCGCTGGAAGCGTTCGATCCGGATGAAATGACTCCCAAAATGGCCTTAGATGCCTTGTATCAACTTAAAGCCATACAAAAAGGTTAATCAGAAACACTATGTCGCAAGCCTACATTACGGACATCACCAAAGAAAACCTGCAAGAGATTTTAAGCCACTCGGCCAAGCTCCCCCTCTTAATTCATTTCTGGGAACCTCGTAACGAGGAGAGTGTTCAGGCCAATACCATTCTTGAAAAGTTGGCTACGGAAATGGCCGGGCAATTTATTCTGGCCAAAATCAATGTCGGCCAGCAGGCTGAAATGGCCGGGCACTTCGGTGTTCAAGAAGTCCCCTATTACAAGCTGGCTTTCCAAGGCGAGATCGCAGGAGAAGCGGCCGGACTGCAAACCGAGCAGGCCTATTGGGATCTGTTGAAAGGATATGTTAAACAAGACCCGTCCGAAGAACTGCGCGCGCAAGCGAAACAGGCCTTTGCAAGCGGACAGTTCGATCTGGCGGTGAAACTGCTCGGCGAAGCGGCCAAAACCGACCCGAATAACTTCAAGGTACATTTGGATTTAGTACTGATGTATTTGCAGACCGGCCACCTTGATAAAGCCAAGGACTTGTTCTCAAAACTACCTGAAGAAGCGCAGCTGTCACCGGAAGGTAAAAACATCAACGGTATCTTGAACTTCTCTGAAGCCGTAGGCGAATCCGACGACATCCACACCATCCAGCAGAAATTGGCCGAAAATCAGGACGATCCGGATGCCCTATACGGACTGGCCGCTTATCTGGTTCTGAACGGTCATCCCGAGAAAGCAATTCAAACGCTTTTCAAACTCTTTATCGTCGACCGAAACTACAAAGACGGCATTACGCAAAAATCATTACTAAAACTCTTTGACATGCTAGCTGAAAGTAATCCACAATTAGTCAATGCCTCGCGCAGAAAACTGCAAGGACTGTTATATTAAGCGGCATCAATCAGCATTCAATTCATATTCAATATTTTCAATATAGGTAAAAGTTATGGAACTTAAAAACGGTATCAATTCATACGGCTTAGTCAGCCGGGCCAACCATTGGATTTCGGCATTGCTATTCATCGGCTTGATTGCACTGGGCATCTACATGGGCGACCTACCGAAAGGCCCGGAAAAACTTGAACTCTATAACTTGCATAAATCCTTAGGGATCGGCCTTTTAGCCTTGATGGTTCTGCGTTTGATCTGGTTGAAAGTCAGCCCGAATCCAAGCCAAATCTCTTACAGCAAATTCGAACATATTCTTGGTCATGCCGTTAAAGGCATTCTTTACCTAGCGATGTTAATGATGCCGATCTCGGGATGGATCATGAGCAACTCCGGCGGACACGAAGTCGCCTTTTTCGACCTTTTCGTACTGCCGACCATCGTAGGCGAAAATGAAATGCTGCACGAAATCGCTGAGGAAATCCACGAAATCGGCGGTTACGCCATGATCGCAGTAATTGCATTGCATATTGCAGGTGCCTTGAAACATCACATCGTCTACAAAGACGAAACCCTAAAGCGCATGCTAGGCAAAAAATAATCAAGAAGTTCAACAACAAAGATGAAATTTGATTTACACAACACCCTTTGTTTCGGCGTGGCGGGCAACTTTGCCCACCACCTTGAACAGGCGGGGGAAAACGCCGATTTTGTGAACGTTACCACCGAAAGCGAAAACGCACCGAAAGGTCTGTTCCCATACTATGTTCCGGGAGCAGAAAGCTTCGTCGGCACCTATCCGCTTTCTCACAACGAAATCCGATATCCACGGGACATGCAACAAAACGCTAACCTTCATATGGAAGCCGAAGTCTGCGTCCTTTTCGACGTAACCTATACCAATGGCGGTGTCAGCGCCTTAAAACCCAAAGCCTTTTCCGCATTCAACGACTGTTCCATCCGTAAGGAAGGTGCTAAAAAGATCAGCGAGAAAAAGAATTGGGGACCAAACAGCAAAGGCGTTTCAGAAGATTTTTTGGCCTTGAACCGTTTCGAAAAAGGCGGCGAAATGGATCCGTTCCATATCGCCTCGTTTTTAAAGCGCGACGGACAGTTACATGCGTACGGCGAAGACAGTCCGGTATTGACTTACAACTACTTCTACACCCAATTGTTGGAATGGATCATTCACCAACTGAACCACCAAAGCGATTTTGGCCCACTGGAGGATCTGCCGAGCATCATCAAACAGTGCCACTATCCGGAACAGATCATGGTCAGTCTGGGGGCAACCAGCTACACCCATTTCGGAGAAACAGTCTTCCTTCAACCCGGAGACGAACTTTTTCTGTATGTCTACGACGCACGTAAAAACACACTTGATGACGTGACCGAGCATGCTTCGGGCAAATCGATCCAGTTGGAAAATTGCTCGATATTGAATCAAAAAGTCGTTTAATCCACTTCGACATTAACCCGACCCACCCAATTGCCAGGAAAAACTTTATGCTGATAAACTCAACCGAAATTGAACAGCAAATTCGTAATTGGCTGCAACAGGTGGTCATTGGATTAAACCTATGCCCGTTTGCCGCCAAACCTTATCTGGACAACCAGGTCAGAATCGCAATCAGCGATTGTCGGGACGAAGCCTGCCTGCTGAATGATTTAAACGACGAACTGAAAAACCTTGACGCTCATAACCCCCAAGAAGTTGAAACGACGTTGGTCGTATTGCCCGACATGCTCGGGGACTTTTACGACTACAACGAATTTCTGGATCTTGCAGAGGCTCTACTTGAAGAAGGCGGTTGGAGCGGCACTTATCAAATCGCGAGTTTTCATCCGCATTATCAGTTTGCAGGCACACAGCCCGAAGACAGTGAAAATCTCACCAACCGTTCGCCTTACCCGGTACTTCATCTGATTCGCGAAGCCAGTTTGGAAAAAGCGCTGCAATATTATCCCGATCCCGAAACGATCCCGGATAAGAATATTGAGACCGTTCAAAACCTGACGGATGCGCAGAAAAAGAGTCTATTCCCCTATCTGTTCGGATAAAAACGGCAAGCGATTGCGTTCCCTACTTAAAAAATACGTGCCTTAAAAGCCAATGGCTATACCGCTCTAATCAATTCGACTCAAATCAAAGTTATCTTTTTCGCGCTGAATAAATTCCTGAAGATACTGTAAACCGAATTGTCCGGCGTCCCAGTCCCGGTCTTCCAACAAGTTACGAAATTGCGCTTTGAATACATAAACTTCCGCCTGAGTTGTTTCGCCCCCTTCCAGCGTTACCGTGACGGTTTGACGAACATACTGATCACCTTCAAACACATCCAGCAACATCAGATCACTTTCGTTTAACCCGCCGTAAAGCACGCCATCCACCCGATCTTCTACCTTACCCTCAACAACGGCCGGATATAATTCGTCTTTCACCGCAAAACGGCGCATACCCGAAACATAAGCTTTTCGACTCGCATAATTCCCTCTGACCACTCTTTGCCAAACTTCGGGAAACATTAAGGATCCATAGGTAAACAAATTCACAAAATCTTTCTCCAATTCTCGTTGTTTAAATCGACTCACTGTCAGACCAGAGGACAAAAGACATTCGCCGTTTAAATACCATTTATAAACCGATCATTAATTTACAAAATCCAATCCATTAAAAACTTTAAGGAAAATAATGAATAACAGATATTGACGAACAAATACGCATTTTCTATGATGTCTCATTAACCCCAACTTATAGTCAGGAACATTGATGCCGGTTCAAACCTTTAACGATCGCGACGAACTCAATGATCTGTCCGATCTCAACTATCATGTCATCGAATCCATTGCCTATAGTTTTATTCAAGAACACGGTCAGCGCTGCATTCATAATGGTGAACTGAAGTCGTACGAATCTGAAGACACCATGGCCAGCGAACTGCATAAAATGCTCAGCCAACCGCTATTGGGGCTCCGCCAAATTATCCCGTTGATCACTTTCTGGATTAGCGAGTTCTCTCTCGATTTTAAAGACAAACTTTACGAAATCGAACACAAACGTTTAATCGAATTTCAAAATCTCGCCAACCAACTTGAGCAGATGATTGCATCACAGGAAAAGGTCAGCATCAAGCTTAAGCTTGCCAGCTTTCTGGCGGAGCTTCAATACCACGAAATTCACGAAGCGATTCCAATCCTGGAACAACATTTTAACCTGCATTATCCATGCGACTCCCAAGACGGCTTCGAGATAGCGAATAATCCACCCTCGACCCCTGAAGAAGCATTGGCCCGCTTACAAAACTTACTTCAATTTTCGGAACATGAGATCGATTTAACCATTGATGCAACCGATCCGCATAATACTGTATTCAGCAACTCTCAAGGTTCCGAAAACGCCATATCGGACGATTCCGACAACCTTCATTCCCAGGCTGAGCGCTGGCTGGAGAAATTTCAATTTGACGGCGTCAAATTCGAACGTTTTGTCGAGGCCTACTACGCCGAACCCGAAGAGATGCAGGCCGCAATCGATCAGGCGATCGTTTCTAAACCGATTCATTTCCTAAGTACCGAGCAGCACCCTAAACGCGACTCTCTACGCGAACGTATCACCCAAAAGATCTTCCGTAACTAACCTTGTTGCGGAACGGAATAACCGCTCGGTTTTCAGCTAAAATCACAGGGTTTGCTCCTTCCCCCTTTTAGGCTTTCCTTTCACCTAAAGTCACTATATGATTAAGCTTATTTGAATTAATAAGCAATCTTTTTCCTACCGTCAAAAGTCGGAATTTGTTTTCAAAAAGCTCTCGGGCCCCTTTACGATTCAATCCATAACCTACGGATCAGATAGCTATGAGCGCGGAAAAAAAATGGCACCATCAACCCCTTGAAGAGACCCTTTCTAAACTGAAAAGCGACTTTAGCGGTTTAAGTGTCGAGGAAGCGCAGCGCAGAATCGAAGAATACGGACCCAATCGCCTGCCGCAGCCCCCAAAACGTTCACTTCTAATGCGGTTTTTACTGCAATTTCACAACATCCTCATTTACGTCCTGCTCGGATCCGCTTTGATCACCGCCTTACTGGGCCATGTGGTCGATACCATAGTTATCTTGGCCGTTGTCCTAATCAATGCCCTCATCGGTTTGATCCAAGAAGGTAAAGCCGAAAAAGCCATGGACGCCATCCGCCAGATGCTCGCACCTCAAGCCGCGGTGCTCCGTGACGGTCAACGACATACGGTTATTGGCGAAGAACTGGTGCCCGGAGACATTGTTCTGATCGAAGCCGGCGACAAAGTACCGGCCGACTTGCGTCTATTACAAAGCCACGGCCTGCAAATCCAAGAGGCGATTCTGACTGGAGAATCGGTTCCGGTTGAAAAACAGATCCAACCCGTCGATGCACACGCCCCACTAGGCGACCGTTCTTGTCTCGCTTTCAGCGGCACGACCGTTACCTATGGGCAAGGTAGAGGGGTCGTGATTGGTACGGGAACGCAAACCGAGATCGGGCGAATCAGCGGCCTGCTCTCACAGGTGGAAACGCTGAGTACGCCCTTGATAGAACAAATGGATAAGTTCGCCAAATGGCTCACACTAGTCATTCTAGGCGTCGCCGCACTGGTCATGGGATTTGGTATCTTTGTTCAGCAGCAGAGTTTTTCCGAACTGTTTCTGGCTGTGGTCGGTCTTTCAGTCGCCGCCATTCCGGAAGGCTTGCCAGCCGTCCTCACTATCACTCTAGCGGTAGGCGTAAAAGCGATGGCACATAGAAATGCGATTATCAGACGTTTGCCGGCCATTGAAACCCTGGGATCGGTTTCCGTCATCTGTACCGACAAAACCGGCACGCTAACGCGTAACGAAATGAGCGTCGCCAGCGTCTTTACAGCAGAATCCCGGTTTCAAATCAAAGGGGAAGGCTACTCCCCTAGCGGCGAAATACTCCAAAACGGAATCGCCATCGATGCCCTTAAACAATCGAGCCTCCACGGACTTGCCAGAACTCTTGTCCTATGCAATGACGCCGAACTGAAAAACCGTCAGGAAGAATGGACGGTGGAAGGTGATCCGATGGAAGGTGCCTTATTGGCCTTTGCGGAAAAGACCGGAATTGATGTAGCGGCTGAACGCAAACATTGGACGCGCACCGATCTTATCCCTTTCGATGCCAAACATCAGTTTATGGCGACGCTGAACCACGACCATGAAAACCACGCTTTTATTTTCATAAAAGGCGCTCCCGAAAAACTGTTTGCGCTCTGCGAAAAACAGATGATGGAAAACGGTGAAACCATTCCGATCAACATTGACTTCTGGCATCAACAAGCCGAATTAATTGCAAACCAAGGTCAACGTGTACTGGCCGTTGCTTACAAAAGTATCAATCCAGACCATACCATATTGGAAAGACCCGATCTTAATGACAACGTGACACTCCTGGGCATCATCGGCCTTATGGATCCGCCGAGAACCGAAGCGATCGAAGCGGTCGCAGAATGCAACCGGGCCGGAATCCGCGTCAAAATGATTACCGGAGACCATGCCGTCACGGCTGCGGCCATCGGACGGCAAATCGGCCTGCAAAATGCCGATCGTGTATTAACCGGAAACGATCTGGACCTTTTGGATGACGAAGCACTTAAAGCCGACGTTCTTGAAACCGATATTTTCGCACGCACCAGTCCCGAGCATAAACTTCGTTTGGTTATGGCTCTGCAATCCCACGGCATGACCGTTGCCATGACCGGCGACGGCGTCAACGACGCACCCGCCTTAAAACGCGCCGATGCCGGTATCGCCATGGGGCTCAAAGGGAGCGAAGCGGCAAAAGAAGCGGCCGAACTGGTCTTGGCCGATGACAATTTCGCCTCGATAGCCGCAGCGGTAAGAGAGGGGCGTACCGCCTACGATAATATTAAAAAAGTCATTAGCTGGACGTTGCCGACCAGTTCCGGTGAAGCCGCCACTATTATCTTAGCCATCCTGCTTGGCATGACTTTACCGGTCACCCCGGTTCAAATTTTGTGGATTAATCTGATTACCGCAACGACCTTAGGAATCGCTTTGGCGTTTGAACCGACAAACGAACATGCCATGGGACAACCGCCCCGTCCTCGTAATCAAGCTTTACTCGATGGTAGTTTGATATGGCACATCATCCTTGTCAGCCTTCTGTTTATTGCCGGAGTGTTCGGTATTTACACCCATGCAATCAACCAAGGAGAAACAATTGAATACGCCAGAACGTTGGCGGTCAATACATTGGTTGTCATGGAGATATTCCACCTGCTATTCATCCGCAACATGAACACGCTGGCATTAAATTGGAACGTCCTAAAGGGGACTAAAGAAGTCTGGATTGCAATTCTGGTCGTAATGGCCGCGCAAATTGCGATCACTTTCATTCCCGCACTTCAACGCTTGTTTGAAACAGAAACCATCTCGGTGGCGGATTCTTTATTGATTCTGGCGATCGGAATCGGCTTGTTTGTGATTATCGAAATTGAAAAACAACTGCGCTTGCGCTATTTTCCGAAGTGAATTATTTGTCACGCATAGAGTAGAAAGAGTGCAAAGACATGTCAGTCTTATTTCTTCATATCTTTTAAAAATGGATATTGCTCTCGAACCCGTTTAATCCGTTCAACCGGCAGTTCGGTTATTTGCACAGCCTGATCCGCTGAAGCAAATGAGAGGATTTCACCAAACGGATCAACCACCATCGATCCACCGGCATACTGTAAGCCATTACCGTCTTCACCGATGCGATTGACGCCCACCACGAAACATTGATTCTCGATGGCTCTGGCCTGCAAAAGAATTTCCCAATGCTTCCGGCGGGTACTCGGCCAATTGGCAATCACAAACACCATTTCCGCTTGCGGCATCACTTTACGAAAGAGTTCGGGAAAACGCAGATCATAACAGATAAAAACGCTGCAAGGAATACCGTCTATTTCAAACAGAACTTGTCGATTCCCAGCCTGGTAATGGCGCCCTTCCCCGGCATAATTAAAGGTATGATTCTTACTATAACAAGCTAGTTCATTTCCTTTACGATCAAATACCAATGCGCAGTTTCTTACTTGCCCTTCCGTATCGAACAGAGCCGCTCCGGCGATGATATAAATCCGATAATGTGCAGCAAGCGTTTTAAGCGTTTCATAAACTCGTCCCTGACGAGTTTCGGCAAACCGTTCCGACTGCATGGAGAAGCCGCAATGAAACAGTTCGGGCAAAACCGCAACATCGTAAGAATCTCCGGCAATGGCTTCAAATGTTTCCGATAACTTCTGCAAGTTAGCTTCGGCATCTTGCCAAACCGTATCAAACTGTATTATCGCAACTCTCGTCATCTTAACTCCGCCTAACTATTCCAATAGACAAATAGTTTGTTCGACCATTCTGCCATCTTTTCAGAATATGTTTCAAATGATTAATTCCTATAAAAAAAGCCCCTACCCTAAGGTAGAGGCTTTTTTATAATCAACCACGGTTGTCGTTCTCAAATCATAACTTCGAACTTCAAACGCATCGCTTTTATTGTTTCATCATTTGAACCGATGTTGCTTTACGGCTGAGCTTTATGAATCTTATTTCAATAAGCAATGCTTGGTAAAATCAGTCGCTTCATTAGCGGTCCATTCACCTTTCGGCTTTTCTTTCATATCGGCACACCACTGATCGCTGCCGACTTCCGCGGAACAACCCGCCAAAAACAAAATCGAAACACTTAATAAAATAGCTGAAAAACGCTTCATTGCTTACCCCTCTACCACTTTAGAATACTTATTTAATACGCATAATATCAAAAACGCCTCTATTGAGGCGTTTTTTTATCGATTTATTTCCGCTGAGAAGGAGCGGAATGTGCCGGAAGCGGCGTAGACAAACTACGCACATTCGAAATCGAATTAATCGGTCTAATCACGGATCGGTTGACGGGGCTCACCGGTTTCATCAAGGTTCTAACTCCCGGTTCCTTACCCGGTGTCAATTGAACGCCGCCATTTTCCGATGGAATCATCTTAACCTTAGGCTGTGACGACAATCCCTTCGGAACGTGGACGAATTCACCTGCCTTGTAGGCAACCAGCCAATTATCCTGCATAACTACTCGTTCGACCTTTTCCGAAAAGACGACATCCGGTTGAGTTTTGACCCATGAAACCTGTCCGTTTTGCGGTTCGACCAAAGTTGCCTGCCACGCATTTTCACGCTGACTACTGCCTTGCTGATATACCGGCAAGCCGCTGACACGCACATATTCACCGACTTTTAATTGCAGGTCATTCGCCAAACGCGTGCCTTCGTCAATATAAACCCTTTGGCCGTTAATCATGATTTCGGTCGCCATCGTATGCATTTTCAACGTCTCAATCTTACCGGCCAACGGATAATAGATATGAATATTAGCCGTTGTGGTCTTCTCTTGATCCGGATGGGTTTCCAGCCAAACCTGCTGACCGATACGTAGATCGCTTGCCTTCAATCCGGACATATGTCCTGGAATATTGCTGTCGATTTGCGTCTTCTCGCCCAGACCGATCTCGATTCCGTTCACCCAGATACTACCGAATTTTTCGATAGTTCCGATAACGCCAGTACCGCCAAAACCGGAAGAGGTATGCCCTGTTCCTCCATAGCCACTGTCTAATTGCATGGTATGACCCACTGCTTCCGTAGACATCGCAACCTGTTGAGTACGTCCGGTACCGCCAAAACCAGAAGTTGACGAAACCAATACGATTTCATCCTGCGGCTGAATTCTGTTGTTATCCGTCGTCGAACACGCCGCTAATTGAAACATCAGCAGCACAGAAACGAACGGATAAAACCATTTATTAGGCTTCATCACTTGGCTGTTCCTTTGTCCGCATCTGCTTCAATCTCAGCTTCCAAATCCTCCTGGACTTGTTCGCAGCAATAGAAATAAGCACCAAAATGCATTGCGTGATCGTTTTTATCGGACTGCTGGTCCTGATACTGTAAACGACTCGCCATCTGGTTAACTTCCGTCAACAACTCAAGCGCGCCGGCTCTTGCATAGGCTTCTAATTCCTTCACGGAATTCTCGCTCAGATCGCCGTAATAAACGGCACGATCCAGCATCGGCGCCTGTTCACCTGTCAGGTTATGTGTAACAACGCTTAAATGGTCGCCGATATTTTTTCCGACAAAGAACAATTTTTCTTCAAAATCCTCTTTAGGGACATAACCCGATTCTTGCAGTTGCACTAATCCTTGACGGTCAATTGCCACCACCCCTTGATGAATCCATTCATCGAGAATAGAACGCGGATGGACATCCTTAGTGACGCAACGCACCATCGTATCGAAAGAAAGTTCGTTGCCTTCCGAATTTCTAGGCAACGCCTTAGGTTGGCCGTTTTCGTTTAAATAGTCCGGATGACCAAGCCAGGTCGCCATTAATTGTGCGCTTAGACTCGCTTTACGCTCTTTGGCTTCCATAGGAACCGCTTCCTGCTCGCGAATGCGCTTCACTTCTTTTCGGTGTACGCCGGTCAGGACACTAATACGACTATCGGTCTGCTTCTTGCCTTTCAACGTGAATTGCTGATCAGCCACTTCAACATAAGTGGTTTTTAACAGATCGATCAAAGCGGTATAGGTAATCCCTTGGCGCAGCAGCAAGCTTACCAATGGTCTAAGGATTCTTTTGATCGCTTTAAATAAAGCTTTTTGTTGGGTATCTGTAATTTCGTTCATGTACGCATTATAGCAAAATAAATTTGACATGGAAAATTTTTACATTTAAACTGCAATCCAATCCCTAAGAAATGGTAATTTTTTACACTTTTTAAAGAATCACCATTTTCATGTAGTCTAGTCTCCTCAGAGTACAGTTGTCTTTGCCTGCCAATCTCCCAATTGGCAGGGATTTTTTTCCAACCCGCCTTAAAACCCCAATTTCATTGATTTTCAAGTTGCAAGCCACTATCCTCTCTGCTTAACCATTAAAACGAGCTAAGCATGATTTATTGGATTTACTTATCAATTGCAATTCTATTTGAAGTAGCAGGCACAATCTCCCTGAAACTTTCCACCCAAAATGGCAATATCTTAACGACCGGATTAGTTGTGTTGTTTTACATCACCTCTTTCACATTCATGTGGCTGGCGATGAAAAAGATAGAAATGGGTGTTGCCTATGCGGTCTGGGCGGGTGCCGGAACCGCTATTATCGCGATGTTAGGGTGGCTGATTTTCAAAGACAGCATGACAATCATGAAGATGATGTTCATCAGCCTAATCATCATTGGCGTCGTCGGTCTAAAATTGGCAACACCGTCCCACTAATAACTCAAACCACCTTTATTAAATTCCGAATTCTAAAAACGCAAAAGGCCTGATATAAACAGGCCTTTTTTTGTTTTTAATATTGAAAAGAAACCCGATAAACGACAAAGCGCTTTAAGGCTTCCTTTTAAGGATTACAACATGAGTCGTTCGGTCACACCTGACCGTGTTCGAACATCGGTATAATCCGGTAACTGATCGTTGCCGTCGGCATTTCCAATTTTATATTGTCCATAATTTGTTTCGTTAAAAAGTAAGTGCACTCAACCTGCACCATGACCTTGCGCTGGAAACCGGCAACTTGCTCACGAACATTTAAGCGTTCCTGAGGCTGGCCGTAACCCTGCACGTCGATCACCGAAAAAAACAAACTCGGCTTTTCTGCCAGCAGGCAATCAACCACATCATTCACCTGCGATGCAGGCAAAATGAGATGTAATACGACACTGCAATCGTCGTTCGGTTTTAGTTGACTAAATTCCATTGTTATCTCTCCATCCTTTGCCTACTTCTGTTTTTCCAAGCCCAACGATTTCACTCCGAACATACGGTAGATAATCGGTAGAATCAACAGGGTTAAAATCGTTGACGTAATCAATCCGCCGATGACCACAATCGCTAGAGGACGCTGGATTTCAGACCCGGGACCGCTAGCGAAAACAAGCGGTATCAGACCTAAGGCGGCAATGCTCGCGGTCATCAGAACCGGACGCAAACGACGCATTGCCCCTTCCACCACGACATCGTCGACCGACATACCTTGGGCAATCAGTTGATTGAAGTAACTCATCATCACCACCCCGTTGAGAACCGCAATCCCCAGCAAAGCGATGAATCCGACCGAAGCGGGAACCGAAAGGTATTCGCCGGTCAGCCACAAGGCCACGACCCCGCCGATTAACGCAAACGGAATATTGGACAGTACCATGGCTGCCTGAACACCCGAACGGAAAGTGGTGAACAGAATAATGAAAATCAATATCAAGGCAATCGGCACCACAACCATTAAACGTTGCGCCGCACGCTGCTGGTTTTCAAACTCACCGCCCCACACGAAGTAATAACCGGCAGGCACATCCAGACCGGCCGCTTTCTGCTTGGCTTCTTCAACAAAACTAACCAAGTCGCGCCCGCTGACATTCGCCACCACCACGGAGAAGCGCTTGCCCTTCTCGCGTTTAATGGCAACCGGACCGTCAACTTCAACCACCTTCACCAGTTGATTCAGTTGGATGTTCTGACCGTCATTCAACACGATACTCTGATTAAGGAAGTCCATTTTAGAAGCACGCTCGGCCGCATCCGCACGAATAATCAACGGAATCTTACGGTTCCCTTGATAAATTCCGCCAATCGGCATACCTTCAAGATAGGCACGCAAACGATTTTCCAATTCGGAAACGGACACACCAAGACGTCCCGCTTTATAACGGTCGATCTCCAATTGCAGATACTTCATACCGTCGTTCTGTGAAGTAAACACATCTTCCGCACCATCAATCGTTTCAACCATTGCGGCCATTTTTTCGGCAATATTGCTTAATTCCTGAGAATCGTCACCGAAGATTTTAATGGCGATATCACCACGCGCTCCGGTCAACATCTCGTCAACACGCATTTGGATCGGTTGAGTAAAGGCGTAATTGACACCCGGGAACTGGGTTTCCAACACATGACGAATCTCTTCGATCAAAGCCTCTTTGCTTTTCATACGCCACTCTTCACGCGGCTTAAGCACCAAGAAACTGTCGGTATCGTTCAATCCCATCGGATCCAAACCGATCTCGTCCGCCCCCAATCGAGCCACAATACGTTTTACTTCAGGCACTTGCGCCAATAACGCCTTTTGTACCTGCATATCCATACGTTTCGACTCTTCCAAAGAGATCGAAGGCACTTTTTCCAACTGTACAATCAGATCGCCTTCGTCCATTTGCGGCATGAACGTCTTACCGACCTGGGTATAAAGTACGCCGGTGATAACCAATGCGCCTAACGCCATCGCCAAAACGGTCTTGTCATGTTTCAGAGCCGTAATCAATATAGGACGATAGACCGCCGCCACCTTTCGCATCAACCAAGGCATTTCGTGAGACGCCTTACCCAATAGATAAGAAGCAATGACCGGAATAACCGTCAACGACAAAATTAATGCGCTACCCAACGCGAATACGATCGTCAACGCCACCGGAATAAACAACTTTCCTTCCAATCCTTGCAGGGTCAGCAACGGCAGGAATACGATCATAATAATGCCGATACCGGAGATGACCGGTACAGCCACCTCTTGCAAAGAACGATAGATAATATGCAGTTTCGGCAGACGCCCGTGATGCTTGTGCTCTTCATTCGCTTGATGGGTTACGATATTTTCAACCACAACCACGGCGGCGTCGACCAACATCCCGATGGCGATTGCCAAACCGCCTAACGACATCAAGTTAGCCGACAACCCGAACCAATTCATAAAAATGAACGTCATCAAAGCCGCTAAAGGCAATACCAAAGCAACGGTTACTGCAGCGCGCACATTGCCTAAAAACAATAACAGCAGCAATACAACCAAAACTACCGCTTCTACCAGCGCTTTAGAAACGGTATGAATCGCTTTCTCGATCAAGTCACCGCGATCATAAAATACATTCACGCTAATACCTTTCGGCAAAGCTGGCTTCAATTGCTCCAACTGATTACGAACCGCCTTGATAACGTCGCTCGTATTCGCGCCTCGCAAACCGATAACCAAACCTTCCACCGCTTCGTGACGACCATTCTCGGTCACGGCACCGTAACGGGTCAAAGCTTCGATACGAACGTCGGCAATATCTTTAACGTGAATAACCTGATTTTCGTAAGTCGCTACGACGATGTTACCAATCTCGTCAACACCGTTCAGGTTACCGATACTGCGCACCAACACCGCCTCCTCGCCTTGAGACACACGACCCGCACCATCGTTACGGTTATTGCTTTCCAATGCATCTTTCAAAGCGGCAAACGGAATCTTCAACGCCGCCATTTTCTGACTGTCGGGAACCACTGCATAGGTTCTGGCTTCACCACCCAACGCATTCACATCGGCAACACCGGGAACGGCACGCAATGCAGGACGGATTACCCAGTCAAGCAAATCACGCTTTTCCATATTGTTCATCGTATCGCCATCAATGGTGAACATGAAAATGTCCCCCAAAGGCGTTGTCATCGGTGCGATTCCGCCGGTAATACCCTCAGGCAAACTAACCCCGGACAAGCGTTCTGCAATCTGCTGTCTTGCCCAATAAATATCGGTTCCTTCGACAAAGTCAATGGTGATATCGGCAATCCCGTATTTACCCATGGAGCGCAACATCTTCTGACCCGGAACCCCCAGCATCTCGACCTCAATCGGCACGATAATACGGGATTCAACTTCGGAAGGCGTCATCCCCGGCGCCTTCATAATGATTTTAACCTGAGTCGGAGAAACGTCCGGGAACGCATCGATCGGCGTTTTCTGAAACGCCATCCAGCCCGCAGAAACCAGCCCTACCGTCAACAGTAGAGCCATCATTCTCTGAGCTAAGAAAAAAGCCATTAAACGCGACAACATAATTATTCTTCCCCTTGCGCGGCCGCAACAACGGACAACATGGCTACGGCCCCTTTGGTCATTACTTGCCATGCAGATAGATTAGAAGGCACCTGTCCCTGCATAAAAATTACCGACGTGTTATCTGCCTGATCAACACGTTTCACCGGCTGTACTAAGATTTTGTCGGCGGAATCCGCCGAACGCAGGAACACCACTGACTGGCCGTCCATTTCGATAACTGATTTCAACGGCACAATAAATGCATTCGGTGCTTGCAAAGGTTCTATAAACTGAATTTTTTCCAATGCGCCCGAAGTCAGGTTTCTATCCTTATTCGGAAATTTACAATGAACCTCGATCATTTGCGTCATCGGATTCGCTTGATGGCTGATATAAGCAATCTCGCCATCCACCCCTTTAGATCCAATTCTTGCAACCTGACCGACGTGGAGTTTTTTGGTTTCGGCAATCGGAACGAATACTTCCGCCACCAATACATCTAATTCGGCGAACTTGGCGATCGGCTGATTCATCTGCAAACGCATTCCCGTACTGACTTCCAAGTCATACAACTGGCCGGCATCGGGTGCTTTGATCGTCAATATAGCCGGTTGCAGACGGTTGGTTTGCTTCAGCTTGGCAATGGCCTCTTCGGCCATGCCCATCATTTGCAAATCCTGCTGCTGCTGCTGTGCCTGCTGCGTCAACGTCGTAACCCGGCTCTCACTCGCCAATAATTGTTTCTTGGAAACCACACCCGACTGAATCAAGTTGCGTGCACGTTTGACTTCCTGCTGCACCACTTTCAAGTCAGATAACGTCGCTAAATAGTCCTTTTGAGCCTTCAATAAATCCGGACTCATTAACTCGATAATCGGTTCGTCTTTAGCCACTTCACCGTGAACCCGTAAGATCTTGCTGACCAGACCGTCCATCGGAGCGGTCAATAATTGAATATGAGCACCCGGTAACGACAAATTCGCCTGATAAGCGTAACTTTTCATTTCCGTTGCTTGCTGTAACGGTTGGAATTCAAACCCCATCGACTTCTGCTGGCTGGCGTTTAAAGGCACAGTATCGGCCGCCATAGGTTGCCCCATCCACAACAGAGTGCTTAACGCCGTAAAAGCGAAGCCTTTTTTCAAGGTTTGATTAAACTGGTTCAAAAAGCTTTCTACTTGCATGTTTCTGTCCTAATTTTGATTCTATAGGTAATTCGCTGCGGTGAATTTGATCACGCGAAGCGCCTTCAATTGAATTCGACTTAATCCTGTTTCGCCTGAATCGGTTCGATGCCTTTTCCAAGCGCCTGCCAAACCATGGCAACCTGACGTTGCACCATGACCTGTTGCTGATCCAGTTCCAATAAGGCCTGCAACATCTGTTTCTGCACACCCAACAAAGTTTGAATATTGGTTTCACCCAATTCGTATGCTTTTTCAGCCATACTCAAAGCCTGTTTGGAAACATCCACCTGCTGCTGTGCAACCTCCAAAACCGATTTGGACTGCTGTAAAGCTTGAACGGCTTGTCTCGCATCATTGGTCAATGTCTGTTTGGTTTTCTGCATCGCGACCTGTTGCTCGCTGACCAACTGATTCTGTTCAGCCAGCACCGTACCGTAAGTAGCCGGCTTACCTAGCGGAAAGCTCATCTCCACCATCAAACTGGTACGTGCCGCAGTCTGATCGTCCTGTTCTGATTTAGCACCGACAAACAAACTCGGTTTCTCGACCGCTTGGGTTTGAACCAGTTGTTTATTTGCCTGAACCTTTTGTAACTGGCTGTTAGCCCACTGCATCAGAGGATGATTTTCCAACTGCTTTTGAGCGACTTGCCAATCAGGCGCTTCACGCTCTTCAATACTGAGCGGCAATTGCGAATAACCGGTCCAGAACTGATAATTGGCCAGCTGCTGCTCATAATTATTATTGGCTTCGACACTGATCTTTTGCGCCTCAAGCAACCCTTTCTGGGCCAATACGGCGTCCATCTGCGGACTTTCACCCGCCAAGACCAGTTTCTCTACCTTACTCGCCAAAGCCGCTACCAATCCTTGGTTCTGTTGACTTCTGTGCCACTGAACTTCGGCAAGTCTCAAATCCCAAACCAATTGACGGGTTAATTTAGAAGCCTGCCAGTTCAACAACGATTGATATTGAGCCGATTGCTGTTGATAGGCCTCACCCAATTTAGCGTAAGCGCTCGATTGCGCCCCGGTTCCCACCGGAAAACTCACCCCGGTCTCCCAACTCTGAAAACCGGTATCGTCGGTCAAGGCATCGCTCTCATGGCGCACCATCATATTCATCCCGTTCGGCAACCAGGCATTAGCAGCCGTTTGGCTACTACTCACCAGATCGGCGTAACTTTGAACATTAAGTTGTTCGGGCTGTTTGGCAAGCACGGCTTGCAGAACATTTTGCATACTCGGTTCCTGAGTAGCGCTTTCCGCTTGAGCGGCACTTCCCCATAAAGCGGAGGAAATTACCACTGCCGCCGTCAAACGTTTAAGACGTGAAACCGGTTGATTTTGATTTGCCTGAGCAAAGAAGAACATATCCATAGTCGAACTCCATTTTGAGTTATTACGGGATACTCTAGAAAATGAAACTGAATCGAAGCTGAAAATTATTTTAATTGTGAAAAAAGCTCTCGAACAACGTCAAGAGCGCACATGAATTGGCAAACTTACCGTGACTTGTAAACCTGATAAGGCTGGCTGATGAGAAACAAAACGTTGACCCCGGCTAAAGTTTAATTCACCCGAATAGGCTTCGACGATGCCATGCACGATGGAAAGACCCAATCCATGCCCCGGTTGCGATTCATCCAAGCGTGCCCCTCGGTGTTGCATCAATTCAATACTGTGATCCGCGACCCCGATTCCATCGTCCTCGATATGAACCACCAAGCAATCCCGTTCTATTTCCGCCACGATGCGAATCCGCTTCTGACACCATTTGCTGGCGTTATCCAATAAATTACCTAACAATTCAAACAGGTCTTCCCGATCGAAAGGCAAGGCCTCGTCAACCTGAACGTCCACTTCAAACTGTATCGCTTTTTCACGGTACAGTTGTTGCATGGTGTCGGTCAAATCGCGAAGGTCTTCCGGAAACTTGAAAGCGGTCAGCACCATACCGCTTCCGGCGGTTCTCGCCTGAGTTAATTCGCGTTCGATCAAGTCATGAATACGCTGCGCCTGCTCTTGAAGCGACTGTTGCAATTCCGGCGTTTTATTCATGCGTTCATCGTCCAACATCTGATAGATCAGATTAAGCGGCGACTTAAGAGCATGTGCCAAATTACCGGTCGCCTGTCTGGAACGCTCTAAACGGGCGTGCAATTGCGACAATGCCTGATTCAAAGTCTCCACCAACGGAGCGATTTCACTCGGAACCGGGGTCTGAACGGAGACCACTTTACCTTCTTTAACTTGATTCAACGCTTCTTTTACCGGCTGCAAGCTGTCAAAGCTGCGCTTCAAAACGCGACGCTGGGTAAACAATAAAATGGTCAAACCCAATAATGAAAATACGGCGAACAAAATATCGAACTTCTGCAAACTGCTCTGTATCGGCGTATGGTCTTCGGCCACAAACAGGTAACCGGCCTGACCATCTATCTTAAACGGCACCCTGACTGCCAAAGTGAATAAACTGTCGGGCGCATGGGTTTCATAAACTCTCTCGTGATCTTCAGCCATCGGTGCATATAAGACATACCCCTGCAAAGACGGCGAGCGCAAGGTTTCAATTTCATTCGGCGGATTCGACTTAATCAGATAATAGTGCCCGGATTTAGGGCGTTGGTAGATCACCTCCGCCGCATTGGACGAAAGTTGCCATTGATTGTCTTTGATACTCAGATGCTTTAATAAGGTTTCGGCATCATGCTCCAAACGCGTCACGATATACTGTTCAGTCAATTGGTGAATCGCATAAGTCGTGACCCACCAGAAGGCCACAAAAAGCAAAGCCAAACTCAAGGTTAAGGCATAGCGCAACTGTTTTTCCAGTGACTTCATTTTTCCTCCACCACAAAACGGTATCCTTGACCACGCTGAGTTTCAATCCAATGCTTGCCGATTAATTTACGCAATCTTCTAATATAGACTTCCAAAACATTACTGTCGCGATCATAGTTCTGATCGACGATTTTAGCCATGATATCGGATTTAGACAGCAACTTGTTCGGATGACTCATCAAAAAACGCAACAAACGGAATTCGGTATGAGTAAGATCGTGCTCAACGCCATCAGTGGTCGTGACGCGCTGAGTTTCTAAATTCAAATTCAAACCGCTTAATTGAATGACATGATTCATATCGGTTTCAGGCGTAGCACGTTTTAGGACATTTTGAATACGGGCCAGTAATTCTTCGAAGTGAAAGGGTTTACCGACATAGTCGTCGGCTCCGGCCTTCAACCCCTCTACCCGGTCTTGCCATGCGTTTCTTGCGGTCAAAATAATGACGGGAGTGGCATTTTGCGCCGAACGCATAATCTGCAAAACCGACAAACCGGGGCGCTTAGGCAATCCTAAATCCAGAATAATTAAGTCGTAGGGATGTTCTTCAATCAGATAGGAAGCCTCTTCGCCGTCGGCAGCGCAATCCACCACAAAGCCATGTTGCGATAATTGGTGACTTAATTTCTTAGCTAACAAAGTCTCATCTTCGGCCAGTAAAAGCTTCACTCACAATCTTCCCAATGTAATCCATTTTAAAAATGACTATACCTATCTTTAATAGCCCTTAACAGGCCTCAAAACCCGCACTCAATTCTACATGTTTAATGCAACTGAACGCCATTTTAAAACAATCCCCTACCAAAAAAACAAGTTTTAACTCGGTAACACCAGAAACAAAAACGAATCATAACATATTGATTTAATTACATTAAATTACAAACAGCCGCACATTCTTGTATCGTTTACTGTCCATTTTTCTTTATTTTTAATAAAAAAACCAAAAAAAGTTTGACATGGGAATTTTTCCCACATATACTGGGACCCAACACGAAATGGGATTTTTTTCCATTTATTGAAATTCTTTACCGAGCGGTGATTTCACAAGCTGCGTTTAGCTGACAAGCAAAACACACTTAAATCACTATTTCTTTAAACCATTAACGACTGAAACATTGTAAAAAGCACAACCTCTTTCAGAAAGGAAATGAATATGAAAAAGATTATCCTAGCAGCACTATTAACGTTCGGAATTTCTGCAACCGCTTCGGCACACCACATGGCTGCCAACCCAGATGCCGGTGAATTTATCCCGGATTGGTCTCCACACCTGTTGATGGAATTTTAATCCAGGCCGAGAACCTCAGATTTTAGAAAACGTTTAAAAACGTCACGTAAAAGGACAAGAAAATGAAAAAGATTATTTTTGCTGCACTACTTACTTTCGGAATTTCTGCAACCGCTTCAGCGCACCACATGGCTGCCAACCCGGATGCCGGTGAATTTATCCCGGATTGGTCTCCACACCTGTTGATGGAATTTTAATCCAGGTCGAGAACCTCAGATTTCAGAAAACGTTTAAAAACGTCACGAAAAGGACAAGAAAATGAAAAAGATTATTTTTGCTGCACTACTTACTTTCGGAATTTCTGCAACCGCTTCGGCACACCACATGGCTGCCAACCCGGATGCCGGTGACTCAATCCCGGATTGGTCTCCACACCTGTTGATGGAATTTTAATCCTTAAAGATTGAAGTTTAAACTCAAAAAAAAGCCTGCTTTAAGCAGGCTTTTTTTATTAACCGAAGAATGGAAAAATTAATTCTCCAGGCTCGCCAAATACGATTCATAATCACCGCGGTAATCTTGAATGCCATTCTTATCCATTACCAATAAACGCGTTGCAATCGAAGAAACGAATTCACGGTCATGAGAAACGAAAATGACCGTCCCCGGATATTCTTCCAACGCCTGGTTCAATGACTCGATCGATTCCATATCCAAGTGGTTGGTCGGTTCGTCCATAATCAAAACATTCGGCTTTTGCAGCATCAACTTACCGAACAACATACGCCCTTGCTCACCACCGGAAAGAACCTTAACGGATTTGCCGATGTCTTTTTGCGAGAATAGCAAACGACCCAACACCGCTCTTAAAGCTTGTTCGTCATCACCTTCCTGCTTCCATTGCGCCATCCAATCCAACAGATTCAAATCTTCTTCAAAATCCGCAGCATGATCTTGCGCGTAGTAACCGATCTTAACGTTTTCAGACCACTTGACCTCGCCGGAAGTCAAATCGGTATCCCCGACCAAACATTTTAAAAACGTCGTTTTACCGATCCCGTTCTCACCGATGACCGCCAAACGCTCTTCAACTTCAAGCATCATGCTGAAGTCTTTGATTACCTCGTTGTCATCACCGTCTTCTTCATGATAAGTTTTGCTCAGATGTTCGATTTCAAGCGCCAAACGGAACAATTTCTTATCCTGATCGAAACGGATGAAAGGATTCACTCGGCTGGAAGGTTTAACTTCATCCAATTCGATCTTATCAATCAGTTTCGCTCTCGACGTTGCCTGCTTGGCCTTGGATGCGTTTGCGGAGAAACGGCTCACGAACGTTTTCAACTCGTTGATCTGAGCCTGTTTCTTGGCGTTATCGGCCAATAAACGTTCACGCACCTGCGTTGCTGCCGTCATATATTCATCGTAATTACCCGGGTATATACGCAGCTCGCCATAATCCAAGTCCGCCATATGGGTACAAACACTGTTTAAAAAGTGACGGTCGTGGGAGATGATAATCATCGTGCTTTTGCGATCGTTAAGCACATTTTCCAACCAACGAATAGTATCAATATCCAAGTTGTTGGTCGGTTCGTCCAACAGCAGGATATCCGGATCGGCAAACAATGCTTGCGCCAATAACACACGCAATTTCCAACCCGGAGCGACCTCGCTCATCGGTCCGTAATGCTGTTCGACCGGAATACCGACGCCCAATAACAATTCACCGGCTCTCGATTCCGCAGTATAGCCATCCATCTCACCGAACTTGACTTCCAAATCGGCGACGATCATGCCATCCTCTTCGCTCATTTCCGGCAAAGAATAAATACGATCACGCTCCTTCTTGACCTCCCAAAGTTCAGGCTGTCCCATGATAACGGTATCAACGACACTGTACTGTTCGTAAGCAAATTGATCCTGCTTCAGTTTACCGACGCGTTCGTTTTCGTCGATCGATACGGTACCCGCAGTCGGTTCCAGATCGCCGCCGAGAATTTTCATGAACGTCGACTTACCGCAGCCGTTGGCACCGATCAAACCGTAACGTCTACCTTCGCCAAATTTAACGGAAATGTCTTCAAAAAGAGGTTTTTCACCAAACTGCATGGTGATATTGGCTGTTGAAATCAATGGATTTTCCTAGTTTTTAATTTATTCACAATAGAAACTTATCACAACGAGATTCGTCCGATAAGCTTGTGAAATCAAAAGGTTTCTGAAATTGCGGGTATTGTGCCATAAACGGCGACGGTTTGTGTAAAAGATCAAGCAATAACAAGCCTTCTTTTACCGATCAATTAAGAAACCCAGCGGGTAAAACGAAAAAACCGGACAAGCATGCCCGGTTTTTAAAAAGATCGTGTTTATTGCGTTAGAAACGCAATAAACTTACCTGAAATGGAATGAAATAAATTAGACCATTTCGCTCAACAACGCATTCATTCGCTTGATGAATTCGGCAGGTTGTTCCAGCTGATCGCCTTCCGCCAACTGGGCTTGTTCTAACAGGAACAAGGACCATTGCTGCAACTTGGCTTCGTCGTCCATCGACTCCAGTTTTTTCACCAATGCGTGCTCAGGATTCAGTTCCAACACCGGCTTCTGAGTCGGGATTTTCTGCCCCATCTGCTCCATCAAACGAGCCATGTGTGCAGACATTTCACCTTCGGCACTCACCACACACGCAGGAGAATCGGTTAAACGATGTGTAATTTTCACATCCGATACCGCTTCACCCAATGCGTTTTTGACTTTTTCGGTCAAAGCTTCACGCGCTTTCTTCTCGTCTTCGGATAGATCTTTATCCGCTTCTTCATCAAATTCTTTCAAATCGGCCGACGTAATCGATTTCAACGACTTGCCTTCGAATTCCGTTAGATGTGAAACCAACCACTCGTCGATACGATCCGACAATAACAACACTTCGATGTCTTTCTTACGGAACATTTCCAAATGCGGACTGCCTTTGGCTGCGGAATGAGTGTCGGCAGTGATGTAGTAAATCGCTTCCTGACCTTCTTTCATTCGATCGACATACTCTTCCAACGACACGCGCTGTTCGGCACTGGCTTCGTTGGCCGTAGTCGCAAAACGCAACAACTTGGCGATCTTATCCTTATTAGCGTAGTCTTCGACGATCCCTTCTTTCATAACCTGACCGAACTGATCCCAGAAAGTATGGTAGTCGGTCTGATCTTCGGCTTTCGCCATCTTCGCCAATTGATCCAGAACACGCTTGACCGAAGCCGAACGGATTTTATCCACGACCTTGTTGCTTTGCAGAATTTCACGGGAGACGTTCAACGGCAGATCGGCCGAATCGATCACCCCGCGGACGAAACGCATATACGTAGGCATTAACTGCTCCGCATCATCCATGATAAAGACACGCTTAACGTACAACTTCAAACCGTAACGGCGTTCACGATCGTAAAGGTCAAACGGCGCTTGTTTTGGAATATACAGCAAAGAGGTGTATTCCAGAGTCCCTTCCACCTTATTGTGGATGTGAGCCAACGGTTCGTTAAAATCGTGAGAGATCGTTTGATAAAAGTTATTGTATTCCTCATCGCTCAACTCGGATTTCGATTGCGTCCAGATGGCAGTCGCCTTATTGACCTGTTCCATCTCGTCGGTCACCTTCATCTCTTTCGCTTCTTCATCCCACTCGCTCTTCAGCATTTTGATCGGGAAGTTGATGTGATCGGAATAAGTGGTCACGATATGCTTCAAACGGTTCTCTTCCAGGAATTCGTCCATGTCTTCTTTCAAATGCAGGACGATTTCCGTTCCTTTCTGCTCTTTTTCGACGTTCTCCAGAGTGAATTCACCTTCCCCTTTAGAGATCCAACGGGTCGCTTCCGCTGCATTGGTACCCGCTTTACGAGTGGTCAGAACCACTTCGTCGGCCACAATGAAAGAAGAGTAGAAACCGACACCGAATTGTCCGATCAGATTAGAGTCTTTAGCCTGATCGCCGGTCATGCTTTCCAAAAACTTCTTAGTACCGGAATTGGCAATCGTACCGATATTGGCGATCACTTCATCACGTGTCATACCGATACCGTTATCGGTGATCGTCACGGTGCGTGCTTGCTTATCGAAACGAATGCTAATCGCAAGTTCATCTTCACCTTCATTCAGGGCATCATTCGAAACCGCCTCGAATCGTAACTTGTCCAAAGCATCCGAAGCATTTGAAATCAGCTCACGCAAAAAAATCTCTTTATTTGAATAAAGCGCGTGAATCATCAATTTTAAAAGTTGGTTGACTTCAGTCTGAAACGCATGTGTTTCCTGTGCACTCATGAATTCATCTCCAATCATATTTTTTAGTTAAATTATTTGTCGTTAAAGGGTTCTATTAGTTTGGCTGATTCATAGGGACGGAGCCCGCTGTTTTCAAGCCCCGGAAACAAAAAAAGCACAGAAGATTCTGTGCTTTTTAAGAAGCCGTCCGATGTTGTTTAAAAACCGGAACTTTCTTTTTCCAAGGGCTTGTCTTTAGCAACCGCTCCCAATGCTTTAACGATATCGTCCGGCGCATTCGAAATGCTCATAAAACTCCCCTGCCCCATCATCGATAAGCTTGGCCAGCTAATCGCGATACGGAACTTACCGTTCAATGCGATGACTTCGTCGTCTACCACCAATAATTCATACGGGAAATGAGCGGCATGGCTTTCCGAACCGATATCGATTCTATCTTGAATAAACGTGTCCGCCGCTTCTCCATTCGACATGGAAACACCAAACACACTCATTTTCTTACCCGGAATATCGATTCGATACACTTTTGTAGCACCGGCTTTTCTACTTGATAGCCCGGCTTCCACTTTACTGATCGCTTCTTCATAAGAACCGTATTCGGCCAATTCATCTTCATCATCAAAATAAGGCATCATCATCTTATAATGGTATTCGCGCAATTCTTCGGCGCTCAAACCTTGTTCCGCACCAAATTCTTTTGTCGCGCCCAATGCACTCTTCAGGGCAGTGTCAACCGAAGTGATATCACCTTTCATGCGGTACACGTTCCACTGATATTTCGGATTGGTATAACTGACTTGAACATTACCGTTGGCATTGACGATCGCAACCCGCTCCATAGCACCAAACCCGCCGTTTTCGGATTCGGCAGCTATCGCTTTCAGCGCGTTATTAGTAACGACCAATACACGGGTTCCGGCGGCAGGCGCATAATCGCCGACAATTTCAAAACCGTTCGTCTGCAGAGCCGCTTTGGTATTCGCTGTAACCTCTTCAACGCTTCCCGCTGTTGGACTGCCAAGAACAAACGGCATATAATTCGCCGCCCAAACCGCCATTGGCGCCGTGACCAATGTCAAACTCATCAAAGCCTGAGCTCCGAATGCCGTTAATTTTTTCATTCTGTATCCTCGTTGATATTTAATAATTTCAGACTTTGCTGAATTACTACCATTGTTATAAATTTTTTTAGATAAAGACACATTAAATTTTTTATAGGCAAATAAGCAGTTTGCAGTATTTATCTGGATTCCATCCGGGCATAAAAAAACCCCTAAAAAGGGGTTTTTATTATTTGAGATCTCAGTTAGAAGAGTTCGATTTCGTCTTCGTCCTCAGCGGCGGCTGCGGGTTCATTCATACGGGCTCGCATTCTCGAACACATAATTTCAATCGCTTCTTCCACCGGCAGATGCTGATCGAAGATAAGCTCAAACAGCTCTTCTTCTTCACGCATGGTTGTGCCTTTACGCACACTCTTCTTAAACGCTTCCCATTCTTCGCGGTTTTTAACGCGCATTTCATGAGAAACGATCTCCGCCAATCCGGAAAGTCCATGAGAAACGTGATTCAAACGCTGGCTCAATTTATCGTAAAACTGGAAAGCGATAATCGCTTGTTGCATTTTACTAGCCAATTCGGCCGTTTGATTTGCCAATAGTGCGTTATAAGACTGTGCCGCTTCGTTGTCTGCGACCAAATCGAAAATGTTTTGGCTAGACTGTTGAATCTCCTCGATATGTTGTGACATATAAGTAAACGAATCAATCAACGCATTAACCGAATGGTCACCTTCGGTAATCGACAAGTCGATTTGAGCAACGGACAAATTTAAAATCAAAATCGTTTGCTGAACTTCTTCAGCACCCAATGCGAACTCTTCAGTTCCGGTAGTCATTCCGACTCCTTATTCTTTTTTATTATTATGCTTTTATTTTTAAAGTCTTGGACATCAGGCAACATTCATATGCGAAGTAACTGCACCGTTCTTATGACTGGAAACCGCTTCCTTAACATCCAAAATAAACGAAACCGTACCGTCACCCAAGATAGTCGCTCCGGCTATACCGTCAATTTTCATGAAGTTGCTTTCCAAACTCTTAATAACCACTTGTTGCTGGCCTAAAAGATCGTCGACAAAAATCCCTGCTCGTTTACCGCCGTCTTCAACAACCACTAACAAACCTTCTGCCAGGTCTTCGCAGGCATCTTTAATACCAAGTTTCTTATGTAGACGAATGACCGGGATATAAGCGTCACGCAGTTTATACAGTTCTGCCTGTCCGGAAATACCTTTGATCAATGACTTATCGACCTGAATCGATTCAATAATAGAAACCAATGGGAAGACGTAGGTCTCGCTGCCGACTTTACACAACTGGCCATCCAAGATTGCAAGCGTCAGCGGTAGACGGATGCTAAACACACTGCCGACACCTAGAGTGGTCTGAACTTCAACGGAACCGCCAAGCCCCTTAATGTTTCGACGCACCACATCCATCCCGACACCACGTCCGGAAATATCACTGACGACTTCTGCCGTCGAAAAGCCCGGATGGAAAATCAAATCCACAATTTCCGCTTCGGACAAGTTGTGATCGGCTTCGATCACACCCTTTTCAATCGCTTTTTGCTCTATTTTCGCAGCGTTGATACCGGCACCATCATCGGTAATCTGAATCATGATATTACCGCCTTCATGGAAAGCGGCCATTTTAACGGTACCTTTCGCCGGCTTACCGGCTTGTGCACGCACTTCAGGACTTTCAATACCATGGTCAATGGAGTTACGGACAATGTGCACCAACGGATCGGTCAACTGTTCCAACATGGTTTTATCAAGCTCGGTTCCTTCGCCTTCCATCACCAGGTCAATTTGTTTTCCAAGCTTTTGACTAACATCATGAACGATACGCGGCATACGGTTAAACGCAAAACTGACAGGCAACATACGAATATTCATCACGCTTTCCTGCAATTCACGCGTATGGCGTTCCAAATGGGTCAAGCCTTCTTTAAGCTTGTCAATCCATTCACCGCTACCGCCGCTGTCACGCTCCTGTTCGGCCTGCTCACCAAACTGACTTAACATTGACTGGGTAATAACCAATTCACCGACCAAGTTCACCATTTGGTCGATTTTACTCAAATCAACACGAATTGAACTTTCTTGTTTTGGCGGAGCCGCAGCAGCTTTTGCATTCGCCTTACCAGCCGCCGGCTTAGTCGCTTGAATATCCGCCACCTTACTGCTTGCAGGAGCCTCTTGAACCACGCTCTGTTCCACGACTCCCTCTTCAACAGTAGTCTCGGCTTCTGATTGCACGGCGTCTACCGAAGAACTCTTTGGCGACGTTATGGTAATTTCAGCACCATCTCCGTCAATCCATTCAAATACTTCTTTAATATCATCCTCTACAACGGAATCACCCGACAGGGTTAGATCCCATTTGATATACAAATCTTCCGGTTGGAACTCCGCAGCTTCGGGTAACTGGCTTAAATCCGCTTTAACGTTCAACTCACCCAATGTTTCCAACTCGCGAAAAATTCTCAACGGCTCGTTACCGGTTTGCAGCAACTCTTTTTCAGGTACGATTTTAATCTGCCATTCACCTGAGCTCTCTTCAGATGTTTCTGCAACTTGTTCCGATTTACTTTCTTCGGAACCGCTTTCCATTCCTAAAATTCGTTCTAAGGCACTCTGGACTTGATTGGCTCGTTCTTCATCAATCGGTTGGCGGTCCTGTAACTTGGTCAACATATCTCGTAGAACATCAACTGCAGCCAACATCGTATCAATCGCTTCTTGAGTCACATCACGGCGACCGTCTCGCATCTCATCCAACAAGGTCTCTAAAACGTGAGTAAACCCGGCTATTTCGATAAAACCAAACGTACCGCTTCCGCCTTTGATTGAATGAGCGGCACGGAAAATTTCATTAATCTTTTCATTATCCGGTGTCCCGGGAGGCAACGACAATAATCCAGCCTCCATCACGTCTAGGCCTTCAAAACTCTCTTCAAGATAAGTTTGACGAAAGGTTTCCATCATATCCATAGTAATTTCCTTAGAATAGTTCTACATCACCTTCAACAGGATTAGATCCAATATTATTAATGTAACGATTTTCTTGATCGGCAAGCGACTGGTTGTGCATCGGGTTTAAGCGTCGGACACGAACACGTCCATTCAGAGGGTAATACAAAACCTTCCTTGGATAGATGTCTCCGATATCTTGGGAAACCACTTTAAAACCTTCGGTGAATACGTAATCAAATGCAAAACCGATGTTGTACCAACCGATGTTGGTCATCGAACTCATAATGCGTCCGCCGCCAAACAATTTAAACTCCAAACGTTCCCTTTTGGCGCCTTCCGAAAGCAATGCATTCACCAGGTTTTCCATGGCATAGTTACCGTAACGGTTGGCATCCGATAACTCTGTCGGTTTACCTGCACTCTTATCGACGGGAAGCATAAAATGGTTCATACCGCCGACTCCGGCAATGGGATCTCTTACGCAAGCCGAAATACACGACCCCAAAACAGTCTCGATACGTTCATTTAACTTGGTGACATAAAACTCACCCGGTAAAATTTTAATCGTAGTTATGCCTTCAGCTGGATCGACACTTTTCTGCATAATATATTATTTTGTAACCCGCTCAACATCATTCAAATATGCCGATTTGCACCTGAAAGTCCGTATACAACCTTCGTAACTCAAAATAGCTTTCATCTCAAATTAAATGCAATCATTCTTATTATGGTTATATTCGCATTCTTTCTTATTGCTATCAAGTTTTAAACACATGAATTTTTCTTACTCAGACGCTTTCGCTCTTTATGTTCAAGTCTGCGTTGCTTAAAAAACTGACTCAATAATCCACTGCATTTCTCTTTTAAAATCCCACCGCAAAATTCGACTTGATGATTCATTTTATCGCTGTTAAGCAAATGAAAAACCGAGCTAACGGCACCGGTTTTCAAGTCTTCCGCTGCATAAACCAATCTAGCCACTCTGGCGTGCACCATTGCGGCAGCGCACATTGCGCAAGGCTCCAGTGTGACATAAAGCGTCGTATCGATTAATCGATAATTCTGCAAACGATCGCCTGCCTCTCTTAACGCCAAGATTTCGGCATGCGCACTTGGATCATGCATTTGTATCGGCTGATTCCAGCCTTGGCCGATTAAACGTCCATCCTGAACCAGTACAGCCCCGACAGGCACCTCTCCTTCGGACTGGGAACGCAACGCCAACTTATAAGCTTGCTCCATCCAGAATTCGTCTTGCTCTTCCTGGGCTAACCCCGGAGGACAGACTTGCTGTAACTCAGACATCCACTATTCCTAAAATTGAAAAAGGCCTTCATCAAGAAGGCCTTTTAATCCGATATAACCGGCATTACTCCCATTCAATGGTTGCAGGCGGTTTACTCGAAATATCGTAGGTGACTCGCGAAATGCGCGGAATCTCGTTAATAATACGTCCTGAGACATGCTCAAGAAATTCGTAAGGTAAATGCGCCCAACGAGCCGTCATGAAGTCGATGGTTTCAACCGCACGCAATGCGACGACATAATCGTAACGACGGGCATCGCCCACAACCCCAACCGACTTAACCGGCAAGAACACGGTAAACGCCTGCGAAGTTTTGTCGTAAAGATCCCATTTCACCAACTCTTCGATAAAGATGTGATCGGCAAGACGAAGAATATCCGCATACTCTTTTTTCACTTCACCCAAGATTCGCACCCCTAAACCCGGACCCGGGAATGGGTGACGATAAACCATGTCATAAGGCAACCCTAACGCCACACCCAGTTTACGCACTTCATCTTTGAACAACTCGCGAAGCGGTTCAATTAGAGACATTTCCATATCTTCCGGAAGTCCGCCGACATTATGGTGCGACTTGATAACCTTAGCCTTACCGGTTTTTGAACCGGCCGACTCGATTACGTCAGGATAGATCGTCCCTTGAGCCAACCAATTAATACCTTTAAGCTTTGCCGATTCCTCATCGAAAACTTCGATGAATTCGCGTCCGATGATCTTACGTTTTTTCTCAGGATCGACTTCGCCCGACAACGCAGACATGAAACGTTCCTCGACATCGGCACGGATAACCTTGATCCCCATGTTCTCGGCAAACATGGCCATAACCTGATCACCTTCTTTATAACGAAGCAATCCGTGATCAACGAACACACAAGTCAGCTGATCGCCAATCGCTTTATGCAATAAAGCAGCGACCACCGAAGAATCCACACCGCCGGAAAGCCCCAGCATCACCTGATCCGTTCCGACCTGCTCGCGAATGCGGGCGATGCTGTCGTCAATGATATTTTCAGTTGTCCACAGCTTTTCACAGCCGCACAAATCAACGACAAAGCGCTCGATCATACGCATACCTTGCTTGGTGTGCGTCACTTCAGGATGGAATTGAATACCGTAGAAATCTTTCTCTTCATTCGCCATACCGGCAATCGGGCAGCTCGGCGTGCTTGCCATCAACTTAAAACCTTCCGGCATCGAATCGACACGGTCACCGTGCGACATCCAGACATCCAACATACCATAACCTTCTGGCGTAACGTGGTCTTCGATGTCTTTCAACAGTTTGGTGTGGCCGTGCGCACGGACTTGAGCATAGCCATACTCATGCTCGTCTGCATTAATGACCTTTCCACCCAACTGCTCGGCCATGGTTTGCATACCGTAACAAATCCCTAAAACCGGCACATTCAAATTGAATACGACATCCGGGGCAACCGGAGCATCGTCACCGGTGACCGTTTCCGGTCCGCCCGAAAGAATAATTCCGCGGGCGCCGAAATCCACAACATCCTGCGCATCAATATCCCAGGGTTCGACTTCGCAATAAACTCCTATTTCACGAATACGACGTGCAATGAGTTGCGTATATTGAGAGCCGAAATCCAAAATCAGAATTCGATGTTCATGAATGTTTGCTTGTGTCATAGGTTTTCCAAATTTTGTAAATTACTAAATTATATTAAGTTCTACACGCGGTAGTTTGGCGCTTCTTTAACCATGGTAACATCATGCACATGACTCTCGGCCATACCAGCAGAAGTAACGCGGACAAAAGAAGGTTTGGTATTCATGGTCGGAATATCCTTACAACCGGTATAACCCATGCTCGAACGAACACCGCCCATCAACTGATGGATGATCGGAGCCAACGGTCCTTTATAAGCAACACGCCCTTCAATCCCTTCTGGAACCAACTTATCTTCCGCATTTGAAGCCTGGAAGTAACGGTCACTTGAACCACTTGGTTGCGCCATCGCACCCAACGATCCCATTCCACGGTACGACTTGTAAGCGCGCCCTTGATAGTATTCGATTTCGCCCGGAGATTCTTCGGTCCCTGCGAACATACTTCCGATCATGCATGAAGAAGCACCGGCAACCAATGCCTTAGCAACGTCACCCGAGAAACGCAAACCACCATCGGCAATTAGAGGAACGCCACTGTCAGCCAACGCCTTAGCCACATTCGAAATCGCAGAAATTTGAGGAACGCCCACACCGGCTACAATTCGAGTAGTACAGATCGATCCAGGACCGATTCCCACTTTGACGCCGTCGGCACCCGCTTTCACCAAATCCAACGCCGCTTCAGCCGTCGCAATGTTCCCGCCGATCACGTCCACTTCCGGATAGTTCTGCTTAACCCAAGCCACGCGATCCAATACACCTTGAGAGTGACCGTGAGCCGTATCGACGATAATAACGTCAACACCGGCTTCAACCAACGCGGCAACACGCTGCTCAGTCTCTGCACCGGTTCCTACAGCCGCACCGACACGTAAACGACCGTTATCGTCTTTACAGGCATTTGGATGATCCGAAGACTTCATCATATCGGAAACCGTAATCATCCCTTTCAAGTTAAAGTCGTCGTTTACAACCAGAACGCGCTCGATACGATGCTCGTGCAAAAGATCTAACACTTTCTTAGGGTCTTCTTTTTCTTTAACGGTCACCAAACGCTCTTTAGGCGTCATGATTTTTGAAACAGGCTGCGACATATCCGTAACGAAACGGATATCTCGGCTGGTGACGATTCCGACCAACTCCGTACCGTTCATAACCGGAGCGCTGGAAACACGGTTCGCTTTGGTTTTTTCAATCGCTTCGGCAACCGTATCCGTATGCTGGACGGTAACCGGATCTAAAATAACGCCGTGCTCGTACTTTTTAACTTTACGCACAACGTGCGCCTGCTGTTCGACCGTCATATTCTTATGAATGATACCGATACCACCCTCTTGCGCCATCGAAATAGCCAAACGTGCTTCGGTCACCGTATCCATCGCGGCAGAAACCAATGGAATATTCAAAGAAATATTGCGTGTTAATTTTGTTTTCAAAGAAACGTCTTTTGGTAAAACCGTAGAATGGGCTGGTACCAATAAAACATCGTCAAAAGTTAAAGCTTCTTGTAAAATTCGCATCTTTTTCTACCTTAATATAAAACTTATAGGCTAATCAGTTATTTTTCTAACTAAACACGGCCTCATCGGTGTTTTTCACAAAACAACCAAAAATCAACCAGTTACAAACAGAAATTGTATTTTTTAAACAAAAAATAACCGATTTTTCATTTAATAGAGCACATTATAAAGATTGACACGGGCTGGGTAAACTTAATAACGTATGCATCTAGACGAAAACAGTAAAAAAACTGTTCGTTAATTAAGCTTTTCATTCAAGCCACTACCCATTACAATAAGTTGGATTGAACAGAAATAAAGCTCTTTCAACTGGAGGAAAACAATAATGAAGAACGTTTTGATCAGTGCAAGCATTGCAGCAGTACTAGGCCTAACCGCTTGCTCAAGCATGGCAACTCAGTCAGCAGATTCTTATGACGCAATCGTTGCAGACGCAACAGCAACTCAAGCTAAAGCCGCCGAGATGAAAAATGTCTGGCAACAAAAAGCAATGAAATTGTCTTATGTCGATCATTATTTGGATTTAGCAGCTAAAGCTAAAGAAAAAGGTGACGAAGCAAAAGCGGTAGCAATGGCTAAAGAAGCTCAAAAAACTGCGCATGCAGAAGTTGCGCAAATCGAACAAAACGCAAACTTAAAAGCTGCGTGGGAAAAATAAGCAACGAATTTATTCTTTCTTGCTAAGAAAATAAAAACCGGCTAAAAGCCGGTTTTTTTATGTATTTTTCATACCCAATTCGGAAATCCGTCATTTAAAATAATCACGGTCACTAAACGAGCTCACCCACTCCGGCTTGAATAAAATGAAAGCCATCATCAGCATTCCGTTTACAAACCCTTCCGGTATAGCCATTAAAGGGATATAAGGAATAAAACTCTGCTTTAAGACATCATAACTGTGCAGCTCAGCCGCATACAACACCATCGCACCTACTCCCAGAGAAACCACTATTCCAACCGCTGCGGATAAAAATGCATTAAAGAACGCAAACACAAAAATATTGTGATCCAAGACCCGATAAGCCCAACGCGCCATCCACCAGGTAATGAAAATCGGAATCACACCCATCAAAACCGCATTCAAGCCAAATGCCAAAACTCCCAAGCCCGATTGCAGCGTAACGCCCACTAATGCCAGACTCATCGCCATGAATGCAAACTGGGGACCAAACATCAAAGTCAATGTCGTCATAAACAGGAAATGGAACGTCAGGCCGTTACCGATACTCGCACCGAACAGCCAGACCAAAAAGACCACCATGGCTGCGCCAAGGAGGACATGCTGCGCCCCCTTATCATCTTGGACTTTGTACCAAGGTGCCGTCCTCAAAGCCCAGACCAACATGCCTGCCCAAATCAGCAAACTGCCCACCAACCAACTTAAACTCAACCCTTCCGCATGTAAATTCATCACATCCTCAATATGCCGCGAAGACAAAAAAAGCCATCCACTTTATGAAAGTGTACAATATTGCCAACTATTATAAATGACTCAACCTATGAACCGATTCAAAATTATTTTCGCCATGCTGTACGATTTCATTTTGCTCTGTGCGGTCTGGTTTGCTGCGGCATTACCCTATGTATTATGGCAGGGAGAGCAGTTTCAAAGCACCCCCGCCGCCAACTTAGGCTTTCAACTCTACCTGCTGGCAATTACCTATCTTTATCTCACTTATTTCTGGACCCATTCGGGACAAACCCCGGGATTAAGAACCTGGAAACTCAAACTGGTGAGAGAAGACGGATACCTATTGACCCGTCACAACGCCAACATGCGCTTTCTGGCCGTGGTTTTCTTCTGCCTCATCGGCTGGATCAGTCTGTTTTTCACCTCAAAACAACAAACTTTGCAGGATATTCTAGCAAAGACTAAAATAGTGCCCATTATTGAAGAGTAGGCCCGATTAGAGTCTTATCGCCCGCAACCAACAGGACATTTCATGGCAATCATCATCATCCATTCAAACGCCTTAAACTTTGAACAAAGTAAAATCCTTGAACGCAAATTCGGTAAATTGACCGCAGTAAACAACCATTTCCGCGCCGAAGTCGAAACCAGACCGGATCGAAACAGCTTAATAGAACTAAGCCAATCATTGGAACTGGACATCAATATTCTACCGGATAACTTTGACCCAAAAGCGGTCAAGCTGGTTATCAGCGACATGGATTCAACCTTGATCAGCATCGAGTGCGTGGATGAGATTGCCGACTTTATCAACGTCAAACCGCAAGTGGCCGCCATCACCGAAGCCGCCATGCGCGGCGAGTTAAACTTTGAAGAATCCTTGACCGAGCGTGTCGCTCTACTTAAAGGTCTCGACACCGCGGCACTGCAGCATGTTTACGATGAACGTTTAACGTTAAACCCGGGAGCGGAAGCCTGGATTGAAGGCCTAAAAGAACAGCAAATCAAATTCGCTTTGGTTTCAGGCGGCTTCACATTCTTTACTCAACGACTGCAAGAACGTCTCGACATTGATTTCACCCGCGCCAACACTCTGGCAACGGCAGAACACAAACTCACCGGACAAGTAGAAGGCGATATTGTCGGCGCACAAGCTAAAGCGGACTTCCTGATCGAACTGTGCCAACAAATGGAAATCTTAATGAGTCAAACCATTGCCGTCGGCGACGGCGCCAACGACCTGATGATGATGCAAGAAGCCGGCTTAAGCGTTGCCTACCATGCCAAACCGGCGGTGCAGGAAAAAGCCGATACCGCTTTAAACTATCGCGGACTGGATGCCATTCTGGATTTCGTGGCATAAGAATAAGCCCTATTCCGCTTATTCAAGTTACTCAAGATACAAAAAAGCCGGGGCAAACTTCTGTTTGACCCGGCTTTTTTATTGATCGCACTTTAAAGCTGACGCTTTAAATTTAGAACATGCTCTTTTCGACTTCGGCAATTGCAACCACGATAAACTTACCTAACGTGCTGTCATAACCTGGCCACTGGCTGGCAACGTCTTTCATGAAAGGATGCGCCATAATCTTCGGTTTCATCTCGAAATCCGACAGACCTTCATCATAGTACTTAGCGGCATCGTTATAAATGGTTTCACAGAACGTCTTGAACTCGTTCGGCAAATTCTCACCGTCATGTTTACCGTGCCCTGGAATATAAGTATCGACCGGCAATGCTTTGATCTTATCCATCGCTTCGATCGAACCGACATAAGAACCGTCAGCCATGTTGGCAATACGGCGCATCATCATGTCGCCCGAATACAATACCTTGTCTTCAACCACTTCGATCGCCAAATCCGATTCGGTATGTACTTTACCGAAATGGTGAATCTTCAAAGTCGTATCACCGAACTTCAACGTTTCGCCGCCCGCTAAAGCTTTTGTCGGGCTAGTCGCAATCGTTCCGGACACTTTATTACCGGTCGTACGTTGCATAAATCCGATCCAGAAATCACCTGAACCGTTTTTGATCTGGTTGATCACCACTTGATGCGAATAAATATCGACGTTCGGATTAGCGGCAACAAAAGCGTGATTCCCTAACCAGTGGTCACCGTGATAGTGAGTATTAATCACCGCAACAACCGGCTTATCGGTTACTTTCTTGATTTGACGTAAAAGCATTTCAGCAATCTGAACCGATCCACCGGTATCAATCACGACAACACCTTCAGAAGTAACGATAAAACCAGGGTTACTGAAAAAACCGAAGTTTTCCGGACTTGGCTCCGGATCTTTTGCCAATAAATAATAACAACGATCGCTTACCTTTGTATAAGCGACGTCAGGCACAGCCGGACCTCTAACAACCATATCATCACTTGCATACAGTGGTTTCAATGCAGACATACCGACCATACCAGCCGTTAGTCCGAATGCCGACTTCAATAAATCACGACGTTTCATAAGCAACCTTGCTCCTATTTATCCACTTTGAAATATTTGGACAGAGTAATATACTCTTGTGATATTCAAATCGCAATAAATACGTCCCAAGAGTCATACTTTTTAAAGACTTATAGATTGCATTGTTTTAGCGGATTTGGCACACTTAACGGCTCATTTTTAGCCGGTTCCAAGCCGCATTTACCACTGAATTATAAGTAAGCAACGACCCATCCATGGAATTATTAAAACTCTATCTAGACGGCACCATCTTCGGCATTCTCGGACTTATGGGCTTTATCGCCTTGTGGATCACAATAGAACGCCTGTTCTTTTACAAAAAAATGGACATTTCCCAATTCAATCATGGCGAACTGCTTCAAATTGCAGCTACCCGTAACCTCACCACCCTATCGACCATCGGTGCCAATGCGCCTTACGTCGGTCTGCTTGGAACGGTACTTGGCATATTAATCACCTTTTACGATCTAGGCCAACAACATACCATTGATACAGGTGCCATAATGACGGGCCTCGCCCTGGCATTAAAGGCAACAGCCGCCGGCATCGCCATCGCCATTCCGAGCATCATGAGTTTTAACGGTCTAATGCGACGCGTTGACGTCATGCAATCCCAGTTCAAAGCACAACAAGATTTAAAACAATGAAACGATTTGACAGCATCAATGTCATCCCCTTAATTGACGTCATGCTGGTATTGCTGGCAATCGTACTGACCACGGCAAGTTTCATCGTCAAAGACAACCTGAACATCGAACTGCCGGAAACCCAAAGTACCCAGTCTTATGTTCCGCCCGTTGACGAAAAACCGGTTAAGTTTCACATCGATCAAAACAATGTGTTCTACCTGAATGAAGAACCTCAAGAGATGGCCTCAATCGATGGTTTTTTAGCCCGATTGGACAAAAAACAGAGTATCGTCATTCAAGTTGATAAAAGTGCCGATTTCGGCAGTTTCGTCAAACTCATCGATGCGTTAAAGGCACAACAGCTCAACAATCTGACCATTCTTACCAAAGCTTCGTCGTAATGAGTTCCAATTCGTTAAAAGCCCTGATACTGACGATTTTTCTATACAGCCTGCTTTTCATCGTGGGCTACTGGCTCTATTCCCTACCGATTAAAAAAGACGAACCACTCGTAAACGTGCCTGTTACCCTGTCCATGTTTCAAGAAATGAAAGCACAACCGGAACCAAAACCGGAACCAAAACCGGAACCAAAACCGGAACCAAAACCGGAACCAAAACCGGAACCAAAACCGGAACCAAAACCGGAACCAAAACCGGAACCGAAGCCGGAACCGAAGCCGGAACCGAAGCCGGAACCGAAGCCGGAACCGAAGCCGGAACCGAAGCCGGAACCAAAGCCGGAACCAAAACCGGAACCAAAACCGGAACCAAAACCGGAACCGAAGCCGGAACCGAAGCCGGAACCGAAGCCGCTATACAGTTCGGAGCAAATAGCGAATGCCGAACAGGCTTATTTAAACAACCTGCGTGACGAAATCATCCGCCATGCACAAGACAGCTATCCTCGTCAGGCTAAACGCCGTCACTGGGAAGGTACGGTTATCATCCAATTCGTTATTTTGGAAAACGGTAACATCGTCAATCTACAACTCCTCCAAAGTTCGGGGAAAAGATTGTTGGACAATGCCGCCCTTTCAATCATTCAAGAACATATGCATAACCATTTCCTCTCTTTTCCAAAGCAGATTCAACGGACACAGTGGCAAATCAAAGTTCCGGTTAACTATCACCTGAACTGATTCGGTTCCCGGCAACCCGACTTGACGGCAAAATAGCCGTATTTTCCCCAGTTTAGATGCTTTCGTAAAAGTGGTATCATTAGCGCCTCAGAAAATAACCGAGGAATCGAGTGTGGAATTTACCCCACCAAAACAAAGTCTTGAAGAAGTACAAGCGGATCTAATCAAACGCTTTACGCACTTTGCCAATCCAAAGGATCGCTACAAGTACTTGATCGATATGGGCAAGCAATTACAGCAATTGGATTCGGCTTTTCAAACCGAAGAAAACCGCATCCACGGTTGCCAATCGCAGGTTTGGATTCATATCGAAGAACACGACGGCCGCCTGTACATGCAAGCCAAAAGCGACGCCGCCATCGTTTCGGGACTGATCGCTCTATTACTTCGCGTATACAATGGACGCACCCCTCAAGAAATTGCCGGTGCGCCTTTAGATTTTTTAGGGAAAATCGGTTTGTTACAACAATTAAGCCCGAACCGTTCGACCGGCCTGTACCACATGATCAAACGCATTCAGTCGGAAGCACAAAAACGCCTCACTCAATAGATTGCCGTCGAGAAACGGCCACTACGATTTCCCCCTTTCCGGGTGAGAAATCACTGGCCGCTCAAATAACGGCGAATACTGCCGTCGCGCCCCCAAACAAAGCAATACAGCCATTCGTTATCGATCAACTGCCTAACCACTTCATTTTCAGCCGCGACTTTATCGACCGCTTCCCAAGGAGCATCGATATAAACACTTAACCTCAAGGGTTCGTGCATCCATTTTTCCCCGTTATGGAGCGATTGCATCGGCAACCCGATTCTCAAGTCACCGCCATTGCCTTCAAACACACCGATGCAACCGTCGACAACATTATGCAACACCTTGTTCCCACTACCATAAACATGGTTATCGCAAACCGAGGCGTAGTACTGCATATTGATCCAGTTGGTTACAACCATGGGCGCGGTCATGATCAATGTCAACAAAGACAAGTCTTCATCCTGCTGCCAATCATAATCATGCAAGAACGCACGGCCCTCCAGATTCAAACCTTTGGTTCTTGAACGGGGAGCGACAATGAAAGCGGCATTATTGGACAACCCCCACTCAGGCCTAACCTGAGACCAATCCTTGGCACGGCGTTGAATCGTCTGATGCAGACTTTGACCCTGCAAGTGATTCAATCCCAACCTACCCGCCCGCTCTTGTCGAGCCAGGCCGGTGGCGCGGGATAGCCAGGTCTTAACCTGACCGTCCAGACCTTCGGAACCGAAACAGGTAAACTCGTCCGTCGTGGTGTTATGCATGGCTGCAATAAAACGGGTGCCATCGGGAATCGTGATTCCCCTTTCCATCAAACCGTTCCGAACCTGCTCGTCATTCAACAAAAACGCCAGAACGCGAACATTGATTTCACCGGTCTGTCCTCCACAGGCACCGCAATCCAACCCGGCCGCATGCGGGTTGTTGCAACTGCTGCTGCCGTGACCGACCAACAACACCGTTTCCGCCAGATTCCGATCCAAGCCCATGGCATGCAAAATACCGGCCGCCAAATCCGCTTTCTGATCCACAGTCAAAGGCGAATCATGCTGAATCATCTCAAACTCGTCCGTTGCCGGGAGTTCGTTGATCGGATTCGCATGCGCATCGGGAAACAGGCTATTACGAAGCAACTTAAAGGCATACATCAAGCCCGTTGCTTCAACCATACTGAAGGTGGCCGGAGGCGCATTCCCCCACTCGATCCAGCGCGCTTTCCGGTTCAAGGAACTGGCCGTCTCGTTTTTTGACGATGCCGACATAACCGGAGAGACCTTGATTCCGGACTTCAACAAGCCGGGAAGCTGAGGACGGGAAACATCCGTCCCGATAGGCTGATACTCTATGGGCAAGCCGAAAAATCCGGCAAATCCGAGAGTTTCTATTCGCGCATCCTGGGCCTCCAAAGCACGCCTGATGACCTCGGAACGAACATCGATACAGAAAGCCGCCTGCAAAATCGAAGGTTCCTCATTAACCTGATTCTTCGCTTTGCTGGCATGATCCAACTGTTGATGCAGATCCGACTGGAAGGCGATCTCCGCCGCTCTTTGCCAGATCCAGGATTTGGCCTGAGCCGCCTCATGAATTGAGATCAGCTCCGGCAAAATGCCGATCTGGTGACGCCACATGACTTTAAGTTCATTGAACACCGAACGGTCACTGTCTCTCTGGTGCCCCCACAGAACCCACTCCCAAGCCATACGAATCGCCAGGAATTCCATCATCAACTCATTTTCATGGCCGTTCAAACGGTCCTGCCAACGCAAATAGGCCACCCAAGAAGCCCAGCCGTTCACATCCAGCAACAACGCATGCGCATAGTCGGCCAGCTGGCTGTCTGGTACTCCGAGCCCCACCAAGGCTTGCGCCAACAGGGTTTCCGGATCTTCCGGCAAATCCATGAAATGTTCGGTCAGCCCGTCTTCCGCCATGAGGATTTCAATCCCCTTATCCTGTCGGGTGGTTGCCAACCATTCACCATACAGTCCCTTGTAACGATCCGAATAAGCTTCCCGGTCTTCTTTCAGACGGAAATAGTCCGCACAGAATTGGCTGATTTGATGGGTAATCTCATCGCGCCAAGCCATCTTGTATTTACGATCCCGCCCGCTGTCGACAAAATCGCTGACGTTATGCCAATGGGTATGCTCGTCTTCTTCGAGCAGATAACGCTCAAGATTCTCAACCGAATAATCCAGCCCCTTCTCTTCGGCCGCCTGCTGTAAATGCTGGGGCTGAAGACTCTCCATCCAGATTTCCCGGAAATACGATTTGGGCATCACACACTGAGCCTGGCTTAAAGCACTCAATTTTGCCGACACTTTAGCAACCGGTTGGTCGCGCATTTCCCACCAAGGATTGACGGCAATCAACTCATCCAACGGCCAAGTAGGCGCAATACGGCCACAAGCGTCCGTCAATTCCGTTTTTTGTTTTTCCGAAAGCTCCGGCATCAGCAACTTTGCTTGATTCAAGCCATCGCTTTCCGAAGCCTTTTCCTTATGCAAAATCATTGATATAACTCCTCCTTGGGAACCTGTAATTTCTTGGGCTTGAACCGCACCGGCAATCTCGTCGGGTAAATTCTGAGATTCAGGCGTGTAACCCATTCATCCAAATAGAAACCGGCATAAAACGCACGTCTCACTTTCTTTATCCAAGGACGTTCACTTTGATATTGGAGTAGCAAATAACCCGCTATAAACAGAATCAGAAGGAAAGCTATCCATAAATCGCCCGCCCAGCCGACACTGGTCTGCATGGATGGCACAATCAAGCTGGCTCCGCTCTTCTGCAAACTGTAAACCAGCAGCAAAACGGCACCTAAGCCAACCATTCCAAGTACCGAGGCGGCGGTCAATCGACCCCGCCTTTCGGCAATCAACAACGTCAATGCAATCGCAAATAGCAACCATGGACTGTATGGCGCAGGCAACGCTAATGCCCAAACCAACGCAACAACCAGACCGGCAGAGATCGCTCCTGCAATCCACCACTCGGTGACCGAAGGCGCCACCGGTCTTGAAAGCCTGCGTTTCATACTGGATTCGACTTCCGAACCGGAGTTTAGGAACGCATAAGCTTTGTAACAGGAGTGGGCGACCAAATGAAGCAACGCCAATTCAAACAATCCCAAAGCACACTCGACCAGCATCAATCCCATTTGCGACATGGTCGACCAGGCCAGACGCACCTTCACCGAAGCACGCGTCATCATCACCAGCGCGGCCAAGACGGTCGTGATTCCACCAATCACCAGAAGCGTCCACTGAGCGAAGTCCGACAACACGATCAAAGGCGCGAAGATAATGAGAAGGTATCCACCCAGATTGATGATACCGGCATGCAACAGTGCCGAAACCGGTGTCGGTGCCTCAACCACCTGAATCAACCAGCCATGCAACGGCAATTGGGCACATTTAACCAATGCCGCCATCGCCAGAAGCACCGCGGCAAACTGATCCAGTCTGCTTAACTGCTCCGACGAAGAGACATTTTGGTAAATTTCACTGATGAACCAGGTACCGTGTTCATAATGCAAAATCAAAATGGCGCCCAGAAGACACGATTCCGCAACCCTGGCGAAGATAAACTTTTTGTGCGCCGCCAATACGGCTCGCTGACGGTTCGGGAAAAACACCAACAGTCTATGCAAACTCAGACTGATCGCAATCCAGGCAACCATCAATAGCAGCATATGGTTACTGACGATAACCGTTGCAACACTGCCCAGCGTCACCAGCAACCAACGCAGATAACGTTTTTCTTCTTCGACATTGCCCGCCATATAAGCACTGGAATAACGGATATTGACGAAGGCGATGAAATTCACCAAGCCCAACATCACCAGGCTCATTCCTGACGCGCCGAACCACTGACCGGATGCCGAACGGTCAATCCAGTCAAAATAAACCGACAGGGCAAGAAACAGTGTCAGTGACAATCCCAACAAACTGATCGCGGTTGCCAATTTCCAATTGGCACGTCTCTCGTTGGTTAAAGCCCCGATAAAATATATGGTCGGTATCACCAACATGATTGAGGCATCCATCCATTGCATATTCATAGAAGACTCCTTAATTTTCTTTCGAATGCAGACAAGCAATTCTTGCTTTGCGCAATTCGCGTTTTTGAATGTTTTTTAAATATTAGGAGATAGCGCATCGAAAGAAAAATTGGTAAATCGAATACGACCTATAGACTAAATGGAATGGTTATTTTTATAAGCGACATAAACCCTGAAAACCCCATCAATAAAGGGTTGTAGACTTTACATGCCAAAATGAAATTTAAAGAATTCCGTCACCGGAAAAGCATTGCCTTTCGGAAAAAAGAACCTTTTATTTTAGACGGGTATGCGCTCTGCATTGGCACAAAGCGCACGCCGGATAAACAGGAGAAAAGACGAAAATAAGAGTTACTTAGAGCCTCTTTACAGTTCAATGAAATCTTCGCCCGACTTCCTCAAAAAGTTCAAAAACTCCTGAGCGATAATCGAGAGCTCCTTGCCGCGCGGATAGACAATATTCCACTGTTTTTGAATCGGGAATCCCTCGACATCCAATTCGGTGATCGGCCCCTGCTCCTTTTCCAAGTAGAGGGCGTGTTTGGATACACAGGCCACGCCGAGATCTCCTGCGACGCAGTGTTTGATCGCCTCGTTACTCTTCAAGGTCAGTCTCTCATTCACTTTCAGCCCTTTGGCTTCAAATGCGTTTTCAACCGCCGAACGGATACCGGACCCCTCCTCCCTCATAATAAAAGGCTCTTTTGCCAATCGCTTGAGTGTCACTTTCTTTCCTGCCAGTTCATGCTGACTGTTGGCAATGATCACCAAAGGGTTGGGGGCAAACGGAATCACCTCCAAATCGAGTTCGCTCGGGGGAATCTGACCCAAAATATAGATATCATCCAGATTTCGTCTGATCCGGCTTATAAGTGTATTACGGTTGGCGATGGTCAAATCCAAATCAATATCCGGATATTTTTTACAAAAATCACCCAACGCCAACGGCATGAAATATTTGGCCGTTGTCATGACCGCCACGCGAAGACGCCCTCGAGTCATCCCTCGGTAATCATCCAGCTTCATCTCCAGGTTGGAGAACTGATTAATGACATCCCGGCAACTACAGGCAACCTCCTCACCGATTTCGGTAAGAAAGATTTTACGACCCACCTGCTCGTAAAGCGGCATGCCGATCGCCTCCGCCAGACTTTTCACCTGGGACGACACCGTTGGCTGCGTCAAATAGAGTTCTTCGGCCGCTTTGGTAAAACTGAGGTTACGCGCAACCGATTCAAACACCTGTATCTGGCGTAACGATGCGTGCCGTATCAAAAAGTTTTTCGGTTGTTGAATAGGTTGTTGTTCGCTCATAGCTAAAGTCTTTATTAATTTGTTAATCAACCACTTACAGCGATTGATGATACATTACCTGTACAGTAAGTTATACAGGCAATTGTTTATAAACCATACAAACAATTGTTTATGATGACGCCCGGCACGTTAAGCGCTGAAGCGCGTCATTGGCCGCCCTGGCCGCTTCGGTAATATCCGATTCTTTACCGCACATCAACAGACGACCGTAAGCACCGACCGCACGGGCCTCCACCAATGTGACGTTGGCCGCCTTTTCCGCTTCGTTTGCGGCATAAACGATGTAACCGGCCGGTTCGGTCTCCATAATAAACATACTTTGTCCGGGCAAAATCATTGAACCCTTACGGTTATCACGGTTGATCAAAGTGGCGTGATCCGGCGTCACTCCGCGGATAATCTCGCTCCACATCACAACGCACTGCTGCCGGTCATACTCATGAGTATTCAAGTGTCTTAATATATGTTCACCCGCTTCCTGTACGTCGCTCTGGTCTCTATGGTGAATAACCATTGATCCATAAGCTCGTTCGACAATCTGTTGCCCCAAGCGGACATTCGAAGCCTTAAGGGCAACGTCCGACAGGCGATGTACCGCCATCCCCGGAGCCACCTCTATCCAAAGACAGGAATCTCCGGGAACCGGCAAAAACCCCATGGATGCCGTTCCCATATACGAAGCCAATTGAGGCTGAAGGGAATCGAGAAAAACATAGGTACGCAATTCAATCATCTTCTCGCATCTCCCTTTAATTGGTTTAACTGGTTAATCACAGACTGAACCGCCTTGGCTCGGTGACTAATCCGGTTTTTTATTTCAAACGGAATTTCAGAGACGGATTTCACCAATTCGGGAATCCACATAACGTCGTCATACCCGATCCCGTAGCCGGTACGTGGCTTCATTAAAATCTCTCCATACCAATGCCCGACTCCAATCACTGGCATCGGATCCCTTGCATGTTTTACATAAACGACCGCGCACGAATAACGGGCGAGTCGCTGCGGATACGGCAGCATCGCCATGTCCCTTAACAGTTTTTTTAAATTCAGCTCCTCCGAGCCGTTCTCGACCCCGGCATAACGGGCGGAATAGATTCCCGGCTGGCCGTTCAAAGCCTCAACCTCCAAACCGGAATCATCCGCCAAAGCGGGTAACCCGGTTCTCTCGCTGGCAAATCGCGCCTTGATGATGGCATTCTCAACAAAACTTAAACCGTCTTCGACGGCCTCTTCCGTAAAGAAGTCGGTCTGCGGTTTTGTCACGATACCCGCCATGCCCAACATGGGCGCGAGCTCTTTAACTTTATTGGGATTGCCTGTTGCCAAAATAATCGGAGACATCATCTTATTTCTCAATTAAAGCGCGTCATGACTTCTACATCCGAAGAAAAAACCATCAAGTCGTGGCCCTTCTGGATGTATTGGCTCAGCTCGTCCAACAACAAAGCAAAAGTACTGTTTTTGACTTTAGCCATAAACATGATATTGCTGCCTGCCAATGAATCTTGTAATTGAACATTTTCCCTGACATCGTAGAGCGTATATTCTTTGATCCCGAGCACCTGCATGATTTCAATCAGCTCTTTCTCAAGGCAATCCGGAGGTATGATCTGAACACACTTATCGCTGCTTTCCTCAGCCAGGATCGCACGGGGCTTTTCATTTGCTTGCCGACTTTCCGTCTCGGCAAGGCCTACACTCCATTCTTCGGTTTCGTATTCTTCTTCACACCATTGCATGACTGATCTCTCTTTAACAGTTACCGTGTTCTCTTAATATCTTTGCGAAAACATTCAGGCAGAACAAAGTCATTCAAATTCATTCGCCCGGATATGTCGTCGAACATACAGATTCTTAAATTGGTTCCCATGTTATTGAATTTATTCTATTTTGAGAAATTGAAGTTTTCTCTTCCTACCATAGACTCGAATCAATATATTTTTATAGGAAACAGCACACACCCTCATGACGAAATCATGAAACTAAAATCAAAAAAAGAATGGGCAGAACCGGCACTGCCCAATAGGCTAAGACTTCCGGTTTGAACGCCTAAATAAGACGAGGTATTTCTAATCCGGCCAAACTCTTCTGCTTGAGAAAACCTTTACCTGATCAGCAATATGCTTTGACTCGACAGGGGATTCCTTAGAGGAACTTCCCTGAGAAGATGGCTTTGACGGCTTGGCCGCCGTCGAGCTTCTTACTGGAGAGGAAGTTGCCTTTGAAGTCGGTTTGCTTGTAGCCGCATTCGACTTTTGAACCCCTGCTTTTTGTGGTGCGGCCGCTTTTTTGACGCTGCTCGCTCCGCCGGTTTCCTGTTTGCCAGAAACCTCTTTTTGAACGGTTGATGCCGCCTTGTCCGCGACTTCTACCGTCGTTTTATTTGAATCCTGTGGTGTCGTCATGCACATGCTCCTTGCGAATATTCGGTCACACGGTAAAACCCTTCGTCTATACCGGTCGCAAGATTGAAATCGACTTCTCCAAGTGATTCGCCCTTGGCATAAATAACCACCGAAACATGTCCCCTGCCAAAACTGACATTAGGGTGATGCTCCAATCGATCGGCCTGTTCCGCCAACTCATCTAAAAACGTTCTCAAGGTTTCAAAACTTTCGAACTCAAACCGGGCTTCCATAGAAGCCGGCTTGTCTTTCAGTTTCCATCGCTCGTTCATACAAAGCTCCTATTTGGTTGATAAGCCTGAGTCATCGCCTGAAAGTAATCTTCCAACCAAGACCGTACTCTCACCAATTGTGTCTGCTCTTCTTCCAATAGACGGTTAAACAGGGCATAGTCTTCCTGCGCACCAAAATTGGCGCAATATTGAGAGGCTTCGGAATAGAGTTGAATCAAGGCGATTTCGCGCTCTTCACAACTTCTCAAAGCCTCGGCAATATTATTTGCCGGACCTGCCGGACGTAAAACACTACCTGCCGGCAATGCTCCTTGAGCCACCATACGGTCTGTAATCAGATTCGCATGTTGAAACTCTTCGTTCGCTAAAGTCACAAACCCTTCGGCATAAGCTATTTCCTGGCGAAACTTTGCCAACGAAGCCTGTGCGAGATAATGCTGTCCGGCGGAAAACTCCAAACTCAGCGCTCGTCCCAAGTACCCCAGGATTTGACTGTTAGCAACAGCTGTTTGAGCCTGAGGAATTTGGGGATAGGCGCCGGCACCCGGCATGACGCTCCCTGGCATTCTGGACGAATAACGCATGTCTCCCTCCTGATTTATCCGGGGCTAAATTAAGCCCCATCGATATTAGCTTCGGCCTGCAGAGTTGCCGCCAATCATCAACACCGGTTCCACTTCTTTGTGTGGACGTGCGATGATGTGCGCTGCTACCAAACCGTCACCGACACGTTCACAAGCGTCTGCTCCGGCACGAACCGCTGCGTTAACCGCGCCGGTTTCACCGCGAACCATCACAGTGACGTAACCGCCGCCGACAAACTCACGGCTTACCAAACGTACTTCCGCCGCTTTA